>JAJZVM010000015.1 GCA_021845645.1 Bacillota bacterium
TTTCCCTTTCTATAGGACCTTCCCGCTGCCACGGTGCCGACGAACGCGAGAGCTGCAAGAGCAACCTTCACGGACAGCACCAGGTGCAACGCCAGACAATCACCCCCCGTCGTTCCGTCTTGCGACGGGCCGGCCGCTGGAGGCCGACGGGAGGCGGGTTCGCGAGGGTTGTCCCCTCGCGGAAGGGTTCGCTTTGGCATTGGAAGGTCCCTGCTACGCGATTTGACACTGATCCAAAAGTGGAATAGCGTGAGGATTGCGAGCGCAACCTTGACCGACAGCACTAGGTGCAGACGAAGGCCGTGAACACATCGCAGTGTTCACGGCCTTCGTCTTGGAGCGGCGAGAAGCGTCGGTGCAGGGTGCCTCGGTGAGACATTGTCGCCAGTGTCCGGTGCACTGCGTTTTCGGACAATGGCAGCCAGCTCGAAAGTGCATCACCTTCAATCCCGCGCGAATGGCGAGGGGGAAGCTCATAGAAGGTACCGCAGGGATGCGCGGCGCGGACGGATCGCCGAGGATGCATCACTCGGCGAAGGGGAAAGCACCGACACCCGCGCCACCGGCGGTGCGGAGGTTGATGCGGTAACGAATCAAAGGGTTAGGTACTCGGGAGAACGGAGGCCGCCCCGGCTGACCGGCTGCCGCCTCGTCCGTTAGGCGACATTGATCCGCAGTGCACACACCTCCTGATGCCACGCGGAAAGCGGCCACGAGCTGCAGGGCCTATAGAAAGGTGTGTCCCTTCCATCGTGGACGGATAGGGACACACCTGTTTAGCGAATGGTGGCCGCTGGGCAGGGAGCAGAGCGCGCAAAGCATGTGTGTGCCGACGGCTCAGGCGCGCATCGCTGCAAGCTGCCGCCCCTCTCCGGTCCGCCGAACGCACGGTTTCACGTGCTACACTTGTAACACCGCGTCGTGGAAGGGGAGTGACCGTTGGTGGCCATGGCTTCGCGCTCCACCTCTCTTCGCGCATCCATGGACCGCCTCGTTGCCATCGTCCTGGGCCTCGACCCGGCGGTTAGGGACATCGTTCTCATTGGCTCGGCAGTTTACGCCCCACACCTTTCCCGTGACTACGATGTGGTCATCACCACCACCGCGCCTCATGACGCCCACGCCCGACTACTCAGCGCCCTTCGGGGAGATCTGAACGACGAACTGGACAAGTCGGTCGACGTGATCCTTAGAGGACCAGGCGACGAGATTCGGGACCTGGCGCTCGGTCTCCGCGCTGGCCTGCCACTGTACGGCAACGGTCAAACCATTGCCGAAGCACGCGCTTTCTACGAGAGCGCCGGTGGAGACCGCAGATCCCTCAGGGTTGCCATGGCCAACATTGTCGCGGCAGACGAAAACCTAGCGCTTGCGGCCACGAAGACCGATCCGATTCGCCGTTCGATAGCCCTCCAGACCGCGTTCGACCAGCTCTTTGGTTCGGCGCGCATCGCAGCCCTGTGCTACTTGGGGAACGACGAGACCTCCCAACGGGAACCCGTAGGGGAGTTGCCTGAGCCCTTGGGACGCGAGTTTGAGGACATGATCCGGGGTCTCCACCTGGCGTACGCGCCCGGGAATTCGGCCCCGCTAGGAGAAGACGAGATCGCCAAGTATCCACTGTGGCGGTCGCGTGCAGAGAGCTTCGTCTCAGAGATGACGATGCATCTCGTGCGGGGCCAGCCGAGGCCTTCTGAGCAATAGCCCCATCGCAGCCCCAGCGCCTCCCGCTAGTGCGCGCGGTGGGGCCATTTTGGGGCCGCACCGCCTCATTACACCTCCACGCTCATCCACTCGCCTCTATCGTTCGCCACCGTATGGCGAAGCCGGGAGCCCGCTAAGGAGGCCAACTCCAAGGCATTACACTACTCTCCACAAGGCCACCACTCTTCCACACGTAGCCGCCTGAATAGGAATGGCATTCAAGAGGTCAGGGGTTCGACTCCCCTCGGCTCCACCAAAATTGAATCCTTGAAACCCGCTCTCAGAGCGGGTTTCAAGGTTTTCTGATGTTCACGGTCATGGTTGTTCGGGCTAGGCTTGCGGACGAATTGCTAACGCTTGGGTCTGCGATCTGCTTCCTGCGATGCACGCTGAGGTCGGTTCTTGCCGCCGAACAGAGCCTCGTCGATCTGTTCCGCCGCATCACGTTGCAGGCTGGGGAGCACGAGGCTGTACGTGTCCAGAGTGACCGAGATGCGGCTGTGCCCGAGTCTTTCCTGTACCACCTTTGGATGGACGCCCGCGAGGAGCGCCGCCGTGGCCATGGTGTGCCGTAAATCGTGCGGCCTGAACCGAGGCAGACCAGCCTCCTTCAGTACCCGCGAGAAGTCGCGGTTGCGCAGGTTTGAATCGCTCACGGGTCGCCCGGTCGATGACGGGAACACAAGGTCATGGTCCTGCCAGAACGGTCCCGCCGCCAGCCGGTCCTCCAATTGGCGCTTGCGGTGCTCGCCCTTGCCACTCTCGACCCTCCTCCTCCGCGTTTCTGGCACTTTAGGTGGCGGAAGCGCCAGAGACGCCGACTCCATGCACATCACCTCCACCGACCCAGATCCCGATCTCGTCTCCGACGCGTACCACCTCGTCTCCCTCGCTGGCCTGCCCGACTGCCACCACATCGCCGCTCACTGGTCCCTCGTCAGGCGGGCGCGGATCGTCGCGGGAGGGAAGGCGGTGGGGTGGGTAACGGACGACGGGATGGTGCAGGTGGGGGTGGACGTATTACTGGGAGCGCCGAGCGCGGTGAGCGTGGAACTGGCGGAACTGCGAGCACTGTCCGCCCCGTCACGGCGCGCGGCACGGTGGGCGAGGGCGTGGGTGAACTGACGGACCCGGCTCAATTGCTGTCCGTGGAGTTGTCCAGCGGCTCGAACGTGGGCCGCTCGGGGTACTTGAAGTGGTCGAGTTCTTCGAGAGTGATGCGCCGAGTCATCTCGACGCTAACGCGCCACGCATCGTCACCCAAAGCGGCGCGCTCTTCCGCGAGAGACCGATCAGCGATGACATTGACGACTTTGCGAAAGGTCTTCCACCGACGCCAACTCTTCCTGAAGAGCACCATGCCCGCCGAGTACGCGATGACAATGAACACGACGAACGGAAGGCCGATCGGGTTGAACCAACTCGCCGACATCGTGCCTAAGAGGAATCCTGTGATAAACAATCCGCCGAGTGTGCCGTACGTCATGATCGCCACGGGACGTGAAAGCTGTCGGCTTTCGTGGCGAAGCCAATCGCTGGCCGTTAGAAACGTCCTCTGCACCTTGACTCCTCCGTTTCGCAAGCCGTCCATATGATCTCCCAAAGGCAGTGGAGGGCAATCGGAGGCCGCTGCCAGGCGAGATGCTCTAGTTTCGGTGTACTTTGACTACACTGGCGCTCGGTGGACAGCCCGCCTTGGCCGACGTACACTGCTGCCAGATCCCAGTATGTGCGCAGCCCACCCCGTTCCTCCAATGCGAGGGCGGGGTGGGGTGTGTTATGGAACAGTGCCACTCTGGAATAGTAGATAGATGCCGACTGCGCGTAGGCGTTCTCCGCCTCGGAGGCGTCTTCGAAGGTCAGAGACTTCAAGAGCATCCATAGTTGCACGAGGTCATTGTGAATCATGGCCAGCGTCAGGATGAACTCTATCTCGTCGATCTTGGCAGGATCGGATACGGGGAATACATCGTCAAACTGGAACTCATACAGTTTGAGGACATCGCCATCCACGATCGCCTCACCCCTCACCGGCGACGTTCGACAACTGGGCGCTCTTCCTGTGGGTCTGGCAGGTTCCGGAAGCCTCGGGTCGAAAACCGTCCACAGAAGCAGAGGTGGGCAGGGTGGCCAGCAGGTAGTGGACCCTCCAGTTGGACGGGCGGGATCGGACGGTGGAGGCGCGCTGGAGCCAGTGGACGGGTGGTGGTCGCGTCTATCGCGACGGCGAGCAAATCTCCGCCTGGACCGTCTTCCATGAGTTCCAGCGTCACAAGTTTAAGATCGGGAAGTTGAACGCAGAGCTTCGCCGCACCGACGGCGGTGGCGCCGGGAATCTCGTCAAAGACATGGACCTATGGATCGAGGGACGGCACGTGCAAGTCCTGCCGCTGCCGGGAGGGCTGGGGCAGGCGCAGGTCAGCACGACCCATCAGAACGCATGTCCAAAGTGCCAGGCGAATGCGCTCTACCTCATCTACAGCGGCGGGAACGTCGAGGTCGTCTGCCCGCAGTGTGGGAGGTTCGAACTCGGGTAAGAGGTTGTGAGCCACGGTAGTTCCAGGAAATCTGCCATTAGTGACGAAGTTAGAACTTCCAGCCATTTGCGTTGTAAGTACCCAATCAGACGATAGGACAAGCACCCAGCATTTTAAGGATGAGATGGATGCGGGGTTCTTCAAGGTTGAGCCTCAGGAGGCGTGATATGGCGCATTCGAGAGATGACCTTCTGCTGCTGGCCACGAGCAAGGACTTCACACAAGCGTCGCAGGACGCGGAAATGGTTGAAGCAGTTGATAACGCGCTTACCATTATTAGTCAAAAAGTTTGCCGTTTACCGAGAAGCGACGCCGCACGCATGGTTCTGGCTTTCATCCAATGGAGCGTGAGAACAGGTGTGGAAAGAAGGTATAGTCGCGGTGATATTGTCTATGTGCAGTTTGGCCCACTAACCTTTGGGCGCGAGTTGAATTTTGCGCATCCTGCGGTTGTAATTAATGCACCGAACAACAAGTGGGCGATGATTGTGCCGGGATCTAGCGCCGCCTATGGGAAGGGTAGAGAGTTTGAATTCGATTGCGAGACTAGCGATGGTTTCAGGGTTGAAACGGCACTGTACTTGAACCAGGTGCAGGTTGTCTCGACTCAGCGGATAATACGCAAGGAACCTGGTAAGGCGAGTGTCCGCGTTATGGCGGCGATAGACGATGCTTTGAAGACCACGTACATCCTGGGTTGGGGACGCGACAGCAGGGAACTGAATAGACTGAGAGAAGAGAACGAGAGGCTTCGGACAGAGTTAGGATCATGCCTTGAAGCCTTGTCAAAGCAAGAGGTAGCTGTTGACAAGGGTAACGAATGAGAGTAGGTTGTGGCCAGGAACACTACTTGCGACGACGCTTCGGCGTCGTTGCCCCGGCGTCAAGCCGGAACGCGATCTGGGCCGTTTGCGCCCCGCCTTCTTTCGCTCCTAGAGCGGAAGGGGGCAACTCTTTTGCTGGCAGGAAGCCGACCCCCCGCACGTCGAACCTCGGGCAGAGCAGATTACAACTTGCTAACGGTTTTGGTGCAAACAAGCGAGATTCGGCGGGAAGCGGCGGGAAGAACGGCCTAAGGAAACCGCATCAGAAGGGCGTTTGTGAAATCCGATAAGATGACACGGGATTGCTCGACCTTGAATGGCATTCAAGAGGTCAGGGGTTCGACTCCCCTCGGCTCCACCAGATTGAACACAAGAAACCCGCTCTACAAGCGGGTTTCAAGTTTTGCTGGGCTATTGGGGGATTCCCTGGTGCCTCGCTTCCGTGTCCAAAGCGTCCGGACTTTCCGCCCGGGCGAGCCTAACGAACGGTAGCAGCAGCATCAGCAGCAGCAGCCCCACGATCATGCCGTTGCCGAACAGGAACGCCATAGGCGTGTGCAGGCTCCGCCATGTGGAGTGTGGCACGCCCATGATGCCCATACCCAAGAGGATCGGCCCCATGACCACAAGCGAGCGCGAGAGCCCCAGCCCCTCTCGTGCCAGGTCGGCGATGCCGATCGCGAAGAGCTGCCCGAAGGACGCGAGCAGCGCCGCGTCGACGACCGGCATTGGCAGTGCAACGACAAACCGGCCCACGACGGGGACGAAGCCGAGCAGCACGAACAGCGCGGAGAACAAGAGGAACGGCAGACGCTCGGAGTTGCGCGACAGGGAGATGAACCCGGCGTTCGAAGCGTACGGGATCACACCCGGCACGGCGAAAACGCCCGAGACCGCAATGGAGGCGCCGTTGACGAAGATTGCCCGACGCACGGTGTCTGGGGTGACATGCGCCCCCGTGACCGCCTGCATGGCGCGCAGGCTGGCCAGCAGGTTCGAGAGCAGAAGGAAGGCGGTGACCAGCGAGGCGGCGACGACGCTGGGTACGAACTGCGGCCGGCCCCAGGCCAAGGGAACGGGCATGGCCAGGGCTGGCCCGGCATGCATCACCTTGAAGGGGATGCCCAGGACGGGCCAGAGCATGGTGCCGACGGCGACGCCCACGAGCAGGCTGGCGCTGCGCCAGATGCCTTTGCCGAACATGGCGAAGAGGAGGACGACGAGGAACGTCGCGAGGCCGACCAGCAGCCCGGGCAGGAACGGCGGCGACCCAATCAGGGCAGTAGCTATGGACGGAGCGATCTGCGCCGGCAGGAGGATCATGAGTGCCCCCGTTACCGCTGGGGTAAAGAGGGCAGCGAGGGCCGCGATTCCTCGGCGCCAGAGCGCCGCCAGCAGCAGGAATGCTCCGGCGGTCAGCATGCCGAATTCGAGCGCGGCGCGCAGATGTGCCTCGGACATGTCCACGGCCGGGGCGAGGATGGCGAGAGAGACGAACACGCCCCACCACATGCCGGCGGGACCCTCGACGATGGGCAGGCGGTGCCCGAAGAGAGCCTGCGCAAGCGACATCAGGCCGGTCACGAGGAAGATCCGCCCTGCGAGCGCGGCTTCTGCGGTCGGGGAGAGGCGGAGAGCCGCCGCGAGGACGAACGGGACAGGCAGCGTGTTGGTGACGGCGAAGGCGAGCCATTGCAGCGTCAGAACGGGTAGCGCCTGGGTGCCCTCGCGGGCGCGGACGGGAGCAGCGCGGCGGGACACGTGGCGCACCTCCGCTCTCCCGACGGTGTCGGATCACTACCCGTACCGGACTTGGGACAGCCGTCCGTCCGGTACGTCCTAGGTGCGATCTTCCGGCGGGCCTGCCTCATGACGCTGCACCAGAGCCTGAAGCTCCTCCGGCAGCTCGCTGAACTCGATCTGCGACCATCCCGGCGGCAACGGTGGCCACGTGCCCAGGACGGCGTACGAGGCCGTAAACAGGTGGACGCGCATGCTGCGCTCAGCCGCAACCGCATCACGATTCTGAATGGCGTTGAAGATGTTGCGGTGCTGGATGTAGTACGCCTGCACCCGCTGCGGCGTCAGAGAGCGCTCCTTCAGGGACCCCCACGTCGTCGTAGTGCGCTGATTGAAGATGTCCTCTGCCGCCCTGCTCAGCAGCACGTTGCGCGTGGCCTGCGCGATCGCCAGGTGGAACTGGTTGTCGAAGTGCTCGAAGTCGGCACCCTCACGTTCGGACTGTTCCAGGAACCTGGCGATTTGATCGAGCTCCGCGCCTGTCGCCCTCACTGCGCAGAGTTGAGCTATGTACGGTTCGATGCCGAAACGGGTCTCCATCAGCATCTCCGGGCTGAGGTCGTGAGGTTCGGGTCGGGCGCTGCTGCGCACGAACGTGCCGAGTCCGCGGCGGATGTCGACAACCCCGAGCGCGTTCAGGTGCTGCATCGCCTCGCGGACGGTTGCGCGGCTGACCGCAAACTGCTCGGCGAGCTGTCGTTCTGAGGGCAGCCTCTCGTCCTGAGCGAGGCGTCCCTCGCCGATGGCGGTGACGATCTGCTGGGCGACATCTTCCTTGGCGGTGTTCTGAGCCACTCTTCGGAACATCTTCTCGCGACCTCCTGGTCAGGCCACCTGACAACTGGCGGAGTGAGGCCTGCCCACTTGACTTCGTCCCCCATGATACTAGACTTGGGGTGCAAAGGCCAGCTAGCGTACGCACACCGTGGTACAAAGGCTGACAATTGTGCACGCGGGTCGGAAATTCGCACGCACGGGAAGCGATGCCGGTGGCGGACTTGGTGGAGCTCGGGAATGAAAGGCGCCTGGATCTCTATCGCATGATGGTCACCATCCGCAAGTTTGAGGACCAAGTGAACCAGCTGTATCTGAGCGGTAAGATGCCCGGCCTAGCGCACCTGTACAACGGCGAGGAGGCCATCGCGGTCGGTGTGTGCGCTGCGCTGAACGAGACCGACTACATCACAAGCACCCACCGGGGACACGGTCACGCCCTGGCGAAGGGGGGGCAGATCGACCTGATGTTCGCGGAACTTCTCGGCAAGGCCGCCGGCTACTGCGCCGGGAAGGGGGGCTCGATGCACATCGCGGACCAGGAGCGGGGCAACCTCGGTGCCAACGCCATCGTCGGGGGCAGCGCCGGCATCGCGACGGGTGCTGCCCTCTCGGCCAAGATGCGGGGCTCGGGCCAGGTCGTCGTCTGCTTCTTCGGGGAAGGCGCAATGAACCAGGGCCTTATGTACGAGAGCATGAACATGGCATCGATCTGGAAGCTGCCGATCGTCTTCGTCTGCGAAAACAACCTCTACAACGAGTACACGGCGTATCAGGAGGTGACTGCCGGCAGTCTGGCGGCCCGCGCTGAGGCCCTGGCGATTCCCGTGCAGGAGGCAGACGGGCAGGATCTGGCCCAGGTCTTCGCCTCCGCCAGCGGGGCGATCGCACGAGTACGCGGTGGCGAAGGGCCTGCGTTCCTCCTGTACGGCACGTACCGCTACTCCGGCCACCACGTGGGCGACATCAACCGCAGCTATTACCGTTCGCGCGAGGAGGAGCAGGAGTGGCGCGAGATGCGCGACCCGATCGCGATCGAAGCGGAGCGGCTGCTCGTGCAGGGCATCGTCGGCCGGGAGCAGTTGGATGATGTCGCGGCCGCGGTCGAGGCGAAGGTGCAGGCAGGCGTGGCGTTCGCCCTGGAGGCCCCCTATCCGGCGCTGAGCGAGGTGGAGCGTCATGTCTATGCATGAGCGGGTGGTCGAGACCGGTGCGGAGCGCGTCATCACGATGGGGGAAGCGGTTCGCGAGGCGATTGCGGAGGAGATGCGCCGAGACCCAAGCGTCTTTGTCATCGGTGAGGACATCGCGGAGGCGGGCACCCCATTCAAGGTTTTGAGCGGACTTGTGCAGGAGTTCGGCACCGGCCGCGTGATCGACTCACCCATTTCGGAGCAGGGCATCACGGGCATCGGGGTCGGGGCAGCCATGACGGGCATGCGGCCGATCGTCGACATCATGTTCGGAGACTTTCTCCCGCTCGCCTCGGACCAGATCATCAATCAGGCGGCCAAGGTGCACTACATGTCGGGCGGCAAGCTCAAGGTGCCGATGGTCATCCGTACGAACCTCGGCGCCACGCGCCGCTCGGCGGCCCAGCACAGTCAGAGCCTGCACGCCATCTTCAGCCACATCCCTGGGCTGAAGGTCGCGGTGCCCGCCACGCCGTACGACGCCAAGGGCCTCATGAAGGCGGCCATCCGCGACGACAACCCCGTGCTCTTCTTCGAGGACAAGATGATGTACACCATGCGCGGGCCGGTGCCCGAGGGCGACTACGTGCTGCCCTTCGGCGAGGCTGGGGTGCTCCGCGAGGGAGCAGACGTCACCCTGATCGCGACGAGCAGCATGGTCTATGTGGCGCTCGAGGCGGCCGAGCTTCTGCAGGCCGAAGGCTTCGGTGCGGAGGTCATCGACGTGCGTACGACGTCGCCGCTCGACGTGGAGACGCTCGTGCAGTCTGCGATCAAGACCGGGCGGGTGATCGTCATCGACGAGGGATACGAGCGCTACGGAGCCACGGCCGAGATCGCCTCGGTGGTGGGAGAGGGCGCCTTTTACCACCTGGACAAGCCGGTGCAGCGCATGGGCGCCCTGAACGTACCGGTTCCGTTCTCGCCGCCCCTTGAGGACCTGACGGTGCCCACGGCGGCGCAGGTGGCTGAACGGGCGCTCGTCCTCTGCCGCTAGGCGGGCGGACTGCCGTGGCCCGGGCGTCGAGGCCTGGGTGAAGATCCCCAGAAAGGGAGGTTCAAGGCGTGAACATGCGGACATTCGGCACCATGGGCGTCGACTGGGAGGATCGCGTCGACTTCGATCGTCTGCGCCGGGAGCGGCTCGCCAGGATCAAGAGGTCGCTCGCGGCGTCGGACCTTGGTGCCGTGCTGCTCTTCGACATGGTCAACATCCGTTACGTGACGGCGACCCACATCGGCACCTGGGCGCTCGACAAGCTCGTGCGGTTCGCCCTGTTGCCACGGGACGACGAGCCGATCATCTGGGACATGGGCTCGGCGGCTAAGCACCACCAGCTCTACTGCTCCTGGATCGCCGACCGCTCGCGTCCGGGCATCTCCACGTTCCACGGAGCGATCGCGCCCGAAGCTGGCCGCCCCGAGGATGTCGCCGGCAAGGTCAAGGCGGAGTTGCAGGCGCGGGGCCTCGCCGATGCGCCGATCGGCGTCGACGTCGTCGAGCTGCCGGTCCTCTTCGCCCTCAAGGCCGCCGGGCTCCACGTCGTTGACGCGCAACAGCTGATGCTGGAGACCCGCCGCATCAAGACGCAGGACGAGCTCGTGCTGCTCAACGAGGCGGCGGCGATGGTCGACGCGGCGTACGAGGACCTCTACAAGGTCCTCAGGCCAGGCGTGCAGGAGAACGAGTGCGTTGGGCTCGTGAGCCAGAGTCTCTACGATCTCGGCTCCGAGTTCGTCGAGGGCGTCAACGCTATCTCCGGGGACCGTGCGAGCCCTCATCCGCACGTCTACAGCGACCGCCTGATCCGGCCCGGCGACGTGTCCTATTTCGACATCATTCATAGCTTCAACGGCTATAAGACCTGCTACTATCGTACCTTCGCCGTGGGCAGCGCATCGCCTGCGCTGGTCGATGCGTACAAGCGCGCCCGCGACATCCTGGACTGCGCCATCCACATGGTGAAGCCCGGGGTGACGACGGCCGACATCGTCAGGCACTGCTTCCCGCCGGCCGAGGCCTTCGGCTTCCCCGACGAGGAGGCGGCGTTCGCCCTGCAGTTCGGTCACGGCATCGGGCTCTCGCACTGGGAGAAGCCGGTTTTCAGCCGCCTCACCTCGTTCAAGCACCCTGAGGTCCTGGAGGCCGGAATGGTCTTGGCCCTGGAGACCTTCTGGCCGACACCGGATGGCCGCGCAGCGGCACGCATCGAGGAGGAGATCGTGGTCACGGAGGACGGCTGCGAGGTGATCTCGCGCTTCCCGGCGGAGAAGCTGGTCGTGGCCGGACGGCAGTATTTCACCGCGACAGGTCCCCTGCCGGGCACCCGCGAGCCGGAGTCGCACCTCAACAGCCGCTAGTGGCGCGCGGACCCGACTGAAGTGAAGGTGCGCGAGGTACCGCAGGCAAGGGACCTCGCGACCGGGTGAGGGGGCTAACGGGGTGAGTGTGAAGACGTTCGGTACGATGGGGGTCGACTGGGAGGATCGGGTCGACTACGCCCGGCTGCGCCAGGAGCGGCTGGGACGCATCAAGGCATCCCTCGCCGCGTCGGAGCTCGGTGCGCTGCTGCTCTTCGACATGGCAAACATCCGCTACGTCGCTGCGGCGCACATCGGCACCTGGGCGATGGACAAGTACAGTCGCTTCACTCTCCTGCCGCGCGGGGACGACCCCATCGTGTGGGACCTCGGCTCGGCGGCGAAGCATCACGAGCTCTACTGCTCGTGGCTCAAGGGGCGATCGCACTCCGGCATCACGACGTTCCATGGTGCGATTGCGCCCGAAGCGGGTCGCCCGCAGGACGTCGCCCGCAAGATCAAGGCCGAACTCGAGGCGCGCGGACTCGCGGATGCCCCGGTCGGGGTGGACGTAGGGGAGATCCCGATCGTGCTCGCGCTTGAGGCCGAGGGGCTGCACGTCGTGGACGGGCACGAGCTCATGCTGCAGACGCGTCGCATCAAGACTGCGGATGAGCTCGTGCTGCTCAACACCTCGGCGGCGATGGTCGACGCGGCGTATGAGGAGCTCTACCGGGCCCTTCGGCCGGGCATCCAGGAGAACGAGTGCGTCGGTCTGGTGAGCCGCTACCTCTACGACCGCGGCTCAGAGTTTGTCGAGGCTGTAAACGCGATCACGGGCGACCGCTCGAACCCGCATCCGCACGTCCACAGCGACCGGCTGATCCGGCCCGGCGAGGCGGCCTACTTCGACATCATCCACAGCTTCAACGGCTACCGCACCTGCTACTACCGTACCTTCGCCGTCGGCAGCGCGTCGCCCGGCTTCCTCGACGCCTACAAGCGTACCCGCGACATCCTCGACTGCGCCATCAGCATGGTGAAGCCCGGCGTCACGACCGCCGAGATCGTCGGCCACTGCTACCCGAAGGCCGAGGAGTTCGGCTACCCGGACGAGGAGGCGGCTTTCGGCCTGCAATTCGGTCACGGCATCGGGCTCTCGCACTGGGAGAAGCCCGTGTTCAGCCGCCTGACGTCGTTCGCCAAGCCTGAGGTCCTCGAGCCCGGCATGGCAATCGCCCTCGAGACATTCTGGCCGTCTTCCGACGGCCGCTCGGCAGCGCGCATCGAGGAGGAACTCATCGTCACCGCGGACGGTTGCGAGGTCATCTCGCGCTTCCCGGCGGAGACGCTGCTCGTCGCCGGCCGGCAGTACTTCAGCGCGGCGGGCCCGCTGCCTCAGACGCGCGATGCCCAGTCCCACCGCAACAACCGCTCGGAGAGCCTGCTCGACTAGACAGGCTCCGAACGAGGTCATGACCCGCTTGAGAGGACGAGGTTGAAGGGGTCGGATACCTGATGACCATCGAGGATGCAGGGGGAGCGTGGGTAGCCGATACCCAGCGCGCGGCACAGGGGATCAGGCGAAGAGTGCTCGAGTACACACTGAAGACCAACGAAGGCTATCTGAGCCAGGCGTTCTCCTCTGCGGACATCCTGGCGACGCTCTACACGCGCGTCATGCGGCTCGGGCCGAGCGCGGCCCCGCCTCTGCCGCCGCGCTTTCCAGGCGTGCCGCACGCAGGCAACGACGTCTACGTCACCGGGGCCGCCTACAACGGACCCCATGCGCCACACCTTGACCGTTTCTACCTCTCGGCCGCGCACTACGCACTGGCGCTCTACGCCCTGCTGGTCGAGACGGGGCGCATGGCGCCCGAAGCCCTCTACGAGTTCAACCAGGACGGCTCGACCGTGGAGATGATCGGCGCCGAGCACTCGCCGGGCATGGAGATCGAGACCGGGTCCCTGGCGCAGGGCCTGAGCCAGGTGGCGGGCATTGCGCTTGGCCGCCAGCTGCACGGCGAGAGCGGACGATCGTTCGTCTTCATGTCAGACGGTGAGTTCCAGGAAGGCCAGACATGGGAGACGTTCGCGGTCTTGAGCCACCACCGCATCGGAACGGTTGCGGTCTACGTCGACGTGAACCGCCAGCAGGTGGACGGCCGCATCGCCGACATCCTCGACACGGGGGATCTTGCCGGCAAGCTGCGGCTGTTCGGGGCGGAAGTGCACGAGGTGGACGGGCACGACGTCGTCGCCCTCGAGCGCCCCGCGGCGCAGTGGAGCATGCAGCGCCCGCTCGTCGTGCTCGCGCACACGAATCCGTGGCAGGGGCTCGACATCCTGCGCGAGCGCGAACCGAAGCTCCACTATGTGCGCTTCAAGAGCGACGAGGAGCGGCGCAGGTACCAGGAGGCTCTCGAGGCCCTCGCCGAGAGGAGGCAGCCGGCATGGAAGTCCTGAGGCAGGTGCATGCGGCGAACCTTGCTGCCTGGGCGAAGGACAAGCCCGAGGTGCTGGTGCTTTCCGCCGATCTTACGGGTTCAACGGAGGCCGACCTCTTCCAGGCTGCCTACCCGGATCGCTTCTTCAACCTCGGCATGACCGAGCAGAACATGATGAGCCTAGCCGGGGGTCTGGCGCGTGAGGGATTTCGCCCGTTCGTACATACGTTCGCAGTCTTCATCTACCGACGCGCCCTGGACCAGCTCGCCATGTCCGTCGCCTACCCGAACCTGCCCGTACGCCTGTTCGGTTTCCTGCCGGGCATCGTGACGCCGGGCGGCGCGACGCACCAGGCGATCGACGACATCGCGGTCATGCGCGCCCTGCCGAACATGACGGTGCTGGAATGCGGCGACGCGACGGATGTCCAGTCGGTGCTGGACGTGGCGGACTCCGTGGCAGGCCCGGTTTACGTGCGGCTGGTGCGTGGGGCGATCCCGCGACTCTTCCCCGCAGACGAGCCCATGCGCCTGGGACACGCGCGGCAGATCTCCAAGGGGGACGATGTCCTGCTGCTCACGAGCGGCATCGCCACGGAGGAGGCGCTGCGGGCCACAGCTGTCCTGCGGGAGGCGGGGGTGGCCGTCGAGCATCTCCACATCTCGACGCTGAAGCCCTTCGACGATGAGGCGGTCGCGGAGGCGCTCTCGCGCGTGCGCCACGGAGTCATCACGATGGAGAACCACACGGTGATCGGCGGGCTCGGCGGCGCGGTCGCCGAGATGATGGCGGGGCTGGGGATCGGCCGCCCTCTCGTGCGCCTGGGCCTGCAGGACCGGTTCGCGCACGGAGGCAGCAAGCCGTACCTCATGCGCGAGTACGGGTTTGACGCGCTGGCTCTCGTCGAAGCGATGCAGCGCCTCGTCGGGCGGTCGCTCGGCATCGGATCCCGGGACCTCCTGGCAGCGCAGGGCGACGGCGACCGGCACGCCAAGGCCGAGGGGCTCTAGGCGCAACCGGCGCATGCGCCCAGCCGGGGGCATGAAGGGAGAAGGCAACTTGGCAACGGAGGTCATCATGCCGGCGCTCGGCATGGCCCAGGAAAGCGGCCGTATCGTGCGCTGGCTCAAGGACAGCGGCGACAGCGTCCGACAAGGCGAGCCGCTGCTACAGATCGAGACGGACAAGAGCGTCGTGGAGCTGGAGGCACCCGCCGACGGGCTCTTGCGCATCGTCCTGGACGCGACCGACGAGGCAGTGCCGATCGGCGACATCATCGGCTGGATCGGCGCGCAGGCGGAAGAGGCTCCGCAGGCCGCCCATGGAGCACGCGGCGACGGAGTTCCGGCCTCGCCTGGACTCGAGTCGCCGGAGAACTTGGGCGCCGAGCCGATGCCCCCTGCCGAGGAGCTCAGAGCGCCTGCACCGGGGCGGCCGGATCGCGTTCCGATGTCGCCCAAGGCCCGGCGGCTCGCTCGTGAGAACGGGGTCGACATCGCCGCACTGGCTGCCGGAGATGGCCCGCTTCATGCCCAGGACGTCGCGCGGGTCGCCTCGACAGCAACGGCGCCCGCCTCCGATGTCGGGCACCTGCAGCGGTGGAACGGCATCGGAGAGGCGATGGCGACCCGGACGGCCATGTCGTGGCGCCAGGCGCCGCACTTCTACCTGATGCGCGATATCGACGCGACGGCGCTTGGCGCATGGCTTGCCGCCGTACGGCGAGACCTGCCGGACGCGACACTCACGGATCTGCTGATCCGCGTCACCGCACACGCCCTGCGCCGCTATCCGGGTCTCAATGCGAGCCCGGCCGACGGCGGCAGCTTCGTGCACGAGGCAGTCAACATCGGCATCGCGGTGGCGACCGAGAGAGGCCTCGTGGTGCCAGTCGTCCATGAAGCAGACAAGCTCGGCTTGCCTGCCATCGTCCTGGAGCGGCTAGCCGTCCTCTCGCGTGCCCGCGAGGGACGTCCCACGCCCAGCGACCTGCGCGGAGGCACCTTCACCATCAGCAACCTCGGCATGTACGGGATCGACCAGTTCCTGCCGGTGCTGAACCTGGACGAGGCGCTGCTTCTCGCGGTCGGCAGAATGCACGAGAAGGTGGTGGTGGATCGAGGTAAGATCGTGGCTCGACCGACGATGGCGCTGACGCTGGCCTGCGACCATCGTGTGGTTGACGGTGCATCTGCCGCGGAGTTCCTTCGCGAAGTCGTGACGATCCTGGAGCAGCCGGTGACGCTAATCGGATAGCGGTCCAGAAGGAAGGTTTTGGCTATTATTAGAAAATGGCTCGGAGCACTGGCTACGGTAGTCGCTACGTTCAGCATGGTCTTCTTCGCAGGTTCGTCCAGCGTAGCGGCAGCCCCGTCGGGAGCACCCATCGTCATCGGCGGAACGCTGAGCCTGACCGGTCCGTTCGCTGAATCTGGTCAGCAGTACTACCTGGTCGACAAATACTGGGTGAACCAGATCAACAAGGACGGAGGGCTGCTCGGCCGACCCGTCAAGCTGATCATCTACGACGACCAGAGCGACCCGACGACCTGCACGGCACTCTACCAGAAACTGATCAATACCGACCACGTCAACTTCCTGCTTGCGCCGTACAGTACCTACCTCGGTGCGCCGGTGCTGCCGATCGCCCTCTCGAACCACATGATGCTCTGGAACTACGGCTTCGTCGGTGAGAGCCTGTTCGACCAGGCCAAGGGCATGATGATCACCACGTACAACTACCAGGACAACCAGTACAGTTACGGGTTGTTCCAGGTGCTCAACAGTCTGCCGAAGAGCGAGCGGCCCACCAAGCTGGCCGTGCTGACCGACCAGAACCCGTTCACGCTCGCGGTGCTGAGTGGTGTGCCCGGCGACTACGGCAGCTTCGTCCAGTACGCCAAGCACTACGGCTATCAGATCGTGATGAACCAGCAGTACCCTGCGACCACCACGAACTTCACCTCGTTGGTGCAGCAAGCCAAGCTCGCCGGTGCCGACGGCCTGGTGGCGCTCTCGCTGCCGACGGACGCTCTCGACATTGCGCGCACGGTCGGCCAGCTGGGCTACAAGCCCAAGGTCGAGTTCTTTGGCGGATCCCAGGTGACCACCCTCCCGAACTGGAGCAGCCTTGGCGCGGCCGCCGACGGCACCCTGAGCACGACGGTGGCCATGCCGAACGAGCACTTCAACGGTCTCTCGACCATCACGGCGCTCTTCCAGAAGAACGGGGTCAACGTCCTGCCGAGCTATGCCGCCAGCGCTTATGCGCTGTTCCAGATTCTGCAGACGGCCGTGACGGCGACCCACTCCCTGAACCAGGTGACGGTCGACAAGTATGTCCTCAGCCACCAGTTCAACACGGCCATCGGCAAGATCCGCTACAAGAAGAATGGCACGCTGCCGTTCAACAGTCTGGTGGTCCAGTACGTCAACGGCAAGAACGTCGTCGCGTGGCCCGCCAAGTACGCTACCGGCAAGTTCGTTACGCCGCTGCCCTGACGGGAGGGCCAGGGGCGCTCGGAGGCGAGCGTCCCTGGCCGGTTTTCTCAGGGTGAGCCGGGGTGCGCATTGGGCGGCGTCCATCACTCGGTCGACCGTTCGAGGTAGCGGGTTTGTGCGTGCAGCACCGCTGTCGCTAGCCATGCGGGAAGGTGGCGTGCAACCGTTGGCCACGCAGTTAGAGGAAGAGTCGGCCAGCATTGTGGTCGAACACGTCTCCAAGCGGTTTGGGGGTATCTTCGCGCTCAGGGATGTATCCTTCAGGGTCGCGCAAGGATCGATCTTCGGAATGATCGGCCCGAACGGCTCCGGCAAGACGACGCTTCTCAATACGATCAATGGCGTCTACCGCGCGACGACGGGCGTCATTCGCGTTGAAGGTCGTGAGGTGCAGAACCTGTCGCCCAGTGCGCTCCTGCGCCTGGGGGTTGCCCGGACGTTTCAGAATCCGCACGTCTTTCTCACGCTGACGGTCCAGGAAAACATGATGCTGCCGACGATCGAGACCGGCAGGCTCGACGTCGGGTTCCGGGACGAGATCCTGCAGACGCTGCATCTCGATGGACTTGCGAAGGCCACCGCGAGCCAGCTGTCGGGCGGCGAGCAGAAACTCCTGGAGTTTGCGCGCGCGATGATCACACGCCCCCGGGTCGTCCTGATGGACGAACCGTTCGGGGGGGTGGATGCGGCGATCAAGACAGTCATGCAAGACAACATTCGCCGCTGGAGCAGCGAGGCAGGCACGACGTTCATGGTCGTCAGCCATGAAATACCCGATCTTGTTCAGTTGTCCAATCGCGTGGTCTGTCTCGCCGAGGGATCCATGATCGCAGATGGGACGCCAAGCGAGGTGACGACCGATGAGCATGTCGTCAGTGTCTACCTTGGTCGGAGATATGAACGCAAAGATTAGCGACATCCGGATGACGGGCGTGTACACGAGCTACTACGCGGACCAGTGGGTGCTTCGCGACTTCAATCTTGCCGCTGAGGCCGGAAAGATCACCGTGCTGCTCGGACCGAACGGCGCTGGAAAGTCCACGGCGCTCAAAGTGCTCTATGGCCTTTTGGCGGCGAACCGGGGCCAGATCACGCTGGGCGGTGAGGAGATCACCCGGCTGGAGGCGCACCGCCGTCTGCGCAAGGGACTCGCACTCCTGCCGCAGGAGCATACGCTCTTTCCTGGAATGACGGTCGACGAGAACCTTGAACTGGGCGCCGCCGTCCTACGTGGCGACCGACGCCGGTTTCGCGCCGCGATCGACGGCGCCTACGAGCAGTATCAGATTCTGCGCGGACTGCGCCACAAACTGGCAGGCTCCCTCAGCGGCGGCCAGCAGCGCATTCTCGAACTGGCCCGACTCATGCTCACCGACCCCGACGTGCTTCTCGTGGACGAACCGTCCAACGGCGTGGCCCCGAACCTCGTGGACGTCGCCTACGACGCCATGCAGAACTGGCGAAGGCGCGGTAAGACCATCTTGCTTGTCGACCAGGACATCGAGGCTGCGGGGAGCGTGGCGGATTACATCTACACCATCGAGTCCGGACAGAATCGACTGTCCGGCCCAGCGACGCAATTTGCGGGCAAGTTGCGTGATCTCGTCAGCGAATGGCTGGATGTGCATCTGGCGCCCGAGAACGGCTGAGGAGGACGACACGATGGCGGGCATCATTGTCAACACGCTGATCAGCGGACTCCTCGTGGGCGTCATGTACGGAATGACCGGGCTCGGGCTCACCTTTACGATGGGCTTCGGCAAGACGATGAACGTGGCGCAAGGCACGCTCATCGTACTCGGGTCGTTCATTCTGCTGTCGCTCTCTACGAAGTTTCACATGAACCCTTTCCTCGGGCTTCTGGTGATCATCGTCGCCTTCGGACTCCTCGGCGGACTGCTGGACCGCGTGCTCCTCACGCATCTCAGAAGCAAGAGCGACACCATCACCCTGCTTGTGCTCTTCGGCGTTGCCCAGGTCATCACGAACATCACGTCATGGGTCTATAGCGCGAACACGGTGTCGCTGACGACTCCCTTGACGCAGGCGACGCTCCAGGCAGGTCCACTGATGATCTCGCTCGTGCAGATCTGGGTCGCCGTGATCGGCGTCGCGGTCATGTTCGGCTTGTACGCGTTCCTGCGCCAGACCGCGATCGGCAAGATGATTCGCGCCACAGCGCAGTCGGAAGGCGCAGCCGCGCTCTGCGGGCTGGACGTGCGCATGACGCGCACCGTGATCTTTGTGCTGGGCATCGCGCTCGCGGGGATCGCAGGGTTCGCATTGGCCATGCTGTTCCCGTTTTCGCCGCAGGACCAGGACACGTGGCTGATCATCTCCTTCGTGGTCGTCGTGCTCGGTGGTGTGGACAACCTGATGACCACCCTGGCAGCGGGAGTCGTCCTTGGCATCCTGCAGACGCTGGCGGGACTGTGGCTGCCGTTCAGCGACCAGAACCTCGTGGTGTATGCGGTGCTGGCGTTGGCTCTCATCTGGCGGAGCAGAACCGCGACACTGCGCTTCCGCTCGATCTGAGCCGGCGATGGAGGGCGTGACGATGGCAAAGCGCGAGTCTGGCTTGACTGGCCGGTATACGACGACACGTCTGCTCATGGTCACGGGCGCCGGCGTGGTGCTTGCGATGGCCGCCTGGCTGATGAACGCCGGGCTGGTCAGCGTGATCACGCCGATCGTGATGTACATAGCCCTTGCCGAAGGCTGGACGATCCTCGGCGGCTACGGCGGGTATCTCAACTTGGGCATGGTGACCTTCTTCGGCATCGGAGGCCTTGCGGCAGGCGTCGCGACGAACTCCTGGCACGCCGCCGTGATCCCGGCGATCCTGTTCGGCATGCTGGCGAGCGGCATCTCCGGCCTGCTGGTCGGAGTCGTCTCCCTGAACCTGCGCGGAGCCTACTTCGGGATCTTCACCTTTGTCAGCTCGTTCATCTTCATGGCCATCGCCGATACGGTGAGCTTCACCAATGGCGCGGGAGGCATGATGCTGCCGGCGATCGCGGTATCGGAAGACAACGCGACGCGCATCTGGTTCGACGCTTTTGTGGTGGTGGCGGTGGTCGCCGTAGCGCTTGCCCTCTATATCCAGCATTCGCGCTGGGGAGCGGCGCTCGTGGCCATTCGCGAGGACGAACCGGCGGCGGAGGTGCTGGGCATCCGCACGATGCGGGTGAAGCTCCTCGCCTTTCTCGCCGGAGCGGTGATCGCTGGCGCCGTGGGCGGCATCTACGCCTTTCAGCAGCAGTTCATCTACCCCGAAACGATCTTCTCGGACCTGATCACGCTGCAGGTGGTGCTGATGGCCGTGGCTGGAGGCGCAGGCAGCTGGATCGGGCCGATCGTCGGCACGCTCATCGTCATGGGCCTCTCGACCCTGCTGCAGATAGGGGCCGGGCAGATGGCGATCGCGCCGCAGATCGACCGCGTGATCTACGGCTTCATCCTGATCGCGGTTGGGCTTTTCGCCAGCGATGGTCTGGTGGGCCTGATCCGCCGTGGCTCTCGACATCGCAGGCAGCGGACGCCTGAACAGTCGGAGGCAGACCACGGATCCGCGGGAGGGCCCGAGCGCTCGCCGGAAGTGGGGATGTCGGCCGACGGTGCCTGACAAGGCGTAACCACAGCGAAGCCCCGAGGAGGCGCCGCACGAGATGCGATTGGGAATGGTCGGGCTTGGCGTGATGGGAGCTCCCATGGTCCGCAGGCTGACGGCGGCAGGGTTCGAGGTTCTGGGCTACAACCGGACGCAGGCCAAGGCGTCCGCGCTCCGGGATGAGGCGGGGATGCAGGTTGCCGAGTCGCCCCGGCAGGTGGCGGCAGAGACGGACGTCGTGATGTCCATGGTGTCCGACGACAGCGCGCTGCGGGCCATTGCGCTCGGGCCGGCCGGAATCATCGCGGGACTCGGGACGGGCAAGACCTGGGTGGATTTCAGCACAGTGAGCCCGCGACTCAGCGTTGAGCTCGGCGAACATGCTGCGGCCTGCGGTTCGGCTCGGCTCGAGGCGCCCGTATCGGGCAGTGTCCCTGCCGTGGACGCCGGAACCCTCGTGATCCTCGTGGGTGGCGATGAAGCGGTGGTCGCCCGCGTGGAACCGGTTCTTCGGCATCTTGGCAGCATCCAGAGAATCGGTGCCGTCGGTCAGGCGCTTGCGCTGAAGCTGGCCATCAACCTGAGCATCCCGCTGCAGCTGTTCGGATTCGCAGAGGGGCTCGTGATCGCGGAACGCGCGGGGCTGGACCGCGACCGCGTGATCGAGCTGATGCTGGGGACGGTCCTGGCGTCGCCGATGCTCAAGTACCGCATCCCGTTCGCGCAGCAACCGCCCCAGACGCCCTGGTTCACGGTCGGGATGATGCTGAAGGACGTGGAGCTGGCGCTCGACGAGGCGTCGGCGCGCGGCGCCGCAACGCCCATGACGGCTCGGGCGGCCGATCTCCTCAAGTTGGCGCTGCGGAGGGGACTCGGCGCGGAGGAGGTCGCGGCCGTCGTGAGGATGCTTGAAGCGCTCCAGGGGCCGGTCTCGGACGACCCGCTGGCCGCGCAATGAGGGCGGCGGTCTACCACTGGCGCGAGGACGTGCGCATCGACGATGTGCCCGTACCGCTTGGCCCGGGGCACGGCGAACTCCTGCTCGAGGTCCTGCGCTGCGGGATCTGCGGTACGGACGTCGCCGAGTTCCAGACAGGCCCCCACCTCATCCCGCGCACCCCCCACCCGGTGACCGGACGAGCGGTGCCGCTCACGATCGGCCACGAGTTCACGGGCCGCGTTGCGGCGGTCGGACCCGGGGTGCAGGGCTTCGCTGCTGGCGATCGCGCCGCATCCAGCGCAGTGGTGCCGTGCGGGGAGTGCCGGTTCTGCCGGCGCGGCCAGACGAATCTTTGTGAACGGTATCACGCCCTGGGACTGCAGGCGGACGGCGGGCTTGCGGAGTTCGTCCGCGTACCGGCTGCAAGTTGCGCGCAGGTGGCCGACGGCTGCTCCGACGAGAACGCTGCACTGACGCAGCCGCTGGCGGTCGCCATGCACGCTTTCCACCAGACTCCGCATCGCAGCGGCGAGGCCATGCTCGTACTCGGCGCGGGAGGCATCGGCTCACTCTACCTCGCTGTGGCGAAGAGCCGTGGCCGTACTGTCTACGTCGCCGACATCGATCCCCTGGCTCTCCGTCGATCCGAGGCCCTGGGCGCCGATGGCGTCATAGACCTACGCCAGGAGGGGCTGGGAGATGGGCTGCGGCGACGGACGGGAGAGGGCACCGTGGCGACGATGGTCGAGTGCAGCGGGCGCGACGATGCGCTGGCGGCGGCGGCCACCCTGGTGCAGCGCGGAGGCACCCTGATGCTCGTCGGCCTGCAGACCCGGACTGTCGCACTGGACCTGCACGCCTTCGTCATCAACGAGGTGACGGTGGCAACCAGCCAGGCGCTCGTCAACGCCGTGGACCTGCCGGCCGCCGCGGGGCTTCTGGCAGAGCGCGACCTCGCGCCGCTGCTCGTCGACAGGGTCATTGCCCTTGAGGATCTGGTCGGCGGCGGGCTTGCAGCTTCGGCCAAGGGAGAAGTGCATGGCAAGGTCCTGATCGATCCGCGCTGACGGCTTGCAGCAGGGCGACCGCACCGGTGCAGGAGACGGAGGAGAGGCTATGAGAGCGGCGGTCTACTACGGCAGGGAGGACGTGCGGATCGAGGAGGTCGCGGAGGCAAAGGACCCGCGGCAGGGAGAGGTCACGCTCGAGGTCGTGCGTGCGGGCATCTGCGGTACCGACGTCGCTGAGTACATGAGGGGGCCGCACCTGATTCCCCTCGAGGTTCATCCGCAGACGGGGAGGAAGGTGCCGATCGTTATCGGACACGAGTTCATCGGCCAGGTCGCAAAGGTCGGCGATGGCGTCGCCGCCTTTCGGGTCGGGGATCGTGTCGCCAGCGGCGCCGGAGTTTCGTGCGGAAGGTGCGAGTGGTGCCTTCGCGGAGAGACGAACATGTGCCAGCACTACTACACCCACGGCTTTCAGGAGGATGGTGGGCTGGCGGAGCGCGTCACGGTGCCTGCGGACACCTGCGCCCTGATCCCGGGCGGCACCTCCGACGACAATGCGGCCCTGGCCCAGCCTCTGTCCGTAGCGGTCCACGCCGTGCGGCGCACCGGCCATCCGGCGGGAGAGAAGCTCGTCCTGATCGGCGTGGGCGGAGTCGGCTCGCTCTACCTGGCCGTCGCCAAGAGCCAGGGGATCCCGGTGATCGCCGCGGACGTCGACCAGAAGGCTCTCGGGCGCGCTGGGCTGCTCGGCGCCGACCGCGTTGTCGACCTCGGCCGGGAGGATCTGCTCGGGGTCGTCATGCAGGAGACAGGCGGTTACGGCGCGACGACGGTCGTCGAGTGCACCGGACGCGAGGATGCCCTCGGGCTCGCCATGCAGCTGTTGCGGCGGTCCGGCACGCTGATGCTCGTCGGCCTGCAGACGGGGCGTGTCCCCTTCGACTTCCACCAGCTGGTCCAGCGCGAGATCACCGTACGCACGAGCAACGCGCACGTCTGCACGACGGACCTGCCGGCGGCTCTCAGCCTCCTTGCCATGTCGGATCTGGCGCCGCTGCTGGTTGACAGGGTCATCCCGCTCGAGCGGCTCGTGCCGGACGGCATCCTGGCGGCGGCGCGCGGCGATACGCACGGCAAGGTGCTCGTGAGCCTGCGATAGAGAGACCGGCTGCTCTTCTGCAGTGAGCTCCGCGGGCGGCCCAGGGGCCACGGCGCGAGGGCGGAGAGAAAAATCCGCGGGGAGGACAACGACAGATGGGTTCTGTGACAGAGTGGATGGCTCCGACGAAGCTGCTGATCGATGGCGCATGGTGTGACGCGGCAGATGGCGGCGAGACGTTCGGGGTAGAGGACCCGGCCACGCAGGAAGTCATCGCACGGGTCGCGGACGGCACCGAGGAGGACGCGCGGAGCGCGGTCGAGGCGGCCGCGCGGGCATTTGCCCTCTGGCGGCGGACGACCGCCTACGAGCGCAGCCGGCTCCTGCGTCGCTGGTACGAACTGGTGGAGGAGGATCGCGAGAACCTGTGCCGGCTGATGACCATCGAGAACGGCAAGCCGCTCGCGGACGCGGACGCGGAAGTGACATACGCCGCGAGCTTCATCGAATGGTTCTCGGAGGAAGCGAAGCGTGCCTACGGCCGTACGATTCCCGCGACCCGGGCAGAGAAGCGGCTACTCGTCCTGCGGCACCCCGTCGGGATCGTGGCGGCGATCACGCCCTGGAACTTCCCTGCCGCGATGATCACGCGCAAGGTGGCGCCAGCCATTGCGGCGGGCTGTGCCGTGGTGCTGAAGCCGGCATCTGCGACGCCTCTCACGGCGCTCCGCCTCGGGGAGCTCCTCGAGCAGGCCGGTGCGCCGGCAGGGCTTCTCAACATCGTCACGTCGTCGCGTTCAAGGCGCATCGGGGACGTCTGGCTCGCGGATCCACGGGTGCGCAAGATCACCTTCACGGGTTCGACGAGTGTCGGGAAGTACCTGATGGAGCGGGCGGCGGGCAACATGCAGCGCCTCTCGCTGGAACTGGGCGGACAGGCACCGGTGATCATCTTCGCCGACGCCGACCTCGACGTGGTGCTCGATGCCTTGATGGTGGCCAAGTTCCGCAATGGCGGGCAGAGCTGCATCGCGGCGAACCGGGTCCTCGTGGAGGAAAGCATCGTCGACCAGTTCCTACTGAGGGCATCGGAGCAGGTCAAGAACCTGCGTGTCGGCTACGGCCTGGACCCCGGCGTGGCGGTGGGGCCGATGATCGATGAGGCAGGGCGCGAGAAGGTGCTCGAGCACATCCAGGATGCGCTCGAGCACGGCGCGCGTTTGACTGCAGGGGGCCACGCGATGCCCGGGCGCGGGTACTTTGTCGAGCCAACCGTGCTCGGCGGCGTGAGCCTGGACATGAAGGTGATGCACGAAGAGACGTTCGGCCCCGTCCTGGCGGTGAGCAGCTTCCGCACGGAACACGAGGCTGTCGAGACGGCGAATGGGACGGAGTTCGGCCTCGCGGCATACCTCTTCACGCGCGACGCCAGTCGGGCCTGGCGGGTGGCCGAGACGCTCGAGTACGGCATCGTCGGCCTGAACGACGGGCTGCCGTCGACAGCGCAGGCCCCGTTTGGCGGCTTCAAGGAGTCGGGGCTCGGGCGAGAGGGAGGAGAGGAAGGGCTCGACGCCTTCCTGGAGACGAAGTACGTCTCCTGGGGGGCCGTCGGCGTCGGCCTGCAGTCGTAGGAGCGCGGGGTTCCACGGATGGCAAAGCGGAGGCGAGCTTCGGTGCCTGACCTTGACGGGACGTGGGATCTCTTCGTCCTCGGCGCCGGTCCGGGCGGATACGCTGCCGCGTTCGCAGCGGCCGACCACGGCCTCGGCGTCGCGCTCTGCGACCTGGAGGCGAATCCAGGGGGTGTCTGCCTCTACCGGGGCTGCATCCCCTCCAAGGCGTTGCTACACGCGGCAGCAATCATCCGGGAGAGCCGCAGGGCGAGCATCATGGGGATCGACTTCGCAGATCCGTCCATCGATGTCGAACACCTGCGGCGATGGCAGGACGGGGTCGTGCAGCGGCTGACGGCAGGGCTCGGCGGCCTCGCCAGGACGCGGCGGATCCATTACCTGCAAGGGAGAGCGACCCTCCTCGACGCGCATCGCGCCCGGATCGTGGCTGCCGACGGGTCCAGCAGCGAGGTGCTGTTCGAGCATCTCCTCGTGGCTACGGGGTCGCGGCCCGTGATGCCGCCGGAATTCGCGGGCGAAAGCCCGCGCATCGTGGAAGCATCCACCGCGCTGCACCTCGATCAGGTTCCGCGCCGGCTGCTGATCGTTGGCGGCGGCTACATCGGCACGGAGCTCGCGACGATCTACACGGCGATCGGCGCGCGCGTGACGCTCGTTGAGATCACCCCGGGCCTCCTGCCCGGCATGGACCGCGAGCTTGCGCGTGTGCTCGAAGCGAAGCTGAAGGCGGAGATCGCCGAGCTCATGCTCGGCACTGCGGTCCTGGCCGCCGAAGACACCGGCGCCGCCGTGCGGGTACAGTTCTCGACCGGCGCGACGGCGGAGTACGACCGCGTCCTGGTTGCGGTAGGACGCAGGCCGAACACGGAGGGGTTCGGGCTTGAGCTGAGTGGGGCGCGGCTGAACCGGCAGGGCTTCGTCGAGGTCGACGAGGAGCGGCGCAGCGGCAGCGGCACCACCTTCGCGGTGGGAGATGTGACCGGTCCGCCTCTCCTCGCGCACAAGGCGTCCAGCGAGGGAAGGGTGGCGGCCGCGGTTATGGCGGGGCATGAAGAGCGCTACCGGCCCCGGGCTGTGCCGAGCGTCGTCTACACAGCTCCGGAGGTCGCTTGGTGCGGCCTGAGCGAGGGGGAGGCCGCGATCCAGGGACACCGCGTCCGCACCACGTCGTTTCCGTGGGCGGCGTCCGGCCGGGCGTGGACAGAGGGCCATACAGAGGGGATGACCAAGCTCGTCTTCGACGAGGAAGCGGGTACCATTCTCGGCGTCGGCATCGTCGGGGCAGGCGCGGGCGAGCTGATCGCTGAGGGCGTGCTCGCCGTCGAGATCGGGCTCAGGGCGCAGGACCTGGCGACGGTCATCCACCCGCACCCAACGCTGTCAGAGACGATGATGGAGGCCGCGGAACTCTACGGCGGCCACGCGACCCACTACTACGGCCGACAGCGCATGAGCGCGGACCGCTCCGGCTGATCAGGGGCGACGCGCGGGACCGGCAGGGGGAGGGCCGCGGGCGCATGGACCGGACGAATTCACGTCGCGATCTCGAGCGGATCCGCATGGCAGGTGAGGAGCGCTACCATCGGTTTCGATCCCTCCCCGAATCCTTGCGCGAACCCAAAGCGGCACTGCCTGCAGGAAGGAAGTGGCGGCATGTCTGACGTCTTCTACACGTCACATGTCCAGGTCGAACGGCAGCAGGGCGGTCTTCGTACGGCACATCTGCCGGGCGAGGCGAATCCGGTCGTCTTCGGAACGCACGGCCCTATACGCAAGCACTACGGTGCGCCGGAGGGAACCGAGGAACGGGCATCCACTCTGGACTACATCGTCGCGACGGCAGCCGGCTGACTGACCGGCACCTTCGGGGGCGCGCTGGAGGCGCGCAAGATTGACGCCAGTGACCGCAAGCTGATGGCAGAGGCCACAGGCGAGGTGGAACTCGAGAACGGCGTGCTGGTGCTGAAACGCATCCACGTAACGTACCGACTTGCGGGGTGTCCCACGGAACTGCAGACTGCGGCACTGCGGGCCTATGGCTTCCATCAGTCCCATTGCCCGGTGGCGGTCAGCATCGGCGGCAGCATTACGATCACGACCTCGCTCGAATTCGTCTGAGACATGCGCCCGATGCGGGCCCTGATGCCCGCCCGATCGTCGCCCGTGCGCTCGTCCCGTTGGACAGCAGCGCAGCCCGGGGAATGCATCCTCGGCCCCGCGGCAACCCCCTGGCGTGATGCGCCAAGGCGGTCTTGCTGTCGTCAAAGTTGCTACGCGACCACCCATCTGGTTCGGCGAGACGGGGCAGTACGAAGTCACACGGGCGGTCGCGGGCCTGCGGCCGAAGGGCATGCTCTTCTCGCCGCAGTTCCTCTACTACCTCGAAGGGATCAAGCAGGACCGCCCGGGAGAGGCCACCGGCGCCGTCCCGACCGACGGGCTGGCCATTCTCGAGCATATCGGCGTGGCTCCAGAAGGCCTGGACCCGTATGTCGTCGGCCAGTTCCGGCCGCCATCCAGCGAGGCCATGGCGGCGGCGCAGCAGTACCGCATCAAGTCGTGGTCGTCGGTTTCCCGCATCGCGTGCCGAGCGCCCTGCACGTCCCTGATGCCCGTCCTGACACTTCTCGCCGCGAGGCGTCCACTCAATTCAGAACCGTCTGGCAACCGACTTGGCAGCGAAACCGCTACATCGAACGGTTCTCTCCTTGCGGCATGGGGGCGGATGCGGTGCCAAGATCCCGCGCGAGGCGGTCGACCGCACGCGCGATGCGTTCAAGATCCCTAGCCCGGATCCGCTTGCGGGGCAGGAGGCGCCAGCGCACGATGCCTTCCCGGTCGCGGCGGGCATCCACCTCCCCGATGAGCCTCCCGTCCAGCAGCACAGGCATGCCGTACGGTCCGACCGACCGTTTGGCGGCCGGCGTGTACGCTTCCCAGGTGTATGCGAACCCGAAGAGATCCAAGAGGCGCCGTCGATCCCAGAGGAGGTTGTCGAGCGGGGCCAGCAGGTGCACGCCGCGTACGGCGGGCGGGTCGGCGCAGAGTTCCTTGAAGGACTGGGTGCAGAGGTATTTGCGTGGGGAGCCGGCGATCTCGAGTTCGGCCCAGGCACCCTCGGCGAGCATGTCCTTGGCGAGGGTGCGGCGCGCCTTCGGGTCGCCGCGCTGCCACCCGAGGTAGGGATCCGATGCGAGGAAGACGCCCATCGTCCGCCCATAGTGCAGGCCCGCCTGCATGCGCGTTCTCTCCGGCTGCGCAATGGCCTCGTGCCAGTGCGGGAAGAGACGCTCTGGCAGATCATAGCGCCGCTCGCCGCGCCGGCGGCCTGTCACGATGAGGCGGCCCTCCTCGGCCAGGATGTCGAGTGCCATGGTGGTCGCCTTCATGCTGGTTGGGTCCGGGTCCCAGAAGGTCGCGACGCGATGCTCCGTCGCAAGCTCGCGGCTGTAGCGAGAGCCGCGAGCCAGCACGGAGAGCAGATCGTCCGCAACTTGGGAGAGACCGAAACGCCCGATCAGGTTCAAGCCGCGCACGCGCTGGAATTCGGCCGCAGCCGCCGGCAGGTCCTGCGCTGCGACGAGGCAGCGCTCCTTGAGGCGCGCCTCGAAGAGGCTGCCGGCTGAGAGCGCCCTTGAGAGGGCGACTTCCGATGTCGGGCCGCGGCGCAGGCGGACGGTCAGGAGATGCGCCGGCGCGACGACCCGCATCGGATCCATCTGGACCGCGCCAAGGGCGGCGACCGTCTCAGAGAAAGGTCGCCGCACCCTGGCGGCGAGGCCCAGGTGGGCGACGAGGGCCCTGCGTGCCGCCTCGGGATGAACTTGAATCACGCACTTCTCCACTCTTGCGGCAGATTGCCTGAAGGCACGCGATCCCGTCGGCCAACCGCCGGCGGGACCGCCTTGTTTGGCGATACAAGTGTTCGGTCCCGGATCGCCGGGATCCTGCCGCCGGAAGCGCAGGAGGCGCCGACGCAGTGACGTCGCCAGCGCGGCGCCTCGCCTGGAACCTCCAGCCGCGTGCCGGAATCTCCGTCCTTTCTGCCGCATACGGCGCGACATAACGGCTTTATGGTAACGAGCAGCGCTCCGGGTCATATACCAGAGCGGAGGGGTACTATGGCACAAGCGCATGTACTCGGGTCCCTGGGCGTTGTGACCGGAGCTCCGCAGCAGACCAGACTCGTGACGCCGTACCAGGACGCGCTGAAGGCGTTCGAAGCGTTCCTCGCGAGCGCTCAGACCTCCATCCGGACCATGATCTACGGCTGCACCTTGCAGCCGTTCTTCGACGTCCTGATCGCCGCCAGGAGCCGCGGCCTGGACGTCAAGATCATCTTCGACCACTCGCAGGCCGAAGGCATGGCGGAAGAGCGGGAGATCGAGCGGCTGGTGGGCGCCGGATTCGTGGACGGCAGGGACTTCGTCGTCGGCACGTCGCCGCAGGCGCATCAGATCTGCCACATCAAGGCGACCTGGCTCGACGGGGCGCACGTCGAGGACGGCTCCCTCAACTACTCGCCATCGGGACTCAAGCAGATCAACACCGTGAGCTTCAGCGACTGGCCGCAGTGGGCGCAGTACCTCGACACCGTCTTCGCAGGCACGTGGGCCTTCATCTTGGAGCACGAGGCGGCCTACCAGACGTTCAGCAAGGAGGTGCAGCCGTGAAGCGCCGCTACTTCGATCCGGCGCGTGTGCCCAGGAGCCCGTTCATCCCGGCCACGGACGCCCTGCTGCACACATCGGCGCCGCTTGCCTCGGAGGTCGACTTCTCGAATCTTTGCACCATCCGCAACCAGGGCTCGGAGGGTGCTTGCACCGGGTTCGGCGAGACGGGGCAGTACGAAGTCACACGGGCGGTCGCGGGCCTGCGGCCGAAGGGCATGCTCTTCTCGCCGCAGTTCCTCTACTACCTCGAAGGGCTCAAGGAGGGCCACCCGGGAGAGGACACCGGTGCCGTCCCGACCGACGGGCTGGCCATTCTCCAGCATATCGGCGTGGCTCCGGAGAGCCTGGACCCGTATGTCGTCGGCCAGATCCGGCCGCCATCCAAGGAGGCCATGGCGGCGGCGCAGCAGTACCGCATCAAGTCGTGGTCGCCGGTCTCCCGCATCGCGAGCCGGGTGCCCCGCACGTCCCTGATACCCGTCCTGACACTTCTCGCCGCGAGGCGTCCCCTCAACATCGCCATCTCGGTCTACGAGTCCTTCGAGGCTGCCGCAGGCGGCGTCATACCCATGCCGGGCCCGGGCGACGCCCTGCTCGGCGGCCACGACATGTATCTCGTCGGCTACAAGGACGACAGCGCGTTCGCGGGCGGCGGCTACGTCATGGCGGCGAACTCCTGGGGCACGCAGTGGGGGCGGTCGGGGTTCGCCCTGATTCCGTACGCCTTCGCCGGCGACCCCGAGCTGATGCTCGGCCTCTGGTCGATCGAACTGCCCAGGGCGGCGCCACGCGCGGTGTCCCTCTGGCGGCGCGTCTGTGGGGGTGCGTGAGATGCTCGGCGTCGGCCTCGGCATCGACTGCGCCCGCCAGCTCACCCCCTCGCAGATCCAGGCGCTCGCCCAGGCGGGCTGCGGCTTCGTCTGCCGCTACGTGACAGGGATCCCCGGCAGCACGCTCACGCGCGCGGAGGCGGGCGCCATCAGCAGCGCCGGACTCGGCATCGTGTCGATCTTCGAGACGCGGGGCGATCACGCGACGTACTTCCGTGCGGCCCAGGGGCACAGGGACGGCGAGCTGGCCACGGGGGAGGCGTTCATGGCCGGGCAGAGAGGCGGCCACATCTTCACGGCGGTGGACTACGACGTGCAGCCAGGGCAGCTGGAGGCGGTCAGGCAGTACCTCGCGGCCTTCGCGGCGGCCCTGGGCCCGTCCTATGCGGCAGGCGTCTACGGCGCGCGCGTGCTCGAAACGCTCGGCTACCCGCTGTGGCAGGCGATGGCCTGGAGCGGCGGCATCGTGAGCCGCAAGGCGCGCATCGTCCAGGCCTTCGCCGAGGTGACCTACGCCGGCGTCGGCCCCGTCGATGTGGACGTGGCCATGGGGCCGCTGCACGACCTCGGCTGGCACCTGACCCAACCCTAGCCAGGATCCGGGATCCGGAGGGGAGAGATGACCTGTGTTCGCATGGCTTACACAGCTCGACTCGGCGCTCCAAGCCCTCGTGCTCGCTCTGCTCGCCCTCGCCGGCGGCTACGCCATCACCTGGCTGCGCAGCAGCGCCATCTTCCAGAAGGTCGAAAACGCGACGGAAGCCCTGCAGCGCCGGCTCGCGCTGCTCGTCGGCAAGGCGACACTCGCCGAGGCGGAGGCGATCCTGGAGGACACCATAGCGAAGGAGGTCGCCAAGCTGACGGGTCTCGCGGAGGCCGAAGTCCTGGTCATCGGCAAGGAGATCCTGCAGCAGCTCTTGCCGCCCGAGCCCGCGGCCGCGTCCGCGAAGTAGGCCGGCGGCACGTGGAGAAGGGCCCCTGCACTGGTGGCGATCTCGGCACCCTTATGGGCCCCCGCCCTGCACCAGGAGGGCGGGGGCCCTGCGTGGGCCAGCCCGGCATCGCCTGGCAGCTGTGCGGCAGGGGAGCGGCTTGAGCCTCGAGACCGTGCGGGCCATGTCCTAGGGCGCCTGCACATCGCCAAAGCCCGCGTCGACTGCGGCGGCCTCCTGCGGGGCGGCTCGCAGCACCTGGCTTAGGTGCACTGGGGCGGGAAGATGGGGGACGGCGGGCAGGGGGCAAGGGCAGCGTCTGGCACGGTGCCGGCGGGCAGTACCTGTAGGCGGGCGTCAGCAGCTGGACGACGGCGCTCGACGTGAACCCAAGGCAGAACGAGACCTGCTTGCGCACCGGCAGGACCACAGCGTAAGACGGCGGGACTGGCAAAAAGGGAGGAAGGCCGGCCGCCCCACGCAGAGAGCCGGAAGGCTGCAGACCTGACGCGGGGCGACAGGTGTGTCAGGCAAATCAGCCATCCGTGTAGGACAGACCATGTCATGGAGAGTCGAGGCCTTCTAGTTAGGTAGACTCTGGGATCATGTCCATATGGACTGACGAGTAGGTACTTTATGCCATTGGCAGCGTGACCCAACGGGGACATCATGTCTGCAAATACCACATAGGGCTTAGGTGACCCGCTGCGCAACAGAGGCCGTTGGAGGCAAAAGCGCCAGCACCGACCGTAGCGAGGTCAGCCTTCTCAGTTTCGCGCAGCAGCGCGGAACAGCAACTCCTTGCAGCACGTGGCGACGAGACCGTTCCCGCTTTCCAACACTGATTCCCGCGGTCGCCGTCCTGTGGCTGGCACCTGCCGGACCAGCCGACGAACCTCGACCGTCAGACCCAGGGTCATGGATGGCAGCTTCGGTGTACGCGGCCTCCGTGTCCCAGTCGTAAGGAGGTTATGGTCGTTGAAGAGTGGGATCACCCGAGTTTGCGTGCTTGCGGCAACTATGGCCCTTGCCCTGTTCAGCGTGGGTGGGACGGTGCAGGCCGCTCCTCCCAGCGTGATCACGATTGGGACTCTGTACGCCGGATCGGGCAACTTCGCCGCGTCCTCGCAACCCGAGTACTCAGGACTTCAGTACTGGGTCAACCAGACGAATGCGAACGGCGGCGTGTTCGTCAAGGCGTACGGAAGGAAGATTCATGTCAAGCTTGTCTCCTATGACGACCAGAGTGACACGAATACGGCAGCGACGCTCTACACGCAGTTGATCACCCAGGACAGGGTGAACATCCTCGTCTCGGACTTCGGATCTGTACTCACGTCGGTTGCCGTACCCATTGCCCAGGAGCACCAGGTATTGCTCTTCGACCAGACCGGGAGTGGCACTACGCTGTTCAACAACAGCAATCCGTACATCGTCGACACATCGATCCCGACGTCTGGACTTTGGCCGACGCCGCTAGCGCATTTCCTGATCGCTCACAAGGTGAAGCGAGTGGCCATCATCTATGCCGAGAACGACTTCACCCAATCACAGGCCACAACGCTCATCAATCTTCTCCAGGCGGCGCATATCACGCCGATCGCTGACAAGCCTGTCCCGACGACCACAGACGACTACACGGTGCTGATCCACAACATCGTCGCCCAACATCCCCAGGCTGTGATCGAGCTCGGCTATGACGCCAACGACATTTCGTTCTTCCACAACCTTGCGGCAACGGGAACCCACTTCCCGATGCTCTTCACGATCTACCCTGGCCTGGAGACGGCCCTGCTGGAGAAGACGGTCAGCCTGTCCCATCTTGAGTACACGTATACGTACGCCTCGCCGCCGCTTCTGCAGTACAACCACGTCAACTTCGGACCTGGCATCAGCCAGTTCCTCAAGGGCTATACGGCGGCAACCCACCAGCCGGCCAACTTCCAGACCGTCGCCGGCTACAACACGGGACTCGTGATCCAGAAGACCCTCGCCACCGCGTCCAGCCTCAAGCAACTCGACCTGCGGCACGCCGTAGCTCAGGCATCCGGACGGCTCTCGACCCTGGAAGGAACCTTCCAAATTCAAGCGGATGGCGCCCAGGTGGGCGAGCAGATGTACCTCGCCCAGTTCCTTCCCATCCACGGCAAGTTCCAGCTCACCGTTGTCTACCCATCCGCGAACGCGACTGCCACGGCGGTCTACCCGGCGCCCTGAAGCGTGCCTGACGTCCCCAAGCACCACCCCGATCGACATGACCAAAGGAACACCAGATCCGTGGAAACCGAGGCGACGCTCGCCGAGGCGGAGGCGAGCCTGGAGGACACGATGGCCTAGGAGGTGGCCATGCTGACGGGTCTAGCGGAGGCCGAAGTCCTGGTCATCGGCAAGGAGATTCTGCAGCAGCTGTTCCGGCCGGGGCCCGCGGCCGCGTCCGCGAAGTAGGCCGGCGGCCGACGTATCAGGCAACGAAGCCGCCTCGCGGGGCGGCTTCGTTGCCTCCTGCGGGGCGGCTCGCAGCACCTTGGTTCAGGTGCACTGGGGAGGGAAGATGGGGGACGGCGGGCAGGGGGGCAAGGGCAGCGTCTGGCACGGTGCCGGCGAGCAGTACCCGTAGGAGGGCACCAGCAACTGGACGACGGCGCTCGACGTGAACGTGAGGCAGAACGAGACCTGCGTACAGACCGTCGCGCCGACCACCGCGGGCGGCACGCAGGAGGCGCTCAGCAGATCGCAGGACTGGACGGTGCCCGCCGGACCGCAGAGCGTCACCGTCTTCAGCAGGGCGACCGTCGCGCTCGTGATGCAGGTCGTGAGGGTGGTGACGATGGTGAAGTCCACGGTGGCGGTGATCAGGAACGTCGCCTGCACGAAGTCCGGCGTGGCGGCGGGGACGCTGCTCTGGAAGGAGCAGCTCGCGGCTGTCACGGCGCAGGTGATGCTCGTGATCGTGCCGGCGCACTCAAACGGGGCGCAGAGCTGCGGTGCGACGTCCTGCTGGAAGCAGTAGTCGAAGACCTTGTCGACGGCGATGCAGTCGATCTCGCTGGGCGGTGGACAGCCGCCCGGCGGACACGGCCCTGGCGCGACGTTCGTAAAGACCTCGCCGAGGCTGTTCGTGCCAGGATCCGTGAACCACAAGGTGTCATCGAAGCCGAGCGTGATGAGGAACGGGCTGCTGCCCGCACCCACCGGGATCTCGGTGATGACCAGGGTTCCCGGGTTGACGAAGCCGACGTTGCCGATGCCCTCGGTGAACCAGACGTTGCCGTCGGGACCGGCTGCGATGCCCGCGACCGCCGAGTGCGCGGTCGGCGTCGAGATCTCCGTGAGGGCGAGCGAGACGGGACTGATCCGGCCGATGACGTTGCCGAGGCCGGTCGTGCCAGGCGCGGTGAACCACATGTTGCCGTCGGGGCCAAGCGTGATCGAGAAGGGGGAGCTGAGGGGGTCGGGCAGCTTGACCTCGGCCATGCCCATGGTGGCGAGGACGATCTGCACGATGGCGGCATCGCCCGCGTGGGACTCGGTGAACCAGACGTCGTTGTCCGGTCCGCGGAAGATGCCGAGCGGCGCGGCGTTGGGCGTCGGCGTGGCGAACTCCGCGATGGCCAGGGTCGCCGGGTCGAGGCGGCCCACCTGCGATGCGAACGATTCCGTGAACCAGATGTTGCCGTCCGGCCCGAGTGCGATAAACAGAGGACGGCTGTCCGCGGTCGGGATGGGCACCTCGGTGATGGCGAGGGTGACCGGATCGATCCGCACCACGTGATTGCCGTTCGCCTCCACGAGCCAGATGGAGCCGTCGGCTCCGACGGTGATGCCGGCCGGCTGGCTGTCCAAGGTGGGCAGGTCGAGCTCGAGGAACGACCCGGTCGCGACGTGGTACCTCCCCACCTTGTTGGCGTCGAACTCCGTGAACCAGATGTCCAGACTCGGGGCGAAGGCCACGCCCCACGGATTGCTCGAAGGCGTCGGGATCTGATGCTCGGTGACGGCATGCTCGGCCATGGCCGCCTCTCCTTCCGGTGACGGAACGTCGTTACACCATATTCCGTCCACGGACGGAGGTGCGGCGCAGCGCCCTGTCCCCTGAGAGGGACGCCGCCCGCCAGGCGGCGCGATGCGGGCCGCAGAGGGCCGCTGCGCGCGGACCGGTCTCCGTGCCCCGTCTGCCGCCCCGCCGATCCGAGGGCGGCCGTCGCCGCCCTGTCAGGCGCCACCCCCGGCCGCACCCGTCAACAGCCTGTGGAACTGGGCCCAATCGTCCAGCTGCTCGAGATCCGCGGTGCGGCGGACAGGGCTGCCCGGGGGCAGGCCGAGCTCCCGCAGGAACTCCTCGCGCTCGTCAGGGTCGAGCTCGTGTCCCAGGATGGCCTGGTTCGCCGCCTCGATCCGCTCGGGGTCCAGGCTCCCGCCGGCCCGTGCGAGGACCCATGCCTCGAATTCGAGGTAGGTAGGACGCGTGGACCGGACGAAGCTGAACGCCTCCTGCACGTCGATGCCGAGCGACGCCGAGAGGATCCTGTCGAAGTAGCAGCCCGTCTTGTACCCCTCGACCAGGTGGCCTGTGGCCTCCTGCAGGGTCTTGGACCACATCCTGGGCAGGTGTGCGAGGCCGAGCGGCCCCTTGGCCGCGATCGGCGCAATCGGTGGTATCCGCTGCACGGCCGACCTCCCTGGGAGACGTTCCGGTCATGGTCGATGCGCGTCAGGCGCGGAAGTCGGGGCGGTCCAGGATGCGCAGCCATGTGCCGTCAGCCTGGCGCCGCGCCACCTGCGCCCGCGCGCCTGCCTCATCGGTCGCGCGGGTGGCGGTCAGCGCCAGATCGCCCATCACCAGCGTCGTCAGCGGCGCCTCGAACTTGAACTGCGGCCGGTTCTTGACCATCTGCTCGAACAGGGCCTGGATCTTCTCGCGCCCGACGGTCACCTGTCCCGGCGGAAAGGCCATCATGGCGTCCGGCGCGTAGAGTAGCGCCATGCCTTCGGCGTCGCCCATGTTGGCGAACTCCACGAACAGCTGGGTCAGATCCTCGGGTCGAAAGGCCTGTCTCCTGCTCTCTCCCATCCTGGAGCACCTCCCTGAACCTTGCGGTGCGCAGTCCGCCGCGCAGAGATACAGTCCCCCCGGCGCGCGCACCGACGCGGGTCGGGCCCAGCCGCGGCCCGTGCACGCGAAGGAGCCGCAGGCTGACCAGATCTCTCCGCGGCGACCTGCTCTCCTTCTACCTTGAGCGACATCGGGACCTGTGTTAAGACCCATATCGATGAGTTTTGACGAGGCCAGTTGGCTGCATGTCGAACGTCGCCAGCGCGAGACGCTGCATGCTGCCGTCGAGCGCACGCTACGCGATGCCATCGGCGCGGGCGCGCTGCGCGCCGGGACGCGCCTGCCCTCGTCGCGCGAGCTGGCGGCCCGGCTGGCCGTGTCGCGCGGCGTGGTCTCCGAGGCCTACGCGCGCCTTGCCGCCCAGGGATTTCTCGTGGTCCCCGCGAAGGCGGCGCCGATCGTGGCCGAGGTGCGCTGCGCCTCGGCGGCCCCGGCCCCTGCGGCGTCGCCGCCCTGGCGTCCCCGGTACGACTTCGCCGCAGGCACACCGGACGTCACCCTGTTTCCCGCGGGCCGCTGGCTCGCTGGGCTGCGAACGGTGATTTCGACCGCATTGCCTGGTTCCTTCGACTATCCGGACCCGCGTGGCGAGGCGGTGCTGCGCGAGGCGCTCGCCGACGACCTCGGACGGACGCGCGGCGCCGTCGTCGATCCCGAGCAGGTGGTCGTGCAGGGGGCCGCGCAGGGCATCGACCTCCTGGCTCGCATCCTGTCCGCGCGCGGCGCCAAGGCGGTCCACGTTGACGATCCGGGTCTGCCCAGCCAGTGGCGGCAGTTCGAGGCGCATGGGCTCGATGTGCTCGGCCAGCCCGTCGATGAGGATGGACTGGTCGTGGACGGTCTCCATGGCGACGCCGTCCTGACGACGCCGGCGCACCAGTTCCCGACAGGTGCTGTCCTGAGTGCCGAGCGGCGTCGCGCCCTGCTCGAGTGGGCCCGCAGGCGCGGCGCTCTCGTGATCGAAGACGACTACGACGCGGAGTTCCGCTACGATCAGGCGTCGGTGCGCGCCCTGCAGGGACTCGACCCCGCGAGCGTCGCCTACGTCGGCACCGTCTCGAAGACCCTCGTGCCCGCGCTGCGCCTCGGGTGGGGCGTCCTGCCGAGGGGCATCATGGCAGAGGCGCACGCATCAAGCGTCTCCTTGACGCCGGATCGCCGCCTCTCGAGCAGCGCACGTTCGCCCTCATGCTCCGCAGCGGCGAATACGAGCGCCACCTGCGCCGCGTGCGCGGCGTCTACCGGCGCAGGCACGACCGGGTGATCCGCGCCCTGCGTGACCTCCTGCCAGGACTCGCCGTGCGGGGCATCGCAGCGGGCCTGCACGTGCTGCTGCGCCTGCCGCGGGGTGCGGACGACGCCCAGGTGGTGCAGGCCCGGCCGCCGCACCTCGCACCTTGGAATAGCGGCCATACAGACTTGCGATGTCGCGGGGGCCGGCAGCCTGCTACGCTCGTCCCAGGGAGGGATCGCGTTGCCGAACGATGTGCAGGACTTCTTCTCACGCCACGCCGCGGGGTACACCACGAGCCAGAGCCACAAGGCAGGACAGGACCTCGCCCTGCTGACGGACCTCTTGCACCCGGGTCCCACGGACCGCCTGGTCGACATCGCCGCGGGCACCGGCCACACGGCGCTGCATCTGCGCGGCGAGATCGCGGATGCCGTCCTTGTCGACTTCACCCCGGAAATGCTCGCCGAGGCCAGAAAGCTCGCCGAGGGGCGGGGACTCGCCATCACCACCCTGGTGGCCGATGCGGTGGCGATCCCGCTGCCCGACGCCTCCTTCACGCTGGCGACCTGCCGCCGCGCCGCCCACCACTTTCCGGACGTCCCCGGATTCCTTGCGGAGGCGCACCGGCTGCTCGCCCCGGGCGGCAGGCTCGGCATCTCCGACATGACGGCGGATGATGCGGCGATCGGGCTCCTCAACAGCATCGAGCGCCTGCGGGACGCCTCGCATCGCTCGGCCCTGTCGCCGACCCAGTGGCGTCGGGCGGTGGAGGCGGCTGGCTTCCAGGTCGAGGCGCTCGAGATCGAGCGGGAGGATTACGCGCTCATGCGCTGGCTGGCCCCCGTGTCGCCGGAGGAAGTCGACTTCCCGGCCATCCGGGCAACCCTCGCAGCGGCGACGCCCGAAGAGCGGGACGCGCTCCAGATCCGCGAGGAATCCGACGGCCTCCATCTCGTCAAGTCGCGCACGGTCCTCGTCGCGCTCCGCGGCTGAACGCCGCCAGGCCATCGCCGCTCCCGCCAGGGCCTGGGCGGGGCGGAGGACGGCTCACCATGGGCGAGGGGGAATGTCCGCCCGATCTGCACCTGCTGCTAGCCCTCGGCTAAGCGGCATAGACTCGGTAGCACCGACGTGAGGGTTGGCCGCCTGCCTCCGGCTCCCTTGGGATGCCGGAGGCGGAGCTTTACCGGGGCCCGGGTCTCGCAGCGGCCGCGGGCCCTGCCCGGCCGCCGGCCATCCGGCCGTCGCGAGGGCTGCGGCTACCGGGTCGGCCGAAGGGAGGGCGCCATGGCCTGCACCTTGCGGCTGTCGCAACTGCCCGCGGGAAGCCGGGCCGAGGTCCGGGCGATCTCGGGTCATGCCATGTTTCGCAGCCGCATGCTTGCGCTTGGCATCACGCCGGGCAGTCCGGTGCGCGTGATCCGCCAGATGCCGCTGGGCGGGCCGCTCGAGATCGAGGTGCGCGGCACGACGGTCGCCCTGCGCCTGCGCGATGCCGACCAGATCACGGTCAGGCTGCACGCCTGAAGATCAGGGCGTTGTCTCTTGGATGGGAGGGCTGACGATGCGCGCCGCGCTCGTGGGGAACCCGAACGTCGGCAAGACCACGCTCTTCAACGCCCTCACCGGCGCACACCAGGAGGTCGCCAACTGGCCGGGCACCACGGTCGACTACGCCACCGGCCAGGTAGGGCGGCAGGGAGCGGGAGAGGCGATCGAGCTCGTCGACCTGCCGGGAACGTACGCCCTCAGGGCCTACTCCCAGGAGGAGCGGATCACCCAGTCCTTTCTCCTGCATGAACACCCCGACGCGGTGATCGTCGTCGTCGACGCGTCGCGGCTGGAGCGTAACCTCTACCTCGCCCTGGACCTGATCGCGTTCACGCCGCGGGTCGTCGTGGCCCTCAACATGATGGACGCGGCGAAGCGGGACGGGCTTGAGGTCGACGCGGGGCAGATGTCCGAGCTGCTCGGCGTCCCGGTGGTGCCGACCATCGCCGCGAGGGGGGCAGGGCTCACGAGCCTGCTTGCCCGGGTGCGCGAGGCGGCCCGCAGGTCGCAGGGGGCGGAACCCGCCATTCCCTACCCGGAGCGTCTGCGCAGGGAACTCGTCGCGCCGCTTGAGGCGCGGGTCGCCGCGCTCGGGCCGGGCGTGGCGCATCCGCCTGCCTGGGTCGCCCTGGAGCTGCTCCAGGGCGACGACGAGCTCAGGCGCAGCCTCATGAGGCTGCCCGGCGGGCGGCAGGTCGTCGAGGCTGCGCACCAGTCGGCCGCGCGCTACGCCCTCGGTGGCGCGCACGTCCGGCGCGGCGCCGCAGGAGGCGGTCCTCCGGCGCGGGACGCGGCGGCCCCCGCGCCGGAGGAGGAGATCGCACTTCTCGTCGCCGACAGCCGGTACGCCTTCATCGCGCAGCTGCTTGCGGCGTGCACCCGCCGGCGGCTCTGGCGCAGGGACGTGACGGAGCGCCTGGACGGTCTCCTGCTGCACCCCTTCTGGGGATATGTGATCATGGCCTCCGTCTTCTCAGCCGGCTTCTGGCTCGCCTTCGTGGCGAGCGCCCCGCTTTCCCTGCGCGTGGACCGTGCACTCGTCGCGCTGGGCGGCGCCGCGGCGGGGCAGCTCCGGCTCTGGGCCGCACCGGCCTTCCTGCGCAGCCTTGTCCTGCAGGGACTCTTTCCAGGCGTTGGCGCCGTGCTGTCGTTCGTGCCCTACATGGCGGTCTTCTTCGCCGTCTACCAGGTTCTGCAGGACACGGGCTACATGGCGCGCGCATCCCTGCTCGTCGATCGCTTCATGCAGCTCATCGGCCTGCACGGCAAGGGGTTCTTCGCGCTCGTCTCCGCCTATGGCTGCAATGTGCCGGCCATGACGGCGACGCGCGTCATGGAGAACCCCAGGGACCGGCTCCTCGCCAACCTCGTGATCCCCTTCATACCCTGCAACGCGCGGCTCGGCGTCATGGCGGTGATGACGGCGGCCTTCTTCCCGGGAGCGCAGGGCGCCTTCGCCATGATCGGCCTCATCCTGATCAGCCTCGCGACGCTCGTGGGCGTCACGGCCCTCTACCGCAGGACACTGCTGCCGTCGGACCCTACGCCGCTCGTGCTCGAGCTGCCGCGCTACCACTGGCCGTCCTCGCGGAGCGTCCTGCTGGCGACATGGCATCGCGTCTGGCTGTTTCTCAGCCGGATCTGGTGGTTTCTGATCTGGGCGACCATCGCGATCTGGGCCCTGACGTACTTCCCGGCGGGACAGCCGCTCAGCCGCTCCTGGGCCGGCGCGATCGGCCGGGTGCTCCACGACCTCGTGGGACGGCACTACGGCTTCGACTGGCGGCTGATGATCGCGATCCTCTTCGGCTTCGTGGCGAAGGAGACGACGCTCTCCACGCTTGGCGTGCTGTTTGGCTCGACGTCCGGCTACCTCTCGCTGACGCATGCCCTCAGGCAGGCGATGACGCCGCTCGCCGCCTTCACGTACCTCGTCGTGTACATGCTCTATGTGCCGTGCCTGTCCACCGTCGTGCAGATGCGGCGCGAGAGCGGCGGCTGGCGGTGGGCCGCACTGGGCGTGACGGTCAACGTGGCGGTCGCCTTCGCGTTGGGCCTGCTGGTGGAGAAGGCGGGAGCGTTCATGGACGTCCGGCTGTGAGAGGAGTCCGACCGGTGCTTCGTCAGATCGAGGAGGCCCTTAGGGAGCAGGATCTCTGGACGCTGCAGGGACTGGCCGCGCGCCTGGGTGCCCGACCTGAACTCGTGCGCGCGGGCCTGCGGCACCTGGTGCGGCTGGGCCGCCTGCCGGCAGGTGCCCTGGTGCAGTTCGGCGCTTGCGGGATCCCGTCCGCCTGCAGCGGCTGCGCGCTCGCCGAGGCCTGCAGCGCCCCCCATCAGCCGTCCTGACCTTGGCTCGGGGCCGGCCGCGACGGCAGGCTTGGCCCGGGAGGAAGACGGCTGCGCGTGCGTGCGGGCTTCGTCGCGATGCCCACCATGCGCGGCGACGCCTCACCCACGCGGGCGGCCGAGTGGCGTCACGCGCGTCCCGGACGGCACGATCCGCTGCCGCCGCAGGCATGTCGCGCGACCCGCCGTCCAGGAACTCTGGCCCGAATGGACAGGCGTGCAGCCTGAGTTGCGCATGCGGCCTGGACAACCGGACAGAGGCGGATGCGCCACCCTGAACCGCCTGTCCCGATGTGATGCGGGCGGCGGTGTGGTAAAAGTAATCTGGCCATCACTCTGAACCGTGGAGGTCACGTATGATCACGGACGACCGCTGCACAGATTTCTTGACCGTCCTGGCTTCCGCCGCCCCGGTGCCGGGCGGCGGGGGTGCCTCCGCCTTCGTCGGCGCGATGGGGACGGCGCTCGGCTGCATGGTGGCGAATCTCACGCTCGGCAAGAAGAAGTACGCCGACGTCCAGGAAGACATCCAGCGCATCATCGGCCAGGCGGAGGACCTCAGGCAGAAGCTCACCGCGCTCGTGGAGAAGGACGCCGAGGTCTTCGAGCCGCTCTCGAAGGCGTACGGCCTGCCCAAGGAGACGGAAGAGCAGCAGCGCTACAAGGCGGTGACGCTCGAGCAGACGCTCAAGGCCGCCTCCGGCGTCCCCTACGAGATCATGGAGCGGGCCATGGAAGCCATGGACCTGCACGCGGAACTCGCGACCAAGGGCACGAGGATCGCCGTGAGCGACGTCGGGGTCGGCGTGCAGTTCTGCAAGGCCGCCCTGATGGGCGCCAGCCTCAACGTCTACATCAACACGAAGCTGATGAAGGACAGGGCGTACGCGGACGACCTGAACCGCAAGGTCGAGGCCATGCTGGCCGAGGGCATGGCCAAGGCCGACCGGATCTACCGGGAAGTGGAGGCTTCACTGAAGTGACTGTCACGATGAAGGGATCCGATGTGGCCGCGGCCATGAAGGAGGAGCTCCTGGCCGAGGTCGAGCGGCTCGGCCGCCACGGCATCGTGCCGACCCTCGGCATCGTCCGGGTCGGGGCCAGACCGGACGACCTGGCGTACGAGCGGGGGGCCACCAAGAAGCTCGAGGGCGTCGGCATGCGCTGCCAGGTGTTCGAGTTCCCCGAGACCGTGAGCCAGGCGGACTTCGAGCGGGCGTTCGCGGCCGTCAACGAGAATCCCGAGATCCACGGCATCCTGCTGTTCCGGCCCCTGCCGAAGCACCTGGACGAGGAAGCCGTCAAGAAGATCATCCACCCCTCCAAGGACATCGACTGCATGGCTGCGCCCAATATCGCCAAGGTCTTCTCCGGCGACGAGACCGGCTTCGCGCCGTGCACGCCGGAGGCCGTGATGCGGGTGCTGCGGCACTACGGCGTCGACGTGCAGGGCAAGCGCGTCACCGTCGTCGGCAGGAGCATGGTGGTCGGGAAGCCGCTCACCATGCTGCTCATCAAGCAGAACGCGACCGTCACGGTGTGCCACACCAGGACGAAGAACCTGCCCGAGACCTGCCGCGAGGCGGAGATCCTGATCGCGGCCGCGGGCAAGGCCAAGATGATCAAGGGGGACTTCGTCGCGGAGGGCGCCACGGTCATCGACGTCGGCATCAACGTGGACGACGAAGGCAAGCTCTGCGGCGACGTGGACTTCGCCGCCGTCGCCCCGCGGGCCGGCTACATCACGCCGGTGCCGGGCGGTGTCGGGGCTGTGACGTCCTCCGTGCTGGCGGAGCACGTGGCGCGCGCCGCGAGGTACCTGCACGGCCTGGAGGACTGAGAGCGGCCCGCAAGGAGCCGCGCCTTTGCGGGGAAGGGCTCCCCGCGGAGGCGCGGTGGGCGTCGTCGCGCGCCCTTGGATCGCATGGACGACCAGGCGGCGGACCCCGCGTGATGGCCGGTCCCTGCCGCCGCGCGCGTCTGCTGGCTGGATGCGGCGCCGTCCGTTACTGGTCTCTGCCAGGTTTGTGCTGGTGACAGGATTAATGCCAGATGATGAGATGGTCAGATGCAATATGTCACGCTGATCGCCATTCAGCGGGTCACATGCCAACCAAATGGGCTAGCCATATGTACAAATAGCATGCTCGGTATGGACAATCGGACCAATTTGGAGGCAAAATCATTACGATCCATTTAATATTCCCATGCGGCGGAGCCTGGGGGGAGCACCGGCGTGCTTAGGACGTTTGGGCAGAAGATCATGGCCACGGCGATCGGAGCCTCGCTCATCATCGCGCTCTTCGCGGTCAGCGGGTTCGTGATCCTGGGCATCGTGGGGAGCGACGCGGCCCAGATCATCGCCTACAACAAGGCTGCCGCCACGATCGCCGACATGCGTGCCAATTTCTATGAACTTCGCGGCGCCGCGAAGCTGTACGCGCTGGGCAGCGACCAGGCGGTGAACATGAGCCTCTACCGCAGCGACACGAGCCAGTTCGCGCAGGACGTACAGGCGGTGCAGGCGTTGCACCTCGGCAGGGTGACCCGGGACGTGCGGCAGATCGTGGCGCAGCAGGACCGCTTCGTCGCCGACGTCGACGCTGGTATCGCGCAGATCCAGGCGGGCCGCGTCGCGGCGGGCCGCCGCCTCGTCTTCTCGAGCGCCGCGCCGTCCGCCGCCAGGGAGGATCACCTGCTCGACCTCGCGACCGCCGACGCCACCGACAACAACTTCGTCGGTGTGGCGAGCCAGCGCCTGCTGCACCTCGCGCAGCTCATGCGCCTGCTGACGGCGCTCGTCGGCATGGTGGCGATCGTCGTCGCGCTGCCGCTCGGGGTGTTCTTCGCGCGGTACGTGGCGTCACGGCTGGGGGCCGTCGTCACCGCCATGGAGCGCGTCGGCAAGGGCGATCTATCGAGCGAGCCGCCGCGCTTCTCCGGAAGCGACGAGACCACGCGGCTCGGTGACGCGGCACGGGAGATGGTCGGCAACCTGCGCGAGCTGACGCGCCAGATGATCCGCAGCGCCACGGAGATCGCCGCCGGCAGCGAGTCGCTGCTGGGGGCGGCGCAGCGGTCGGACGAGGTCGTGCAGCAGGTGCGGGGGGCCGTCACGTCGGTGACGCAGGCCGCAGGACGACAGCAGGCCGGCATGCAGGAGGCTGCGCGCACGGTGCACGAGCTGCGCGTCGCGATCGAGCAGGTGGCCCGCGGCGCGCAGGAGCAGGCGATGCGCACCACCGACGTCTCCTCGGCCAGCGAGAATAGCGCGGGCCGCACCAAGGACATGGCCGCGGCCCTGGCCACCGTCGAGGTCGTGGCGCAGGATGAGCTCCAGGCCGTCGCCTCCGGCGAGGCGACCGTGGCCGAGTCGGCGCAGGTCGAGACGGCGGTGGGCGAGAGCACGATGCGCGTGCGCGACCTGATGGTGGCGCTGGACCTGCAGGCGAAGCGCATCGCCGAAGTGACGAACCTGGTCGGCGACATCGCCGCCCAGACCAACCTTCTCGCCCTGAACGCGGCGATCGAGGCGGCGCGGGCGGGCGAGCACGGCAAGGGATTCGCCGTCGTGGCGGACGAGGTGCGCACCCTTTCCGACAGGACCAAGGCGGCGGTCGCGGAGATCGACGGCCTCGTGGCCGACATCATCCGCTCGGCGGAGGAGACACGCGGGGCGGCCGAGGAGAGCGCCGGTCACGTGCAGCGCCTGGTCGCCACCGGCAGTGCGGTGCAGAGCGCCTTCACGCGCGTCGAGTCGGCGATCAACGCGGCGAGCGAGCAGCTTCGCCCTGCGCTCGCCCTGGCGCGCAGCGTCGACGAGCTGAGCGGCGCGATCGCGAAGACGATGGCCGACATCTCCGCCATCACCGAAGAGACGAGCGCCGCGGCGGAGGAGATGTCGGCGTCGGCCGGCTCGGTCGACGGCATCATCTCGCAGGTGGCGGACGGGTCCGAGGAGACCGCGCGCCAGGCGCAGCAGATCCTGGCCTCGCAGGACGCGCTCGGTGAGGCGATCGCGCACGTGCAGGCGACGGCGCGGTCGCTAAGCCTGGCCGGACAGGCGATGCAGCAGGCCCTGGCGCGCTTCAAGCTGAGCTGATCTTGGACGCGAGGCGGGAGTGGGACGCGGCATGGCCGCCCCGCTCCCGCTTCTGCGTTCGGTGTGATCCGGCCTCGCAGGCCGCCGCCGGCACGCGTCCGATACCCTGGGCCGCCGCGAGGCAAGATAGGCGGGAGGGTCGCGAGAGGAGGTTTTTGCGTTGAAACAGGCCATGCTGATCGCCGTGAAGTTCGTCGCCGTCTGGCTCGTGCTCGCCGTGATGTTCGGCGTCCTCGGCATCGTGTTCCAGCCGGTATGGCTCTACGCGGCGATCGTCACGCTGGTCGCCTACCTGATCGGAGACCTTGTCATCCTGCGCATGTACGGGAGCGCCGTCGGCGTCCTGTCGGACATCGTCCTGTCCGCCGTGACGCTCTGGGCCGCGATGTCCCTCTTGAACCCCGCGCGCGCGCAGGTCCCGACCATCTCGCTCGGCGAGGCGCTGCTGGTCGGCGTCGTGATCGGCATCGTCGAGATCTTCTACCACATGTTCGTGCAGTCGCAGCTCCATTTCCGCCACCACCGCCACGAACCGGCGCACTGATCCGCGCGCGACAGAGGACCCGCCGGACAGCCCACGGCGGGTCTTCCGTCGCGCGGTTGAGCGCCCGCGGACCTTGCGCTATGATTTGCATAGTGTAATCGGCGGGGGGTCCTGAGATGGGCGAGGAACTGGCCGGCATCCACCACGTGTCGGCCCTGACGGTGGACGCCGCGCGCAACGCGGCCTTCTATACAGGGAACCTGGGCATGCGCCTCGTCAAGCGCTCCGTGAACCAGGACGATCCGTACAGCTACCACCTCTTCTACGCGGACCGCTGGGGAAGTCCCGGCACCGACCTGACGTTCTTCGAGATCCCCGGCCTCGGCCGAGGAGAGCCGGGATGCGGCAGTATCTCGGGCGTTTGCCTGCGCGTGGCGGACTCGGGGGCCCTCGGCTACTGGCGGCAGCGGCTGCGGGCGCTCGGGGTCGCGGCGGGCGAGATCGGCACGATGGCCGGCCGGCCGGCGCTGCCGTTCACCGACGGCGGCGAGGGCGTGGCGGGCGGCGAGCCCTGGTCGGGCGCTGGCGTACCCAGGGAACACGGCATCCAGGGCCTTGGACCTGTCGTGCTCACCGTCGCCCGCCTCGAGCACACGGCGGAGCTGCTCACGGGGGTGCTGGGCTTCCGCCAGGCCGGCAGCTACCCATCCGACGCGCCCGGCGGGCCCGAGGTGCAGGTGTTCGCGACCGGCGAGGGCGGACCAGGGGCGGAGATCCATGTGCTGGAGCGGGCGGACCTGCCGCGGGCGCGGCTGGGCCGCGGCGGCGTGCACCATGTCGCGCTGCGCGTCAGGGACGACGAGGCGGAGGGCCGCTGGCTGCGGCGGCTCGAGGCGCATCATCTCCGGACGTCCGGCATCGTCGACCGCTACTACTTCCGCTCGATCTACGTCCGGGACCGCAGCGGCATCCTGTTCGAGCTCGCGACGGACGGCCCGGGGTTCACCGTGGACGAACCCGAGCCCCAGCTCGGCCGAAAGCTCGCCTTGCCGCCATTCCTCGCGCCGCGGCGCGCGGAGATCGAGGCTCGTCTGCACCCGCTCGAGATCCCGACCGCCGAGGAACGGACCAGGTAGTCTTCCCCCGGACCGGTCAAGGTACCAAACAACATGATGCAAGGTGCTTGACGGCCGTCAGGCACCTCTGTTATCGTTCGGCCTAACAACCTCCGCCGCCCGACCGGCCCCAGTGCCGCGGGCAGCAGGGACATAGAGTGGGAGTGTACCTAGGGTTCCGCACCCCCTCGGGGTGGTCTGGTCCGAGCGGTACAGATCCGGTAATCCCGGATACACCGCTGGCACAAAAGGCCCGGCGGCAGGTTCCACGCAAGATCCTTGCGCGGAGCGTGCGCCGGGCGTTTGCATACCCGGCGGCGCGATAGACGTTGCGATGACGGGAAGCGCTCCTGGTCCCTGCGGGCAAGAGAGAGCCGGCCTCGGCTGAAAGCCGGACCTGCAGGACGCGGAGCCACTCATCCCGGAGCAGTCCTCTGAACGGACCGGCTTGTGATGCCGGAGACAAGTAGGCGGACCGGCGGACAAAAGCCGATACACGTGACAAAGGCCGATCGGGTGCCCCATGGGCCCGGCAGGTGAACAAGGTGGTACCGCGACATCAGCTCGCCCTTGCGGCAGGGCTGATGTCCTTTTTCATACCCCGGATGCGGCAAGGGAGGAAAGACCGTGGACTTCACGCTCGGCATCCTGGTCGACAACGAGGCGGGAGTGCTTGCCCGGGTCGCGAGCCTGTTCAGCCGCCGCAGCTACAACATCCAGAGTCTCGCCGTCGGCCCGACGGAGGAGCCGGGGACGTCCTGGATCACCCTGCGCGCCGTCGGGGACGACGCGGTGCGCGAGCAGATGCAGCGCCAGCTCGACAAGCTCGTCGAGGTCTGCGCCGTCTACCACATGGCGGACGGCGTGTCGGTGGAGCGGGAGCTGGCGCTGATCAAGGTGCGGACGGGCGAGCGCCGGCCCGAGGTCCTGCAGATCGCCCAGACCTTCCGGGCGTCGGTCGTCGACGTCGCGCCGAGCACCGTCGTGCTCGAGACGACCGGCGACAGCGCCAAGGTACAGGCCCTGCTGGAGGTCATGGCCGAGTTCGGCGTGCTGGAGGTGGCGCGCACCGGGCCGGTGGCGATGCTGCGTGGCGCGGACGTGCTGTCGGAGGCGCAGGGCGGTCCCCGCTCGCCGCCGGCGGCGGAGGCCTAGACGGGACAGGTGGCAGACAGCAGAAGGAGGCGCCAAGGATGGCCAGGATCTTCTACGACCGGGATGCGGACCCGAGTGCCCTTGCGGGGCAGGTGATCGCGGTGATCGGCTACGGCAGCCAGGGCCACGCCCAGGCGCAGAACCTGCGCGACCGCGGCATGCAGGTCATCGTCGGCCTGAGGCCCGGACGGAGCCGGGACCAGGCGCAGGCGGACGGCTTTGCGGTCTACACGGTGCGCGAGGCGGCGGCGCAGGCGGACGTCGTGCACGTCCTGCTGCCCGACGAGCGTCAGCGCGACGTGTTCGCGGCCGAGATCGCGCCGGAGCTCAGGCCCGGCATGGCCCTCAGCTTCTCGCACGGCTTCAACATCCACTACGGCCAGGTAGTGCCGCCCAAGGACGTCGACGTCTTCATGGTGGCGCCGAAGGCCCCTGGCCACCAGTTCCGCCGCCGCTTCCAGGAGGGGGCGTCCGTGCCCGGGCTGCTCGCCGTGGCCCAGGACGCCACGGGTACCGCCCACAGGCGCGGCCTCGCCTTTGCCTGGGGCATCGGCTGCACCGGCGCTGGCGTCATCGAGACGACCTTCCAGGAGGAGACCGAGTCCGACCTCTTCGGCGAGCAGACGGTGCTCTGCGGCGGCGTGACGCAGCTCGTCAAGTACGGCTTCGAGACGCTCACAGAGTCCGGCTACCAGCCGGAGATCGCGTTCTTCGAGGTGATGAACGAGCTCAAGCTGATCGTCGACCTGATGTACGAGGGTGGCCTGAGCTGGATGCGCTACTCGATCTCGGACACGGCGGAGTACGGCGACATGACGCGTGGACCCGAGGTGATCGACGCGCACGTCAAGGACAACATGCGCCGCGTCCTGCGGGCGATCCAGGACGGCAGCTTCGCGCGCGACTGGATCCTCGAGAACCAGGCGGGCCGCCCCGTCTACAACGCCCGGCGCCGCCAGGAGCGCAGCCACCCGCTCGAGCAGGTGGGGCGCGAGCTCAGGGCGATGATGCCGTGGCTTCAGAGCCGCGTGCCGCCCGACATGGAGGAGAGCGCCGAACAGGCGAAGCGCTAGCGTCCCGGGACCAGGAAGGGAGCGTGGCAGGCGATGCGTCGCATCCGGATCTTCGACACGACATTGCGCGACGGCGAGCAGTCTCCCGGCGTCAACCTGATGCCGCAGGAGAAGATCGAGATCGCCCGCCAGCTCGAGCTGCTCGGCGTCGACATCATCGAGGCCGGCTTCCCCATCACGTCCGACGGGGACCTGCAGGCGGTGCGGCAGATCGCGCGGGAGGTGCGCGCGCCCGCCGTCGCGGCCTTGGCGCGGACGCACGAGCAGGACATCGCGGCCGCGGCGCGGGCGCTCGAGGGGGCGAACCACCCCCGCATCCACCTCTTCACGTCGTTCTCGCCCGTCCACCTGAGCCACATGCTGCGCAAGTCCGAGGAGGAGGTCATCGCGATGAGCGTCGCCGCCATCGCGCTGGCCAGGCGCTACGTCGACGACGTCGAGTTCTCCGGCCAGGACGCGATGCGCTCGGACCCCGCCTTCGTGCTGCGGGCGATCGCCGCGGCCATCGCCGCCGGCGCGACGACGATCAACATCCCTGACACGGTAGGCTACACGACCCCGGAGGAGTACGGCGCGCTGATCCGCAGGGTGCGCCGGGAGGTGCCCGGCGCGGCGGAGGTCGTGATCTCGGTGCACTGCCACGACGACCTCGGCCTCGCCGTCGCGAACACCCTGGCGGGGCTCCAGGCGGGAGCCGACCAGTGCGAGGTGGCGGTGAACGGCATCGGCGAGCGCGCGGGCAACACCTCGCTCGAGGAGGTGGCGATGGCCCTGAGGACGCGCCAGGATGTCTTCTCTATGGAGACCGGCATCGTGCCGGGCGAGATCGGTCGCACGAGCCGGCTCGTCAGCCGTCTCACCGGCATGGCCGTCCAGCCGAACAAGGCCATCGTGGGCCAGAACGCCTTCGCGCACGAGGCGGGCATCCACCAGGACGGCGTCCTCAAGGAGCGCACGACCTACGAGATCATGGACCCGCAGGAGATCGGCCAGGGCCCCTCTCAGCTGGTGCTCGGCAAGCATTCCGGACGCCACGCCTTCTCTGAGCGCCTGAAGTCCCTCGGCTACGACCTCCCGCCCGAGCGGCAGAAGGAGCTCTTCGTCCGCTTCAAGTCGCTCACGGACCGCAAGAAGCTGATCACCGACGAGGACGTGCAGTCGCTCGTCGAGGACGAGATCTACCAGCTGCCCGAGCCCTATGTGCTGCAGCACTACCACGTGTCGAGCGCAGGCGGCGCGCCGGCGACGGCGTCGGTCGCGGTGCGCTGCGGCCCTGAGGGCGCGCCGCTGCGCCGCGAGGCGGCGGTCGCGAAGGGGCCGGTCGAAGCCGTCTACGCCGCCCTGCAGCGCGCGACGGGCATCGCGGCGGAGCTCGTCGACTACCGCCTGCGCTCCGTAGGGGGCGGGGCGGACGCGCAGGGCGAGGTGCACTGCACAGTCGCCGCGGGCGGTCTCAGGCTCGTCGGCAGCGGCGTCTCCACCGACATCCTGGAGGCGAGCGCGTTCGCCTATCTGCACGCGCTGAACAAGGCGGCCGCCCTGCAGCGGCAGTCGGGATCCGAGGCAGAGGGAGGGGAGGCCGTCTGATGGCGATGACATTGGCCGAACGCATGCTCGCAGACCGGGCGGGTCTGGCCGCGGTGGAACCAGGCCAACTGGTGGAGGCGCCTCTCGACCTCGTCATGGGCAATGACATCACGGCGCCGATCGCCATCGAGGCGTTCGAGGCCGCCGGGGCCAGGCGGGTCTTCGACCCCGAGCGCATCGCGCTCGTCGCGAGCCACTTCGTGCCTGCGCGCGACATCAGCTCCGCCGACCAGGTGGGCATCATGCGGCGCTTCGCCCGCCAGCACGGCATCCGTCACTACTACCCCGAGGGGCAGGGCGGCATCGAGCACACCCTCCTGCCGGAGCGCGGCATCGTCGTGCCGGGCGACATCGTGATCGGCGCCGACTCCCACACCTGCACCTACGGCGGCATCGGCGCCTTCGCGACAGGGGTCGGCTCGACCGACCTCGCCTATGCCATGGCCACCGGACGCACCTGGTTCAAGGTGCCGGAGTCGATGCGCATCCGCTACACCGGCCGCCGGCGCCGCTTCGTCACTGGCAAGGACCTCATCCTGCACACCATCCGCCGCATCGGAGACGACGGAGCGCTCTACCGCGCCATCGAGTTCACGGGCGACGCGGTCCCCTGCCTTTCGGTGGAGGACCGCCTGACGATGGCCAACATGACGATCGAGGCAGGCGGCAAGGTGGGCATCGCGGCCTTCGACGACGTGACCGAGGCCTACGCGCAGGGGCGCGCCCTGCGCCCGTGGCGGCGCTACGCGGCAGATCCCGGGGCCCGCTACGTCGAGGAACTCGAGGTGGACGTCGCGAGCCTCGAGCCGCAGGTGGCCTTCCCGTCGCTGCCGTCCCTGACGCGCCCGATCAGCGAGGTGGGGGACGTCGCCGTCGACCAGGTGTTCATCGGCTCCTGCACCAACGGCCGCCTCTCCGACCTGCGCGAGGCCGCCGGTATCCTGAGGGGGCGGCGCGTGCATCCCGAGACGCGCCTGATCGTCATCCCCGCGACACAGGACGTCTACATGGCCGCCCTGCGCGAGGGCCTGATCGAGGTGTTCGTCCAGGCCGGCGCCGCCGTCGCCGCCTCCACGTGCGGCCCTTGCCTCGGCGGCCACATGGGCGTCCTCGGCAAGGGCGAGCGCTGCCTCTCCACCTCGAACCGCAACTATGTCGGCCGCATGGGCGACCGCGAGGCGGAGGTCTTCCTGGCAGGACCGGCGGTGGCCGCCGCCACGGCCGTGCGCGGCCGCATCACCGATCCCGCCGAGATGCTGCCGAAGGGGGCGGCGTGATGGCGAGGGCCTTCTGCTACGGCGACAACGTCGACACCGACGTCATCATCCCGGCCCGCTACCTGGTGACAGGCGACCCCGCGGTGCTCGGGCGCCACTGCCTCGAGAACCTCGACCCCCAGTTCGTGGCGCAGGTGCGGCCCGGCGACGTCGTCGTCGGCCGGCGCAACTTCGGCTGCGGCAGCTCGCGCGAGCACGCGCCGCTGTCCATCAAGGGGGCGGGGGTCTCGATGGTGATCGCGGCGTCCTTCGCCCGCATCTTCTTCCGCAACGCCATCAACATCGGCCTGCCGGTCTACGAGTCGCCGGAGGCGGCCGAGGGCATCCGGAGCGGCGACGAGATCTCGGTCGAGGCGCAGGCCGGCGTGATCCGGAACCTCACGCGCGGCGAGGAGTACCCCGTCCGGCCGCTGCCGCCGTTCGTGCAGCAGATCGTGACGGCGGGGGGCCTGATGGCCCGTCTGAGACTTGAGCTCGAGGGAGGGGACGGCAGTGATGGGAACTGAGGTGCGCTTCGACCTGGTACTGCTGCCGGGCGACGGCATCGGCCCCGAAGTGGTCTCCGCCGCGGAGGTCGTGCTGCGGGTGGTGCGCGAGGAGCTGCGCCGGGAGGGGATGGACCTCTCCTTGGTCCGCCACCCGATCGGCGGCGAGGCCATCGAGGAGAGCGGCAGCCCTCTGCCGCAGGCGACGCTCGACGCGGCCTTGGGCGCGGACGCCGTCCTGCTCGGCGCCGTCGGGGGGCCGCGCTGGGACAGCCTCGGCCCTGCGGTGCGGCCCGAGGCGGGGCTGCTCGGCCTCAGGCGGGCGCTCGAAGTCTATGCGAACCTGCGCCCCGCCACCCTGCTGCCCGGCCTGCAGGGCCGCTCGCCGCTCCGCTCGGAGAGCGTCGGCGGGCTGGACATCCTCCTGGTGCGCGAGCTCACGGGCGGCGTCTACTTCGGCCAGCCGCGGGGCCGCGAGGGTACGGGGCCCAGCCGCCGCGCGGTCGACACGATGGCCTATGCCGAAGCGGAGATCCGCCGCGTGGCGCACGTCGCCTTCCGCGCGGCGCGTAAGAGGCGGGGACGGGTCACGTCGGTCGACAAGCGCAACGTGCTCGAGACGTCGCGGCTCTGGCGCGAGGTGGTGGACGAGGTGGCCGGCGACTATCCCGACGTGGAGGTGGCACACCAGCTCGTCGACAGCATGGCGATGCTGCTCGTGCAGACGCCGAGTGCCTTTGACGTGGTGCTGGCGGAGAACATGTTCGGCGACATCCTCTCGGACGAGCTCGGCGGCATCGTCGGCAGCCTTGGCGTGATGCCGTCCGCAAGCCTCGGGGACGGCGGCCGGGGGCTCTACGAACCGGTGCACGGCTCGGCGCCGGACATCGCGGGCATGGACGCGGCGAATCCGCTCGGCGCCATCCTCTCGGTGGCGATGCTGGCGGAGCACAGCCTCGGTCTGCCCTGGGTCGCGCGCGGCATCGAGAAGGCCGTCGAGGGGGCACTCGGGCTCGGCCTGCGCACGAGGGACATCGCGACGGGCCGGCCGGGCGAGCGCATCGTCGGCACCCGCGCGATGGCCGAGGAGGTCGCGCGGCAGCTCTCCCAGGAGCTGTTCAGCCGCCAGTCCCTGAACGAGGCCTACTTCTAACACACCGGCCGGCCGGCCGGGCAGGGATCCGGAAGGGAGGACAGGACGGATGAGAAACGGTGCCCAGACCCTACTCGACTGCCTGCGCGAAGAAGGCGTCGACGTGATCTTCGGCTACCCTGGCGGAGCCGTGCTGCCGATCTACGACGCGCTCTACGACGCGCCGATCCGCCATGTCCTCGTGCGTCACGAGCAGGGCGCGGTGCATGCGGCGGACGGCTACGCGCGGGCCAGCGGCAAGGTGGGCGTATGCCTCGCGACCTCCGGGCCCGGCGCGACCAACCTCGTGACAGGCCTCGCGACCGCCCACATGGACTCGACGCCGCTCGTGGCCATCACGGGCCAGGTGGCGCGGCCGCTGATCGGCAGCGACGCCTTCCAGGAGGTGGACACCCTTGGCGTCACGCGCGCCATCACGAAGCACAACTACCTCGTCGAGCGGGCGGCGGACATCCCGCGCATCGTGCACGAGGCCTTCCACATCGCGCGAAGCGGCCGGCCCGGACCTGTGCTGATCGACATCCCGAAGAACGTCGCGCTCGAGCGCGGCGACTTCCCCCACGCCGGGGGACCGCCGGGCCGCCGCGGCTACCGCGTCGTCGGTCCCCCGGCCGAGGCGGAGGTGCGCTCAGCCGCTGAAGCCATCGCCCGGGCGGAGCGCCCCCTGGTGCTGGTCGGGGGCGGCGTCGTCCTCGCCGGCGCCGAAGGGCGCGTGCGGGAGCTCATCGCGCGGATCGACGCCCCGGCCGCCTCGACGCTGATGGGGCTCGGCGCGGTGGACGGCCGCTCCGAGCGCCACCTGGGGCTGCTCGGCATGCACGGCACCTTCGCGGCCAACCGCGCCACCGCCCAGGCGGACCTGATCATCGGGCTCGGCCTGCGCTTCGACGACCGCGTGACCGGCTCGGCGAAGCACTTCGCGCCGCGCGCCGCCATCCTGCACTGCGACATCGACCGGGCGGAGATGGGCAAGACGGTGCGGCTGGACCTGCCGGTGCTGGGAGACCTGCGCTACACCCTGCCGATGCTGCTCGCGGCCCTGCCGCAGGAGGTGCCCTCCGAGGTCCGGACGGCGCGGAGGGACTGGTGGCGGGAGGTGCGGGCGTGGGAGCGCCAGCAGGGCTGGACCTGGGCGACGCCGATGGAGATGGGCGGTTCGGGCGGAGAGCCTCTCAGGCCGCAGGCCGTGCTGCAGGCCGTGCACCGCGTGACGCGCGGCGAGGCGGTCGTCGTGACGGACGTCGGCCAGCACCAGATGTGGACGGCGCTCCTCTACCCCTTCCTGCGCGCCCGCCAGCTGATCACCTCCGGCGGTCTCGGCACGATGGGCTTCGGCCTGCCCGCCGCCCTCGGCGCCCAGCTCGCGCGCCCGGATGCGAGCGTCTGGCTCGTGTCGGGCGACGGCAGCATCCAGATGAACCTGCAGGAGATGGCGACCGCCACGAACTACCGCCTGCCCGTACGGGTCGTCGTGATCAACAACCACCAACTCGGCATGGTGCGCCAGTGGCAGGAGCTCTTCCACCAGGAGCGCTACAGCGCCGTCGCGATGTCGGACCTGCCGGACTACCGCCTGCTGGCGGAGGCGTACGGCTGGCGCGGCCTGCGCGTCGAGAGCAGGGAGGAGCTCGGCGAGGCGCTCAAAGTCGCTGCGGCCGAACCGGGCCCGGTCATCCTCGACGTCGTGGTGGCGCCGCAGGAGAACGTGTTCCCGATGGTGCCGGCCGGCGCGAGCCTGCAGGATGTCCTTCTCGAGAAGCCCGTACCCGTCCAAGGGAGCTGAGGCCATGCGTTCGGACACGATCAAGCTGGGGCCGGACCGTGCGCCGCACCGCGCCCTGCTGCGCGCCGCGGGCGTGCGGCCTGCCGACTTCGGCAAGCCGTTCATCGCCATCGCCAATTCCTACGTCGACATCGTGCCAGGACACGTCCACCTGCAGGAGTTCGGACGCATCGTCAAGGAGGCGGTGCGCACGGCGGGAGGCGTGCCGTTCGAGTTCAACACCATCGGCGTCGACGACGGCATCGCGATGGGCCATCTCGGCATGCGCTACTCGCTGCCGAGCCGCGAGCTGATCGCGGACTCTGTCGAGACGATGGTGCGCGCGCACTGGTTCGACGGCATGATCTGCATCCCCAACTGCGACAAGATCACGCCAGGCATGCTGATGGCCACGATGCGCCTCGACATCCCCACGATCTTCGTCTCGGGCGGGCCGATGGCGGCGGGCCGCACGGCGGAAGGCACGCCGATCGACCTCATCTCGGTCTTCGAGGGCGTCGGCGCCTACCGCGCGGGGCGCATCGCGGAGACGGAGCTCCTGGAACTCGAAGCCCTTGCCTGCCCGACCTGCGGCTCGTGCTCCGGCATGTTCACGGCGAACTCCATGAACTGCCTCACCGAGGCCTTGGGGCTCGCCCTGCCGGGCAACGGCACGCTTCTGGCCCAGACCCCAGGGCGCGAGGCGCTCGCGCGCCAGGCGGCCGAGCGCATCGTGGCGCTTGTCGCGGCCGACCTGCGCCCGTCGCGCATCGTCACCGAGGACGCGCTCGACAACGCCTTCGCGCTCGATATGGCGATGGGCGGATCGACGAACACGGTGCTGCACGGCATGGCGATCGCGAGGGAGGCCGGCCTCGACTACCCGCTCTCCCGCATCGACGCGCTCTCGCGCCGCGTGCCCAACATCTGCCGCGTCAGCCCGGCATCGCACTACCATCTCGAGGACGTCGACAGGGCGGGCGGCGTTCCCGCCATCATGAAGGCGCTCGGCAGGGTGCCGGGCCTCATGCACCTCGACGCCGTGACCGTGACGGGCGCAAGCCTCGGCGAGACGCTCGCCCTGGCGAGCGACCCGGACGGCGAGGTGATCCGGCCGGCCGACGACCCCTACGACCCGGAAGGGGGCCTGGCCATCCTCTACGGGAACCTGGCGCCACGGGGCGCCGTGCTCAAGGTGGCGGCGGTGGATCCCGAGGTGCGGCGCCATCGTGGGCCGGCCGTCATCTTCGAGTCCCAGGACGAGGCGGGCCGCGGCATCGAGCAGGGACAGGTCAAGGCGGGCGACGTGGTGGTAATCCGCTACGAGGGGCCGCGCGGCGGTCCCGGAATGCCGGAGATGCTGGCGCCCACCTCGGCGCTGCAGGGCATGGGGCGCGGCCGGGAGGTCGCGCTGATCACCGACGGCCGCTTCTCCGGCGGCACCCGCGGCATCTGCCTCGGCCACATCTCGCCGGAGGCCGCCGACGGTGGTCCCCTGGCCCTCGTGCAGAGCGGCGACGTGATCGAGATCGACATCCCGGCACGCCGCCTGACGCTGGAGGTGGACGAGGACGAGCTCGGGCGCCGGCGTGCCGCCTGGCGGGAGCCGCCGAGCCGCGCCGAAGGGGGCTTCCTGAGGCGCTATGCGCGCCACGTCACCTCGGCGGACGAGGGCGCCTGGCTGCGCTGAACCGCTTCCCACGGCGAAGGCCCGCTGTCGGCGTGTCCAGCAGCACACGATGTGCCAGGATGGCCCTGACCGCGGTCCCGCGCAGCTGCTCGTAGTCGTCTTCGGGCAGGGCGCTTCGACGACAGGTGCGTACGGCAGTCAGGAAAGCAGCTCCTCCCCTGAAGCTCCGTGCTGCCGTGCGGACGTCTGACCGAGGCAGTCCTCGGCAGTTCGCCGGGCCAACTTCGCGTTAACTGCGCGGACCTGCCCGAGTCCGGAGCGCTTAGGAAACAGAATGCAGCGAGATTAACCGTGAAATAGTGCAGTCGAGGGCCGGAACTTCAGACGGGCTAAGGGTCCAACGCCTTCTCATTTCGTTCGGTGCTTGGACTCTGCCCTCGAACGTCCTACCGTGCGGCTGCGCACACCAAGACTCGTAAGGACAAAGTGTCGGAGTGCCGCGCCGTACTCGTCGCCTTCCCGGAACGCTTCACCCATCGTCATGCGCCCCATCGCCGCGCCGTCCTGCGCTACCAGGAGGAAACGGGCGATCGCCTGGCAGGGAAGGGCGGGATCGAACTCCCCGAGCTGGACGCCCGCTTCGAGGACTGCGGTGAGCGCGGAAAGGTAGGCGTTGAAACGCTGCCCGGCCCTCTCCCTGTGCGCCGGACTCTCGCTCTCGGCGAGCTCGTATTCCACCATCGCTCTCACCCAGCGAGCCGCCCGGTCGTCAGGAACGTCGTCGGTGCGGGTCCAGGAGAGGACATAAGGGGCAACGGGCTGCTCACCACTCGCGAGGGCGCGCAGTCGCTCCAGGGACGCATCGTCTCTCTGCGTCAGGACCGCCGCGAAGAGATCCCGCTTGCTACTGTAGTAGTCATAGAGACTTCCGCGGCTGACACCAGCCTCGTCTATCACGTCCTGCATGCGCGCGTCGCGATATCCGAGCCGCAGGAAGACCTCGAACGCGCTTTCGAGGAGCTGCGCCCTGCGCCGATCCTTATGCGTCTGCGGCACCTTCGGCACGTTCCACCACCTCTTCCGGTCCATAGCGTACCAGAAGCGTTGTAACGCCTGTCGCCGCCAGGAGCCCGCCGGAGAGCAGGAACGTCGTCCCGACCCCAAGCCTTCCCACGAGCAGACCGCCGAGGAGCGGGCCGCCGATCGCCGCGGCACTCCCAAGGCTTCGCACGCTGCCCATCACACGGCCTGTCCACTCCGCCGGCACCCGCCGCTGCAGAGCGGTCTGCAAGGTGATGAAGGATACCGCCGCCCCCCCTCCCAGAACCAGGGCCGCGAATGGAACAAGGGCGGTCGCGTGCTGCCAAACCAGCAGGGCCTCCGCCGCGATGGAAACTCCCATGACGATAGCGCCGACGGAGATTTGAACGCGAGTGGTGGTCCGCTGCCTGCGCATCGAGAGCGCTGCTGCACCTGCCATGCCGGCTCCGGAAAGGGACATCACGAGACCAAGGACCACGGCGGCATGGGCGGTTCCGCGCAGCAGGACGACGAACTGCGCATCGACGAGGTTTACGCCAAGAAGGAGAGCCACGTAGAGCAGCGCGAGCCGGCGTAGCGCTGCCATACGGCCGATCTCGCGCAACCCTGAGAGGGAGGAGGCGAGCAGCGGTCCCCTCTCGGCAGGTACCCCTCCTCCCCGTGGCCGTACGCCATCCGAGGGCAGGAAGAGGACGAATGTCGCTGCCGCCGCGAACGAGGCTGCGTCGATGTAGAACGGTGCCCGGGCACCCAAGAGCGCCACAAGCGCTCCGCTTAGCGTCGGACCGAGGAGCTTGGTTCCCCTATTAATCACCGTGCGGACCGCCATCGCCTGGTGCATCTGTGCGTCCGGCACCGCCTCCTTGACGAGGCTAAGCTCCGCTGGCGAGAAGAACGCCTCGGCGGCTCCCAGGAGCAAGAGAAGGGCATCGATCTCCAGGATCGAGCTTGCCGCTACGATCGCGAGAAGCAGAAGGGCGCTCAGCACGTCTGAGAGGATCATCAGCACCTTGCGGTTCGCCCGATCGGCCACCGCGCCGGCGACGGGGCCGAGAACCATGGACGGCACAAGGTTGCAGACGAGGGCTACGCTGATACTGATCGGGGATCCGTGCCAGCGGATGCCGATCAGGACGAAGAGCGCTAGGGTGAACAGCCAGTCCCCTGTGTTGGAGGCGAGCTGCGCCGCCAGCAGCAAGAGAAGCCGTGCATTGCGCCACATCGACGAGGATTTGACCAACAGGACCCCTCCAAAACGGCGACATGGATGTCGCTTTCACTATAGCGACACCCATGTCGGTTTGTCGAGGCCCAGCGGCTCGGCGCCTGTCTCCGCCGTACTTCGTGTTAACTGCGCGTACTTCCCCGAGCCGGGATCACTTAGGATCATAATGCACCGATACCAACCGTACTTCGGATTCACGACGACTCCGAGCCCTAGCCTGGAACGGCCTCTCGGAGCGGAATCCGAGCTCCCCATATGACAGACGTATGACACGTGTGGTGAGGCCGGATGGCAGAACCTGCCCCGGGGGAGATCTCGCCACCTGAAGCGCGCGATGCAGGCCTTCCTCGGGGCGTTTCCCGCAGATGCCTGCTGCGGCTTCGGGATAGCTTCCACGAAACTGATCTAGGGCTTGCCAAGTGGTGCAAGTACCGGTAACATGTCTGTGTGTACCGGTTGAACTGGTACACGCGTACGGAGAGGAGCCAGCTCATGTGGCTTTCGATCGACCCGCGCTCACCGAAACCCGTCTACCAACAGGTCATCGACGGGGTCCGGGAAGCCGTTGCCAAGGGGCTGCTGGAGCAGGGCGACCGAATGCCTTCCGTGCGGGAACTGGCCGCCAAGATGACCATCAACCACAATACGGTCGCCCGCGCGTACCAGGAACTCGAACGCGAGCATGTGATCGAGGTCGTGCAGGGGCGTGGCACGTTCATCGCTGCTGCCTTCCCGCATCCCGATCGCGACGAGCGGGTTCGCGCGATCGCTGCTCGTATGCGCGAGCTGCTCGTCGAGGCGCACCATCTCCAGATGACCGACGACGACCTCATTGAGTTGTTTCGCGTCACCCTGAACGAGTGGCATCAGGAGAGGAGGCGAGCACACTCTTGACCGCGGCATTGCGGATGGCGGGAGTCGAGAAGCGATTTCGGGGATACCCGGTGCTGCGCGGGATCGAGTGGTCGGTTCCGGCCGGTAGGGTTTGCGGGCTGATAGGACCGAACGGAGCGGGCAAGACCACCCTCCTGCGTCTCGCGCTTGGTCTGCTGCTGGCGGACAAGGGCAGTATCGAGGTCCTCGGCGAGCCGATGGGCGTTGAAAACGCGGGGCTGCGCCAGCGCGTCCACTACATGGCGAGCGAGCGGGCTGCAGCGCCTGCCTTCCGGGTCGATGAGTGGATCCGCTATGCCAGCCTCGCTTACCCACGCTGGGACGCGTCGCGAGCGGTGCGGATGCTGGAGGCTCTCGACCTCGCGCCCAGGCGTCTGATACGTGAGCTTTCGGGGGGCCAGCGGACCAGCCTGCAGGTCGTTGTCGCGGCGGCAGCTCGGCCCGATCTGCTGCTGCTCGACGAGCCAACGAACGGTCTCGACGTCTTGGTCAAGACCCAAGTTCTTCGGTTGGTCATCGATTTGGCCGCGGCAGAGGGCACCACCGTCATCGTCGCCACCCACCACATCGAGGACGTGGAGCGGTTGGCCGACCATCTGGCCGTGCTCCATGACGGTCGCCTCATCGCCCAGGGGGAACTCGACGCCATCAAAGCCAGCATGCATCGCCTGCAGGTGGTGATTCCCGGCGATTGGCCTGCGGAGATTGATCAGGATCCGAGTGTGGTGAGGGTCGAGCGGCAGGGCAAGGCGGCCTTGATCACGGTCGAAGGGCCGATCGAGCCTATCGCAACGCGTTGCCGCGCGCACGGGGCGGTCTTGGTGGAGCCGCTCGACCTGGACCTGACGGAGATCTTCCGAATCATGCTGGGAAAGGAGGGTTACACCCGTGCCCAGCTCCAATGGAATGCCCGATAGTCGCGACCGCGGCGCCCTGCTTGTTTCGCGCGCGGCACGTTACCGCGAGCTGCGGGTCGACCGCGCCATTTACGTCCTGGGCAGCTTGGCGCTCCTGGCGCCCTGGGCGCTCTGGCTCCAGGGACTCTGGAGCATGCCGCAGGCGGCGCTGGCCGTCGACCACACCACCCTGAACGCCTTCATGCGCCTAAACCTCCAGGGGTTCGCTCAAGGCTCGGCGGGCTCCACTGCCACGTTCGACCTCCTCGTCGCGACCGCGATGGGGATTGCCCTCTTCGCCCATGACCGCTTCGCCGGGGGCCTGTTCTACAGCCTAGAGGGTCCCCTGAGTCGGCGCGAGGTGTTGGTGGCCAAAGTGGTCTTCGGCAGCGCAAGCATCCTCCTCGTGGCGACCGTGAGCACACTCGGCACCGTTCTGACGGCGGTTCTCAGCGGAAACGCTCCGCTGGCAGGGGCTGTCCTTCTGCGCTGCCTGTTTGACGCCACGGGCCAACTCAGCCTGTTTGCCACCGCGCTCGCTATGGGCACTGCCATGAGCACGGTGTTCAGCGTCGTCGCCACAGCCACCTGGATCCTCCTTCCTTCGCTCCTGCAAAGCCTTTTGAGCAACCTCTTCTTGGTGCCCGGCAAACAAGTCGTGACGCTGGTGCCAGGCGGCCAGCGCGTCCCAGTGACCACTGTACGGTTCGCAGCGCCCTGGATCGCGCATTTGGCGCAGGCGCTACCCAACCTGTCGCCCTTCCAGCCGATGGGGTCTTATGGGTGGTCGCTCGTCGCGGCCCTGGCGCTTATCGCCTGGTTCGTCGCGTGGACGGTACTAGTGCTGTGGCTCGCGTATGGCTGGTGGGAGCGGGCGCCGTTCGAGCGCCTGCGCGACGCCGTATTCTTCCCGTTCCTTTGGAACCTCTACTACGCCTTCCTCTCTCTGCTGAGCACCCTTGTCCTCGGCGCGTTGCTTACCCACGGCACAGTGTTCGGGATCGCCTGGGCTGCTATCTACTTGGCGCTGTTCGTCGCAGGCTGGTTCTTCTGGAGGTTCGTCGTGATCTGGCGTGGAGGCCGCGCCGATCAGCCTGTGCGAGCCTAGCGGAAGCGCGGAGGTGTTCTTTGGTGGCCCGGATTGCAGTGGGCAAGGTGACTGGTGATGTGACGTGACCGGGGCTCGGCTGGAGTTAACGCGGGCGCAGATCCTGGCGTTCAGGCGACACGTCGGCGCGCTCGACGAGCGGCTTCCACGGGGACGACCCTCGCTGCGGCGTGCGGCCTGGGCAGGGCTGCAGGACAGCATGCCACGAGCCGCCCTCCTGTCGATCCATGCGCGCGTCGAGGGGACCGAACCGTCCACATGGGAGGACCCGTCGCTTGTACAGATATGGGGACCGCGGTTCAGTGTCTTCGTCGTCGCCGAGCGCGACTTGGCCGTCTTCTCGCTGGGGACGCTGCCGGATGATGCCAAGGGTCGGGAGAGGGCGGGGGACCTCGCCTGCCGGCTCAAGGCCATCCTGGCTGGCGGGCGGATGACCTACGGCGAGGCCGGGCGCGCGCTTGGCGTGCACCCCAACAGTCTCAGGTACGCGGCCGCGACCGGCACGGTCCTGATCAGGTGGGAGGGCGCGCGGCAACCGACAGTGTGGACCGTACCAGCGCACGAGATTGACGCACGCGAGGCCCGCCTCGAACTCGCGCGTCGGTACCTGCACATCTACGGGCCGGCCACGCCTGAGGCGTTCGGTCAGTGGGCGGGAATCGGCTTGCGTCGCGGCGTCGCGGCATTCGATGCGCTACGGACGTCGCTCACGCCGGTGCGGACATCTGTTGGCGACGCGTGGATCCTCAGCCGAGATGAGGCGGCCTGCCGAGCTGCCGCGGGGCCTGCAGCGCCCGCGCGGGTGCTCCCGAGCGGCGACGCTTATCTGCTCCTGCAAGGGGCCAATCGCGAGCTCATGGTCCCGAACGCCGACCACCGGCGCGCGCTTTGGACACCGCGGGTCTGGCCCGGCGGCCTCCTCGTCGGCGGAGAGATTGTCGGGACGTGGCGGCGCTCGGACGCGGCAATGACAGTGCAGCCGTGGCGGAGGCTCTCGCGAGCTGAACGCGATGCGGTCGCGGCCGAAGTGCAGTCACTACCACTGCCCGGTATCGGGGGACAGATCGCCGTCCGCTGGGAAGACTGAGGCGGCGCTGCAATGCCGCAGGTATGGACCGCAAGTCCCTGTGAGACTGACAACGCAGATCGGCACCACTTCACCTGGCCCGCTCGATGCCGGCTTGTTCAAGCCCGCCCGTGATCATGTTCACGGTGGCTTCGGCGTCCAGGTCCGACGTATGCAACCGGAGCCCGACACGAGGCGTGTACGTACGAACCTCTGCGTCGATGTATCTCGACAAGTGAAGAACCCGCTTAAGTCGCCCTGCATCCCGGCACGAGTCACCTGTGGCAGTGCCCGGACTGTCATCACCTGAACTCCGTCACGGCCGGTACCGTCATGCACCGCAGCAAGCTCCCCCTGGCCACGCGGTTTCTGGCCTTGTTCCCGGTCAGCCAGTCCAAGCGCGGCATCTCCTCCGTCGAGAGGAATTTGCCGAGCTGTCCAAAACACGCCCACCCATAAGGAGGCCCGATGGACGGGCGACGGCCGCCTTCTCAAGACGGCGGACGGCGGAGCGAGCTGGCATCAGGTCGCGACAAAGCAGGCCGTCGCCGACGCCACCATCAGCCCCCCTTCTCCCCACAGTGCGAGCGTGCACCGCCTAACTATCAGCGAGCCCGTTCATGGGACCCAGGCGCAGAAGATGGGCAGATCTGAAAACGTTGAAATAGCGAGACGGAGTTTTGCAAGGTGCGGCCCTCACGGACATGACGAACTGCACCTGAATCAGTCCGCACGGTCTGAGTGCCCGAGGGCACGGCGAATTGCCCGTAGATGGAGTAGGTCGTGCCAGATGTAGCGCCGCAGGGTCTTCGGGAGAGTCCATTCCTCTGCACGACCATCAGATCTCCATGCATCTGGACCAACGGAGTATGTCATGGGCGTCTTGCTTTCTTGAAACGATCGTTGCACCCACTTGAGCGACACGTTTCTTAGTTCTTCCAACAAGTACGTCTGCCACTCGTTAGACGAAGCGTCATCTGACCGCTGGGCGTACCAAAGATCGGCGAACGCCATGTGGTTCAGGGTGGCCCCAACGGTGCGATCGCTTCTGCCTACCATCCGAGACAGCAAGCCGTAACCGAGGTCGTGTGAAAACGAAAGGACGTCGGATCGGGCATAGGAGATATACCGCAGAGCTCGCTGAAACTCCACGGAGGTCAGCGGAAAGGCGTCAAACGTGAAGAACCCCTCGCTATCACCGTCTGAGAGTTGAGACCCTACCTTGTAAACCTCGACATGCTCGATGAGCACTTCGGTATCCAACTGTGGGACATCAGGCTCACCATGCACTTTGAGCCAGGACCAAAACTCGCGGAGAGCCTGAGGAAGCCTTCCGATGGCCTCCTCCTGGGACTGCCCGTGGCTCGTGCATCCGAAGTATTCTTTCACCCATGCCTGAGCATGACCCGATTGGTCCACCTCTAAGCCGACATGAACGGAGAGCATGGTTCACCCCCGTCAAACGGCAATGCCTGGCAGTCCTTCGACGAATGGATCTGCATACCTCCAGGCCATGGCGCCGTCGAGGATGACAGTACTTCGTGTACATTGCGCGTACTTCCCGCGGCACGCATCCATGAAATTTCGAGGGGGGCGTTGGTTCGACAGGGCTCGACGACCGGCGAGAGTAGCCTAGAGCTTGGCTGCTCGTTTGGACGGCATCCGACAGCATACTTCCACGAAAAGGCTGGTCGCGTGAACCTCCACCTCGTCCTGTTCCTCTGGGGTTTCGCCATGTCCTGGCTCGGCGTCTGGGCTGCCTTCGACGTGCGGGGCAGCGGCAGCGACCCGGCCGGCGCGGCGTCGCCCCTCGGCGTGCCCGCGGCGCTGACGCTCGGAGCCGGCCTCTGGGCCAGCGGCATCGTGTTCAGCCTCGCGGTCGGCCTGCCGCTGCGCGAAGGCCTCGACGTCTGGACGCTGTTGCTCGACGCCCTCGCCGGCGCGGGCGCGACCTGGGTCACGATGGCGGCCGTACGCCGCGACGGGCGCTGGGCGACCCCGCTGATGGCCCTCGGGATCGGCGCGGCCATCGCCCTGCCGCACGCCACAGGCGCTGCGGACGCAGGCGGCCTCCTGCACGCCTTGACCAAGTTCGCCGCCGAAGCAGCCGTTGCGGGCGTCATCGTCTGGCTAGGACTCCTCATCGCATCGCGTGCCACGAACCTGGCCAGCGGCGGGTGCAGGTTCCGGCGCATCCTGGCCATGCTCTCGCTCGGCACGGCGCTCGGTTTGGCGGAGCTCGCGCGCGTGCTCGGGCTCCCCTTCGCCATCGCCCCGCGCATCCTGCCGCTCTGGCAGGCGCCGGACGTGCGCGCGGAGGTGGCGATCGCCGCGCTCTTGGTCGCCGCCCTGCTCTTCGTCGTGGAGTTCCAGGTGCGCCACCACCAGCGCATGCACTGGCGCAGCTTCCGCACCCTGGTCGAGGACGCGCTCGACCTTGTCCTGGTGCTGCGCCCGGACGGGACGATCGGCTACCTGAGCCCTTCCGTCGACAGACTCCTCGGCAGCCCGGCGCAGGCCCTGCGCGACCTGCCCTTGAGGCACCTCGTGCACCCGGATGACGTTGGGCACCTCCCGATCCCTGCCGCGCTCGCCGCGCAGGCGGGGGGGAGCCGGCGCGTCGCGTTGCGGCTTGTCCATGCGCAGGACGGCTGGCGCGAGTTCGAAGGCAAGGCGGCGGCGGGCGGCCGCAGCGGTGAGGTCGTGCTGCACCTCGTCGATGTCACGGAACGCAAGCAGGCCGTGCAGGCCCTGCGCCAGCTGGCGTGGCGCGACGAGCTCATCCTCAGGTCGCTCGGCGAGGGCATCCTCGGCCTCGACGGGCAAGGGGCCGTGACCTTCGCCAACGCGGCCGCCATCGCCATGCTGGACCTGCCGGAACACGAGGTGGTGGGGCGGCAGGTTGCTGCGGTGATGGAGGCGGCCGCCACAGAGGAGTCCTTCGGGCTCAAAGTATCGGCGGCGGTGCACGCCGCACTCGCCACAGGCGCCGCGCAGCGCGGACACGACGTCGTCCTCCAGCGCCGCGGCGGCGCCGAGCTGGCCCTCGACTTCACGGTGGCGCCCATGGATGCGGAAGGTGGCGTGGCGGGAGCCGTCGCGCTGTTCGTCGACGTGAGCCGGCGCAGGCGGGACGAGAACGAGAAGCGCCGGATCTCGCACCAGTTCCTCGAGGCGCTCGAGCTCCTGGGAGATGCGGTCGCGGTGGAGGACGCGTCGCACCGCATCGTCTACGTGAACCACGTGGCGCGCGAGAGCCTGGGACTCGAGGTCGGGGACGTGAATGCGGACGGGGAGCTTCTCTACGGCAAGCTGCGCATCGGCAGCTGGCAGGGGATCGACATCCGGCCGGGCCACGGCACGGTGGCCGACGCCGTGCACCTCGGCCAGTCGGTCGGACCGGTGGAGCGGCTGATCGAGGTGCCGGGCAGGGTGCCGCTCTACTGTCTCGTCGAGGCGGTGCCCTGGCTGGACGGGCAGGGCATGCCCGGCGTCCTCTACGCCGTGCGTGACGTCACCGACATCCGCCGGGCGGAGGAGGAGCGCCTCAGGGTGCGGCGCATCGAGGCGCTCGGCGTGTTCGCCGGGGGAATCGCCCACGACTTCAACAACATCCTGACGATCGTGCTCGGCAACCTGGCGCTCGCGCGGGCGGACGTCGCGGCGGGGTCGGAGTCGGATGGCCTGCTGCAGAGCGCGGAGCACGCGTGCCAGCAGGCGGCCGGGCTCACGCGCCAGCTGCTGACGTTCTCGCGCGGCGGTGCACCCGTCACCCGCAGCATCATGCTCGGCGGCCTGCTCGAAGAAACGGCGAACTACGTGCTGCAGGGCTCGAGGGCCAAGGTGCAGGTGCGGCTGCCGCAGGACCTCTGGCGGGTCGAGGCGGATGCGGGCCAGATCCATCAGGTGATCACCAACATCGTCCTGAACGCCATGCAGGCGATGCCCGACGGCGGGCTCGTCGAGCTGTTCGCGGAGAACGTGCGCATCGCGGCGGACGACCAGACGTCGATGCAGCCGGGAAGCTATGTGCACGTCGCGATCGGCGACCACGGCACGGGCATCGAGGCGCGCGATCTCGAGCACATCTTCGAGCCGTACTTCACGACCAAGCCGGAGGGACACGGCCTCGGGCTCGCCACCTGCTGGTCGATCATGCGGCGGCACGGCGGGTACATCCATGCGGAATCGAGCGTCGGCGAGGGCACCTTCTTCCACCTCTACCTGCCACGTGCGCGCGCGACCATCGAGTTGCCCGTCGTGCCGCTCGGCCACCCTGAAAAGACCCGTCGCGTCCTGCTCATGGACGACGAGCGGGAGATCCTGGCGGTGTCGGGCGAGATGCTGCGTCGCATGGGTCACCGGGTCACCATCGCACGCGATGGCAGCGAGGCCCTGGCGGCCTGCCACGAGGCCCAGGCCGACGGCCTGCCGTTCGAGGTGGCGATCCTCGATCTCACGATCCCGGGCGGCATGGGCGGGCGCGAGGCGGCGGACCGGCTGCGCCGCATGGACCCGCACATCTGCCTGATCGCCTCGAGCGGCTACTCGAACGATGCCGTGATGGGCGACCACAGGGCCTACGGCTTCCAGGGCGTACTCGCCAAGCCCTACCGCCGCGAGGAGATCGAGGCGGCCATCGAGGCCGCCGTGCGGGCCGGCGAGGCGAGGGCCGACGTGGCGTGGCAGGAGGTCGGACGGTGACGTGGGGCGGGCTGCCCCGGCCGGTCCCGTGGCGCGGGCCGCCGCAGCCCCGTGTCCCGCCTGGGCGACCGATGCCCTCAAGTCCGGCGGCGCCGGACCGTAGGAAGAGCCCGCTCCGGGTGGAGCGGGCTCTTCCTACCGGGCTGCAGTGCCTAGGTCCGGGGGCTCTGGCGGTTGAAGGCGAGGAAGCGCTCCTCGTCGCGGAGCATCGCGGTCACCAGGGCCGCCATCGGCTCGTAGGCCCAGACCCCGGAGAGGATGGCGCGATCGGGGATGGCGTTTGCGAAGACCAGGGTGGGGCGCTGGTCGACCCCGAAACCGGCCATCTCCAGGTTGCCCTCGGTGAGGCGGGCGATCACGGCGGGTTCGTCCATCGTCGCCTCGAGCAGCTGGGGATCCAGACCCGACGCGCCAGCGGCGACGGACACCGCCACGTCGCGCCGCGCGACATGCCGGCCCTCCTCCATCGCCGCGCGCATCAGGGCGGCGGGCACCGCGAGGTCGCCGCGTCCGAGCTCTGCCGCCGCGAGCGCGGCGAGGTTCGCCTCGCGCGTGCCGGTCAGCGGGCCCTCGAGCCACTGCGGCGCGAGCGCCTGACCCGTGATGGCCTTGGCGCGGCGGTAGAACCAGGCGTTTTCCTCACGGCCGTACCCGAGCGGCCGGTCGCCGCGGATCAGGGCCGCCTGCCAGCGGACGTCGAGCTGCGACCCGAATTCCCCCTGCAGGCGCTCGACGGACCGCATGGCGTAGAGGCACCAGAGCGACAGCACATCGAGGTAGAACGTGATCTTCATGCCTTGAGCCTAGAGGAGCGAGGGCCTGCCTGCAAGGGGCACGGCCGGCGGTTCAGCCGCCCGCTTCGCGGCCCTTGCCGCCGACCGGCGGCGCCATGCTCTCCCGCTCGCGCCTGAGGAAGGCCCCCACCTCCTGGATCGTACTCATCAGCGGTGACGGGAAGACGACTGTCGAATTCTTGTCGACCGCGATCTCCGCCAGGGTCTGCAAGGTGCGCAGCTGTAGGCTCACGGGATGGGACTCCATGATGTCGGCTGCCCGGCTCAGGGCGTCGACCGCCAGGAGCTCGCCCTCGGCGGCGATGATCTTGGCCCGCTTCTCGCGCTCCGCCTCGGCCTGGCGTGCCATGGCCCGCTTCATGGCGTCGGGCAGCTGGATGTCCTTCAACTCCACGAGCGTCACGGCGACGCCCCAGTCGCGCGTCAAGGGATCCAGGATGTCGGCGATCTGGGCGTTGATCCTCTCCGTCTCCGCCAGGATGTCGTCCAGCATGTGCTGCCCGACCACCTTGCGCAAGGTGGTCTGGGCGATCTGGTTGATGGCCGCGTCCACGTCCTCGATCGCCACCACCGACTTGACGGCGTCCGTCACGCGGTAGTAGGCGACGGCCGAGATGTCGACGCTGACGTTGTCCTTCGTGATGATGCCCTGGGACTGGATCGGCATGGTGCGGATGCGCAACGAGACCCGCCGCAGCACGTCGACGAAGGGGATGATGAGCGTGAAGCCCGGTTCGCGCACCGCGACGACCCTGCCCAGCCGGAAGAGCACACCTTTCTGGTACTGCTGCACGATGCGGGCGGAGAGCAGGAGCAGCACGACCACGATCACCACGAGGACGTAGATGGCCTCCATGCACGAATCCCTCCTCGCGCAGGTCCGCCTCGGGCCCGTGCGGCCTGCACCTCTGGTGTAGCACCTCCCGGCTCCGCGCGGCAGTCCCCACGCAGGGGCCGGCCGCGGCGACCACGAACGTAGGGAGCCAAGGCCACCTTGCGGGAGGATGGATTTCTTGGCCACCTTCGTCCTCTGCCACGACGCCTGGGAAGGCGGCTGGGTGTGGCAGGAGACCGCCAGCGCGCTCGCCCGGGCCGGCCACGAGACCTACCGCCCGACCTTCACGGGGCTCGGCGAGCGCCGCCACCTGGGCCACGCCGGCGTCGACCTCGATCTGCACCGGCAGGACGTCCTGCAGCTCCTGATCTACGAGGACCTGCAGGAGGTCGTGCTCGTGGGGCACGGCTACGGCGCGATGGTCGCGACAGGCGTCGCGGACGACGCACCGGAGCGCATCCGCCTGCTCGTCCTGCTCGACCCGTACCTGCCGCGGCGCGGCGAGTCGTTCCTCGACCTCTTCCGGGGCACGCTGATCGCGGAACAGCTCGTCGGCGAGGCCAAGGCGTACGGCGAGGGCTGGCGCATCGCGCCGCCACTGCCGCCCGAGGATGTGCGGATGTCCGAGCAGCCGCTCGCGAGCCTGCTGCAGCCGCTCGCCCTGCGTCACCCGCCGCGGGTCAGGCGCCGGGCGGTGGGGTGCACCGGGCGCGGCGGGGCGGCGCTCTACGGCCCGATCGACGCCGCGCTCGCCGCGCTCGCCCAGGAAGGCGTGCCCGTACAGGCGATCGCCTGCGGCCACAGGGCCCCGGCCGAGGCGCCGCAGGAGCTCGCGCTGCTGCTCGAGGAGATGCTCGTGCCGGCCCCGGGCGCCTCGCCCTGGGACCGGGCGGAGGAGGGGGATTGACATGAAGGCGATCGTCGTCCGCAGCTTCGGCGGTCCGGAGGTCCTGCAGCTCGAGGAGCTGGCGCTGCCGGCGCCGGGACCGGGACAGCTCCTGGTGCGCCTGCACGCGGCAGGCGTGAACCCCGTCGAGACCTACATCCGCTCAGGCAGCTATGACCCCTTGCCGAACCTTCCCTACACCCCTGGCGGCGACGGCGCCGGTGTGGTCGCAGCGGTCGGCGCCGGCCTGGAGGGGTTCAGGGAGGGGCAGAGGGTCTATGTCGCGGGCTGCCCGAGTTACGCGGAGTATGCGCTCTGCCCGGGCGGCGGCGTCCATCCGCTGCCCGACGGCATCGGCTTCGCGGAGGGGGCCGCGCTCGGCGTGCCCTACGCGACCGCCCTGCGCGCACTGGATCTCGCGGGTGCGCAGGCGGGCGATCTCGTCCTGGTGCACGGCGGTAGCGGCGGCGTCGGCACGGCGGCGGTACAGCTCTGCCGCGGCCTCGGCATGGACGTCGTGGCCAGTGCCTCGAGCGCAGAGGGCAGACGGCTCCTCGAAGAGATGGGAGCCGTCGCGATCCCGCACGCCGGCTACGCCGAGGGGCGCGCCGCGTTCGGCGGGCGCGGCTTCGACGCGATCCTCGAGATGGCCGCCGACCGCAACCTGGGGCAGGACGTCACGGAGCTGGCGCCTCGGGGCACGATCGTCGTCGTCGGCTCGCGCGGCCCCGTGCAGCTGAACCCGCGCGACCTGATGCGCAGCGGCGGCGCCGTCCGCGGCCTCCTGCTCTTCCAGACGCCTGCCCAGGCCCTGCGCCGCATCCACCTGCGCCTTGGCGCGGGCCTCGTGGCCGGCTGGCTGAAGCCCGTTGTCGGACGGAGCTTCCCGCTGGCCGAGGCGGCGCAGGCGCACGTCGCGGTGATGGCCCCGGGGGCGGCCGGCAAGATCGTGCTCGAGATCTAGCGGTGCAGCTCGCGCCAGGCGATGCGCGCGTTGCGGCGGTGGTAGTGGCTGATGGGATCCGGTACGCCCTGGCGCCAGGCGCCGAGCGTCGCCTGCGCCAGCGCTCGTTCGTCCTTCGCCCCCGCCGCCGCGTCGAGCAGCCGCTCGAGGTAGCCGGAGGATTCCAGGAGGCGCCGCGCGATCTCCTGGTCGCCCATTGCGGGGGCGCCATGCTGTGAGACGAGCAGCCTGGGCGACAGCTGGGCGACGAGGCGGCGAAGTTTGTCGAGTGTCTCGCGGTAGGCGAGGGCGCTCACGTAGATGAACGGGAACTCGCAGTCCGAGAGGTAGTCGCCGACGATCAGCGCGCCGCTTCCCGGGTGGAAGCAGGCGAGGCCGTCGCGCGTGTGCCCCGCCAGCAGGAAGAAGCGGCAGCCCGCGATCTCCTCGCCGTCGGCCTGGATCAGGCGGTCCGGGCGGACAGTGGTCATGAGCGGGCGGTCCCGCGCGATGTAGTGGCCGCCGTCGAACAGCTGAAGCGCCCTGCGCGCCCTGCGCGCGTTGCTTCGATCCCACCTGGCCGAGGCGACGGTCTCGAAGCCCTCGAAGTATGGCACGCCGACGATATGGTCGAAGTCGCTGTGGCTCAGGACGAGCAGGCGCCTGGCGCCAGGCCCCCCGACGCGGGCCGCGAGCCCCTGGGCCTCGTGGATCTCGTGCGGGAAGAAGCCCGGGTCGACGACGCATACCGCGCCGTCGGCTTCGATCACCGCGCACTGGGTCTGCCACAGGAGCGAGGGCTGCAGCCAGAGGCCGCCCTCGAACGACTGGAACAACGCTGCACCTCCAACTGTCGCGGGTCGGCATGACGCGGAATCGTTCGACACGATCCCATTCGACAAATGGCGTCATCATGCCCGACCTATCCTGACTGTAGTGCCGCAATTCCTTGCGAAGCGACGGCAATCCTTGTAGGTTCCCGCCGCGCTTCATGGCAAAGGGGGAGTCGTGATGCGCACCGCTTCCGCCGGTCGGAGAGGAAACACCATCGCGCGTTCCCGTTCGGCGACGGCACGGGATGGGGGCTGGCTGTCGGATGAGCCGACGCCTTCGGCCACCGCGGCGCTCGACGCCGCCAATGAGCGCAGGAGCGGCGGAGCGCTGCTGCGCGAGGCGTTCGACCAGGCCCAGGACGCCATGCTCGTCGTCGATGCCGATCGACGTGTCTGTCATCTGAATCAGAGCGCGGCGCGCAGGCTCGGCCTGCGCAAGGGCGCGCATCTTATGCCTGGCGCGGGGACGGCCGCCGACGGCGTCACGGGCGTCCTCAGGCAGGTGCTCGACGCCGTGCTGCGGGGCGAGGCCGTGCGGGACCTCGCCTGTCCCGGGTGCCGCGAAGGGGGACAGGCCCGGGTAGGACGCCTGAGCTGCTGGCCCGTGCGCGACGCCAAGGGACGCGTCACCGCCGCGATCTGCACCTTGCGCGAGCAGGCGGAGGACCCGGCTGCCGCCGGCGCTCTCGCAGAACGCCTGCGCCGCGAAAGCGGCCGGCTGGTCCACGACTACAACAACGCGCTCACGGTGCTGCTCGGCAACCTCAGCATGGCCGCCGAGGTGGTGAAGGGGCCTGCGGCGGAGCTCCTGCGGGCGGCGCAGCAGGGGGCTCTTGCCGCGCGCAGGCTGACGGAGGAGCTGCCAGACCGCCTGCGCGACGCCGCGGAGCCCGCGCAGCAGGAGGTGGCGGCGGCCGGGACGGGCGGAGCGCCGGATGCGGGCTGGGCGGTGACGCCGGCGGCGGAACTGGCGATCAGGCAGATCGCCCCCGCCCAGCGCTGGCGGCTCTTCGCCAGGATCGGGCAGGCGATCGTCCGGCTGGCGGGAGAGTCGGGAACCGTCTGGGTGCGCGCCGATGTGGCGGGGGACCGGGAGATGGAGGAGATCGAGATCGTGGTCGGGTGGCAGGGCGGCCTTGCGGAGCACGACGAGTCGGTCGCGCGCGCGCGGGGCCGCCTGCTTGGTACATTGGCCGCCCTCGGCGGGCGCATGACCCTCGGCGCAAAGGCCGGCCAAGGGGAGCTGAGGATGGCCCTGCCGCTGCAGCGGCGGTCGCCCGGACCGCTGGGCAGGCCGCGTATCCTGCTCATGGACGACGAGCAGCCGGTGCGCGAGGTGGCGGCGCGCATCCTGGCCGCAGCCCACTACGACGTGATCGAGGCGGCCGACGGGCGCGCCGCGCTCTCGCTCTTTCGCAAGGCATGCCGGGCCAACCGCCCGTTCCAGCTCGCCGTGCTCGACCTCAACGTGCCGGGCGGCATGGGCGGCGAGGAAGCGGGCCGCCGACTGCTCGAGATCGATCCGGACCTGCCCATCCTGATCTCCAGCGGCCGCATGAACGGGCTGCCGCCGCAAGACCTCCGGCGCCTCGGCTTCTGCGCCGTCGTGCCGAAGCCGTACACGGCGCGCGAGCTGCGCTCGGGCGTCCGGCGGGCGCTCAGCCGCCAGGGCACGACAACGGCCTGAGCGAACGCAGCGGCGCCCGAGCGCCGCTGTCGCCCGCCTCATGCTAGAGTGGAGGCAGCGGCACAAGGCGGGGTCGAGGCCATCCAGGTCCGGCCGGACCCCAGACGGAATGAGGTGTAGGATGGGCCCGCGGGAGTTCCTTGCGGCGGTGGACGGTTTGCGCGACGCCCCGTGCGTCCTGAGCGTCGGCCCGTCCGCCACGCTGGCGCGCATCGCGCTCGGGCTGCTTGCGGCGGGACGCGAGGCGGGTCTCGAGCGCGTCGATGCCGGCGACGGCCAGCTGCGCGAGGCCTGCGAGCTCTGCTTGACGCCATCCTTCTTCGGCGAGCGTCGGCTCGTCGCGGCATGGCGGACTGCCGCGCTCACGGGGCAGGAGGGTCGCGGCGCGCGCGAGCGTGCGCTCGAGGCGGAGGCGCTGCGAAACTTCATCGATCGGCCGCCGGCCGATGCGACGCTGTTCGTCTGGGCGCCCGAGGCGGACCGGCGGCTCGCCCCGGTGCGCCGGGCCGCGGAGCGGGGCTGGCTGCTTGCCGCGGACGTCGGGCGGGATCTTGCCGCGTGGCTTGCGGAGCTCGCGCGGCGCGACGGCATCGCCTTCACACCACAGGCGACGCGGGCCTTCCTCGAGAGCGGCCAGGACCTCGACAGCCTTGCGACCGCCCTTGCCGTGGCCAGGCTCGCAACGGAGGAAGGGCTGCCGGTCAGCGGCGAGACGGCCGCCTGGGCGGCGCCGGCTCGGGCGGAGATGCGCGTCTTCGCCCTGACCGACGCGATCCTGCAGCGCCGGCCCGCCGGCGTGGCGCAGGCGATAGGGCAGCTGACGGCGCAGGGCGAGGCGCCGCTCGGGCTCCTCGCGCTCGTCGCCCGCCAGCTGCGCCAGCTCGCGTCGGCGCGCGCGGAGCTCGGGGCGGGGCGCACGGCGCCCGAGATCGCGAAGCTGCTCGGAGCGCACCCCTTTGTCGCGCAGAAGCTGTGCGAGGCCGCGCCGCGCTGGAGCCCGAGCGCCGTCTCCGCCGCGTTTTCGGAGCTTTTGCGCTGCGACGTCGCGCTCAAGTCCGGCGGTGATCAGGCGGTCGCGCTGGAGCTCAGCCTCCTGCGCGTCGCGCTCCTCGCGCCTTGACGCACGGCCTGGGAGCGGGCAAAGCGGACGATGGCGAAGCCGCCCCGGGCCCTAAGGCCGGGGCGGCTTCGCATGCGCATTCAGGACGAGAGCGAAAGCTTCTTGGCGAGGCGCGACTTCTTGCGGGCCGCAGCGTTGCGATGCAGCACGCCGCGGATCACCGCCCGATCGAGTTGACGGCAGGCTTCCCGGAACTCCTGCTCGGAAGCCGCCGCATCGGTGGCCACAGCCCGCTCGAAGCGCCGGACCGCCGTGTGCACTGTGGAACGTACGGCACGGTTCCTGAGCCGCCGCACTTCCGCCAATGCCGCCCGCTTCTTTGCGGACTTGATGTTGGCCAAGCGTCTCCACCTCCGACAACGCATTGTAGCATGCCTCTGCCGCTATGGGAAGTGTATGGGCGTCTGGTGTATGGGCGTCTGGTGCCGCGGCGGCCGGGCGTCTGCCGAGGCCCTCGCCGGCATAGAGGCGTAGGGAGGTGGGCCCGTTTGCAGATTCGCGACGTGAGCGGCCTCGCGCGGGTCCTCGTGCGGCGCTCCGGCGTGCCGCTGCTGCTCCTGCTGGGGCTCGTGCTCTACGTACGCGGCGGGTCGGTCGTGCCGACCCTCGCCGGCAGCGCCTGGAGCCGCCCGCCGGTCAGCCGCAGCCTGCCGCTGCCAGCCTCGAGCCTGCGCTACCTTCTCGGCGAGGGACTGCCGACGCTGGGCGGCATGCGGCCGCCGGCCGGCCCGTTCGGCGTCGCCGGCGATCAGATCGCCGCGCTTGGGCTCTATGCCGTCGCCGGTGTGCTGCCGCACGACCCTGCGAGCCTATTCCAAAGCGCCTTCGCGGGATTCGGCTTCACGCGCCGCGGCCAGAGCCGGAGCGCGGTCTCGCTGACGCAGTGGCTCGGACGCCTGCCGCAGGCGGCGGCCGCCGCGCCCCGGCCGCTCCCGGACGGCCTTCGGATCTACGGGCGCGGCACGCCGCTCGTCGGCCTCTACGCCACCGAGGGGCTTGCCGCATTCGTCGGACACGCCGCCACCTCGAACGCGCCGCCGCCGACGAGCCTGGACCCCTCGCAGGACGTGCTCGGCGTCGTGCAGTCCCTGGCGCAGGACCTGGCGGCAGACGGCGTGCCGACGATCGCCTCGCTCCAGAAGAACGACAGCGAGGGCGAGCTCGGCGTCTACCTGAAGTCGTACGCGGTCGCGCGCAGCATGCTGAAGGCGCAGCCGCAGCTCGCGATCGTGCTCGACGTCGAGCGCCCGACCTATCCCGCCGTGCCGCCGACGGCCAAGGCGGGTGGCGGCATGGTCGCCAGCGTCTCGCTCGTCGTGGGCACCGGCGAGAACCTGCCGCAGCCGCACGCGGCGCAGAACCTCGCGCTGGCGCGCAGCCTGGGCGCCTACCTTCAGTCCAGCCTGCCGAACGTGTTCGCCGGCATCGTACGCTCGCCCGACCGGCTCAACCAGCAGGTCTCGCCGACCATGCTGACGCTCGATCTCGGCGGCCCGCAGGCGACGCCGGAAGAGGCCAGGGCCGCCCTGCCAGGCATCGCGCAGGCGATCGCCGACTTCCTCGGCGGTGCGCCTGCGCCTTGACCCCCGACCGGTGGCGGCGTAGCATGACAATACGACGCCCTACCCCAGGGGGTAAGGCATTGGTGGGAGGGAATGGTTTGAGCGATGCAGTCGCGAACGTGACGGAGGACACCTTCGCCACGGAGGTCCTGGGCGCGGATCGCCCGGTTCTGGTGGACTTCTGGGCCGAGTGGTGCGGCCCTTGCCGTATGGTGTCGCCGATTGTCGAAGAGCTCGCGGGCGAGTTCGGCGAGCGCATCAAGGTGCTGAAGCTGAACGTCGACCAGAATCCCCAGATCGCCTCGACGTACGGCATCATGAGCATCCCAACCCTCGCCGTGTTCGAGGAGGGGCGGCTCAAGGACCGCATCATCGGCTACAGGCCGAAGAACCAGCTGCGCCAGGAGCTCGAGCGCAACCTGGCCTGAGACGTGGACGGATGGCGACGGGGGCTCCCGTGAGGGAGCCCCCGTCGCCGTACGAGAGCCCGGTTCAGTCGGCGATCTGCCAGAAGCGCCAGATGGCGAGCATGCCCTTCGCGAAGTTCTCGAGCGCGAAATGCTCGTCGGGCGCGTGCAGGTTCTCGTCCGGCAGGCCGAAGCCCATCAGCAGCGTGGGCAGGCCGAGCAGCTCCTGGAACGCCGTGACGACGGGGATGGAGCCGCCCATGCGAATGACGTCCGGCTCGTGCCCGTAGGCCTCGCGCAGGGCCTGCTCCGCGGCGCGCAGCGCGGGATGCCCCGGTGGCGCCAGGAAGGCGGGGACGCCGCCCACGTCCAGGACCTCGAGCTGCGCGGAGTCGGGGCAGTGCTGGCGCAGGTGGTGGGTGACGGAGGCGATCACCTGCTGCGGGTCCTGGTGGGGCACCAGGCGGCAGGTGATCTTGGCGCCGGCCTCGCACGGGATGACGGTCTTGCGCCCCTCGCCGGTGAAGCCGGACCAGATGCCGTTGAGCTCGAGGGTCGGGCGCGTCCAGACCCGCTCGAGGGTGGTGCGGCCGCTCTCGCCGTAGAGGCTGTAGGCGCCGGCCTGGTCGAGGAACTCGCGGTCGGTGATGGGCAGGGCGGAGAACGTCCGGCGCTCTGACGGCGTCAGATCCGCGACGCCGTCGTAGAAGCCGTCGACGGCGACGCGGCCGTCGCGGTCGTGCAGGGTGGCGAGGAGTTCCACGAGGGCGTGCGCCGCATTCGGCACGGCGCCGCCGAAGTTGCCCGAGTGCAGGTCGTGGGCACCGGTGCGCAGCCGCAATTCAAGGCCCGCCAGGCCGCGCAGGCCGACGCAGAGCGCGGGCACGCCCGGGCGCAGCATCGTCGAGTCCGAGATGACGACGTAGTCGGCCGATAGCAGGTCCTTGTGCCGGGCGACGAAGTCGGCGAGGTGCAGGGAGCCGATCTCCTCCTCGCCCTCGATCAGGAACTTGAGGTTGACCGGCAGGATGCCCTGCCCGATCATGGCCTGCGCCACGAGGAGGTGCATCGTGACCTGGCCCTTGTCGTCGGTGGCGCCGCGCGCGAAGATCTTGCCGTCCCGCACCTCCGGCTCGAAGGGCGGCGAGTGCCATAGCTCGAGCGGTTCCGGCGGCTGGACGTCGTAATGCCCGTAGACCAGCACGGTCGGGTGGCCCGGCTTCTTGAGGTGCTCGCCGTAGACGACGGGATGGCCCGCCGTCTCGTGGAGCTCCACGCGCTCCAGGCCCGCGCGGCGCATCAGGTCCATGAACGCCTGCGCGGCCGTGCGCACGTCGGAGCGGTGGGCGGCGACGGCCGATACCGAGGGGATGCGCAGGAGCCGGAAGAGCTCTTCCAGATGCGCGGCGCGGTGCTCTGCGAGGTAGCTGCGTGGGTCGATCATCGGTCCACCTCCAGATGCGGCTCGCTCAGAGATAGTAGAGCGTCGCGATGATGACGCCCAGCACGGCCCCCGCCACGATCTCCTGCGGCGTGTGGCCGAGCTGCTCCTTGAACTCCGGGCTCTCGCCCTCGCGGCGCCCGAAGAGGGAGTTGAGGAAGCGGGCCTGCTGGCCGACGGCGTAGCGGATGTTCACCGCGTCGTAGAGCACGATGACGGAGAACACCGCGACGATGGCGAACAGATCCGAGTGCCAGCCGTGGGTCGCGCCGACGGCGGTGGCGAGCGAGGTGACCATCGCGGAGTGCGCGCTGGGCATGCCGCCCGAGGAGAACAGGCGCTCGCTCAGCACCGTGCGGTTGCGCACGGACGATACGATGAACTTGAGGGCCTGCGCAACGAGCACGGCTGTCGCCGCCGTGACCAGCATGCGGTTCTCGTCGGCGATCTCGTGCAGGAGAAAGGCGATGGCCTGCAGCATGGCGTGCAATGGACTCCTCCCAGGGATTCAGCCTCCCTCACTTCCATCCCAGGCGGGGGAATCCTGCCTTGCGTAGGGGAGCAGGATGCATCGGGCCTGTCGGCGAAGGGGGCCTTGTCGAACGGCCACCCGCCGCAGGCAGTCCCCAGACCCGCAGCTGAAAGGCGGACCGAGAGTGATGGGCGACCGTACGGACCTTCGCAACTTCTGTATCATCGCGCATATCGACCACGGCAAGTCGACGCTTGCGGACCGCCTGCTGGAGGCCACCGGCACCCTGCAGGCGCGCGAGATGCAGAGCCAGGTGCTCGACTCGATGGACCTCGAGCGTGAGCGGGGCATCACGATCAAGGCGCAGGCGGTCCGCCTCGACTACAGGACAGGGCGCGGCAGCTTCGTGCTGAACCTCATCGACACCCCAGGCCATGTCGACTTCTCCTACGAGGTCTCGCGCTCGCTCGCCGCCTGCGAGGGGGCCCTGCTCGTGATCGACGCGGCGCAGGGCGTCGAGGCGCAGACCCTGGCGAACCTCTACCTGGCGCTCGAGCACGACCTCGAGATCATCCCGGTGATCAACAAGATCGACCTGCCGCAGGCGGACCCCCAGCGCGTGCGCGGCGAACTCCTGCAGATCGGCCTCGACCCCGAGCAGGCGATCGAGGCGTCGGCCAAGGACGGCACGGGCATCGCGGCGATCCTCGACGCCGTCGTCGCGCGGGTGCCGCCGCCGGGGGGCGACAGCGACCGCCCGCTCAAGGCGCTCATCTTCGACTCGCACTTCGACTCCTACCGCGGCGTCGTCTGCCACATCCGCGTCGTCGACGGGCGCATCCGCCCGGGCCAGCGCATCCGCCTGATGGCGACCGGCGCCGCCTACGAGGTCACGGACCTCGGCGTCTTCCGGCCGCAGCCGACGGCGGTCGAGGAGCTCGCGGCCGGAGAGGTGGGCTACTTCGCGGCGGGCATCAAGGTGGTGCGCGACGCGCGTGTCGGCGACACCGTCACGTCGGCGGAGGGCGGGGCCAAAGAGCCGCTCGCCGGCTACCGGCCGGCGGTTCCGATGGTGTTCGCGGGGCTCTACCCGAGCGAGCCGAGCCACTACGACCTGCTGCGCGAGGCCCTGGAGCGCCTGCAGCTGAACGACGGTGCGCTCTCCTTCGAGCCCGAGACCTCAGGGGCGCTCGGATTCGGCTTCCGCTGCGGCTTTCTCGGCCTGCTGCACCTCGAGATCGTACAGGAGCGCCTCGAGCGCGAATACGACATCGACCTCGTCGTGACGGCGCCGAGCGTCGTCTACACCGTGCACTACCTCGACGGCCGGATCGAGCGGATCGAGAACCCGGCGGCGCTCAACGCCGGCCGCGGCATCGCCAGCGTCGACGAGCCCTACGTCGCCGCGACGCTGATCACGCCGACCTCCTTCGTCGGGCCGGTGATGGAGCTGTGCCAGGAGCGGCGCGGCATCTTCCGCACGATCGAGTACCCGTCGCCGGAGCGGGCGGTGCTGAGCTACGAGCTGCCGCTCGGCGAGATCATGTACGACTTCTTCGACCAGCTGAAGTCGCGCACCCGCGGCTACGCCTCGCTCGACTACCAGCTCGCGGGCGAGCGCGAGGGGGACCTCGTGCGCGTCGACCTGCTGCTGAACGGCGAGATGGTCGACGCCCTCTCGTTCATCGTCCATCAGGGCCGTGCCCAGAGCCAGGGCCGCGCCGTCTGCGAGAAGCTCAGGGAGGTCATCCCCCGCCAGCTGTTCGACGTGCCGATCCAGGCCGCCGTCGGCGGCAAGGTGCTGGCGCGCGAGACGATCCGGGCCCTGCGCAAGGACGTGCTGGCCAAGTGCTACGGCGGCGACATCACGCGCAAGCGCAAGCTCCTCGAGAAGCAGAAGGAAGGCAAGAAGCGCATGCGCCGGCTCGGTCAGGTGGAGGTGCCGCAGGAGGCGTTCATGGCCGTCCTCAGACGCGGTGACTGAGCCGATGGGGGTCTACCTGCACATGCCGTACTGCCCGTACAAGTGCCACTACTGCGATTTCAACGCCTACCGCCTGCCGCCGCGTCCAGGGACACTGCAGGCGATGGCCGAGGGCATCGCGCAGGAGATCGCCCGCTCCGGCGGGGACGACGTCGGGCGCGAGGTGCGGTCGGTCTACTTCGGCGGCGGCACGCCGAGCCTCTTCCCGCCCGATGCGATCGCGGGGCTGCTCAAGCTGCTGCGCCGGCGCTACCTGGTGCGGCCCGGCGCGGAGGTGACGCTCGAGTGCAACCCGGGCACGGTGGACCTGCCGTATCTCAGGGCGTTGCGGCGCGCCGGCGTGACGCGCATCTCGCTCGGCGCCGAGAGCTTCTCGGCCGAGACGCTGCGCAAGCTCGGCCGCGGGCACGGTCCGGAGGACACGCGCGCGGCGGTGCGCGCCGCGCGGCAGGCCGGCTTCTCGAACCTGAACCTCGACATCATCTACGGCCTGCCCGGCGCGACGGCGGCCGAGGCGGCGGCGGACGCGCGGCAGGCGCTCGCCCTCGGGCCCGAGCACCTCTCGGCCTACGCGCTCGAGGTGGAGAGCGGCACCTACTTCGGCACGCTCGCGCGCTGGGGCCAGCTCGACCTGCCAAGGGACGACGAGGTGGTGGCGGCCGGCGAGGCGGTCGCGTCGGCGTGCGAGGCGGCGGGGCTCGCCCGCTACGAGATCTCGAACTTCGCGCGCAGGGGGCGCCGCTCGCGCCACAACCTCCTCTACTGGCACCAGGGCGACTACCGCGGCTTCGGGCCGGGGGCCCACTCGCACCTCGCGGGCCGGCGCTTCTGGAACATCCCGGGTCCTGGACCGTACCTCAAGGCGGTCGCGGCCGCGGGCGACGCCGTCGCGGGCGAGGAGCTGCTCTCGCCCGAGGGCAGGCGCGGCGAGTGGATCTACCTGCGCCTGCGCCTCACCGAGGGCTTCTCGCTCGAGGCGTTCCGCCGCCGCTTCGGCGTCAGGCTCGACGCCGCCTACCCCGGCGTGCGGCAGGAGCTCGTGCGCCAGGGGCTCCTGCGGCAGGTGCCTGGACGGGTGCAGCCGAGCCCCCGCGGCCGGTGGCTTCTGCACCGCGTCGCCGAGCCTTTCCTGCCTTGACACCCGTTTTTCTTGCATGGTACGTTCAGCGTAGCACTCTCATACGATGAGTGCTAAACGAGGGGAGGTGTCGATGTGGAACTCGACCGGCGCAAGCGGCAGGTCCTGCGCGCCATCGTCGAGGACTACGTGGCATCGGCCGAGCCGATCGGCTCACGCACCCTGGCGCGCACGCTTGGGATCGGCGTGAGCTCGGCGACGATCCGCAACGAGATGGCAGACCTCGAGGCCCTCGGCCTCCTGGACAAGCCGCACACCTCGGCGGGTCGGGTGCCCTCGGACCGCGGCTATCGTCTTTACGTCGACGAACTGATGGAGCCGAGGCCGACGGACGAAGAGGCCTTCCGGAGCATGCGCCTCCTTTACCTCCGCCAGGTGCGCGAGATGGACTATCTCGTCTCCCAGACCTTGAAGCTCCTCTCGGCCGCCGGC
>JAJZVM010000072.1 GCA_021845645.1 Bacillota bacterium
TGTTGGGAGACGGCAGGCGAAAACGAAAACAGACTACGCATGTAGAACCGGACGGCGGAGGACTTGCGGACGCGGGTTCGATTCCCGCCGCCTCCACCAATACACAAAGGTCAACAGTTCGCTGTTGGCCTTTTTTCTTGCGCGCTCCCGCGTGTTCGCGGGGACTCCTGCGGATTCCTGCGGACTTCCTTCCTCCGGTCGTCTCGCCCATCTCGGCCCCATTTCGCTCTCTCCTGGCCATTCTTCTCTCCAGCCTCGCTCGCCGGCTAAGGGCCGAAGTCCGCAGAGGCCGCAACGTGGACCTATACAGATCAATGGGTTACGTGCTGACGAATCAAACGGTTGGATTGCGGCATCGGCAGGCAAAGGAAACCATGGCCGTTGTGTTTTGTCGGTAGTTCTTGACAGCTACCGACGTTTCGCAACATTATGACGACATGGACAGTTCGCACCAGAGCATTCTGGATCTTGCCGCCCAGCGCGGCCTTATTCGCCCACGCGATCTCAATGAGCGTGGGCTGCCCACGATCGCCCTCACGCGGCTGGTGCGGCAAGGGCTGCTCCAGCGCGTGGGACGGGGCCTGTACGCAATTCCGGACCGGGCCGTCTCGGAACACGGCGCACTCTCCGAGGTGGCACGCAAGCACCCGCAAGCCATCGTCTGCCTGCTGTCGGCACTGCGCCTACATGAACTCACCACACAGTCGCCGTTCGAGGTCTGGCTGGCAATTCCCAACAAGGCACGCGCGCCAAAGATGGACTATCCCCCGCTGCGCATCGTGCGCTTCTCTGGCGCCGCGCTGACGGAGGGGGTCGAGGAGCACCTCATCGATGGTGTGCCGGTGCGCGTGACCAACGTCGCCCGGACCGTGGCTGACTGCTTCAAGTTCCGCAACAAGATCGGCCTCGATGTCGCGCTGGAGGCGCTACAGGAGTCCTGGCGTGCCAAGCGCGTCAGCATGGATGAACTTTGGCGTTTTGCTGCGCTGTGCCGTGTGGCCAATGTGATGCGCCCCTACATGGAAAGCCTGTCATGAACCAGCGCAACATGGCCGCCTCGGTGCGCGCCCGCCTGCTCAACCGCGCCCGCGAGACCCGACAAGACTTCAATCTGATCTTGACCCGCTATGCGCTTGAGCGCCTGCTTTACCGGCTCAGCATCTCCCCCCACGCCGACCAGTTCCTGCTGAAAGGTGCGCTGCTGTTCGACTTGTGGTTCGACATCCCGCATCGTCCGACACGCGACGCCGATCTGCTGGGCTTCGGCTCGGCCGAGATCCCGCATGTCGAGGCGGCGTTTCGGGACATCTGTACGGTGGAACTGGACGACGGCATACGCTTCCAGCCTGACTCGGTACACGCGGAGGAGATCCGCAAGGAAGCCAACTACTCCGGTGTCCGGGTCACGCTGATCGGCCTGTTGGACGGTGCCCGATGCCACGTGCAGGTCGACGTGGGTTTCGGCGACGCCGTGACGCCCGGCCCCGAGGCCGTCGACTACCCGGTAATGCTGCCGGACATGCCAGCCCCGAAGCTGCGCGCCTACCCCCGCTACACGGTTGTCGCCGAGAAGCTGGAGGCACTGGTGTCGCTCGGCATCGCCAACAGCCGCATGAAGGATTACTTCGATCTCTGGATCTTGTCGCGCTACACCGACTTCGACGGCGCGCTCCTGTGCAAGGCGATCCACGCCACCTTCGAGCGCCGCAGGACACCGCTGCCGGATGGCGTCCCTTTCGGATTGAGCGACGAATTCGCGCAGGATCGGCAGAAGCAGACTCAGTGGCAAGCATTCTTGAGGAAGAATGCCTTGGACGAGCTTCAGCTTTCCGAGGTCGTTGCCGGTCTGCGTGCCTTCCTGTCATTCCCGCTGGACGCGCTCCAGCAAGGTGCTGCATTTCCGCAAACATGGCTTGCCGGAAACGGGTGGATGTCGAGCGGCGAGGAATCGGGCCGATGACCTGGAATCCCGATCTGCTCTTGGAGGATTTTCACCGTGTCGCCGGCATGGCTGGCGTCTCGTTGGCGCTTGATGCCATCGCGATCGAGCGGTGCCCTGCGCCGCACGTGCCGCCCAAGACATTACCGCCCGGCACCATGGCGGTGTACGTCTTCTCGTTTGGGCCTCATGTGCTGAAGGTCGGGAAGGTCGGCCCCAACAGCGCTGCTCGCTACACGGCTCAACACTACAACGCCGGCAGCGCGAAGAGCACTCTGGCAGCCTCCTTGATCAAACACGGCGAGCGCATCGGCGTCGCCGGCCTGAACGAAACGAACGTCCCCGGCTGGATCAGGGAGCACACCGATCGGGTGAACTTCATCCTCGATGCGTCGCTCGGTGTCCACGTCCTCAACCTCCTCGAGGCATTTCTGCAGTGCCGCCTCCGGCCTGAGTTCGAGGGATTTGCCAGCCAACGGATCGATCGCGAGGGCGGACAGGCATGAAAGAGGACATCCTCGAACAAATGGTGGACGAGTACCTGCAGCACAAAGGGTACTTCACCCGGCACAACATCAAGTTTCGACCTGCCGGCGATCATGTGGAGTACGACACCCGCCAGGATGCCGTGCATAGCGACATCGACGTGATCGGCATCCATCCGCGACTCGACGGCGCGCGTCGGGTGATGGTCGTGAGCTGCAAGAGCTGGCAGGGTGGCTTTCGTCCCGAATACTGGGTCGATGCGATCGCCAAGAACAAGGTGGTCTCGGGGCGTGAGGCCTGGCGCGGGTTTCGCGAACTGACCAGGGAGAAGTGGGCCGCAGCGTTCAGGACGATGGTCGCCGAACTGACGGGTTCGTCCTCGTTCACCTACATCACGGCCGTCACGAAAGTCGTGGGCAGCCGAGCGGCGTGGCAGGACAACGCGACGTTCCGCGAGAATCTCGGCGGCAACCCCATCGAGATACTGACCTTCGGCGACATACTGAAAGAACTCTTTCCGTCCATCGACACGACTCCGGCCTCATCGGAAGTTGGACGGGTTCTGCAGCTGATCAAGGCGTCAGGCTGGTCTCTCGACAAGTAATCCAACCCGAAGGATGCACGTGCGACGGTAATCAGGGATTGATGATGGCCCGCTGCTCGTCCCATAGCAGTGGCGTCCCCGACGCCAGATCGAACAGGGTCACCTCCGGCGGCAACGTTTCGTCGAGGATCGCAGCCACGATGTCCGGCGCAAGGGTAGTGAGGTTCACCATCCGGCTCACATAGGCCCGATCCATCCCCTCGCGCTCGGCCACCTCGGATAGCGTGCGCGCCTCGCCGGACTCCACCATCGCCAGCCAGCGGTGGCCGCGGGCGAGCGCGAGCTGGATCGGCGTCGGCGTGTCATCCCAGGGACGGGGCTGGACAGCGCTGCCGTCCGGAAGGGCCACGGCCTTGCGGCTGCCGCGGCGCTTGATCCGGATCGGCACAGCGATGGTAAGGCTGCCGTCGCTCGCGGTGATCACCTCTGGCTGACCGGTCTTGTCGATCAAGATTTCATTCATGCCACGGCCTCCTCAAGGGTTTCCGGGGCGGGCTCGGGGCGCAGCTCCAGGGCGAGCACCTCGATGCCGTTGGGCCGGAACCGCACCTCGATGTCGTCCGGCGAGACGATCACCTTGTCGATGAGGAGCCGCACGATGCGCTGCTGCTCGGCCGGGAAGAGCTGATCCCAAATCGCATCCAGCCGGGTCATGGCCACCGTGACCTGGGCCTCGTCCAGGGAGGGGTCGAGCCGGGCGGCGCGCTCGGCCACCCCGGCGACCATGGCCGGGGCGCGCAGCACCCGGCGCATCTGCTCCAGCACGGCGGCCTCCAGTTCACCGGCCGGCAGGCGCGGCAGCCCGGAGGCGCCGGCGTGCTCCTTGTTCTCCCGCGTCGGCAGGTAGTAGCGGTAGATACGTCCGTTCTTCTTGCGCGTGGACCAGGGCGTGAGCGCCCGGCCATCGATCCCCACGACGATCCCCTTGAGCAGGAACGGCACCCGGGCGCGGGTGTTGTTGCCTCGCACACGCGAGTTCTGCGCGAGGATCGCCTGGGCGGCATCCCACAGCCTGCGCTCGACGACGGGCGGGTGTTCGCCCGGATACCACTGATCGCGATGGCGGATCTCGCCCAGGTAGACGCGGTTGTTGAGGATCTTGTAGACGAGGCTCTTGTCGATGGGCTTGCCATCGCGCACCCGCCCGTCTTGGGTAGTCCAGGCCTTGGAGGTCACGCCGTCGAGGCGCAGCTCCTTCACGAGCAGGGTCGAGGACCCGAGCTCGACGAAGCGCTGGAAGATGTGGCGGACGATCTTGGCCTCGCGCTCGTTGGGCACCAACCGCCGGTTCTCGACGTCGTAGCCGAGCGGCGGCACGCCACCCATCCACATGCCCTTGCGCTTGCTGGCGGCGATCTTGTCGCGGATGCGCTCGCCGGTAACCTCGCGCTCGAACTGGGCGAAGGAGAGCAGGATGTTGAGCATCAACCGCCCCATCGAGGTGGTGGTGTTGAACTGCTGGGTGACCGAGACGAAGGAGACCCCGTGGCGCTCGAAGACGTCGATCATTCGCGAGAAGTCAGTCAGCGATCGCGTCAGGCGATCGATCTTGTAGACCACCACGATGTCGATCCTGCCGGCCTCGATGTCGGCCAGCAGCCGCTTGAGCGCCGGCCGGTCCATGTTGCCACCGGAGAAGGCGGGATCGTCGTAGTCGTCGGCCACCGGAATCCAGCCCTCCGCGCGCTGGCTGGCGATGTAGGCGTGGCCGGCGTCACGCTGGGCGTCGATGGAGTTGTACTCCTGGTCGAGCCCCTCGTCGGTGGACTTCCGAGTGTAGACGGCGCAGCGCAGGCGGCGCTTCAGGGCTTCGTTCATCGCCGACCTCCCTGCTTCTTCGGATTCTTCGCCTTGGCCGGTGCCTTCACGCCGAAGAAGAGCGGCCCGGACCAGCGGGTGCCGGTGATCTCGCGGGCGATCATGGACAGGCTCGGGTAGCGCCTGCCCTCGAACTCATACTGTCCGTCCTGGGCGACCGTCACCCGGTGCTCGATCCCCTGGTACTCCCGGGTGAGCACGGTGCCGGGCATCAGCCGGATGTCGCGATCGAGCTTGCGCGCCTTGCCGGTCTCCACCAGGGCCTTGATGCGCCGCTTGTTGCGCTCCAAGAGGCTGGGATCGACCTTGCGGAACTCGATCTCTTGCAGCTTGTACGCGATCCGCCGCTCCATGAACTGGCGATTGGGCGTCGGGTTGTCGCTGCCGAAGAGTTCTCGCCAAAGCGCCCTCATTTCCTCTATCGAGAGATCCGGGAGCCCGGCGATCCGGGCGACGACGCTCGGCGGGGTGGGTGGGACGGTGCTTGCCTTCATGGAGCCTCCTCCAAAGTGTTGTTGACGGGGTGGCTATGAAGGCGCTGGTGGCCGGAGAAGCCAAGCTCAAACTCGCTCTCCGCGGGGCCGCCTGCGGACTGGGCGAACACGGCCTCGCGCAGTCGGACGAGGCCGTGGGCCAGCAAGGATGCGGCTTCGCGCCGGCGCTGCTCCGGCGTCATCCGTTCGGGTGGTAGGTGGTTGATCGTGCACATCGGTATCGGTCCTGAACGTCCAACTCGCTTGATGACGAGATTGTCCGGTCAGGCCGTGACCTCGGCCATCAGGGAGTTTCGGGCCGGTACGAAAGGATGCGGAAGGTCGCGACCCCGCTAATACGGATGCTGCCCGTTGCGGATGAAATTTGTGTAGGTGTCGACCAGGAGTTCGTCCTCTTCGTCGTCATTTTTCTCCCAGGGCTCGCGGTCGGGGAGGATGAGCAGCGTGATGACGAGTTCGTACTGATCGGAGACGACACGCATCTCGCGCAGGGACATGTCGGCGGGCTCTTCCTTGAACCATACGCGAGCAGGCAACTCGATTCCCGTTCTTTCATCAGGGTGACGTATCGTCTGCGCCGCCAAGGACGCCTCGGGGACGGGTATCGTCTCCTTTGAGAACCGAAACCTGGCCCTGGTGCGTAGAGCATTGCGACTCGACCAGGACCAATTGATGAAGCCGTCGTTGGAAACGACCAAGACCGCCCGCAGCGGCGTGAACTCGATCCATTGCCGGATGGCCGCCACGAGCGATACCCCATACCGATCCGCGCAAGCGCCGAGCAGATCGATGTCCACCTTGGCCGACTCGACCTGCTTGCGATAATCGTCCAGCGGCATCAACAGCGTCGCCGCGAACTTGTCGGCATCGGCTTCCCGCTGCCGGGCTGTCGAGCCCCAGTCCAACAGATCCTCCGTGCTGCATCGGAAGGCGTCTTCCTCTTTGCGATGCAGCAGGTAATGGCCCAGTTCGTGGGCGATGGTGAAGTTGATGCGTCCGCTCGATTGCACCTGGTCGTTGTAGAGCAGGTACCAGCCCTTTTCCCGTTTGAGCAGCATTCCCTCCAGCTCACCGATGTCACCGCCCCGGATGTGGGCGATCGGATCGGGTTGGCGGGAACTGATGTCCTGAGCGATGAGCTTGACGTCGATCGGGAAACGATCGCGTCCCCACGCCTTGGAGAGAAAGTTGGCCCAAGCACCGGGCGTGGTCGGATTACTTGTCATCGCCTTCTATGATCTTGAGGATGTCGTCCAGCTTCTTCTTGGTTCCCGACGACAGGCCCCGATACTTGCGAAAGAAGGCCTTGTCCTCTTCCGACGGTTCAAGCTCGGTAATCCGGTCGTCCATGAAATATTCGGGCGTCACCTTGAGCACGCCAGCGATTCTCGCGATCTTCTCGGCGGATGGCTTCGGATTGTCCTTGTTCTCCAGCTCCCAGATGTAGCTCTTGCTGGATTCGGTCTGTTCCGCCAGCTGCTCGAGGCTGAGTCCGCGCTGTTTGCGGAGGCCCCGTATCTTTTCTCCCAGCGGGGATGGCATGTGGCACCTCGTTCTCTGAATGGCCTGAAAGTATACCTCTGTACCGAACGATTTGGTATCTGCTTGACAAACCCAGCACAAGCCATCAATAATCCGAATCGTTCGGCACACCGAACGCATAATATCCCTGTCTAGGAGTACTTCTGGGATGTTGCGGCATGCCGGGCACCGTCCGTCTCGAAGAAGGAGAAGAAAGGCATGACCGCGTTCAACCCTCGTCACCTCGCCCGTCAGGTTCCGGCCACCACTTGGCAGGCGTATCTGTCCTCCCGTTCCATCGCCATCCCCGAATCTTTCGACTGGAGCGCCGAGGAAAAGGCATTTTCCGATGCCCTGATCGCCCTCCTGGAGGAACTCGAACCGGATCAACAGGCCCTGCTGCACGCCGAGCTGCGCCATGTCCACGCCCTCGCGACCCAGAAAGGCATCGATGCGATCCTCAACGCCAGCGACAACGACGTGGCCATTCGGGAGGACTTCGGACAGCTCCGCAACCACGCCGAGCGGGCCATGTGGGTGTTGGTGAACTGGCCGCAAACCTTCATGACGGCCGAGGCGCTGCTCCAATTCGATCTCGGCGTCGGCAAGCGGTCGTGGAAACGGCAAGCCATCAAGGTGACCGAGCCGGTGTCCCGAGAGGCTGCCGACATCGAGGGATTGCAGGCCGCCTTGTCCGAGGTGCTCTCGAAACGCAAGGGACCGCGGCGCGCCTGCCACGTAGACGTCTGCGACCGTCACCTGGACGGCGGTGTGCAGATCAGCGTCTACGTGGAGGACGATCCCAACGATCTGGTGGAGTTCGTCGAAGAGGGCATGCGCCGCCGGACGACCCGCCCGGCGACCAATCTCGCGCTGGTCTACTTCCCCGCATCCGGCATCGTCGACACCGTCGGCCGGGGCGGAGCCAAGGTCCACCAGCCGCTGGTGACGCTCTTCGCACGCCATCTGCTGAAACAGGAGGTCAAGCCCGAGGCAGTGAAGCAGCCGATGTTCTATCTCAACCGGCTGCGGCACGGCTTGGACCTTCCGGAGGACAGCGACATCGACCTCGCCGCCCACGGCATTGATCGCATTCGCCTCCGCCGCGCCCGGCTCAGGAGCACGAGGGCGCCGATCTGCGACTTCTGGGTAGGCGTACCGGCGGATCAGGCCGAACACTGCGTGCTCGCTGCATCGAGCGCCCACCTGAAGGACCACGACCTGTTCCGCGGTCCGTTCAATATCGTCGAGGCCCTCATCAGCATCTATTTCGCCCCTGCCGAAATGGGCAAGCGCGGTCGCGTACTGAACATCGACCTCAAGCAATCGGGGATCTCCAACCTCCAGGACATGGCAGAGGAGGACGCCAAGCTCGCTGAGCGCCTCCTGCGTGCCTGGCGCGTCTCCGAACCGACCGAGGTCGAACTGGCCCTGGTCGCGTAGAAGCCGCCGTGCAGGCGCGCAACGACATCGCCTTCGGCCTGCTCTGCGGGCTCGTCGAGGAATCCGAGGGAAGCCTCCATCCGGATGCCGCCCGGTATTCCGGACAAATGGATGCTTATCGGCATCTCCTCGACCTCGGCGCCATCGGGGCGGGTGATGGTGTCGGATCGAGCATCCTCTGTCCCTGGTGCGGAATGGGCGATCTGGAGGGGATTCGCTTCGAGCAAGGAGGCCGCCAGGGGTACTGCACGGACTGCGGCTGGGTGGATCTGGCCAGTGATCAAGTGACACGGCTCAGGGTGGACATCACGCGCATCGTCCGGTGGCTCGCCTCGGCCCTGGGCCTTGCGGGACGGTATCAACATGAAGAGATGGTTCCGACAGCGCTGTGGCGCCTGGGCGAGATCGAACATCGACGAAAGCGGCGCACTATCTTCTTCGGTCGGAGGCTGAGCGACCCGGCCTTGACGCCCATCATCGAAGCTCGTTTGCGCACCGCCTGCGCACCCGGCTGCGGCGTCCTCATCACCACTACACCCGACGTCGCCCAAGCGATCCAGGCCGCCGGCCATCTCGTCGTTCCGCTGCGTGCCGTGGCGCATCTCCGCAAGGCCGGCTTCGTCATCGAGAATCTCGACGCATACCTCGACGGTTCCGCCGGGATCGGCGAACGGGATTCGGAAACCTCCCTGCGGCTCATGCACTCCGGCCGCATCGCACTGATCGACGGAGAGCGGCACGCACTGTCGCCCCAGGTCTACGGCTTTCTTTCGGTACTCGCGCAGGGCGGCGGCGATCCCGTCCATAAACGCACCATCGCCGACGCTTTGGAAATCGATGTCGACAAGTGCAAGGGCGCGGACATCTGCAAGCGGCACAAGGCCGTCTACCGCACCTTCGTCGCCCACGACAACGACGGTCACTATTGGCTGAAACCCGAATTCGTCAACGACCAAAGGAGGTGATGCACCCAACGAAGCGCAATCCTTTCATCCGGCAGTTCAACTTCGATCTCGATGAGGTGAATGACATGAGTGGTAAGAACCAGTGGGTCGTCCGCAACGGCGACAAGTGGGGTGTCCGGGGGGAAGGCAACGACCGCCTGACCTCCGTACACGATACGCAACAGGAAGCCTTCGAGCGCGCACGCGACATCGCGCGCAACCAGGGCAGCGAGGTGCTCATCCAGGGCGAGGACGGGAAGATCCGCGAGCGCAACAGCTACGGCAAAGATCCGTTCCCGCCTCCCGGCTGACCACCCCGCATTTCCACCCCCGATAAGGGCCCGGAGCCAACCACTCCGGGCCTTTTTCTTTTCCGTCTCTGCGCATGGCCGATTTGCACGATTTGCCCGCCCATCCTGCCCGCTTTGCCCGCCGGTTTGCCCACCCCCTGAAACCCAGAATGACCTCACGTTTCCGCAACAACCCGTAAGGAGCGAATCGTGAGTATCAAACACCTCAACCAACGCCAACTGGCCGACCGTTGGGGCGTCAGCGAAGCCACCTTGGAACGCTGGCGCTCCGAAGGAATCGGGCCGGTCTTTCTCAAGATCCAGGGGCGCGTGCTCTACCGTGTCGAGGACGTCGAGTCCTACGAGGCGGAGTGCCTGCGCAAGAGCACCTCCGAGCGCGTCGGCGCGGGAGGTGTGGCATGAGCCGCCTCACCCCCGACCAGGTTCTCGCCACGCCGGCCGGCGAGCTCGCCGCGCTGCAAAGCGAGGCGCTGTTCCAGCTCAAGAACGATGCCGCCGATCTGCTCTCGGCCGCCAAGGCCATCGTCGAGCACCTCGAACGCGCGCTGGATATGAAGTACGCCGACCGCGCCCATGCCCTGCGCATGGCCGCCGGTAAGGACACCGGCGTCGTGCATTTCGACGACGGCCGCGTGCGCGTCACCGCCGACCTTCCCAAGCGGGTCGAGTGGGATCAGAAGCGGCTCGCCGAGATCGTGCGCCGTATCGCTGAGGGCGGCGAGGACCCGGCCGAGTACGTCGAGACCGCCTACCGCGTCTCCGAGACCAAGTTCAACGCCTGGCCCGAATCGCTGAAGAGCGCCTTCGCCCCCGCCCGCACGCTCAAGACCGGCAAGCCCGGATTCCGTCTCGCCCTGCTGGAGGAGTGACCGTCATGTTCAAGAACCGCACTTTGCTCGACAAGCTGAAAAAGCAGCACCCCTATCTGCTGGAGTCCCTGCCGGAACGGATCGGGACGAATGGCGCCGACGTGGCCATCGAAGATGCCACCTTGGACCAGATCGCCTTCGCCGTCATCGCCCTGGAAAGTGAAGTCCGGCCCATCAGCCGCCGCATGAATGCCCTGCGCGAACTCTACGACCTCGCCCGCAAGCGCGGCGCACTCGGCGCGTACCGCATCGAGCAGGCCTTCTCCGACAAGGAGGGCCGCGCATGAACCTTCCCATCATCTCCGCCGACCAGCGCCTGGCCGAGAAGCGCGGCGTCAAGGGCGTGCTGGTCGGCAAGAGCGGCATCGGCAAGACCTCGCAGCTCTGGACGCTGGCGCCCGAGGCCACCCTGTTCTTCGACCTCGAGGCGGGCGATCTCGCCGTCGAAGGATGGGCCGGCGACACGATCCGGCCGCGCACCTGGCAGGAATGCCGCGACTTCGCGGTGTACATCGGCGGGCCGAACCCGGCGCTGCGCGACGACCAGCCGTTCAGCCAGGCGCACTTCGACGCCGTCTGCGCCCGCTTCGGCGACCCCAGCGTGCTCGACAAGTACGAGACCGTGTTCGTCGACTCGATCACCGTCGCCGGGCGTCTGTGTCTGCAGTGGTGCAAGGGCCAACCGCAGGCCTACTCCGAGAAGACCGGCAAGCCCGACCTTCGCGGGGCCTACGGCCTGATGGGCCAGGAGATGATCGCCTGGCTCACCCACCTGCAGCACACGCGCGGCAAGAACGTGTGGTTCGTCGGCATCCTCGACGAGCGACTCGACGACTTCAATCGCCGCGTCTTCCAACTGCAGATCGACGGTTCCAAGACCGGGCTCGAGCTGCCGGGCATCGTCGACGAGGTGGTGACGCTGGCCGAGCTCAAGGCCGACGACGGCACCGCCTACCGCGCCTTCGTCTGCCACACGCTCAATCCCTGGGGCTACCCCGCCAAGGACCGCTCCGGCCGCCTGGACCAGATCGAGGAGCCGCATCTTGGCCGGCTGATGGCCAAGATCGCCGGCCCCGCGCGACCCGCCCTCGAACGCCTCGACTTCGCGCGCCCCGCGCCTTCCGAACCCGTACAGCAATAAGGAGCTATGACCATGAGCTATTTCGATTTCAACGATGCCAACGAGCAGTCTTCGTTCGACCTGATCCCCAAGGGCACGCTGGTGCGCGTGCGCATGACCATCCGCCCCGGCGGCTTCGACGATGCGAGCCAGGGCTGGACCGGCGGCTACGCCACCCGCAACGACAACACCGGTTCGGTGTACCTCAACTGCGAGTTCGTCGTGATGGAGGGCGAGTACGCCCGCCGCAAGCTGTGGTCGCTGATCGGCCTCCATAGCCCCAAGGGCCCCGAGTGGGCCAATATGGGCCGCGCCTTCGTCAAGGCGATCCTGAACTCCGCGCGCGGTGTCCATCCGGGCGACGCCAGTCCCCAGGCCCAGAACGCCCGGCGCATCGCCGGGTTCGCCGACCTCGACGGCATCGAGTTCCTCGGCAAGGTCGACTGGGAGAAGGACCAGAACGGCCAGGACAAGGCTGTCATCAAGCAGGCGATCCAGCCCGACCACAAGGACTACGCCGCGCTGATGGGCAACGCGCGCCCGTCCGCCCCGGCGCCCGCGACGCCGAACGCCTATGCCCAGGCCACCGGTCGCGCTCCGGTCACGGGCCGTCCGAGCTGGGCGCAGTAAGGGGGCTACCGTCATGATGCTTCGTCCCCGCCAGGCCCTGCTGGTGGAGCGCTCGCTCGCGGCGCTGCGCCAGCACGGTGACACCCTGGCCATCGGTCCCACCGGTTCGGGCAAGACCATCATGCTGTCGGCGGTCGCCGGCGGCGTGCTGGAGGAGCCCGACGCGAAGGCCTGCATCCTCGCCCACCGCGACGAGCTCACCGCCCAGAACCGGGAGAAGTTCGGCCGGGTCAATCCGGGCGTCGCGACCTCGGTGTTCGATGCCAAGGAGAAGTCCTGGGCCGGGCGCGCCACCTTCGCGATGGTGCAGACGCTCTCACGCGACGCGCATCTCGACGCGATGCCCACGCTCGATCTGTTGGTGGTCGATGAGGCGCATCACGCCGCCTCACCGTCCTACCGGCGCGTGATCGATCGCGTGCTGTCGCGCAACCCCCGCGCGCTGATCTTCGGCGCCACGGCCACGCCCGCGCGCAGCGACGGCAAGGGGCTGCGCGAAGTGTTCAGCAACGTCGCCGACCAGATCACCTTGGGCGAGCTCATCGCCTCAGGCCATCTGGTTCCGCCGCGCACCTTCGTCATCGACGTCGGCGCGCAGTCTGCGCTCGCCCAGGTGCGCCGCACCGCCACCGACTTCGACATGACCGAGGTGGAGGCGATCCTCAACAGGACGCCCATCACCGACGCGGTGATCCGTCACTGGCGTGAGAAGGCCGGCGACCGCAAGACCATCGTGTTCTGCTCGACCGTGGCGCACGCGCAATGCGTGGCCGACGCCTTCGTCGCCGCCGGCATCCGCGCCGTGCTGATCCACGGCGAGTTGTCGGACGCCGAGCGCAAGGTGCGCCTCGCCGAATACGAGACCGGCGAGGCGCAGGTCGTCGTCAACGTGGCGGTGCTGACCGAGGGTTACGACTACACGCCCACCTCCTGCGTGGTGCTGCTGCGCCCGAGTTCGCACAAGTCGACGCTCACCCAGATGATCGGGCGGGGGCTGCGCACCGTCGATCCGGCCGAGCATCCCGGCGTCGTCAAGACCGACTGCATCGTCCTCGACTTCGGCACCGCGACCCTCATGCACGGCTCGCTGGAGCAGGAGGCCAACCTGGACGGCCACCAGCACCAGGGGCAGGCGCCCACCAAGGAGTGCCCCTCCTGCGAGGCGACGGTGCCGCTCGGCTGCCGCGAATGCCCACTGTGCGGCTTCGAGTGGACCATTGATCCGGCCGAGCAGGCGGAAGCCATGGACGACTTCGTCATGACGGAGATCGACCTGCTCAAGCGCTCCAACTTCCGCTGGTGCGATCTCTTCGGCTGCGACGATGCCTTGATGGCCACCGGCCTCCAAGCCTGGGGCGGGATCTTCTTCCTCAACGGTCGCTGGCACGCGGTCGGCGGCGGCCGGAGTCTTCCGCCCCGTCTGCTGGCGGTCGGCGACCGCAGCGTCTGCATGGCCAAGGCGGACGACTGGCTCAACGACAACGAGTCCCTCGACACCGCCCACAAGACCCGCCGCTGGCTCAACGAACCGCCCACCGAGAAGCAGCTGCGCTACCTGCCGCAGGCCATGCGCGCCGACTTCGGGCTCACCCGCTACCAGGCCTCGGCGCTGCTCGCGTTCCAGTTCAACAAGTCGTCGATCCATCGCCTTGTGCTGGCAGCCAACGACGAACACCGGAGGGCGGCGTGATATGCGCGATCTGCGGACGAGAGGGACGCGGCTTCTGCTGGCTGTCGCCGAGGAACGGCTCGCGTGCGCCGGACGGCAAGCGCCTGTTCAAGCGCTTCTGCTCCATGCGCTGCCAGGACATTCATCTGCAACGACTGAAGGCGGGAGGCGGTGTCGTGATCGATCCCACCCATAACGAGAAGGCCGCGATGGAGGCGGTCCTGCCCTCGCTCGGCGAGTACGTGGCGTCCATCGGCATGGACCGGTCGCTCGCGAGCTACACCCGGGAAGAGGTCCTGCAACTGGTCGATGTGGTGCTCACCGCCTACTTCGACAACCTGCGGGAGCGCACGCCCGACGATGTGCCGTTTTGAGGAGGCGGTGATGCTCGATTACAACCACCGCCCCAGGTTCCACGAGCGCGTCAACGCTGTCATCGACGAAGCGCTGGCGCGTGAACGGGCAGCACAGGTATCTCGGACCTACCTCGGTGCCTCCCGGCTCGGCGTGGCCTGCGAGCGCGCCCTGCAGTACGAGTACGCCCAGGCCGCGGTCGATCCGGGGCGCGAGCTGCCCGGGCGGGTGTTGCGGGTGTTCGAGGTCGGCCATGCCCTGGAGGATCTGGCGATCCGCTGGCTGCGCCTCGCCGGCTTCGAGCTCTACACCCGCAGGGCCGATGGGGAGCAGTTCGGTTTCTCCGTCGCCGGCGGACGCATCCAGGGGCACGTCGACGGCATCCTGGCTGCGGGCCCTGCCGACATCGAGCTTGCTTATCCCGCGCTGTGGGAGTGCAAGACGATGAATGACAAGTCCTGGAGCGAGACCGTCAAGCAGGGCGTGACACGTGCCAAGCCGATCTATGCCGCGCAGATTGCCGTCTACCAGGCCTACATGGAAGGCGCCGTGCCGGGCATCGCGAGCAATCCCGCGCTGTTCACCGCCATCAACAAGGACAGCGAGGAGATCTGGTTCGAGCGCGTACCCTTCGACGGCGGGCTCGCGCAGCGCATGTCGGACCGGGCCGTGCGCGTCATCACCGCCACCGAGGCGGGCGAGCTGCTGCCCCGACACGCCACTACGCCGACCCATGTCACATGCAAGTCGTGCCCTTGGCAGGACCGGTGTTGGGGGTCGGCTTGATGGCAGACGTCATTTGGCTCGACTACAACGACGCACCCGAACAGCAGGGAATGGCACTCCCCGATACCGATTCGCTGCGCCGAGGCCTGCTCGAGCGCCTGGAGGCGGTGCTGCTCTACCTGTTCCCGCAGGGCCGCATCCGCGGCGGTAAATTCTATGTCGGCGATATCGACGGCAATCGCGGCAAGAGCCTGGTGGTCGAGCTCGATGGTGAACGGCGTGGGCTGTGGAAGGATTTTGCGACCGACGAAGGCGGCGACGTCATCGATCTGTGGGCCCGTTCCCGTGGACTCTCCGCCCGGCACGACTTCCCCCGGATCGCGGAGGAAATCCGTCAATGGCTCGGGCTTGCACCATCCATCGGTCACACCCCGGAGCGATCGAATGCCCGCAGCGCCCCCGTCGACGAACTCGGCCCTTATACCGCCAAGTGGGACTACCTCACGGCGGATGGCAGACTGATCGCCTGCGTCTACCGCTACGACCCGCCCACCGGCAAGGAGTACCGCCCCTGGGACGTGCGCGCCCGCATGTGGCGCGCCCCCGATCCGCGTCCGCTCTACAACCTGCCGGCCGTGGCCAATGCGCGTGACGTGGTGCTGGTCGAGGGCGAGAAGGCGGCTTGCGCCCTGATCGGGACGGGCATCACGGCGACCACGGCCATGAACGGCGCGCGGGCGCCGATCGACAAGACCGACTGGACGCCGCTCGCGGGCAAGCACGTGCTGGTCTGGCCGGATCGCGACGTCCCGGGCTGGGACTACGCGGAGAACGCCGCCCGTGCCTGCGTGACGGCGGGCGCGGCGTCGGTCGCCATCCTCGTGCCGCCCATGGATAAACCGGACAAGTGGGACGCGGCCGATGCCGTGGCCGAGGGCTTCGACTGCGCCACCTTCATTCGTGAGGGCGAGCGCAGGGTCGTCAAGGGGGCGGCGCCGACACTGCCGACCTTCACCCTGGGTGCGCTGCTCGACGACGACTCGCCGTTGCCGCCCGATCTCATCGCACCGCGCGTGCTCACACCCGGCGGCCTGCTGGTATTCGGCGGTGCGCCCAAGGTCGGCAAGAGTGACTTTCTGCTCGCATGGCTCACGCACATGGCGGCGGGCGCCACCTTCCTCGCCATGACGCCGCCGCGCCCGCTGCGGGTGTTCTATCTGCAAGCCGAGGTGCAGTACCACTACCTGCGCGAGCGTGTGAAGGAGATCCGCCTACCGCCCAGTCGCATCGGTGAAGCGCGCGTCAACTTCGTCGCCACGTCGCAGCTGCGGCTGATCCTGGACGACGCTGGCTTGGCCCAGGTGATCCCCGCGATCAAGCAGGCATTCGGCGACGAGCTGCCGGACATCATCGCCATCGACCCCATTCGCAACGTCTTCGACGGCGGGGACGCCGGCGGCGAGAACGACAACGCCGCCATGCTGTTCTTCCTGTCGCAGCGGGTCGAGCGCCTGCGCGATGCGGTGAACCCGGACGCCGGCATCGTGCTGGCCCACCACACCAAGAAGCTCGGCAAGAAGCAGTTCGAGGAGGACCCGTTCCAGGCGCTGGCCGGGGCCGGGAGTCTGCGCGGCTACTACACCACCGGCATGCTGCTGTTTCGCCCCGACGAGACGCGCACCACGCGCCAGCTCTTCTTCGAGCTGCGCAACGGCGCGGCCATCCCCTCGATGCACGTGGACAAGATCCGCGGCGAGTGGCGGGAGGTCGATGCCAACGAGCGGCTGGTGATGAAAGACTACGGCGAGCGCCTCGATGCCGAGCGCCGGCGCAAGCGCGACGCCATCCTGCAGATCCTGTTCGACGAGGCGGCCCAAGGGCGCTGCTACACCGCCAACCAGTTCGCGGAAAGCTTCGAGGGCAAGGCGGGGCTCGGTGGCGAGCGCACCATCCGCGAGCGCCTCTCCGCGCTCTCGACCCAGGGCTACATCAAGTACTTCCGCAACGCGCAGGACTACGGCCTGCCGCCCGCCCGCACCAAGTTCGGCTACCTGTGCGTCGAGGCGATGGTGCTGCGCTCGATTGTCGGCGAGCCCGATCCAGCCACGGGCGAAGTATCGCTGCGCGAACTGCCGGTGCTGCCCACCCACTTCAAATGCCCGCAATCGGGGGCCGCATTGCCGGTCGAGAACCCCGAGGTGTGGGTTTACCAAGACGACCTGAACGACCCCGAGGAGCCCGCATGAACACGCACAGCCAAGTTGGCAAAACCTCTGCCAACTTCCCCCCGATTTTCAGAGACGTTGGCAAGTTGGCAAACGCCTGCCAACTTGAATCCCATACTGATCAACGCGTTAGGGAGTTGTCGGCAGATTGGCAAGTTGGCAACGCTGCCAACTTGCCAACTTCCCCAAACCCGCGTGGTTGCTGGGTTTCCGGAGATTTCCAAGTTGGCGAAAACTCCCTCCCCCCTTCGGGGGGAGAGGACCACGTCGTGTCCTCTCCCCCGACTCGAAGGGGTCTGCTCAGCTTGGGCGGTCGGGGCCGAGGACCCGGCGCGGCCATCCTGAGCCTCGACCTCGGCACCCGGACCGGTTGGGCGCTGCGCGGGCGCGACGGCTCCGTCACCAGCGGCTCGGAGTGCTTCAAGCCCCAGCGCTTCGAGGGCGGCGGCATGCGCTATCTGCGCTTCAAGCGCTGGCTCACCGAGATCAAGCAATCGGCGGACGGGTTGGATGCGGTGTACTTCGAGGAGGTCCGCCGCCACGTCGGGGTCGACGCCGCCCATGCCTACGGCGGCTTCATGGCGCATCTCACGGCCTGGTGTGAGCACCACCAGATTCCGTACCGGGGCGTGCCGGTCGGCACGATCAAGAAACACGCCACCGGCAAGGGCAACGCCGGCAAGGACGCGGTGATCGCCGCCGTCCGCGCCTGGGGCTTCGATCCGGCCGACGACAACGAGGCCGACGCGCTGGCGCTGCTGATGTGGGCGATCGCGACGCAGGAGGTGCCAGCATGAATGCGCCCAGCCCCCACTATCGTTGCCCCCTCGGGCGCCTGCAACCGACTCGCCCGGACGTCGATGCCATCAAACGCGACGGCTGGCGCGACCAGGGCATCCTGGTGGTCTCGCTCGACGACGAGCGGCTCGACTGGATCGAGCGGGAGCTGGTGAAGCGCATCGGCGAGCGGCTCTACGGTCGCCAGGGAGACGGCCATGTGGAGCGTTGACGACGTCGCCGAGCGCTTCCGGGAGGCCGCCCAGACCGCGCGGCGTCTGCCGCCGGTACGCGTCCAGGGCTACTTCAACACCTGGCCGGCCATCCTGCGCCAGCCGTGGGAGACCTACTCGGGCGACGACGTGCTGTACCGCTTTCCGCCCGACCCGGCCGCCATCGACCGCATGGAGGAGACGATGCGCTGGGTGCTGTGGCTCACCGAGGAGCAGCGCCATCTCGTCTGGATGCGCGCCGAGGAACGCGGGTGGCGGGAGATCTGCCGGCGCTTCGGCTGCGACCGCACTACGGCCTGGCGGCGGTGGCAGAAGGCGCTCGACATCGTCGCCTGCCGTCTGAACGAGCAGACCCGCCGGACCGTGGCCAGCCTTTCATGAGTGAAGTTGCGGGTCGTTTCCAAAGTGATCCAAGCCATGCGGGCGGATGCGGAACGATGCCGGTTTCGAGCCATTTTGGACGTGCAACACTTCACCCGTTTTTGCGCTAGGATTTCGCTAACCTCGCGAGAGAAGCATGTGCGAAGGCCACGGAGCGATCCGTGGCCTTCGTCGTTTCTGCCTTCGCGATCCGACCCGCCGAGCGCGATGGGTCCTTCCTGGCCGAAAAGCCATGCGGGGGGCGCGAGCGCGGCGCTTCGATAGCGTCAGGGTGCAAACCGAGGTTTGCAGGGTTTGCGGTTTGCAGCCCTCCAGCCCGAGACCTTCTCCCCGACACCCCCAGCCCGCCCACGGTCCGCCGTCGGCGGGCTTCTTCGTTTCCGAGGCACCGATTCTGGACACGCTCGCCGTCACGTACCGCAAGGTCGAGACGCTGATCCCCTACGCCCGCAATCCGCGCACGCACAGCGACGAGCAGATCGCGCGCATCGCCGCCAGCATCGCCGAGTTCGGCTGGACCAACCCGATCCTGGTCGATGGCGAGCACGGTGTGATCGCCGGTCACGGCCGGCTGCTGGCCGCACGCAAGCTGGGGCTCGCCGAGGTGCCGGTGATCGAGCTTGCGCACCTGACGCCTGCGCAGAAGCGCGCCTACGTGATCGCCGACAACCGGCTCGCGCTCGATGCCGGCTGGGACGAGGCCATGTTGGCGCTGGAGTTCGCCGAACTGGCCGACGCCGGCTTCGATCTGGACCTGACCGGCTTCTCGGCCTCCGAGATCGAAGGCCTGCTCGACGCCATCGAGAAGACGGAACCGTCCGCCGAAGAGGACACGAGCGCTTTGGTCCGCGACCCGGACGAGGACGACGTCACACTGCCCGCGGTGGCGGTCACACGCCCCCGCGATCTGTGGCTGATCGGTGAACACCGACTGCTCTGCGCCGACAGCCGCGACGCGGCCGCCGTCGCGCGCCTCCTCGAGGGCGAGCGGGCGCACCTGCTCTTCACCAGCCCACCGTATGCCAACCAGCGCGACTACACCACCGGCGGCATCGCGGACTGGGACGCGTTGATGCAGGGCGTGTTCGGCGCTGCCCGCGCGGCACTGCGCGAGGACGCGCAACTCCTGGTCAACCTCGGGCTCGTGCATCGCGACAACGAGTGGCAGCCGTACTGG
>JAJZVM010000073.1 GCA_021845645.1 Bacillota bacterium
CGGCCGTGGCGGCGCCGGCTTCCCGACCGGCCGCAAGTGGGAGTCGGTGCGGACAGCGGCCGAGAGCGAGCGCTACTTCGTCCTGAACGCCGACGAGAGCGAGCCGGGCACGTTCAAGGACAGGGTCATGATCGAGACGGACCCGTACATGGTGCTCGAGGGCGTGCTGATCGCCTGCTACGCCATCGCGGCCACCCGCGCGTACATCTACGTGCGTGGCGAGTACCGCGGTGCGGCGCGACTCCTCGCCGCGGCGGCGACGCAGCTAGCTGCTGCGGGCCACCTGGACGGCATCGCCCCTGGCGGGCGACCGCTCGCGATCGAGGTGCGGCACGGCGGCGGCGCCTACATCTGCGGCGAGGAGACGGCGCTCTTCCGCTCGATCGAGGGCTATCGCGGCGAGCCGATGTCGAAGCCGCCCTTCCCGACGGTGGCAGGGCTTTTCCGCAAGCCCACCGTGATCAACAACGTCGAGACGATCGCCAACATCCCCGACATCCTGAGCCGCGGTGCCGGGTGGCTGCAGCGCTATGGCACAGACCGCTCGCCGGGCGTCAAGCTGTTCTCGGTGTCCGGCCACGTGGGCCGGCCAGGCGTCTACGAGCTGCCGTTCGGCGCGCCGCTGCAGGAACTCCTCGATCTCGCGCAGGCGGGCCGCGATCTGAGAGCCCTGCTGCTGGGCGGTGCCGCGGGGACGTTTGTGTTCCCCGGCGACTTCGATATGCCCCTGAGCTACGAGGGTGCGCAAAGTCGCGCCGCCACCTTGGGCTCGGGTGCCTTGATCGCCTTCGACCAGGGGACGGATCTCTGGCGGGTGGCCGAGCGCCTGGGCAACTTCTTCGCGCATGAGTCGTGCGGGCAGTGCGTGCCATGCCGCATCGGCACCAGGCGCCAGCACGAGATGCTTGCGGCCCTGGCCGACGGGTCTGGTGGCGACGGCGAGCGCGAGCGCATCGCGACGCTCGGCCAGGTGATGACGGACGCCTCGATCTGCGGTCTCGGCCAGACGGCGTCCACAGCCGTGCGCAGCCTGATCGACGCCGAGAGCCGTGGACTGCTCGCGGTCTAGGGGGAGACAGTATGCAGGATACGTTTGCAATCCTGATCGATGGCAAGGAGGCCGCCGCGCACGCGGGCGAGACGATACTCGACGCCTTGCGGCGCGCCCAGGTCGATACGCCGACGCTTTGCACGCACGAGCATCTGACGCCAGCCAAGGCGTGCCGCGCCTGCGTCGTGGAGCTGAAGGGCAGCCGCGCGCTTGTCGCGTCGTGCGAACGCAAGGTCGAGCCGGGGATGGAACTGCGCACCGACTCGAGGCGGGTGCTCGAAGCCCGTCGCGGGGTCTTCGAGTTGCTGCTGAGCCAGAACGACGTGTCGGCGGCGCCGGCGCTCGTGCTGCAGGCGGAGCGGGCGGGCGCCGATCGGGAGCGCTATCGCGGCCAGCGCTACGATAGGGGCCTGCATGACGACAATGAGCTCTATGTGCGGGATTACGACAAGTGCATCCTCTGCTACCGCTGCGTCGAGGCGTGCGGCCCAGATGTGCAGAACACCTTCGCACTCACCGTGGCCGGGCGCGGGTTCTCGGCGGGCATCGCGGCGGGCTACGGCGAGAGCCTGCCGGACTCTGCCTGCGTCTTCTGCGGCAACTGTGTCGCGGTCTGCCCGACGGGCGCGCTGATGGACAAACGGGAACACACGCTGCGCGCCGAGGGGCGTTGGGACGAGAGCCGCTACGACGTGGTGCAGACGACCTGCTCCTATTGCGGCGTCGGCTGCCAGCTCGAACTGCATGTGGACCGCAGGTCCAATCAGATCGTCAAGGTGACAAGCCCTGGCGACCACTCGATCACCCAGGGCTTCCTCTGCGTCAAGGGGCGCTACGGCTACAGCTTCGTCGAGGCGTGATGGCGGGCGGACGGGGCGGCGTCCCTCGGAGCGCAGCCTTTGCCGTCCGGCAGGGAAGAGCGGTGATGGGGCGACAGGGCCTCAAAGTGGCGATGCTGCAGCTGCAGGCTGTCGCCGGAAATCCAGAGAGGGCGTGGGCGAAGGCTGAAGCCGCCTGCCGCGAGGCGCGGCGGGCCGGGGCGGATCTGGCCCTGCTGCCCGAGATGTGGAACACCGGCTACCTCTTTCCGCGCAGGGACGACCGTGCCCAGAGCGAGCGGTGGCGGCGATCGGCCGTCACGCTCGAGAGCGCGGGGCTGCGGGCGATGGCCAGGCTCGCGGCCGAACTCGGCATGGCCATCGCCGCGACGTACCTCGAGGCAGGCGCAGGACCGCCGCGCAACACCGTCACCGTCTTCGACCGACACGGCCGGGCCGTCCTGACCTACCGCAAGGTGCATACCTGCGCCTTCGCCGACGAGTGCCTGCTCACGCCCGGCGCCGCGTTCGCGGTGGCGGAGCTTGACACCGCCGTCGGGCCGGTCCGCATCGGCGCGATGATCTGCTTCGACCGCGAGTTTCCCGAAAGCGCCCGCGTGCTGGCGCTCGAAGGAGCGGAGCTGATCCTGGTGCCCAACGCCTGCACATGGGACATGCACCGGGACCACCAGCTGCAGAGCCGGGCGTTCGAGAACATGCTGGGCATCGCGATGGCCAACTACGCCCCGCCGGACGCGAATGGCGGATCGGTGGCCTTCGACGGCATGGCGTACACCGACGGCGACGGCGGGGACGGCCAGGCGCGCGACATGACCATCGCGCGCGCCGACGCCGAGGAGCAGATCCTGCTCGCCGAATTCGACCTCACGGCGTTGCGCCGTTACAGGGTGCGCGAGGTCTGGGGAGCGGCGGGCTATCGCAGGCCAGATGCGTACAGGGCGATCACAGGTGGGCGTGGCGTGTCGGGGTGAGTTCCGTGCTGCTTGGTCCATGCCTCGGCGGTCCACCGGGCCGCGCCCAGGCGGCCGGTCGACGCTGCCCGGCCCTGCCGGCCATCAGCCCGATACCGGCAGCAGCAGGTGCGAGGGGCGCAGCCTGTCGTGGAAGACACTCTGATCCGCCGTGAGGATGGTCGTGCCTGTCGCCAGGTCCTCGCCGGTATTGAGGTTGCGCGCGTACTTCGGGAAGGCGCTCGATGAGATCTCGAGGCGCAGGCGATGGCCGGGCTGCAGCCTCAGGCACGTGTTCCAGAGGTCGAGCGTCAGCTCGTAGACCTCTCCCGGTTGGGCCGGCTCGGCGGCGGCGAAGCCAGCGCGGTAGCGCAGGCGGACGATCGAGTCCGTCAGGCGCTGACAGAACCCGGTCGGCCAGACGTCCACGAGCTTTGCGGTGAAATCGGTGTCGACGGCGCTCGTCGCAGCGTAGAGCACGAGGGAGATGCCGCCGATCAGATCGAGGGGCTCCGCGGCGGGCTCGCTCGTGTAGCAGAGCACGTCGTCCCGCCGCTCGACGACGCTGTAGTCGTCCGGGCCGCCGATCTGCAACGAGACCAGGTCCGTGAGGTACGGCACCGGGCGTCTCGGGTCGTAGCGGAAGGTGTCCTCGGGCTCCTCGGCCGGAGGCAGGCGGTCGAGGCGGCCGTCGCCGAAACGGCTCTGCGCGTGCCCCGCCGAGTGCAGGTAGTAGGCAACGGACTTCTGGGCGGGCGGCGGCCAGCTTGGGCTGTCGAGCCAGCGGTTCTCACCCATCAGGAAGATGCGCACCGCCGGGAGGCGCGGTACGTCCTCGCCCCTCAGGTGGCGGTCCAGGAACTGCCTTTCGAGGGCGTGCAGGTTGATCTGGGCGTCCGCGCCGAAGCGCACCTCGCCGAGCCGGGTGCCGGCGTTGACTTGGTGTCCCCAGGGCCCCATCAGCAGGTGCTGGTTCTCCCGCGCGAACGCGCTCGGGGCCTCGCGCACCATGCCCTGGAAGTTGAGCGGCGTGCCGATCTGCTCGTCGTCGTACCAGCCCGAGACGTGGAGCACCGGCAGGTCGATCTCGCTGAAGCGGTGCTGGTAGGACAGTTCCCGCCAGTAGCTGTCGAGGGTTTGGTGCGAGACCACCTCGCGCCAGCGCGGGATGTCCCTGCCGAGCGCTTGGTCCATCGTCAGGATGGGCAGGTGCTCGTAGACCTTGAGCCAATCGACGGGGGCGATGTCCTGCGCGGTGCGGCCACTCGTCATGTGGTACCAGCAGATGTCCATGGGGCTCGGCACGCCTGTCGGGAACTCGACGAACATGTCGGACGGCGTCACCATCGGGATCATCGCCTTGAGGTGGGGCGGGTGGCGAAGTGCGATCAGCCACTGGATGCGCCCGGAATAGGAGGCGCCTGTGCTGGCGACGGCGCCGGTGCTCCAGGGCTGCGAGGCGACCCACTCGATCACGTCGTAGCCGTCGTCGCCGTCGTGCCGGTAGGGCAGGAAATCTCCCGCCGAGTCGCCGCGCCCGCGCACGTCGACCAGAACGAACGCGTAGCCGTCGGCAGCCCAGCCCATGGCCCGCTCGGTGTACGCCCTGCCGGACTTGACGTAGGGCGTAAGCAGGACGAGGGTCGGATGGGGTCCCTCGGTCCGTGGCAGGTAGATGTCCGCGGAAAGCCTTGCGCCGTCTCGCATCGGGATCTCGCAGCCGAACAGGATGCGCACCTGGCTCGGGTCGATTCCGGTCATTGTTCTCTAGCCTCCCGGCTGGATCCGTGGAGCGGTCCGAGTGCGGCGGCGCCGGCGAGCGCGCAGGCGCCGAAGGGCCGCACGTCCTCGTCGATGGTGAAGCGCCTGTGGCGGTGCGGCCGGGTGATCCCCCACGCTTTGGGTGCGGGACGCATCACCTCGATGGCGGCAATGGCTGGGAGTTCCTGCGCCAGGTGGGCCGACGTCTCGACCTCGTGGAACGAGAACTCTTGGCGCATGTGCGGATGCCGGCGCCAGCCGAGGGCTGTTGGCGCATGCCCTTGGCCCCGTCGCGCAGTTCCCACGCGGACTGCAAAGCGCAGCACCTCCCATGGAGGCAGTACTGCGCGCGTCCGCGCGATCCTGCCGGGACGCTGGCCGCATTGGACTGGGCGCGAACCCTGCGGTTGAAGGCCGCACCTGCGCGGGCAGCAAAAAGGCCTTCCGCCGCAGGGAAGGCGAAAGGGCGCGGCAAGCGGCTTCTCGGCAGGGCGGGAGGCGGCCGGCCGCCTCCCGCCCGTCGCTCCTCAGGCGGCGTGCAAGCCCCCGCCATATGGCTCCGTCGCGATGAAGCGCAGGCTTAGAGGGTAGTCGTAGACCTCGCCGCGGTTGGCGTGGACGGCCGCCGTGATGGAGCAGTAGAGTTCGGCCGCGACGACGAAGACGATGATCACGAGACCGGACACGAGCAGGAGCAGGAGACCGCCCACGATGAGGTAGAGCAGCATCGACAGCTGGAAGTTGAGCGCGAGTCGTCCTTGCAGGTCGATGTCGGCGTCGCGCCCGCGCAAGGTGCCCCAGATGACCAGGGGCAGGATCACGCCGAGGGGCGAGAGCAGGAAGCCGACCAGGCCGAAGAGGTGGAGAAGCGTGGCCCACCTGCGCCCTGAGCTGTGCGGCAGCGGCTGAGCAGCCATGTCGTCGCCCGGCGGACCGTGCCCTGCCGGGCCTGCCTCCTTCGGCGCGCCGCTCCTGTCATTCGGGGTACGCCGTCAACTCGAGTCTACGTCCTGTCGCACGAGGAAACAGGGGCCGCTCAGGGCTCCTTTGGGGGCTGCATGGCAAAAAGCGCCAGGGTCGCCCGTCAGCGGCGCGCTGCGCCTGCACAGGATCCATTGGCACCGCTGTGGCGGATGGACCGCCGGATGGACGGAGTCCCCATGTCCGGCGCGCTAGGACAGACGCCTCGAGCGCACGCGCCGGCGGCCCCTGTGCACCGCCTCCGTCCGGGGCACGACCGAGATGGTGCCGTCGGTCTCGAGCACCGCCAAGCCGACTTCGTCGACCCGCGCGAAGCCGTGCTCGCGCAGGGCCATCATGCAGTCCTCGGGCTCGAGGCCCTCCTTGCGCAGGGCCGAAGCGATCCACGCTCCGTCGCGCGCGATCACCGTGGCCTCGCCCTCGGCCAGCCTGCGCAGTAGGGGGCTGTGCACGCGCAACAGGGACACCAGTGCATTGAGCGCGAACAGCGTGACCGTGATGACGATCCCACCGAGCAGCGACGTGTCGGGACCGGTGATGGCCGGCTGCACGGCGTTCGCGACCAGCAGCAGGAGCACGAGATCGAACAGCGTGAACTGGCCGACCTCTCGCTTGCCGAACAGCCGGAGCCCGACGAGCAGCACAACGTAGATCATGGCGGAGCGCACGACAAGCTGCCATACGGGTACCGCAAGCTGCCACACGGAAGCCACCTCGCGTTTTCTTCGCGGTCCTGCTGCGCTGCGGGGAGGGCGCGCCCGACTGCCGCGCACCGCCTGCGGATTCGCCCTTGTGGCCAAGCTTGCCTGCGTCTCGGACAATCCGTGCGGAGTTGCGCTAAGATAAGGAGCATGCCATCGGTTGCTGGCCGCGAGAAGCCGGCCGCGCACAAGAGGAGTTGACGGCTTGAACCAGGTTCGTAAACTGCTGCCGCTCGCCTTCGGCGCACTGCTCGCCGTTGCGGGTTGCGGCACCCAGAACGCTGCGGCCACGACGGTCTGGGGCACTGTGAACGGTCACCCCATCACGCAGGCCCAGGTGACGACGCGCATCGACGTCATCAAGATCCTCGATCCCCAGGCGGCAGCGTCCATCAAGCAGCGCGCCACGTGGATATCGGAGACGAAGGAGATCGCGACGGAGTACCTTCTGGCGCAGGAGGCCGGCAAGGCGGGCTTCAAGGTGTCGACGAAGGCCGTCAAGACAAGTCAGTCGCAACTGCAGAGCTACCTCGTGTCGCAGGTCTACGGCAGCCAGGCCGCGCTGCAGAAGGCGATGAAGAAGGACGGCGTGACGCAGCAGGACCTGAACGACTATGCCAGCCAGGCCACGCTGCTGCAGGGCTACCTCGCGAAGGTGGCGCCGCCCCGTCCCGTCACGCAGGCCCAGATCAAGGCGTTCTACCAGGCGAACGTCTCGCAGTTCCAGAATCCCGAGGAATACGACCTCGCCCACATCCTCGTGAAGACCCAGGCGCAGGCCGCGTCGATCCTCGCACAGCTGCAGAAGGGCGCCGACTTCGCGACGCTGGCGAAGAAGTACTCGACCGACACGGGGTCCGCCAAGAACGGCGGCGACCTGGGCTACCAGCCGCTCAGCACCTACGTGGCGGCGTTTGCGAATGCGGCCGCCAAGCTGACCAAGGTGGGCGAGTTGAGCCCCGTCGTGCATTCGCAATACGGCTACCACATCATCAAGCTCCTGGGCATCAAGAAGGCTTCGACCCAGCCGCTCAGCCAGGTGCAGAGCGAGATCCAGTCCTACCTGCAGCAGCAGAACGCGAACACCGCCATCAACAGCTACCTTACGAAGATGACGGCGAAGGCCAAGATCAAGACGAACCTGCCGAAGACCCTGCCCTGAGCCTGACTGGCCGGCCAGGTTGCCCGCACGGCGACACCGTCCGTCTGGAAGGAAAGTTCCAGCCGGCCGCGAATGCGGCAGGAAAGCGGCTCGGAGGACTGCCATGCAAAAGGACGCTTTCCGACCCGGAGGTCGCAACGACGACAAGACCTCCCAGGCACCCGAGCGATATCGGCACACCGAAGTCGAGATAGGCTTCCTCGACCGCCCGCACGCGCCCGATCTCTTTCTGAGGCGCGTGCGGCCGCCTGAGCCCATAGCGCGCCTGCTGCTCCTGCACGCGTCGCTCGTCCACTCCGAGTACTACGTGCCTTTCGCGCTGCGCCTCGCGGCGCTCGGTATCGAGACTTGGCTGCCGGACCTCAGGGGCCACGGCCGGTCCGCCGGGGAGCGCGGCCATACGCGGACATGGGCCGACGCCGTTGCGGACGCCCGTACGAGCTTCGCGGCGATGGCGGAGGACGCCGAGGTGCCCCTTTGGGCGGGAGGCGAGAGCTACGGCGCTCTCGTCGCATACTCCGCCGCGCACGTAGGCGCCATCGACCCCGCGGCGTGCCTCCTTCTCTCGCCGGCCTTCAGCATCTTCTACAAGCCCTCCGCGCGGGTCTGGTGGCTGCTGCGGCAGGTCGGCCTGCCCGTGTTCGGCCGCGTGCGGCCCTGGCGGGCCCTGCCGGCGGAGGGCATCACGCTGGATCCCACCGTGGCGCGTGCCCTGGCGCGGGACCGGCTGTGCAACCACCGCTACACGCTCGCGTTCCTGCTGCGCATGATGGTCGAGCAGCGCGGTCTGGAGATCCCCGACAAGGCGTGGCGCATCCCTTCGCTCGTGCTGCTCTCGGAAGGCGACCCGATCACGGACAACAAGGTCAGCCGGGCGATGTTCGACGGCAATCCCGCGGTGGAGGTGCGCAGCGCGGCGGGAGCCCTCCACAGCCTGGTCGCGGACCAGCCGCGCTGGGCGGCCGCACAGGTGGCGAATTGGCTCGCGCGCGGCGGCGCGGCTGTGGCAAAGAGCTAGGAGGCGCGGCTGTGGCCGCGCCTCCGGCGTGGTGGGCAGGTCCGCAGGGTGGATCACGGCCACGTGCCGGCAGGCTGGTTGAAAACCTGCCCGATGTGGTACATCGTGACCTGTCCGACCTGTCCGTCGGCCGTGATGCCCTGGGCGGTTTGGAACGCGACGACCGCAGCGGTCACGGCGGCGCTGAAGTAACCGTCGAGCGGGCCGCTGTACAGGCCCTGCGCCTTGAGGAAGCGCTGCAGCCACAGGGTGTCGATCCCGTTGCGGCCCTGCCAGAGGCCGCGGCCGCCCAGATACGTGTAGGCCCAGAGTGCGTCGAACGTCTCCACCTTGACGGTGCCGTCGGTCGGTACGCCGACGTCGATGCCGAGTGTGTTCATGTCCTGCTGGAAGTGCTGCACCGCGTTCAGCGTGGAGGCGTCGAACGTGCCGTTCGCGGGGTGGCCCACGTAGGTAAAGTAGCGGTAGTTGTTGAGGCGGTTCTGCAACACGGTGACGTCGCCGCCGCTCATGCCCAGCGTCGTGATGAAGCGGCTGCCGAAACGCGGCCCGCCGTAGGCGCTGTTGTACTGTCCGAACGTGGCCCCCGTGACCGGGCCGATGACCCCGTCGTCCTGGAGCCCGAAGTACTGCTGCCACTGGTGCACCGCCCGGCTCGAAGACACCCCGAACACGCCGTCGGCGCTGATCGGCGTGCCGAGGGGTCCGCGCGGTGGGGCCGAGTACTGCAGGAACAGGTTGAAAAGCGTCTGGAAGACCTTCACGTCGGTCCCGACCTGGTTCGGCGTCTGCAGCTGAAGATAGCGACTGCCCCAGGCCGGGGTTGGCAGGCTGTCCTCGAATGCGGCCATGGAAACACCTCCTCGCCAACACGTTATGTCGCAGCTGTGCGGTCGGTTACGACATGCCAGGGCCAGGGGGGCGGGAGAGGCGGCGCGCACGAAAGCACAAGGCTGCGGCCAGAGGCCGCAGCCTTGTGCAGTGCGGGCTAGCCGCCGAATTTCGTCACGTAGGCGAAGGCGAAGCCGGCGACGAAAGCGGCGAACATCGAGACGAGGGCGGCCGGCTGCAGGCCCGACAGCACCGCGTTCAGCACGAGAAGGCCGATCACCCAGCGCCAGACACCTGCCTGGTCCATGTGGCTGTGGGCCCACATGACGTACGCGTAGCCGCCGGCAAGGCCGAACGCGGCCACGGAGCCGACAAGCCCGCCCGCCAGCTGGTCGCCGGCCAGGGCGCCCAAGGTGCCTGAGACGAAGAACAGCGCGATGTACTTCCAGGCCGTGTCGAGCGGCTCGAGCTGCGAGCCCATGATCCAGACGAACAGGCCGACGAAGATCAGGCCAAGCAGCCCGCCTGGCAGGATGCTTGAGAGCAGCGCGAGCCAGACAGGCGCCAAAGGCAGCGAGGCGACCGCTTGCAGCAGGCTGCCGGGCAGGATGAGGCCGAGCAAGAGCAGCACGATCAAGGCGATCGTGGCAGGACTGCGGCCGCCGTACGGGAAGCCGCGCCCGCCGCGTCCGCGCTGGGCCGCGCGACGCTGGCGCCGCCAGAAGTCGAGCGAGTCGCGATCGAGTTCGTGGCGCCTGAACATGGGATACCCCCTATTGCGGTATCATCGCCGGACTGGAGCCGTTTGGCAAGGCGCCAGCCGCCATGACCAGCGGCCCCATGCATGAGAATGCACCATGTGATGCCAGCCGAGACGCTCGTGGATCACAGGCGGGGCCGATAGGGGAGCCATTGCCAGGGGACAGCCAGCCTTGACGCGGCCCGCGTGGGGGTGTATAAGTATGCGTATCATGCAGGTGCGGCTGGGCCGCGGGGAGGCCGGCGATGAAGAGGTCGTACATCGTCGTGAAGGTGGGGTCGAGCAGCCTCGTGGACCCTGCCGGCGGCCTCGACGCAGGCAAGCTGCGGCTCGTGGCGGGGGAGGTCGCGTTTGCGCGCGAGCAGGGGGCGGCGGTGCTGCTCGTGTCGTCGGGAGCGGTCGCGGCAGGCCTTGGCGTGCTGGGTCTGCACCCGGCCGCCGTCACTTTGGCGGAGAAACAGGCGGCCGCGGCCATCGGCCAGGGACGGCTGATGGATCTCTACCGCGAAGTCTGCCTGCCCCTGGGCATCGAGGTGGCACAGATCCTCCTCAGCCGGAGCGAACTTGAAAGCCCGCGCCGCGTCGGGCACCTGCGCAGGGCGCTCGCGGCACTAGGGCAGCACGGCGTGCTGCCGATCGTCAACGAGAACGACACGATCGCCGTGGAGGAGCTCAAGATCGGCGACAACGACACCCTTTCGGCCCTGCTCGCCGTCGTGACGGGGGCGGACCTGCTGGTGCTGCTCACGGACATCGACGGCTTCTACGACCGCGACCCGCGCAAGGCGGCGGGCGCCAGGCGCATCGCCGTCGTGGAGGAGTGGCAGCCGGAGCTGGCGGGGGCGGCCGGCAAGGCGGGCAGCGGCATCGGCACCGGGGGTATGCGGACCAAGCTCACGGCGGCGCGCATCGCCACGGCGGCAGGCATCGACACGGTCGTGGCGCGCACGGCGCCGGGCGTGCTGCCTGCGATCCTGTCGGGCGAGGCGGTAGGCACCCTGTTCAGGGGTCAGGCGAAGCCGGGACCGCGCAGGCAGGTATGGCTGCGCTACGGCGCCAGGCCGCGCGGCCGGCTGATTCTCGACGACGGCGCGGCTGCGGCCGTGGAGGGGAGACAGGCGAGTCTCCTGCTGCCGGGCATCACCGACTGTCGCGGCGCGTTCCAGGCGGGAGATGTGGTCGAACTCGCGACGGCGTCGGAGCGCGTGATCGCGCGCGGCACCGTTATGGTCGGGGCGCACGAGCTTGTGCGCTGGCTCTCGGAGGAGCCGCGCCAGGCGCCGAGGGCCGTGCGCGTGGTGCAGCACCGGACCATGGTCATGGCGGGAGAGGAGCAGGCCGATGGATTGGGGCAAGGATAGCGCCGAGAAGCCCGGGAGCGACATCGCCCATTACGTTCGGGAGCAGCTCCTGGCGGCGCGCCAGGTGCTGCCACGGCTCGGCAGGCTCTCAAGCCTGCGCAAGGACCGGGCGCTCGCGGCGATGGGCGATGCGATCTGGCGGGGCCGAGATGAGATCCTGGACGCCAACGGACAGGACATGGCCCTGGCGCGCCAGTCCGGCATGGACGCGGCGCGCCTAGACCGCCTGCGCCTGGATCAGGGGCGCATCCAAGCCATGCTGGCAGGGCTCGAGGCGGTCGCCGCCATCGAGGATCCGGTCGGCGAGCAGATCGAGAGTTTTGTGCGGCCGAACGGGCTGCGCATCGCCAAGGTGCGTGTGCCGATCGGCGTCGTCGGCATGATCTACGAGTCTCGGCCGAACGTCACGGTGGACGCCGCTGCGATCGGCTTCAAAGCGGGCAGCGCCGTGGTGCTGCGCGGCGGCAGCGAGGCGCTGCACTCCAACAGGGCGCTCGTGGCCGCACTGCACCGTGGCCTCGCGGCCGCGGGCCTGCCGGCGGAGGCGGTGCAACTCCTCGACCGCGGCGGCCGCGAGACGGTGGGCGAACTGATCACGGCCCGCGGTCTTGTGGACCTTGTCATCCCGCGCGGCGGCGCGGGGCTGATCCAGTACGTAGCCGAGAACGCGCGGGTGCCGGTGGTGGAGACGGGGGTGGGCAACTGCCACGTCTTCGTCGATGCCCAGGCGGATCTGGACAAGGCCGAGGCGATCGTGCTGAACGCGAAGTGTCAGCGCCCCTCGGTCTGCAACGCCATGGAAACCCTCCTGGTGCACCGCGATGTGGCGCAGGACCTGCTTCGGCGCCTCGGCACGTCGCTTGCGGCCGCTGGCGTCGAGCTGCGGGCCTGCCCGGAGTCCCTCGCACTGCTCGCCGCGGTGCCCGGCGTCGCGCTGCAGGCGGCGACGGAGGCGGACTGGGCGACCGAGTACCTGGCACCCGTGCTCGCGGTGCGCGTCGTGGCGGATCTCGACGCGGCCATGCAGCACATCGCCCGCTACGGCACGCGCCACTCCGAGGCCATCGTCACCGAGAACCGTCATGCTGCGCAGCGTTTTCTCGAGCAGGTGGACGCGGCGGTCGTCTACCACAACGCGTCGACGCGGTTTACCGACGGGTACGAGTTCGGCTTCGGCGTGGAGATCGGCATCTCGACCCAGGTGCTGCATGCCCGCGGGCCCATGGGCCTGCGCGAGCTCACAAGCTACAAGTACATCGTGGAGGGTGACGGCCAGGTCAGGCCGGGGCCGCTGGCAGTGGCAGCGCCGGCCGGGATGATGCCCTGAAGTTCAAAACGACAGTCGCCGCAGCAGGCGCTTGAGCTCCGTCGCGGGGAAGATCGCCCGGCTGTCGGCGGAGTACAGGGCATCCGAGAGCGAGAGGTAGTCGCCGAACACCGCGCGCGCCGTCGCTCCCACGCCCTTTGCCGGCGGTCTCGCCGGCGACGGGACATGGGCCAGCGTCACGATCATGAAGACGAGCAGCCTGCGCGCCTGCAGTTCCCGCAGGGCGCGGTACGCGGCGGCATCCCTGGGCACGGCCCAGCGGCCGTCGCTGTAGACCCAGTTCTCGCACAGGACGCCGTCGCTCTCCGCCCGCAAGGGCAGGGTCAGGACGTCCACCGGGTTCCAGGCGTTGAGCAGCACGCGCAGGTGGCGCCGGTGGGCCATCAGCACGACGCGGCGCAGGACCCCGGGCTGCGCGCTCAGGCCCGTGCCGATGTCGTCCAGCAGGACGCCCTGGAAGCCGAGGCGCTGGAACAGGGCCAGGCGTCCGGCGACGTGACGCAGCGTGACTTGGCCGGTGTCGGCGTAGCCGTAGAGCAGCGTGCCCGGCATGAGGCGCCGCACCATGGCGGCAAAGGCCGGCGCGTGCGCCGCGAGGCCGAGGACGACGAGGGGGTAGCCGCGCATGCGGCGTGCGAGGCCCCTGGCGGCCGCCATGTCGGCTGGCTGGGGCACGCCGCCGTAGTAGACCAGGAATGGGCGGATCGCCTTGCGGCCGCCGGTCGGGGCCGCCGGCAGGATGAGCGCGACGAAGACCGCACAGGCTGCCATGGCCAGCAGCGTCTTGCGCACGCTTGCCGTGTCGCCACCTCCCCGAAGGCTTGGCTTCGCGCTCGACTGCATGGCGCCTGCCGAGGCGTGCGGAAGATCGATCCAAGGCGCGCTGCGCGAACTCCAGGGCGACTGACCGAGGGGGCGGCGACACGGCCGCTGAGATGTGCTCGCGATCGACGGCGGCGCGAGCGGCCAGGGACCGCTCGGGGGCCTTCTGTTTGGGCACTGACGGCGATGCTATACTGCGAACGGGTGGAGGTGAGCAGTCGTGGATGCGCTTCAGATTGCCATTGACGAAAGCAGGCTGGCGGACGTTGGTCGCCGGTTCAAGGTGAGAGAGATGGCGCTCTTCGGGTCCGTCATCCGCGACGACTTCACCGACAAGAGCGATGTGGATGTTTTGGTGGAGTTTGCGCCTGACGGCCCGGTGCAGAGCCTGTTCGACTTTATCAGGGTGAAGCATGCGCTGGAGGATGAGGTGTTTCACCGCGAAGTCGACCTGGTTGAAAAGAGCACGTTGAGCCCGTACATCGCCAAGGATGTACTCATGGCCAGGAGGATCATCTATGTCGCAGCACAGCGATAGGATGTACGTGGGCCATATGCGAGGTGCCTGGCGGTACAGGATTCACACCTGTTCGTGCCTTACGGCTCGTGGACTTCGCCTCAAAGGCGTCACCACCGGTCGGGAGTTGGGGATTGGCCCGCACCCTGCCCTGAAGGTCGGTGCCATTGTCGCATGTGAAGGTCCAAATAGTCTAGCGAGGAGTCCGGCGACGGGCTCCTCCGATGTTTAAGGAGGCGACAGCCTTGGGCATCGCAGGATACCGCAAGATCGGCGGGTGGCCCGTGACCAAGCGCGTACAGACCAGGCTCGCAGCCATCGCCACGGTGCCGGTCGCGGATGTTCTCATCAGTCTCCACACCGACTTCTCCGACCTCGGCTTCGGCCTCGCGCTGGCGCTACGCGCCACTGTGCCGCACGAGCACTTGCATGCACAGGCGGCAGGGTGCTCGGCCTCAGGGCGAGGATCCACCTGAGCCCGCTCGGCCCGTACAGCCAGTCCGAGGGTGTGCTCAGCATGTCGCAGATGCCGTTGACGAGCCTGGCCCCGCAGGCCATCACCTTCGGCCTGGCCGTGGCAGCCTTCATCATAGGGAACGCGGCACTGTGGGTCGCGAGCATCGCTCACACCGTCATGTCCGTCGGGGACTACGGCAACGCGACCTACGCACTGTGGAGTGCGGCTCGCAAGGAAACACGGGGACGGCTGCTGCTTCAAGGGACTGGCGCAGACGCTGGCTTGTACGAGGTGGACGAGCCTGAGAACGCAAGTGCCAGGCAGGCTTGAGGGAGAGTTCGAGTGTGGGACACTTGTTCGGTTCTGGGCCTGCGACGGCAATCACCGCATCGAGAGGGTTGGCTAGCGAGCGATCTTCTCGCTGCCCACGCTGGACCCGGGTCCTAAAGCAGGAAGCGTCTGCCACTCCGTCGAAAGTGCGGCACCATCCACGCGGAACGTCTCGAGCCGCGTGAGGCCGGACGGTTGACCCAACCGATGGAGACCAGGACGAAGAACGTGCTGCCGTTCTCCAGGAGGCCCCGTCATGCCTGTGATTGACCGCCGATTGCTTACCGCTGCAGGCGTCTTCATTGTCTTCGGGCTTGGCTGGGATTATGTCGGCCTTCGCTGGGTCGGCCCACAGATCGTTGGATGGCTTAGGACCCCGTCGTGGCTCCCGATGTCCGCCTGGCCCCCCCGGCACTGCATGGACTGCGGTCCCAGGCTTCATCGCAACACTCGTCGGCGAGATCGTGCTGCCACTCGCGCTCTACCTCCTTGTGGTGCGCAGGCAGGGCCTCGCGCCTCTCCTGCGCCGCCCTGCACGGCTAGGCGCGGCAGCGATGGTGTCCCTGGCCGCCATCGTCGGCGCGGTCGCCTTCGCGGCAACTCAGGATGCGGCACTCGGCGCCGCAGACGCCGTCAGCCTGCTGCTATTCGTCGGGGTCGTCGGCCCCTGTGAGGAGTGGAGCTTCCGTGGCGTGCTTATGCGCGTCACAGTGGACCGAATCGGGCTCTTACCTGCCGCTCTGGCTGTCAGCGCGGCGTTCGGTCTCACCCATCTGTTGGAAGGACTCTTTGTCCAGCACATCCCAGTCGGCAACGTCTGGGCCTACATAGGCACAACAGCGCTCATGGGCCTCATCCTTTCGTGGGTCGCCTGGCGCAGCGGGTCGATCCTTTGGGCGGCCACGGTGCACGGGCTCAACGATTGGCTGCAAGGGACCGCCTTCCAATGGACCGGTGCATCTAACGTGGACACCCTGGTCATGCTGGCGCTCGCCTTGCTGGGTACGGAAGCCGTGCGCCTGATCAGCGGCATCGCCGAGCGCCGGCACGAGGCGACATTGACCGCATAGAGTCTGGTAAGGAGGCGAGCCATGAACTGGTCGCCAAGGGCCGGGACGATGATCGTGATCGTCGGTTTGGTTCTCGTCGCCCTGGCGCGTCTGATAGCGGGGCCATCGTACGGTGTTGTCCAGACGATAGGAGACGTAGCAATCGTGCTTGGCCTCGTTCTTCAGTATTGGGCCTATTGGCGGAGACGCTCTGCGATGCTGAACAGGCCGAGATGGGAGCGCCTGCGTGCGAGGGGAAAGATCCACTTCACCCTGGTGTACGGCGTGATCCTCTTTGGACTTGGCACAGGTCTTCTGATGTCACTCATGCAGTGGGTCCAGGGCATGCCGCCGTTCCACCCGTGGCCGAACCCGCTCGAATATCTGGTTGCGGGTGCGATCGTCGGCTTCCTGGTCGGCTACTTGGCGTGGTTTCACAACGAGAGCCTGTACTGGGGCGACGACGACCAATGACCCTTGTGTCGCTCCAAGGAGCTGATCCACATGCGCAACGATCCTGTGCCCCTGACGGGGCAAGCCATCCTCCACGCGCTTCTGCGGAGACCCCTGCGCTGATGTGCCTGAACCGTTGCAACCGCACCGTGAGCCACGCCTGTCCGCGGTGCCGCGCGGGGGGGCACCCGAGACAGGGGGACCAGGGATGACGCGTCCCCTGCTGCTAAGAATCGGCGTTGTCCTCTTGGCTCTCGTCCTTGGGGGATGCGGGGCGAAGGTAGTGCCGCCGTCGATGCTGTCCAGCCTGCCGTTCCGTGTGTACCTGCCGCGCCATGTCCCGCCCGGCTGGCACGTCATCGGAGGCTTCATGGCCTCGCCGGACAACGTCGTCCAGTTCGAGTACCGGCGCCGGGTGGGTGCCAAGGAGATCCTGGACTTCCTGGAGGTCAAGGAGACGCCCGGACAGCCGTGGACGTGGAACCTAAAGGCGACGCGGACGTTCTGGGCAGGCGGCACCGAGTATTTCGAGGACGTCAGCCACAAGTACGGCACGCCGGTCGCCGACGTCTGGCTCGACAAGGACGGCTACGGTTGCGCCGTGACCGGCATATGGCTGAGCCCCTCTCTGGTGGAGCGTATCGCCTTCAGCATCGCTGAGCAGTTCTGACCGGGAGGGCCTGATGCTCGTCGCCTGCGCAACCCCTCGCCACTGACAACCGAGATAACTCGCCGCCCCTTCGTCCCCGCAGCCATCGCCCTACACAGGCGGGGGACTTTTCGTCTCTGCTGGGGCGTGGACGCGGCGGGCGCCCAGCAGGCAGGAACAGTGACCGCACCTCAGTAATCCAGTCCTTGGCTGCGGCTACGCCTGCGTGCCGCAGGCGTTTCACGAGCGAGATCGGCGCGTGAACGTGCGACGTGGCGACAGACGACCAGGAGTGGGGGAGGCACAGGGATGGAGGAAGACGGTTGGCTCGATACAACTATGGTACGAGAATATGTGATGCAACAACGCTCCCGACCAGACTACGTTGAGCGACCGGCCATTGAGTCTCTGCTGCCCAACTTGGGCGGGAAATGCGTTCTCGATTTGGGGGCGGGTTCAGGGGATTGGGCCGCACGGTTGGTGGCGTCTGGCGTTGCATCAGTGACGGCGGTAGATAAGTCACACGTCATGCGCACGTTCTTTGAAACCCACCCACAGGTCCGGTGGCTAGAGGCAGACATTGAGACGGTAGATCTGAGCGCCGAACGCTTTGACTGCATACTCAGCGTGAGGGCTTTCCACTATATCGAACGCTATGACCAGTTGGCTTCGCGGATGTATCGGTGGATTGTACCTGGCGGATCCCTGGTATTCTCGGTCGAACACCCCTTGAAGTACGCTAACTCTCAAGGAGAGTGGATCGTTGACGGAGAGGGCAATGCAACGGCCTGGCCGGTTGATGCATACCTGCAGCCTGCCCCCCGAATCGAAGAAGGCAATGGAGTAAGGCTTGTCAAGTGGCACAGGCCGTTGTCTTCTTACGTGAACGAGCTGATCCGCGCCGGATTCGTGATTCGGGCTGTTGTCGAGCCGGATTTCACTGAACTTGGGTGGCGCGAACAGCCGACGGCCGCCGAAAGAAACCGCCGTCGCCCAAATCTCCTGGTTATTCGCGCAGATAAGGGCACCGAGGTGTAGCCGCGCACGTTATTTGGGATCTTGTGCGCTCTTGATGATTGGTGCTCATGCTAAAAGTGACTCGTGTTCATGCCAGTCGCCGGCTAGGGCTTGAGGCGGACGAGGACGCGGCGTCGGAGATGGTCATGTTTGCCGCGGCCGTACATGGCGCGCTTGATCGCCTTGAGGCGGTTGATAGAGCCCTCAACGCGGCCCTGGCTCCACGGGAGAGGTGCGCCGTTGGTGACGGCGTCCAGGTCCTTGCGGATGCTGTCGGCGAAGGACTTGCATTCGGGGATGCGGTCGCTCGGACCTGCGCGCGCCGCCGCGATCTGGGATACTGTGATAAGGCGCGTCCGCCGTCCAGAACAGCCGCGCCGATTGGGGGAGAGTCCGATGATGACCCTTTACCAATTCGAGGGCTGCCCGTACTGCCGGATGGTGCGGCAGAGGCTCTCGGATCTAGAGTTGACGTACGTGTCCGTATGCGTCTCGCAGGACCGCAGCCGCCGCGACAAGGTGCTGAGCGTATCTGGCCAGCCGACCGTTCCCGTGCTGGTGGACGGCGACGTTGTCCTGGCGGACGAGAACGAGATCATCGCGTATCTCGACAAGACGTACGGCCAGGCACCGAGCGGCCAGGCCAAGCGCGCCTGGTGGCAGGGAGCCTCGAGCTAGGCCCCGGCCTGAGGGACTTCGGTCCGGCCGCCATGGCGCCGCTTCTGCGGCCCGCCCGTGTGGAAGCTGGCCTGGCGGGATTGGACGCTCTTGCCAGGGCGGCTGATGGCGACGATGCGGAAAAATGCGAACCACCAGCCGGCGTCTGCGACGTTTCGGCCCGCAAGGGCAACCTATCGCTGATCCAGGCCGCTCAGGGCGGCATGCATGGAGGCGATACGTGGTGAGACGTCTCAGCAGAGGCGCGGCGGTTCTTGTTCTCGCGGCTGGCCTGGCCCCCGGCACTTCCGGCGCGGCCGCGCGTGTTCCGCGCCCTGTCTCGCGGGTGGCACCGACCCATAGCCTCATCGCCTTGACGCTGCGCGCGGACGGGCACCTGCGCGCCTACAGGGAGCTGCCGGAGGCCCTGCGCGAGGGCGGAGCGCAGGCGACCCTCTTTGTGACCGCGCGGGAGATCAGGCAGCACGCAGCCGTGCTGCGAGGCCTCGTGGCTACAGGGCAGGTGGAGATCGGTCTGACCACCAGCGGGGCCAGGGGCGACTCCCTGCCCGCGGACGTACGGCTGGCCGAACGGCTTCTTGGCGACCGCCCTGGCGTCTATCAGCCGCCCAGCGCGGCGAAGGCGGCCGCGCTGGCGGCCGACGCCTATCGCGCCGGGCTCGTCACCGTTGTCTGGTCCAGGCAGGTACATCATGACCCGCGGCTGCTGGCGGAGGTGGCGAAACAGGTGCGGGCGGGCGAGATCGTGCGCTTCGATCTGCCGGGCGACGAGACTGCGATGCAGGGCGTTCGGGACGCGATCCGCGTGACGCGCTCGAGCGGATTGCTGGTCACGAGCGCGAGCGGCCTGCTCGAGGACGCCTCCCAGCATGTCCTGTACTGCGCGGCCCAGGCGTCCGGGGCCCGGGGCCGCTCCGCCGCAGGTCGGGGCGGGCTTGCGGCGCTTTACCAAAGGGCGCCGCTGGCGG
>JAJZVM010000016.1 GCA_021845645.1 Bacillota bacterium
GGTAGAAGACGTCGCCCGGGTACGCCTCGCGGCCCGGCGGGCGGCGCAGGAGCAGCGACATCGCGCGGTACGCGACGGCGTGCTTCGAGAGGTCGTCGTAGATGATCAGGGCGTGCTTGCCGCGGTACATGAAGTCCTCGCCCATGGCACAGCCGGCGTAGGGTGCGAGGTACTGCAGCGGCGCCGGCTCGGCCGCCGTCGCGGAGACGACGATCGTGTAGTCCATCGCGCCGTACTCTTCGAGGGTGCGCACGACGTTCGCCACGGTCGACGCCTTCTGGCCGATGGCCACGTAGATGCAGACGACGTCCTCGCCCTTCTGGTTGAGGATCGTGTCCACCGCCACGGCCGTCTTGCCGGTGGAGCGGTCGCCGATGATCAGCTCGCGCTGGCCGCGGCCGATCGGGATCATCGAGTCGATGGAGAGAAGCCCTGTCTGGAGCGGCTCGGACACGTGCTGGCGGTCGACGACGCCAGGCGCCGGCGACTCCACGGGGCGGAAGCGCTGCGCGTTGATGGCGCCCTTGCCGTCGAGCGGGTTGCCGAGCGCGTCGATGACGCGGCCGACGAGCTCGTCGCCGACCGGCACCTCGACGATGCGGCCCGTGCGGCGCACGAGTTCGCCTTCGCGCACGAGGGTGTCGTCACCGAGCAGCACGACGCCGACGTTCTCCTCTTCGAGGTTCAGGGCCATGCCCCGCACGCCGCTCTCAAACTCCACAAGCTCACCGGCCATCGCCGTGCGCAGACCGTAGACGCGGCTGATGCCGTCGCCCACATTGAGGACGGTACCGACGTCCTCGACCGTCGCACGCGCCTCGAACCCCTCGATCTCCTGCTTCAGGACCGAGGTGATCTCCTCGGGTCTGAGGTTCACGCCTGTCCCCCCAATTCACTGTCCGCAAGCAGCATCCGTCTGATGCTCGTAAGGCGCGAGCGCACCGTATCGTCCAGGAGCTGATCTCCGACGCGCACCCTCACGCCGCCAAGCAGTGCGGGGTCGACGCGCGGTGTCAGCCTCAGCCGCCGCGAAAACCGCTTCTCGAGCACCTTCCTGAGGCGCTCGAGGTCCGCGTCGCCGATGGGGACGGTCGTCTCGACCACGGCCTCGGCTTCCCCTTCGCGCTCGTCGGACAACCGGCAATATTCCTCGTAGATCGCCGCGATCTCGGACTCCCGCCTGCGCGTGAGCACAAGGCGCAGAAAACTCTCCAGCACTGGCGGCGCATCCGGTAGCAGGCGGCGGAGCACGCGCTCCTTGTCGGCAATGGCGATCCGTGGGTTCGCAATGGCCTGCCGCAAGGGATCGTTCTCGCGGTACGCCGCCATGAGGTCGGAGAAGGACCTGCGCACGGCCACCTCGTCGCCGCCCTTGGCGCCGATGAGTGCCTGCGCGTAGCGGCGCGCGACCGCCGCGCTGCTCATGATCCTGATTCCGCCGTGCTCAGGAATTCCTCCACAAGCTTGCGCTGACGCTCCTGGTCGAGTTCGCTCTCCAGGACACGTCCCGCAATGCTCAGCGACAGCTCGGCCACTTCCTTGCGGATCTGGCGCAGAGCCTCGCGCTTCTCGCCCGCGATCTCCTCGCGCGCCATGGCGATCAGCCGCTCCGCCTCGCGGCGTGCTTCGGCAATCGCCTCCTGCGCCTGGACGTCGGCCGTGCGCTGGGCGCGGTCGATCAGCGCATGCGCCTCCTGGCGTGCACCCTGCATCTGCGCCTCGAACTCTTCCTTCAGCTTCTGCGCTTCCTCACGGTCGCGCCGGGCTTCCTCGATCGCGTGCTCGATGCGCTCGCGCCGCTCGCGAAGGATCTTCTCCATCGGAGGGAAGCCGTACCTGTACATGAGGAATAGGAAGATGAGGAAGGAGAGGATCTCGGCGACGATCGTTCCGGGATTGACCCCTAGCGCCGACACGTCGAACTCCTTTCAGGAGTGGGCGCGAACCGCCTGGGCCCGCGCCGTCTCCGCCACGAAAGACATGCTCAAGAGTGTCCCATCAAAACGAATCCGAAGACCAGGACGATGATCGGCATGGCCTCGACCAGTGCGAAGTAGATCCAAGCCGTGCCCGCCAGAAGGCTCTTGGCCTCGGGCTGGCGCGCAACGCCCTCGATAATGCGGCTGAAGAGAAGACCGTCGCCGATACCCGCACCGATGGCCGCCCCCGCGAACGCGATACCTGCGGCCACCGCCGCGATCGCGGCTGATGTCAGATGCACCCACTCACCTCCCTTCCAGGATGTCGCCCGGTATGACTAGTGTTCGCCCGCCGGCCTCATGCTCTGGCTGATGTACGCCAGCGTGAGCACCATGAAGATGAACGACTGCATCACCGCGATGAAGGTGTTGAATCCCAGCACCCCGAGTTGCAGGACGATCGACACGACGAACGCAAAGCCGAACCACAGCGTCAGCTGCGTCGGAATGATGCTCGACGCGAGATTCATGAGAATGTCGCCCGCGAAGATGTTGCCGAAGAGTCGCAACGCCAGCGTGCCGGGGTTCGTGAACTGCTCCATGATGAAGAGCGGCGTCAGGCCCCAGGGTGAAGCCATGCTCTTCAGGTGGCCGCTCACCTTGCGGTAGTGCACGCCGTAGTAATGGATCAGCACGAAGACGATGAGTGCGAGGCCGATCGGCGTGTTGACGTCGGCGGCCGCCGCGTGGAAGAACGGGAACGGCATGAGGCTGAACACGTTCACGACGAGCAGGAACATGAGCTCAGCCAGCAGCAGTCTGAAGATGCGGCCGCCCTGCTCGTCATTGAGATCCTCGCGGACGTAGTTGCCCACGAAGTCGAAGGTGAGCTCGACGAAGTTCTGCAGTCCCCTCGGCTTCTCGACGCTCGCGTTGCGGCCGGCAAGCCGGAACATGACGAGAACGACGAGCATGGCCGCCCACGTGAAGATCATCGTGTCCGCGTTCACAATGTAGCCGAAGATATGCCACTGCCACTGCGGCTCCATGCCTCACCCCTGCTCCTTCACCGACAAGATGAGAATGACTGCCTCCACCATTAAGAAACCGCCGAGGAACGCGATATCCCCCGACGTACCCACGAGGCGCTGCAGGATCAGCAGCACCAGCACCAGCACCGCCATCCGCGCAAAGAAGTTGACCTGCATCCCCACGGCGGCCCGCACCAAGTTCAGCTGCACCATCGCGTCGCGGCGCAGCCAGAGCATGGCGAGGTTGACGAAGCCTGTGACCGCCCCGGCGAAGGCGCCGATGCCGATCGGATCACGGGGCGCAAGGAGCCACAGGACAGCCGCCAACGCGACCACCAGGAGCCCGAAAGCGACAGCGGTCCGACGCATGCCCTACCCCTTCGATGGTTGATGCGCGGGCCGCCCGGAGACCGCGCCAGAGGACGCCAGATTGCGTGGCGAAGAGCTTTGCGGCGCTCGCTGCACCCCAGTCCTTCTGGTTGGCGCTATTCGCCAGAAACCCGCCTATTCGGCGGGATTTCATGCGCGCAGCGCATCTCCTCCCATAGTATAAGAGATGCTGTGCCATGTGACAAGGGAACGCTTAGGCAGATTGGCCGTACACCACGGCCTGCGGGCCTCATGCAATGGGCCGTCTGGTGCCCCCGATTATTGGAATGGCGCCGGAGGTTCGCTGCGGTCGCCAAACCAATGCAGCGCGGCCTGCCAGATGCGGTCGGACGCCCGGCCGTCGCCGAACGGGTTCCTGGCCTGGGCCATGGCCGCCCACGCCTCGCGATCGTCGTACAGCTCGAGCGCTGCCGCCAGCACCGCGTCCTCGTCATACCCCACCATCCGGACGACACCGGCGGCGATCGCCTCAGGACGCTCCGAGGTGTCGCGCAGAAGCAGGAGCGGCACGCCGAGCGCGGGACACTCCTCCTGCAGGCCGCCCGAATCGGTCAGGACGAGCCTCGACTTGGCGACCAGCTGCATGAACTCCGGATAGTCGAGCGGCTGGAGCAGATGGATGCGGGGATGGCCCGCAAGGATCTCGCGCACCGGCTCCTGGACGGCAGGGTTCGGATGGACGCTGAAGGCCACCTGGACCTCCCGCAGGTCCGCAAGCCGCCGTATCGCACGGAAGATCGCGCGATGCCGCGCACCGATATTCTCCCGCCGGTGCGCCTCCACCACTACGAGGAAGGGCGCGGCCGCCAGAGCGCCCAGCTCGGGCCGCGACCATGGGCGCTCTGCACCCGTCATGATGCGCACCGCGTCGATGACCGTGTTGCCGGTCACGAAGACCGTGCCGGGGCACGCCTCGCGCATGAGCGCCGCGCGCGACACCTCCGTCGGCGCGAACAGGAGGTCCGACAGGCGGTCCGCGAGCTGGCGGTTCATCTCCTCAGGCCACGGGCTGTACTTGTCACCTGACCGCAGTCCGGCCTCGACGTGGCCCACGGGAATCTGCCGATAGTAGGCGGCGAGCGCCGCATAGAGCGTCGTAGAGGTGTCGCCGTGCACGAGCACCAGCTCGGGGTCGGCCTCCCGCAGCACCTCGTCCATCCCACGCAGCACACCCGTCGCGATCGACGTGAGGCTCTGGCTCTCCTGCATGATGTTGAGGTCGTAGTCCGCCGTGATGCGGAAGTCGCGCAGCACCTTGTCGAGGAGTTCGCGGTGCTGCGCCGTCACGGCCACCTGGCACGCGACATCGTAGCGCCCCGCGCTCAGCACGACAGGGGCCATCTTGATCGCCTCGGGCCTGGTGCCGAACACCGCCAGCACCTTTCGGCTCAACGCGCCACCCCGCCATCGTGGGATTGCGGGATGGGCTGCGTCGTGCTCTTCTGCATCACGAGCAGGCCGGAGCGCATGCCCACGATGAGCAGGCCGAGTAGCAGGGCCGCCACGAGGGCGAAGCCGAGGCCGCGCGGCAGGAGCACCACGAGCACCGCGCCGAGACCGCACGCCACGGCGACGGTGTACAGGAGAAGCACCGCCCGGCGCTGCGAGAGACCGCGGTCGATCAGCCGGTGGTGGAGGTGACCGCTGTCGGCTTGCCCGATCGGCTGGTGACTCTTGAGGCGCCGAACGATCGCGAAAGCCGTGTCGAAGAAGGGAAGTCCCAGCGCCAGCACCGGCACGCCGATGGCCAGGGCGGCCGCCTGCTTGTCCGTGCCGAGCACCGCCAGGGCCGCCAGGACATAGCCGAGGTACATCGCTCCGGTATCGCCGAGGAAGATGTTGGCCGGTGCGAAGTTGTCGCGCAGGAACCCGATCGTCGCGCCGGCGATCGCGGCGCTCAGCACGGCGCTGACGATGTCGCCGCGATGCAGCGAGACGACGAGCATCGCCAGGGAAGCGATCGCGGTGATGCCAGACGCAAGGCCGTCGAGCCCGTCCGCAAGGTTCACCATATTCTCCACGGCAACCACCCAGACGACCGTCAGCACATAGCCGACCGTGCCAGTGTACAGGATGCCGCCAAAGGGATTCGTCACCCAGCCGATGCGGGACCCGAGCATGGCCAGCACGATGCCGGACGCGATCTGTCCGAGCAGCTTCTGCCACGGCCTGAGGTTCCATATGTCGTCGACGACGCCGACCAGAGCAATGACGAGCCCGCCCGCCAGAAGGCCGAGCACGCCTGGCGAATGCCATGAGGTTGCCGCCGCGGCGACGGTGAAGCCGCCGATGATGGCGAGTCCACCCATGTGCGGCATCGGGCGCCGGTGCATCGAGCGGTCGCTAGGCGGCTTGAGCAGGCCATGCCGCACGACCCAGCGCCGTACAAGCGGCGTCAGCGCGAGCACGATCGCTCCCGCGAGCAGTGCCGCGAATAGCTCGCGCATGTCTAACGCTCCTCATGCAGCATGCGATTTGAGTCCACCGACAATCGTAGACCCGGCGCACTAGACCGTCAAATGGATGTATCTGCGCATGGACGATGTTTCTTAGTCTGCGCTAATACAATTCACACGCTTTTCAAATATCCGCGCCGAATGAGCTTCGCAATATGGGCCTCAAGAATCTCTTCGATCGCTACACCATAAGACTCTTCCAGAACGAACATCATCGTCACGGCCGTCTGCGCGACGTCGAGGAGCTCCTCCGCGACGTGGCGGATGGCCTCCTCCTCGCCCGTCTCCACGCGCTCGCCGGAGAGTCCGCGCACCTTGCCGATCGCCGCGCCGAGCTCGCCGGCCTCCTCCATCAGCTTGAGCGCCGTCGATTCGAGGGTCGGTCTGAGCCCGTCAAGCCTGGGTAGATGAATCTCCTTCGTCTGCGCCAACGCTCATATCGCCCTCCTGCGTCCGACGGAACCCCTCTGGAACTTCGCCACGTTCGCAGACAATTCCCGCCTGCAGGCGCAAAGCCCGGGCCAGGGGATCGTCGTATGCGTCGAGGTAGACGATGCGGCGCACGCGGGCGTTGAGTAGCATCTTCGTACACTGCAGACATGGTTCAGACGTGACGTAGATGGCGGCCCCCTCGGTGGAGACGCCATGGGCGGCCGCCTGCAGCAAGGCGTTCTGTTCGGCGTGCAGGGTGCGCACGCAATGGCCGTCGACGATGAGGCAGCCGACGTCCGTGCAGTGCGGCAGGCCTTCGGGCGAACCGTTGTACCCGGTCGCGAGGATGCGTCGATCGCGTACCAGCACCGCCCCGACCGCGCGGCGGAGGCATGTCGAACGGCCGCTGACCGTCGCGGCGATCTGCAGGAAGTAGGCGTCCCAGCTCGGGCGAGGCCGGCTCACCGCGCACGCTCCTCGGGGTACTGGGCCCTGGCGCCGCCGATCAGCGGCGGGCGCGTGCGCGCCCCGACCAGATGGGCCCGGCCGATCGACTTGACCGAAAGACGCACCGGCACCGCCACCGGACGGAGGTGCATGCCGATCAAGGTGTCGCCGATGTCGAGGCCGGCGTCGGCAAGGAGGCTTTCGGCAAGGCACGCCTCGTCGCCCAGGCGGGCATAGTAGGCGGCCGCCAAGGCACCGCCGGCTCCAGGCACGGGCCTGGCCGTGACCTCCTTGAGAGCGCGTGCCCTGACGACGGAGCGCGGCAGTACCAGTGCGCGGTTGAGGTGCTCGCAGCATTGCACCGCGAGCGTCACACCGGCAGTCCGGGCAGCCTCAAGCAGGCCGCCGATCAGCGCTTCCCCCACCTCGATGGCGGGACGCGTGCCGATGCGCTCACCCTGCACCTCGCTCGTCGATCCTCCCACCACGACGATGTCGCCCTGCGCGAGACGGCTCAGCGACAAGAGCTCTGAGAGTGCCTGCGCGGCCTCTTCCCCATATGCCTCCATGACGGACCTCCCTGGCCCCTGCCGCCATCTTTGCGGATTGTGGCGCCGACGTTCGGAACAGTAGACCAGCACTTCGGTCCCAGCATGCCACAAGAGCGCCCGACACCGTGACGCGCAAGCGGCCCATAAGCCGCATGCCGGGACGACGGTCCCCGCGGCCCCGGTGGTTCAGCGGTCCGCGTCGATCGCCTTGATCTTCTCGACGCGCCCTTGGTGGCGCCCGCCGTCGAACGACTGCCGCAAGAAGCGCAGGACCGCTTCGCGCGCCAGTTCCGGTCCTGTGAGCCGTGCACCGAGGCAGACCACGTTCGCGTCGTTGTGCCGGCGGGCGAGCTCCGCTCCAAGCCCCTCGCACACCAGCGCCGCACGGACGCCGTGCACCTTGTTGGCGCTGATGGACATGCCGATGCCCGTGCCGCAGATGAGCACGCCGGCGCCGATCTCGCCCGTGGCCACCGCCCTTCCCACCGCCTGGGCGAAGTCCGGATAGTCGCAGCTCGCGGGGCTGTCCGTGCCGTAGTCACGCGTCGGAATACCCTCCTGGCGCAGAGTCGCCAGCAGTTCGCGCTTCAGCGGCAAGCCGGCGTGGTCCGATCCCAAACCGACGGATTGCAGGTAGAGCCAGCCGTGCCGCTGTTTCGCCCGGCGCAGGAGCGCAGTGATGCGGTCGGCCGTCTCGCGGTAGCGCCGGTCGCCCTGGCCGACCGGATCCTCGACGTCCTCGTCCGGCTCGCCGGCATAGGCGCCGAGGCTGAAGACGCGGCCCTCCGCCTCGGGAAACCGCCGCCGCACCTCGTCCTGGTGGGACCGCGTCATCGTGAGGCAGATGGCGTCCACCAGCAGGGCGGCGTGCAGGTTCTGCGCCCTGTGGTCCTGGAGCGCGAGCCCGCGTTCGCGCGCCACGGTCTTGGCGGACTCCGCGGCGGGGCTGCCCTCGTACGCGGCGAGGCCGGCGGAATGGACCTCGACCCCCGGTTCTTCCGCGCGCAGGATCGCAGCCGCCAAGGGGCTGCGGCAGGTGTTGCCGCTGCAGACGAATACAACACGCTTCATGGTGCCACCCCCGAACCTCCCGGCTCCTTCGTGACGATTCCGCCCGCTGCCCGCCGGAGCCTGTCCCGCACTCCCGCCGACTCGGGCGAGGGCGGCGGGAGTGCCGCGATCACCGGCACGCCGCTGAGCTCGGCCTCGCGCAAGAACGCGTAGAGTTCCCGCTGCAGCTCCTGAAGGTCCCGGGCGAGAAGGCCGCGTGCCCTGGGAGGAGCCGTCGCCGCAAGGCCAATGTACAACGAGCGGGGCTCGTCCAAAAGAGCCTGCGCAAGCTCGTGGCGCAGCCATGCGTCGCTGCCCGCGTAGAGGCGCACCGGCACGTCCGGCGCGTAGTGCCTGTAGCGGGTCCCAGGCGATCGCCGGGAGCCTGCCTCGCTGCCCACCTCGAGCGCCAGGGCCTCCTCGATCTGCCGCTGATCCACGTCACCGGGCCGCAGGATCAGCGGGCGCGGTCCCGTGAGATCGAGTACGGTCGATTCGATGCCGACCCTGGCAGGCGGTCCATGGAGGACCGCCTCGATCCTGCCGCCCAGTTCTTCAAGCACCGCCTCGGCAGTCGTGGGACTTGGCCTGCCCGAGCGGTTCGCGGACGGCGCCGCAACTGGCCTTGCGCATGCCGTGAGCAGGCGCAGCGCGATGGGTTCGCTCGGCATGCGCAGCGCGATGGTGCCATCACCCTGCCCGCCGCGCGAGGGCAGAACCAGAGTCAAGGGGCCCGGCCAGAACCGCTCCACGAGCAGCCAGGCGCGCTCGTCGGCCCTGGCCCAGCGCCCGATGTCGTCTGGACGTGCGACATGCACGATCAGGGGATTGTCCGAAGGCCGCCCTTTGGCCGCATAGACCCTTGCGACGGCGCTGGCGTCGAGTGCGTTCGCGCCCAGTCCGTACACGGTCTCGGTAGGGAAGGCGACCAGACGGCCCGCGCGCAGCCATGCGGCGGCACGCGCGATGCCCGCCGCGTCTGCCGCGATCAGTTCGGTGCGCACGGCCATCTCCCCCCGACGACGCGCTCGATGCCACGCAGGTCCAGTTGGCGCAGAATCTCCTGGAACCCTCTGCGTGCGAGCAGAGCTGTGACGTCGCCGCTCTGGCCGGCCCCAATCTCGAGCAGAAGCCAGCCCCCCGGCACGAGGTGGTCCGGCGCCTGCCGCACCAGCCGGCGGACGGCCCGCAGGCCGTCCTTGCCGCTCACAAGCGCCATCCGCGGCTCGCGGCGCACATCGGCCGGCAGGCCGTCGTACTCGTCTTCCCTGACATAGGGGAGGTTCGCGACGATGACATCCTGCGGCTCCCGCAGGGGGGCGCAGAGGTCCCCGCCGAACACCTCTGCCCGGCCGGCCAGGTTGCGCTCGGCGAAGCGAAGCGCCTGCCGGGAGCGCTCCACTCCGACGAGCCTCAGATCGGGCCGCTCCACCGCAACCGCCGCGAGGATGGCGCCGCTGCCCGTGCCGATGTCCGCCAGCCTCCCGCCTGCCGGCGCCAGGGCAGAGGCCACCTCCACGAGCGTTTCCGTCTCCGCTCGCGGCACCAGCACCCCCTTGCCGACATTGATCGGCAGCGACCAGAACCAGGCGTTCCCTGTCAGATACTGGAGCGGCCATCCCTCGCGCCGCTTCTCGATGTCGCGCCGCAATCGCCGCAGGAGAGGTGCGGGAAGCGGCCGGTCGAGATCCCTGTAGATCTCCGCCTGATCGACGCCCAGGTGGTGGCAGAGCAGGATCAGGAGCTCGCGCGGCGGCATCTCGCCGACGCTCAGGAGCTCGCGGGCGGTCATAGCAGGCCCGTGCGCAATGCGTCGATCATCTCGTCCAGATCGCCGTCCAAGATCTCGGGCAGGCGGTGCGTCGTGAACCCGATGCGGTGATCGGTGACCCGACCCTGTGGAAAATTGTAGGTGCGTACCCGCTCGGAGCGGTCGCCGGTGCCGACCTGGCTGCGGCGCGCCATGGCCATCTCCTCGTGGGCCTCGCTCGCGAGGCGCTCCATCAGCCGCGCGCGCAGGACGCGCATCGCCTTGTCCCGGTTCTTGTGCTGGCTCTTCTCGTCCTGGCAGGTGACGACGATGCCCGTCGGCAGGTGCGTGATGCGCACGGCAGATTCGGTCTTGTTGACGTGCTGTCCGCCGGCGCCGCCGGAGCGGTAGGTGTCGATACGCAGGTCGGCGGCGTCGATCTGCAGTTCGACCTCCTCCGCCTCCGGCAGCACCGCGACCGTGGCGGTCGAGGTGTGGATGCGTCCCTGGGCCTCCGTCTCCGGAACGCGCTGCACGCGGTGCACGCCGCTCTCGAAGCGCAACCGCGAATATGCCCCTTTCCCCTTGACGGCGAAGATCACCTCGCGGAAGCCGCCGATCTCCGTCTCGGCTGCGTCCATCATCTCGACCTGCCAGCCGTGGCGCTCGGCATAGCGGGCATACATGCGCATGAGGTTGCCGGCGAAGAGGGCCGCCTCGTCGCCGCCCGTCCCGCCGCGCACCTCGACGATGACGTCCTTCCGGTCACGCGGGTCCTTGGGTGTCAAAAGCTCCCGGATCTTGGCTGCGAGCCCGTCCCGCCGATCCTCGAGACGCCGCACCTCGTCCTGCGCCAACTCCCGCAGGTCGGCTTCCTCCGCCTCCTGCAGCAGGGCTCGCGCCTCCGCGATCTCCTGTTCCGTCGCCTCCAGGGCGCGCGCGCTGAGCGCAAGGTCCTCGACGTCCCCCTGCCTGCGGCGAAGGTCCGCCGCGCGCGGCGGGTCGCGCCAGAGCTCCGGGTCGGCAAGCTCCTTGGCCAGGGCGTCGTAGGTGCGGATCGCGGCTTCGAGTCGTTCGTCCAACGCTGGCTCCCTCCGGCTCATCGGGCATGGCTTTCACAGAATTCGCGGATCGCCACGCGATCCATGCTGAGGTTCTCCGGCAACGCCTGCAGCGGGAAGAACCTCGCCTCGCTGCACTCTTCGAGGTCGGGACGAGGTGCCCACGCCTGTGCCTCGCCCACGAAGACGGCGGTGACGAAGTGCACCTCGTCCCCATTGGGATAGCGATGGTACATTTCCTTGCCGGAAAAGACCCGCCATAGCAACAGCTCTTTGGCCTCGACGCCGACCTCTTCGCGCAATTCGCGCCGCGCCGTCTCTTCGAGGTCTTCCCCAGGCTCCATGATGCCCCCTGGTAGACCCCAGAGCCCGTCGTCCGTTCGGCGCTGCAGCAGGATGGCGCCATCGCGGGCCCGCACGATGACGCCGGCGCCTACGAGGATGAGCGGCCTTGGGCCGACCAGAGCGCGGAGCTCGTGCACATAGCCTTGTGGCATATGACCTGTCCTCGCACCTGACATGAGAGAAGGGAGGCGGTAGCCCGCCTCCCTCTAAAGACCGTAGCGCCTCTTGAAGCGTTCGACGCGGCCACCGGTGTCGACGATGCGCTGCTGTCCGCCGGTGAAGAGCGGGTGGCAACTCGAGCAGATCTCGACGCGCAGGTTCTGCTTCGTGGAGCCGACGTGATACACGGCACCACATGAACAGGTGATGGTCGTCTGCTCGTACTTCGGGTGGATACCTTGCTTCATACCCCTTCACCACCTTTGATGCCTGCCAGGAGGCCGCAAAGCCCGCCGGGCGAAGACACGAAGAAAACTGCACCCTCGCAGGGCGCCACTCATGTACCATACCACCGTCGGTTTTGGCGGGTCAAGCCGCTACGGCCCAACACTATGCAGCCAGCTTGACGAGCAGCAGCACGAGGCCTGTCGCGGCCAGCACCGCGCCGGCAAACCGCTCGGCCCACTGCTCGAGCCAGCGGCCGAGACCGCGGCCGAACTGCACGCCGATCCAGGTCATGACGAACGCGGACACGCCAAGGGCGACGATCGTGAGAGCCATGGGGAAGCCGGCGAGCGCAAGCGAGAAGCCGACCGCAAGCGAATCGAGACTTACGCCGCTGGCCGCGAGGGCGAGCCCTAGGCCGTGGCCCAGGTGCATCTTCTTTCTCTCGGGACGGAAGGCCATGGCCAGAGTGACGACGCCCACCACGAAGAGGAGCCCGAAGCCCAGGTAGCCCGCCATGTCACCGAGCTTCGGCCCGACCAGCGTGCCGAGATAGAGGCCGAGCGCGGGCAGGATCGTCTGGAAGGCGCCGAAGACGGCCGCGACGAGCAGGGCACGACGGTGGCTCACACCCTGGACGCCGATGCCCACGGCCACGGAAAGATTGTCGAGCCCGAGCGAAAGGGCGAGAATCCCCACTTGCCAGTAGATGGTTAGGCCCCCTGGTCCCTCAGTTCGCCGGAGTGAAGCGGCGCACCCGCCGCACCGCCCCGCCCGCGACCACGAGCGAATGGATGTAACGGCCTCCCGGTGCGGCCTGGGGCGCAGGGCCCGCCGCCGAGTCGGTGACGGACGTGGCGGCGAAGACGAGGTCATCCGACCGCACCACGTCGTCAAGGCGCATGAGCCGCTCCGCACCGTTGCCCAGCATCTCGCGCACGCGCCGGCGCTCCGCCTCGCCCTCCGGTTTCAGGCGGCACCAGAACTCGCCGCCGAGGCACCGCACCGCGGCAGCGGCGATGACGCCCTCGGGCGCACCGCCGGTGCCGAGCACGAGATCCAGATCCCCGTCCGGAAGGCAGGTGGCGACGGCCGGGCCGACGTCTCCGGCAGGTAGCAGCCGCACCCTCGCCCCGGCTTGGCGCAAGGCCGCGAGGATCTCATGGTGGCGCGGCCTGTCGAGCAGCGCGACCCGCAGCTCGCGCTGCTCCTTGCCCACCGCCTTGGCGAGGAGGCGCAGGTTTTCGGCGAGCGGCGCCTCGGGGTCCAGGGCGCCACGCGCCGCAGGCCCGGCAAAGAACTTTTCCATATAGATGTCCGGCGCATGCAGAAGCGCGTCCCGCGGAGCCGCCGCAAGGACGGTCATGGCTCCCGGCTGGGCCTCGGCCGTCAGGGACGTGCCCTCCAGCGGGTCGACGGCAATGTCGCACTGAGGTCCGCCTGCGCCGAGTTCCTCGCCGATGTACAGCATCGGCGCCTCGTCCATCTCGCCCTCGCCGATCGCGACGCGCACAGAGAGCGCTGCCCGCGCGAACGCCCGATGCATGCCGTCGACCGCCGCCTGATCGGCCGCGGTCTTGTCGCCGCGGCCACAAAGCGGAAGTGCGGTGATCGCAGCCTCCTCGGTTACCTCCAGAAACTGTGCCCAGCAGCCTTCAAGCACCGCGTGCACCTCCGCCCTACTTCGAATGCCTGAAGCCCTGCTGCACGCGCGCCACCGTCACGCCCACGGCTCCGAGGGCCAGCGCGAAGACGGCGGTCGCAAAGCCCGTCTCCACGATCAGCACGACACTGCCGAGCGCGTTCTCCTTCGGCACCAGAAAAAATGTCAGGGAACCTAGCATGCCCGTCATGATGCCGGCCAGCATCGACGTAAGGATCGCCTGTACCGAACTGCCGGAGACCTTGAATGCGCTGTACCCGATATAGCCGAATACGGCAAGCGTGAGCAGAGAGATCCAAGTCGTGGCCCCAGGCAGGCCGCCGCGGGCGGCAAGGAAGCCCAGCCACTCGATGATGGTAAGGAGGATGCCCCAAAGCACGCCGAGCTTCCAGCTCATTCTTGCACCGCGCCGACATCTGCGGCGCGGTCACCCCTCCTTGGTCTGCTGCCTGCTCCATCCATGCTAGCCGAGGCGGTGGCTTGCCACAACCTCGCAAGGCAGTGCAGGCAAGCCGAGGCGCCTTGCCGACCTTCCGGCCCGTTTGCATGCCACCCGGCTCGGCCGCCGCGCGGAACACCCGGCGCAAGAGTCCGGCAAATGTGTGGGCAGGGGCGCGCCACGCTATAATGAGGCGTGATGCAAGCGGTACGGCGGCTTTTGCCGCGCGCGGCAGCTCGATGAGCCGGCGCGCACAGAGCATCGGCAGTGCGGCGGCCATCGTCGGCGCGGCGATGGTCCTCTCGCGCATCCTCGGATTCTTCCGTGCGTCGGCGATCGCGGCCCTGTTCGGCCAGGGCCTCGCGAGCGACGCCTTCAACGCAGCCTACCTCGTGCCGGACACCATCTACCTGATCCTGATCGGCGGCGGCATCTCCTCCGCCTTCATCCCCGTTCTGACGCGCTACATCGCAGACGAGAACGAGGGCGAGGTCTGGCGCGTCACGTCGATCTCCTTCAACGTCGCCGCCGTGGGCCTGTCCGTCGTTCTGGGCCTGGGCATGCTGCTCGCGCCCTGGTACCTGCACATCATCCTGCCGGGCTTCGGGCCGCAAAAGCTGGCCCTCACCGTGGAACTGACGCGCATCACGCTCGCCAGCATCTTCTTCCACGGCCTGAACGGCGTCCTGATCGGCACCGAGTACGCCTACTCGAGCTTCATCGGCACGGCGGTCGGCCCACTCGTGTACAACCTGGCCATCATCGTGATCGGCATCGCTCTGGCCGGCCGATTCGGCATCGCCGCTTTCGCCTGGTCGACCTTGGTCGGCGCCTTCCTCAATTTTCTTGTCCAGCTTTGGGGCGTGCTGCGACTGCGCCCGCGCTACCACCTCTCGCTGGACATCCACCACCCGGGCATCGGGCGCATCTTCCGGCTGATGCTGCCAGTCGCGTTCGGCATGTCGCTGGCCCAGATCAACCTGCTGGTGAACCAGTCCTATCTCGCCTCGACGCTCCCGCAAGGCAGCGTCAACGCGCTCACGCTCGCGTCGCGCGTCGAACTGGTGCCCGTGATGTTCGCCATCTCGGTAGGCATCACCTTGCTGCCGAACCTCAGCCGCCAGGCAGCCATGCGCGACATGCAGGGCTTCAGGCGCTCCTTCTCGGACGGACTGCGCGCCGTGCTCTTCGTGACAATCCCCGCTTCGCTCGGCCTGCTGCTCCTCGCCGAGCCCACGGTGGAGGTGCTGTTCCAGCACGGCGCCTTCAACGGCACGGCGACGCTCGTCACGTCGGGCGCGCTCATCTACTACAGCGTCGGCATCACAGGGTACGCCGCGTACGAGATCATCGCACGCGCCTTCTACGCGTTGAGCGACACCCGCACGCCCGTGGTGATCGGCGTCATCACGCTGGTCATCAGCATCATCCTGAACTTCCTGCTCGTCCGGCTCTTCTCCGGACCGCATGGTGTCGGAGGAGAGCGGGGCCTTGCCCTCGCATACTCCCTCACCGGTCTCCTCAACGCCTGGCTCCTCCTGGTCGCGCTGCGGCGCCGCGCGGGCCCGCTGCAAGGCAGGCGCACCGCACGCACCGCCGTGCGCGCCATCATCGCCGGCCTCGGCATGCTGGCGGTCGTGTGGCTGAGCGAGCACCTGACGCCCTTCCTGATGTTCGGCCCACGCATTCTGCAGGATGTGATCGAGTTGCTCTGGCCGATGGCGGCCGGTATCCTCTCCTACTTCGTCCTTGCCCGCATGCTCGGCGCGGAAGAGGTCTCCTGGCTGCTCGGCATCGCCCTGCGCCGCCTGCGCCGCGCCTGACGACCCGCTCCTCATTCGCTGCGCAGGGCCTCGGCGGGCATGAGGCGCGCCGCCCTGAGGGCTGGCAGCACACCGAAGAGCGCTCCGACGGCGACTGAGAACCCGAGCGCCAGGCCGACGGCGCCAAGCGTCAACCCCGAGGGCAGACCAGCCATGCGGCCGATGATCCGGCCGGCCACCGCCGACATCCCGAGCCCGACGGCTCCCCCCAGGACGGAAAGCAGCACGGCCTCCGTGAGGAACTGCGAGAGGATGTCGCCGTCGCGCGCTCCGAGCGCCTTGCGGATGCCGATCTCCTTGAACCGCTCGGTGACGGTGACGAGCATGATGTTCATGATGCCGATCCCGCCGACGAGCAGCGAGATGGCGGCAAGCCCGCTGAGGAACGCTGTGATGACCACGAGCGTGCGATTGATCGACGAAAGCAGTTGGCTGTTCTTTGTCACCTGGAAGTCGCGCAAAGCATGGCGTCGATCCAGGACGCGGCTGACGGCTGCCGCGGCCTTGTCCACCTGACCGTTGCCGCTCGCCTCGACCATGATCTGCGAGACCTTGTCGAGGCCTGCCAGCGCGAGCCCCTGCGCTACGGGCACGAACACCGCCTGGTTGGCCTGCAGGCTGAGCATGCCGCTCCCGGGTCGCAGCACGCCGGTGACCTGGAAGCTCTGTGTGGCCACGCGCACGCTCCTGCCCAAGGGATCGGACGTCTTGCCGAAGAGGTCCCGTGCGGCGGAGCTGCCCAGCACCACGCCGTGCGAGGAGAAGCGCCCGCGCGCGAACCGGAGCTGCTGCATGGGGAAGTAGGACGCGTTCGTGGCGATCACCTGGACGGCGGCGGACCCGCCCGACCCGACCGACACAGGCAGCGGCAGCTGGCTCAGAGGGGCCACTCTGCGGATGGCGGGATCTCCGAGCGCCGCGATGGCCTGGCTGTCCCCGAGCGTCAGGGTGCTCGGGATGCCGCCGGTGACGAACGGCGATCCCCCGCCGCGGCCGAAGGCGCGGGCCGAGCTGTTGGATGCCGTCCCTGGGCTTGCCGGCGACACCGTGAACACGCTGGCGCCGACGGACCCCAACTGACTGCTGACGAAGTCCCGCACGGCAGTGCCAAGCGACACGAGCGTGACCACCGCGAACACGCCGATGACGACGCCAAGCGCCGTCAGCACACTGCGGGTGCGGTGGCTCCAGATGGCATCGAAGGCGGCCCCCAGTGCGTTCAACGGGCTGCTCCGCCATCGCTGCGCGCGGCCAGCAGCCGGGCCGCGACGGGCCGATCCGCGACGATGCGGCCGTCCTCCAGCTCGATCAGACGCTCCGCGTAGCGAGCGACCTGCGGGTCGTGCGTCACGACCGCGACCGTGAGGCCGAGGGAGCGGTTCAGCTCCTGGAAGATCGCCAGCACGTCGCGCCCCGACGCCCTGTCGAGCGAGCCTGTCGGCTCGTCGGCGAGCAATAGGTCCGGTCCAGGCGCCACGGCGCGCGCAATGGCGGCGCGCTGCGCCTGTCCCCCGGAGATCTGGCTCGGCAGCCGGTGCGCAAGGAGGCGGAGCCCGACGCCGGCAAGGCTGTCCAGAGCCCGGCGGCGGCGCTCCGCCGCTGGCATGCGGGCGTAGAGCATGGGCAGTTCGACGTTCCTCAGGAGCGTCAGCCTCGGGATCAGGTGGATGCCCTGGAAGACAAAAGCGATCCGGCGTCCGCGCAACTCGGCCGCTTCCCGCGAGCCGATCCGGCTGACATCACGGCCACCCAGCCGGTAGGTGCCGCTCGAAGGCCGGTCGAGCAAGCCGAGGATATGCATCAAGGTGGACTTGCCGCTGCCGGACGGGCCCATCAGAGCGATCATCTCGCCGCGCTGCACGTCAAGATCCAGGCCGCGCAGTGCCTGGACGGCCGCCTCGCCCTGCCCGTAGCGGCGCTGAAGGCCGCGTACCTCGATCAGCATCGGCTCGGCAGTCTCGCCTGCAGCCAACGCTCGCCATCCCCTTCCCTCTGAGAGCGCCACAAGAGCGCCATGAGACGGCAGGCATGCGCCTGCCGCCGCCCGGGCGCCATCCGCTCTACGACCTAAGCATGCCCCGCCGGCCGCCCCTGAGCACAGGAACCGGGGCCAGCACCGGCGACAGCGTGGTCGCATCTGCGCGCCGACACCTTGCGCATGGGGGCAACTTTCATAGAGGGCCCACCGCAAGATGGATCGCGGCAGAGCCCGTTGCGAGTCCATGCCCTTGACGAGCAGTGCCACGCCGGCAAGCAGCAGGATCATTGCGACGATGAAGGTCCAGAAGCCCGCACGAACCTCGGTGCGGTCCCACAGCATGCGCATGGATGCACCTCCCTGAAGATACGAAAACGGAGCGCCGCCATAGCGCTCCGCCTCTTCAGAACCTCTACAGATCTGGGCCGTCGTATCTCTTGCGCCTGCCCGGAGGCGGCGGGGTCTTTGAATGGTTAGTATTGGACTGAAGTTGCCCTTGTACGTGCAGAAGGAACCTAAGATCCGACCTGTCCTTATCGCGCATGCCCTGCTTCGTCGCGATGAGCGTAGGCAGGTCCGCTACGGGAACGGTGACTTCGCCGAGTGATACCTGGATCGCCCCGGCGTTCTCGAAACGGACGTCACCGACCGCCCCCAGAAGGTCAACCGTGATCTCGTCCTGCACTCGGACAACCACATACTCCTCGACATCCCCAAGTCCGAGATCGGCCGCCGCGTTGTCCTCCAGAACGCTCAGGGCCTCTTTGAGCCGCCGGACGTTCTCCTTGGACGACTCCACGAGGAAGTCGATGTCGTGCGTGGCCCGATCAAGTCCGTAGTAGTTGACCGCAAAGCCCCCGATCAGGACGTAGCGGCAGCCGGCCCGATTCAGAGCGTCGCAGAGACGGGTCAGGTCTCGGAGGGTTGGCGTCCGGCTTGCCGCGGCTTCACCGTCATACTCTCCTGCCACCACGCATCCGCCTCCTCGAAGGTGTGGAACCGGAAGATCCCACGAGGGCGTAGCACGTCGACGCCCCGCAGCTCGTTCAAGAGTTCGGCAAAGCCTTCTATTCGCTGAAAACCAAACTTTCCGATGCCAACTCGACGCCCGACGACCTTGCCCTGGTCGTCAAAGGTTCGCGGGGATGGATGCGCCCCTCGGTACACTCGCCCGTTGCCCATCTCCATCCCCCTTTGACACCAGTATAGCCGCATCACCGAATACCATCAGTCGCGGCCATTTGTCTTCTCGGTCCTTGCGCCCGACCACCTCCCGTCCATTCAGGAGAGCTATCCTTGGTCCCTGATCCGCGGGGCGCCTATGGACCAGGCTGCGGCGTGCTTGCCTGTCGTCGGGTCACTCGACGCGGCGATGTCCATGCGCACTGGACATGGCGTCTCGGCGTTCGTGACGTGGGCCCCGCATGGGGCGGCGCCGGATGCTTGCAGCCGTTGCGTTCACTCGCTATGCTCAGGCAGGAGAACAGAAGGAGCGATGGACATGTCCGAGGCCAGGACCTTGCCGTATCCTCCGGACGTCGTCGAGATGATCAAGACTCTGCAGCGGGAGAAGGAAGTCCTGCTCGAGCGCGCCGCCCAGAAGGCGTACAACCAGCGCAACCACATCATGCGGCGCGTGATTGCGATCGACGACGAGCTGGCGCGTCTTTACACGCCGAACCTCTGATACCATCCTCATTGCCGCATGGACACAGGCGCCCTGCCAGGGCGCCTGTGCCGCGTTCGGGTCGCGTTTACTACGTTTCACATAGCGCACGGTCTATAATGGGTCAACGCCGCCCAGGGCGAACGTCAAGGGGGCATGGAGCTTGGTCCAGCATGAAAGGGCCACCGTAGAGAGCCAGTTGCAACTGCCCAGGGGTACCAGGGCGCCCGCCTTCAGGCAGGTGTCCGACGAGGACTGGCAGGACTGGCGCTGGCAGATGACCCACCGTCTCAACACCATCGGCGAACTCGCCGAGATCGTCCGACTGACGCCCGAGGAGGAGGAGGGCATCCGCGCGAGCGGTATCCTGCGCCTCGACATCACGCCGTATTTCGCCTCACTGATCGATCCCCACGACCCGACCTGCCCGATCCGCCGCCAGGTGATCCCTACCGGCCGGGAACTCGTGCCGTTCACGGCCGAGATGCGCGACTCGCTCGCGGAAGATCTGCACAGCCCCGTGCCGGGGCTTGTGCACCGCTACCCGGACCGCGTCCTGCTGCTCGTCACCACCCAGTGCGCCAGCTACTGCCGCTACTGCACGCGTTCGCGCATCGTCGGCGACCCGCACGCGAACTTCAGCCCGCAGGAGTTCGAGGCGCAGCTCGACTACCTGCGCCGCACGCCGCAGGTGCGCGACGTGCTGCTGTCCGGCGGCGACCCCCTCGTCCTCAATCCCAAGGTCCTCGAGCACGTGCTGTCTTCCCTCAGAGCCATCCCGCACATCGAGATCATCCGCATCGGCTCGCGGGTGCCGATCTTCCTGCCGCAGCGCATAACGCCGGACCTTGTGGACATGCTTGCCAAGTACCATCCCCTCTGGATGAACATCCACGTCAACCACCCCAAGGAGATCACACCGGAGGTGGAGGACGCACTGGACCGCCTGGCGAGGGCCGGCATCCCGCTCGGTTCCCAGTCCGTGCTGCTGCGCGGCATCAACGACCACCCCGCCATCATGCACAAGCTGATGCGCGAGTTGACGCGCTGCCGCGTCCGCCCGTACTACGTCTACCAGTGCGACGAGGTGCACGGAGCGGGCCACTTCCGCACGACGGTCGCCAAGGGCGTCGAGATCATGGAATCCTTGCGCGGTCACCTGTCGGGCTACGCGGTGCCGACCTACGTCGTCGACCTGCCTGGCGGCGGCGGCAAGGTGCCCGTGGGGCCGAACTACCTGCTGGCGCAGGGTTCGAACCGAGTCGTGCTGCGCAACTTCGAAGGCTACATCGGAACGTACACTGAGCCAGAGGACTACCAGGGCCCCGATATGGCGATCCCCGAGGAGTGGCTCTGGCCGGAACCCGGTCAGCGCGGCATCGCGGGCCTCTTGGCCGGCGAGGAGCTCGCGATCCTGCCGCAGGGCTTCGACGCCGTGCATCGCCGCGGCGGGCAGGAACACCGCCTGAACCAGGACAAGGAGAAGTGGACGCCGCGCGGCATCGGCGGGCGTCCTGTGCCGCACGGCGGCTAGACGCTGATCGCATGCCGGGCCACATCTGCAGAGGGGGAGAGCGGTGAAACAGTTCTACGGACTGCTCTCGAACGGGCAGACTGCAGCTCTCGTCTCCTCCGACGCATCGATCGACTGGCTCGCCTTTCCCGACTTCGACAGCGACACGGTCTTCTGCCGCCTGCTGGATCCGCTCGCCGGCGGTTTCATGTCGCTGAGGCCGGAGTCCCACTTCCGCGCGGACCAGGCCTACCTGCCCGGCAGTCTCGTGCTCGAGACGCGCCTGCGCACGCCTTCGGGCGTCGCGACAGTCGACGACTACCTCGTCATCGGTCGCACCGAGCTCCGCCGCTTCGTGCGCAGCGAGGTGCCGCTCGTGCTGGATTGCCAGCCCCGCTTCGGCTACGGCCAGTCCCTCGGTGCCCTGCGGAACATGCAGGACGGACTTCTCTGGCTCAATCCCCACGGCAGCGAAGGACTCCTTCTCACCCTGCGCGGCCCAAGGCCCAGGTGCATCGGGCGCGAGCAGTGGCTCCTGCCGCCAGGGGAGCACGAGGTGGCGCTCCTCTACACGCCGGACTTCGCCAAGGAGCAGGGCGAGTTCGTCTCACCGCAAGGCGAGCCCGCGGAGCACCTCGACGATGCCCTGCGCTACTGGCGACAGGCCCCGATGCCGAGGACCGTGCCCGCGCTGCAGCATCTATTTGAACGCTCGGTACTGACCATGCGCGCCCTGACGGTGCGCACCACAGGCGCGGTCCTCGCCGCACCTACCACGAGCCTGCCGGAGCAGATCGGCGGCGAGCGCAACTGGGACTATCGCTTCGTCTGGGTGCGCGACGCGTCCTACGCTGCGGAAGCGTTCCTGCTCTCGGGCGACGTGCTGGCGGCCCGCCGCCTGATCGAGTTCCTCCTGAACTCCGTGCAGATGACGGGCAAGCCCTTTGTCAGTCCGTTCCTGCGCGGCGACGGCAGCTTCAGCCTCGGCGAGCGGGAGCTCGGCTGGCTCTCGGGCCACCGCCAGAGCCTGCCGGTGCGCGTAGGCAACGCGGCATCGGCCCAGCTGCAACTCGACATCGAAGGCGATCTCCTCTGGGCGCTCTGGCGCTACGTGCAGGACACCGGCGACTGGAACCTGCCCTGCGGCTACTGGTGGGCGATCGAGCGCATGGCCGACTGGACGGCGGACCATTGGCGCGAGGCTGACGCGAGTCTCTGGGAGTTCCGTGACACCCCGAGACAGTACACGCACTCTCTCGTGCTCTGCTGGGTGGCGCTCTTCGCGGCCGCAAGCCTGGCCAAGGCGCTCGGTCGCCGGGACAAGGCCCGGCACTGGCACGAGCAGGCCGCACGCGTGCGCACCCTGGTCGAGCAGGAGTGCTACCGGCCCGACCTCGGTGGCTTCACGCAGGGCGTCGGCATCGCGGAGGTGGATGCGGCGCTGCTCTGCCTGCCCCTCTACGGCTTTGTCTCGGCGGAGGATCCGGCCTGGCGCGCGACCCTCAGGCGCATCGAGCAGGATCTCGTGCGGGACGGCCTCGTCTACCGCTATGGCGGCGACAGCATGGGGCCTGCCCGCCACCCCTTCACCCTCGGCAGCACCTGGCTCGCGAGGGTCTATCTGCGCTCCGGGCGCCAGGCCGAAGCCATGGCAACGCTCGAGCAGCTCGGGCAGGTGGCAACGCCGCTCGGCCTCTGGGGCGAGCACGTCGACCCCGTGGTCGGCGAGCAGCGCGGCAACTTCCCCCAGCTGTTCCCGCACGCCGGCTTCGTGGCGGCCGCATCCGAGCTCGCCCGCAGCGCGGCGGGCGCGGGCGCTGATCCTGCGCGCACCGGCACATGCCTGGGCGACCAGGAGGTCGAGTCGTCGGACAGGCCATTTTGACCGTCTCGGCTTGGCTCTGCTAACATAGGTATCGTACGGGAAGACACTCTGTATGGCTGAATCTCCTGAGAGGGAGAGCGGGGGACCCACTTTTTGGGGCGAAGCGCCGCAAGGCGCAGGGTCGCACTTCGACCCTAGCCCGTCAGCTAACCTCGTAAGCCGTCGAAGTGCAAATGGGTGCACCCGGCGCATTTGCGTCTTGAACGCGCAACAAGGAGCCGCCTCGGTCACCCGGGGCGGCTTATGCACTTTTGCAAGCGAAGGAGGGGGTTTCGTGACCACCGAAACGCCGCGGCACGGCTCGCCAGGCAGGGCTCTCCTGTCGGATCTCTTCCCCGAGGCGCGCCTGATCATCGCTGCGAACCGCTCGCCGTTCCGCCGCAGCGTCGGTCTGCGCGGCGAGGAGCGGTGGGAGCGTCCGGCCGGCGGCGTGACCGCTGCGCTCGATCCCCTGCTCCGCCAGACTGGCGGCCTCTGGGTGGCCTCCGAGCCCGGTGAAGCCCAAGAACTCAAGGTGCCGCCCGAGGAGCCGAGCTACCACGTGTCCGTGCTGGGCATTCCCGAGGAGGTGTACAGGGGCTACTACACCGGCTACGCCAACTCTGGCCTGTGGCCGCTCTGCCACAATCTCGTGGAACGCGCCCACTTCCGCTCGGGTGATTGGGTCGCCTACCGCCAGGTCAACCGGCAGTTCGCGGCGCGCATCGCCGCCGAAGCGCGCCCGGAAGATCTCATCTGGGTGCACGACTACCAGCTTGCGCTTGTGCCCGGCTACCTGCGCCAGTTCGGCGTCACGGGCCCGATCGCGTTCTTCTGGCACATCCCCTGGCCTCCGACCGTCGTCCTGCGCCTGGTGCCGGAGCGCCGCATGCTCCTGCAAGGTATGCTCGAGGCGGACTGGATCGGCTTCCAGACCGACGAGTCGGTCGACGCCTTCGCCGCGGCCGCCAGGCGCGAACTCGGGGTGCGCAGCCGACGCTCCGTTCAGGGCGTCACGCTCCAGTACCAGGGCCACCTGACGCACGTCGCGTCGGTGCCCATCTCGATCGACGTGCAGCAGGTCGAAGATCTGGCCGCGAGCGCGTATACAGAGCAGCTCCTGGAACATATGCGCAGGCGCTGGCAGCTCGGCCCTGACAAGGTGCTGCTGCTCGGCGTCGACCGCCTGGACTACACCAAGGGCATTCCCGAGCGGCTGGAGGGCTTCTCCCGCCTGCTCGCGCGCTACCCGTCGCTGCGGGGCAAGGCCCACTTCCTGCAGATCGCGGTGCCGACCCGCACCGAAATCTCGGATTACCGCCGCCTCGCCGTGTCCGTGCGCCGCAGGGCCGCGGCCATCAACCAGCGCTTTGGCGAGCCCGGCTGGCGGCCCGTGCGCCTTGTGGAGCACAATCTGCGCCTCGAGCGGCTCGTGGTGCTCTACCGGCTGGCGGACGTCGCTGTGGTCTCTTCCCTCTACGACGGCCTCAACCTCGTGGCGAAGGAGTACGTCGCGGCGCGCATCGACGGCGGCGGCAGCCTGTGCCTCAGCGAGACCGCCGGCGCCTACCACGAGCTGCGCGCCGCCTTCCCGCTCTCGCCGCTGAGCTCCGAGCGCATTGCGGAGAGCATGGCCAGAGCGATCTTCGCATCCTCCGACGAGCGCAGGGAGCGGATGCATGCGCTGAGAGAAGCCGTGCGGCGCAACACGGTCGACACGTGGCTCGGCCGGGTCCTCGCGGGGGTGCGCGATTCGCTCGACGTTCAGTTGTCAGGACTGAACGAGACCCCAGTGTAGTAGTGGCTGAGAATCGCCTGGTAGCTCATACCCTGCTCCGCCATGTACTCTGCGCCGTCCTGGCTCATGCCCACGCCATGCCCGTTGCCGCGCCCGTTCAGGATGTAGGATGCGGCCGTGAGCGGGTAGGTCGCCTGCAGGCTGTTCGCGCCCTGAGCCGTCACCTCGGACGGCAGCTGGGCCGTACCCGACGCACCCTCGGCGACGCTGCCCGCTAGGCTCGGCAGCGTCACCTGGCCGCCTGCCCCCTCCGCTGTCACCTCGGCGTCCGTCGTGACCGTGAACAGTGTCGACGGCAGGCGCAGCAGGCCGCGAATGCTGTCCTTGTAGACCGTGTACTGGCCCTGCGTTCCCTGGAAGAGCACCGACAGCGGCCGACCCGAGAACGTCTGGGACGTGCCTTGCAGCACCATCTGCTCGAGGTCGCCGATGGCGACGCCGCTCCAGGCGAGCACCAGGCTCGCGATCTTCGTCGCCGTCAAGGTGATGCTCCAGGTGGTGGGCTGGTAGCCGGGCAACTCGTCGACGCCGCGCAGGTAGGGCAGCGCCGCGGACCAGACGTTCTCCGAATTCTCCGTGGCGCCGCCGGAGTCCGCCTCGAACACGGCGTCGATTGGCTGGCCCTGGTAGGTCATGATGGTGTTCGCCGTGGCGTCCACCGCGGCGCTGGAACTCGGCTGCTCGGCGGCGTAACCCCCGTAGGCCTGGCTCAGCGTGGAGCCGTAGACGTCGAAGAGGCTGCCGGGGGCGGCGTGCTGCATCTGATAGAGGGCGTAGGTGCGCGACGCGACCGCCTGCGCCTCAAGCGCCGCCTGCGCCCAGCTGGCAGGCATCTCGGACGGTACGACGCCATAGAGGTACTGCTCGAGCGGCAGCGTGTTGACAACCTCAAGTTTGGTGCCTTCGAGCGCGAAGGTGAGGCTGCCGCGATAGGCCGTGCCAAGCACCCCGACCACCCCGCCGTCGCCTGACGCAGAGAAGCCCGCCTGCGATTGGACGAGGAACGATACGGCGCCGCTCGGCACCTGTACCATCAGTTCGCTGCCGCTTGGCTGGTAGGCGGTGGCCGCCGGCACCTGCGCCATCACCGCCTGCAACTCCGCCTGCGCCGCCGCGGCGCTCGCATACTGGCCGACGAGCACCCCCCAGCCGCCCTGCGCCAGCAGGATCGGGTAGGCAGGCACACCCGACTGCCAGTACGGCGCTACAAGCGTCTCGGCCTGCGCCAGGGTCGCCTGCCCCGGGATGAGCACGCCGTACGGTCCGTAGACGGCCGTGGCGGACGTCGCGCTGGCCGCCGCCTGCGCCGCGGTGGCGGTCGCGTAGGGGCCTGAGAAGACGTCATAGACGCCGAGCGGCGTCTGCTCGAGGTAGGCGGGATGCCCTCCCGCCGCCAGGGCTGCGACGGCGGTCTGGCCCGTCGCGAGATCCTGGGTCTGGCTGACGAGATCGCGGTAGCCGAGCGGGCGCACATAGCTCTGGCCAGGCAGGTCCGTCAGTGCAGAGCCTGCGGCATAGACCACGTTCTGGCTCGGGCCCGCCGGAGCGAGCGTTACCGCCGACAAGGCGGAGGAGCCGACATAGATCCCGACGCGAATGTTCGGCGCCGTCTGCGCCGAAGCTTGGGCAGCGAAGACTGACGGAAGGCAGGCCGCCGCGATCAGTGCAGCGGCCCGGAGCCGCCGGACGGGGTTGACCATGATTCAGCGCGTTCGACAGGTTTCGTCTCCCTTCCTCCCTATCTGGCCGCCTTCCTTTTGGGACAGAGCCTTTGTGTCGACACAATGTGCGCCGCCGACTTAGTTCAAAGCACTGGCGACAAAAATCGCCATGTTCTGTGTCCTAACCGCGGGCACTTGCGCCATTTGCTGCGTGCAAATTCGCGCAAGACGCCTGACAAGGCAATGGACATCACGCAATGTATGGAGTATCGTATCGCTAGCGCATACTGTGGCATGCAAACCTGAAGGAGGCTACAACGTGTCCGTCCGCACTGGCCCGTATACAGATGACGAGATCGCCGAGATCCGGAAGATGACGGCGAAGGTGCGCGAAGGCGCCCAGATCCGTGATCTTGCACAGGAGCTTGCGGTGGAACTGAACCGGTCTGCGCGTGGCCTCGCCCTGACGATCGGACGGGAACTCGCCCGCCAGAATCCCCGCCGGCCGAGGCAGCGCAAGATACGCGCGATCGGGCGCGGCCGTGACATGATGGTGCTGACACAGCGCCTGGCGGCGCTCGCCCGTGAGCTCGACGACCTCGGCCGCCGCCGCCGCGACCTGGACCGCGCCATCGAGACGCGCCTCGCCGAGTACTCGGAGCTCAAGGCCAAGCTCCTGCAGGCGATCACGCCGGCGAACGTCGACGTGACGCCGCAGATCGCCGTCGAGGCGGCAGCCGTCGAGGAGATCGCCGAGTAGAAAGGTCTCGCCGGCAACCGCAGGGCGCGCCCGCAAGGGCGCGCCTCTCGTTTCTGCCGGCTTCCGGGTATGCGAAGCCGGCGTCCGCCCCAGCACGCGTAGCCGCGCATCGTCCGGTGGCCGCGTCGGCTGGCTCGAATCCCGGCCTGGCGTTGGCCGGTGGACGGTCTGGTTGCGGGTCGGACGTGCAGGCGCCTCGACCAGGCCACGCGTCATGACCGCTCGGGGTCCGGTAGCTGCCGGGTCCCGACGCTTCCGGATGCCTATGGCCTGCGTTGCCCTGGCGCACACAAAGGCACGTCCGCCGTCGGGCGGAGAGCAGTGCCTCAACACCTTGGGCGCGCGTCGTCCGGACGGATCACGAAGGCACTTCGGCCTCCGGAGAAGTTGTCCGGCGGGATCAGATGTCCCCTGCGGTGAGAGGAGCTGGGTGAAGATCCTGCCGCGCCAGCTGCTGTAGCAGGTGTGCCACCGCCTGCCCGACGCCTGGCACCCAATGCAGCAGGATGATGTCGCCCGCCTGAATCCTGCCGCCGTTCCATGTCTTGAACCCCTTGCCGGGTATCCACTCGGCACCCCACATGACAATGTCTCTGAGACCTGCGGCCCAGGCGGCAGCGCGCACCTGCGCGTCTACCGCGCCGTAGGGCGGCCGGCCGAAGATCGGGGCAGGAACGCCGAACCAGTCGGGATAGTCCTCGATCGGCGCCTGCCATTGGGCCACGTCCGCCTTCAGTGTCAGGCGCGTCAGGTCGGGATGGCTGACGGTGTGGTCCTCGATCACACCGCCGGCGGCGATGAAGGCCCGCCAGTAGTCCGGGTGCTCCGCCGCGGCTTTGGCGATGAGGAAGGCCGTGACCGGCAGGTGGTCGCGCTGCATGAGGCGCAGGACGGACTGGCTTGGAAACCAGCCGTCGTCGATCGTCAGGTAGACCTGCCCGCCGCGCGCCGACCCGAACCAGACGACCGGCACTTCCGGTAGCGCGGGCACCTGCACGTCCCAGACGCTATGCCCCCCGCTGCGTCCGACGACGTCCAGGCGGTAGGACGCAGCGTGAACGCCGCGCCGCAGGGTCACGATGTCGGGCCGTGAAGCCTGCCAGCTTCCCTGCGGCGCGCCCGTGACCGCCGTGAGCGCCTGCGAGGCGTGCAGCACGAGTGCAAGGCGCGTCTCGTCCTCGGATGCGATGGCCGGCGGCACCGGCGCCCAGGCTAGGATCCGGCGCCGTACGGGATCCGGTCCCGTCACGGCTACCTGCGCCGAGAAGATCTCGCCGGGCCGGAGCTGCAGCGTCAGCACGGCGGCAGCGGGCACCGTCTCGTCCAATGTCGACCAGGTGGTCTCTCGCATGACATAGCCGGACAGGAGACTCCTTCCAGGACTCAGCCAGATGCGCAGGCGATCGGTTGCACGGTCGAGGCGCCAGCGCACGACCGGGGCGGCGGCGCGCAGCATCAGGCCGCCCACAAGCGCTGCGAACAGGAGTGCGATCAGGATCGTGGCCAGCTGCGTGCGCCAGCCCCGCAGCGACCAGACGCGGAATTGCGAGCCGCGCCGCGGCACGGGCTCTCCCTCCTCGACACGGCACACGACATCCTATGTCGGGCGACGTGGGAGAAGCCGCCTCACGCTTCGGCGCGGCCCGCCAGCGGGACAACCGGCAGGCGGAAGGTTTGCCCTGCCTGCGGTGCGGGCGGGATGGTGGCGCGGACGTTGCACCCGGAATGCACCGGCACGCCAGGCTGTCGACATCCGTCGTTGGACAGCCAGGGAGGGGTGCCACGTGCCCTGGCGGAAAGGCGCCGGCAGGCGACTGAGAATCAGGCGTGCCATCGGCCCGCTGGGAAACGCCACACCGCTCCCCGGGGCTTCAGGGAAGCCACGCGGGTGCTGTCGCCCTCCAGCGAGGGCCGCGCGCGGCCCCGCCGGACCCTCGGCCAAAAGGCCGCTCGGCGGCACGGGTCGGATTGCCCGGCCAGAATCTTGCCGTTATGCTCAGGCCAGGAGGTCGACATGCGCAGACGAGAGCTTCTGAATGTGCTACGAGACTCCCGGGAGCCGATCTCGGGCAGCCAGTTCGCGGAGATGTTCGGCGTCTCACGCCAGGTCATCGTGCAGGATATCGCACTTTTGCGCGCCGAGGGCCACGCCATCGACGCGACGACCCGCGGATATCGCTTCACGAGCCCTCCCGCCGGCGTGCGCGACGTCTTCGCGGTTCGCCACGGGCCCGACGAGGTGGAGGCGGAGCTCAAGACGCTCGTGGACCTCGGCATCGTCGTCAAGGACGTCGTCGTCGACCATCCGCTCTACGGCGAGCTGCGCGGCGGGCTCGACCTGCGCTCCCGCCGCGACGTGGAGATGTACCTCGAGAGCATGCACCGCCACGGCGGGCAGCTTCTGAGCGTGCTCACAGGCGGCGCGCACGTGCACACGGTCGAGGCGCCGGACGCAACTACGCTCGCTGCGGGACGGCAGGCTCTCCTGGAGCTGGGATTCCTCGACGAAGCAGAAGATAGAGGCTAGCCGCGACAAGGCCGCCGACGTAGTAGGCGATGTCCGCGCCGCCCATCGCCCTGGCCGCGGGCCCGGTGAAGAGGGACTGCGACATGAAGGGGATGGAGCAGGCGAGCCCGATCAAGAAGGCCCAGAATCCCGCCTCGACCGTGCGCGGCGTGCCCGCCGTCGCCTTTTGCGCCAGGAGCACCCCGAGCCACGGAGCGATCCAGTAGGAGAGCAGCAGCAGGAAGGACTCGTAGTCGCCGCTGAACCCGTGCATGCCGAGCAGGGCGAGGCCGGTGCCCAGCACGCCAACCAGCACGGCGGCCACGGAGCGGGGCATCCGGATGCCGAGCGCCAGCAGCGACGTGGCACCCGTGTAGATGTTCAGCAGGTCGGCGGTCAGCGTGCCGAGGATGCCGGCGGCGAACACGAACAGCCTCAGACCGCCCGCAGCCGCGCGCAGGAGCGGCACCGCATCGAAGAGACGGAAGTGGGCCGCGAGCAGGACGCCCAGGACCTCCACCCAGAGGCAGGAGAGCAGCGAGCCGGCGAAGGTCCAGGCGAAGACCGGCCCCTTGCCGGTCCCGGCCGGCAGGTAGCGGGAGTAGTCCGAGGCGTAGGGAGCCCACGAGAAGACGTACGAGGCGATCATGGCGATGCCGAGGGCGAAGGGCGCCCAGGCGAAGCCGCCGTGTCCCAAAGCTCCGAGTCCGAGCACCGCCGTGCGCCAGGTGAAAAAGGCGAACGTCAGGACGAGGAGCACGCTGACCCAGCGCTCCACCGCGTGCACCATGTCGTGACCGAAGGCTGCGATCGCGATCTGCAGCGCCCCGATCAGCACGATGCCGCCCGCCTCGGGCATGTGGAGAAGGCTTGCCAGCAGCTCGCCGCCCAGGAGTGAGTTCACCGCGAACCAGCCGAGGCACGAGAGCCAGTTCAGCGCTGCAGGCAGGTAGACGCCGAGCCTGCCGAAGCCGACCCGCGACAACGCCAGCTGCGGCAGGCCGCTTTGGGGTCCCATGGTCGATGCGAACCCGACGAGCGCGGCACCGATCAGGTTCCCGAGGAGCACGGTCAGCAGAGACCAGTAGAGGCCGAGGCCGAACGCGTAGAGCAGGACGCCGAGAAACCACGGCGGGATACCCAGGTTGGCTGCAAACCAGAGCGTGAAGAGACTCGAGCTCCTGCCGTGGCGTTCCGCCGCAGGAATCGGCTCGATGCCGCGGGACTCGATCCGCACCGGGATCACCTCTAGGTGACTATACATCTGTCTTGTCATATAGAACAACCCCAGGACGGCCGCAGGCCGCCCTGGATCGTCATGCCCCTGGCCTTGCGGCCAGGGCGGTCCGCTCGCAGCGACCCAGGGCTCGTCTGCAACACGCCTTCCCGATCGGGGCCATAGCATGCAGCGGCAGGCGCTCCGGAGGGAAGGCCCATGCATGCGCTCATCCTCGCGGTCCTGATCGGCATCGCCGGCAACCTCGACAACCTCGGGGTCGGGGTGGCCTACGGCGTGCGCAAGATCGGCATTCCATTCCGCAGCAATCTCTTCATCGCCGTCGTCGCGGCCCTCGGCACGTTCCTGGTCGCATACGCCGGCCTCGGCATCGGCCACGTCCTGTCCCAGGGCGTCGCGAACGACATAGGCGCCGGCGTGATCATCGGCGTCGGCGTCTGGGTGCTCTGGCCGCGCAAGATCCCCGAGCCGGCCGGCACGTCCAAGAACGCCATCGGGCTCGTACACCACCCCGAACACGCCGACGTCGACCGTTCCGGCGACATCTCGATCGCGGAATCCCTGACGCTCTCGGTCGGGCTGGGCATCAACGCCTGGGCCGGCGGTTTCGGCGGAGGCCTCGTCGGACTGCCGCCATGGCTGCTCGCCATCTCCACCGGCCTGTTCAGCTTCGTGACGCTGTTCGCGGGCGAGCACCTGGGGCGGAGGGCTCTCGGCGGCTGGCTCGGGCCGAAGGCGACGATCGCGGCGGGCGTGCTGCTCATCCTGATCGGCATCAAGGACCTCGTCTAGGCGAGGAGAGCCTACGCAGGGCGCCAGATCTCGCGGGCGAGCCCGTCCGGCTCGCCCGCGACGTCTGCCCTGAGCCCGGCCGCCGCAAGCGTTTGCGCGACCCGCGCGGGGTCGTCCGCGAGCACGTAGAGTCCGCGGCGCGGCAGGTCTTCCAGCCACTCGCGGTAGCGCAGCCACTTGTGCCGCAGCTGCGCCGGTCCTTCCGTGCCGCGGTCCACCTCGACCACGGCATCTGCGGCAGGACGCGCGACGAGAGCGTCCGGGACCAACGTGCGCGCTCCGAGTCCCGCGGCGCTGCGGTAGTCGAGGCGCGGCTCAGCCCTGTAGGCCGATGCCGGCATGCCCATGCGGCGCAGAGCCAAGTAGAGCTCCGCCCGCCGCAGTTCATGTCCCAGGCGCAATGCCGCGTACGCGCGCAGGCCGCTGCCGCGGTCGTCGCCGAGCAGGGCGAGCGCCGCCCGGATTCCCGTCTGACCGAGATAGCAGATCTCGCCCGACGCGGTCTCGGCCTCGCGCAGGAAGCCGCCGCGCATCAGCTCTTCGAGCGAGCCACCCGCGACCTCTGCCAGCGCCTGCGCACCTGCGCCGGTCACAAAGCGGGCCTGATAGAGATCTTGCAGCAGCTCCCGCTCCCCGGTGCCGAGACGAAGCAGGCGCGCCGCGAGGTCGGAGCGCATCACGGCCTTCCCAGGCGCACGAGAACCGGCGGCAGCATGCGGCCGGCCGCCGCGACCTCCGCGATCGCCTGACCGCGCGGCAGCCGGCGTACCGTCTCTTCGTCGAAGCGCGGCATCTCCCTGAGGCCCCCGCCCTGGGTCGCGACGAAGCGGCGGCCCAGCGACTCCCGCAGGTCCGCGAGGTCCTCGCGGCCGAGGCCGCCGAGCAGCACGCGGTTGCGGGCGTTGGCGAGGACGGCCTTGCGCAGGTCCTCCGAGAGCTGTCCGAGATGCTGGTGTGCCAGCACTGCGCCAACCCTGTGCGAGCGGGCCTGCGCCAGGAAGCTGCCAAAGTCCGCCTGGGCGAACGTCTGGAACTCGTCCGCATAGATGAACGCGCTTGGTCCCGTGGTCCGGCGCAGGGCGGCCGCCTCAAAGAGCATGAGCGCGAACGCGCCCACTGCCCGCGCTGCGAGGCCGATCTCGCCTTCCGGCAGCTGCAGACAGAGCATGCCGCCCTCCGCGAGCAGGCGGTCGAAGTCCGTCGCGGGACGGGTACCGAAGAGCCGGCGCGCCCAGGGGTGGGCAAGCACCTCGGCCAGGGCCGACTGCACGCCGATGAAGGCATCCTGTCGGAAACGCGGGCTCCATCCCCCCACCTCGTCGCGGAAGTAGGCCCGCAGGTGCGGCGACGACGCCGCGAGAAGCACTTCGCGCCGCATCTCCTCGCTACGCAGGAACTCCGAGAGATCTGGCAGCGTCGGCGCCGGCAGTGCCTCCTTGAGCGCCAGGGCGGCGTGGCGCAGCATCGCCTGTCCGACGCTGCGGTAGAACTCGTGCTGGCTGCCGAACGCGCCGAAGAGGGCGTACGCCACCGTCTCTGCCGCGACCTCGGGCTCGCCGGCGAAGGGATCGAGACCGAACGCGGGCTCGTCCTGCGGGCGCAATGCCACCACGTCCCGCCCACGCCGCCTGGCGTCGTCCACCGCGAGGTCGTAGAGATCGCCCTTGGGGTCGAGCAGCAGGATGCCGTGTCCTGCGGCGATATCCTGGCGTACCAGGGGCCAAAGCACGCCGACCGTCTTGCCCGAGCCGGTCGGTCCCAGGACGTGCATGTGCAAGAAGCGGTCGTCGAGCCCGATGTCCACAGGCCGCCGCAACGTGCCAGTGACGCCCAGGCGTACCGTGTCAGGGCGGATGAAGCGCGGCCTGAGCCAAACCCAGAGCCAGAGCGCGATGCCGATCTCGACGAGGAACGAGATGGCCAGCCAGAAGCCGGGCAACGCCGACAGGCCGAAGGCATGTCCCAGCGGCACCACCACGAGGGCGAGCACGAGATAGGCGAGAGAGAGGGTATAGAGCGGCCGCCTGCGCAGGAGCCACGGCAGTCCCTGTACCGCGTATGCGTAGAGGGCTGCCGCAAGAAGCACGGCAAACCAGGGCCAGCGGCGGGTGGCGAACAGGTACAGCGCGGCAAGCGACAGCGGCAGGGCCAGCGCCGCGAGGATCGTTCGCGGAATCTTCATCATGTTCTAGCCGTTTCGACGCCGGAGCCCTGCAGGCCTTTCGCAGGATTCGACCGCCTTCGCACGGAATACGGCGCCGGAGGTGCTGCGTTCTGGTCCAGTTGAAGGGCGGTCGCGGTGGCGTCCGTCTCGTCATCGGGCCCCGCCCTGACCCCCAGGCGGTGGTCTCGGAGATCATCGCCAGCCTGGAAGGTGCCGCGGGCTTTCTCGGCAATGCCCGCATCGCGGTGGAAGTCGCAGACGACACGATCTCGCCGGAGCTTGCCGCGGCGGTGAGCGAGGCCTTGCGGCGATTCCCGGCGCTCGGGCTCGCCAGCATCGGTCCAAAGCCCCACGCGCAGCCAGGGCGCAGCGACGAGCCGAAGGTGGTTCGCAGGACGGTCCGCTCGGGCCAGGAAGTCACGCATCAGGGGGACCTCGTCCTGCTTGGCGATGTTCATGTCGGCGGCCGCCTCGTCGCGACCGGCGACGTGATCGTGGTCGGAGCCCTGCGCGGCTTCGCCTGGGCTGGTGCCGACGGCAACGAGGGAGCCATCATCTATGCCCAGCCGCTTGAGCCAACGCAGGTGCGCATCGCGGGCGCGATCGCGCAAGGCGCGCCGTCCGCGCCCGGCGCTGCGGAGTACGCGCACCTCGAGGATGGCAAGATCGTCGTCGAGCCGTGGATAGCCAGGGGCAGCCGCCGCGCGACCGCGCGGCAACCGCGATAGCCGGAAGCCAGGAGGGCTCGCCGCTGGATGGCGGCGAGCCCTCCTGGCTTCAGCGGGCGAACGTGACCTGCACCAGCATGGCGTAGCTCGGTCCCGGTGCCATCATGCGCCGCATGTGGACGCTGACCACCTGCGGTCGGCCGAGGGGTTCCTGCAGCGCGGACGCGATGGCCTGGGCATCCCCCCGGGCAGCGCGCACCGCGGCCGCCACGGCGCTCGCGCGCTCGCTTGCGCTTGGTGCCTGGTACTGGTCCGCCGTTCCCTGCACCATGGTCGCGCCGCTGGCGACGGCCGCGTCGATGGCCGCCCCCAGCCGGTCCGCCTTGGCGATACGCGCCACGACATTCTGCACGACGACGTAGCCGTCGCCCTGCGGTCCGCGCGACAGCGCACCGATGCGGTATCCCTGGACCTTGACGTCGCTCGTCGGCACGCCCGCCGATCGGAGTCCCTGCCGCAGGCGCTCAAGGGACTGCTGCGCGTCCGACTGCGCCGACCGGCTGTCCTGAGCGCGCGTCTCGATGCCCAAGTAGAGCGTGGCGCCTTCCGTGGGCGCCGCGACGGGCTCCTCCTCCGTGACCGTCAACGTTGCGCCGGACTTCCCGATTTCCGCTGCGCGGCCGCTTCTGGGTGTCGCAGCCAGCAGGGCCACGGCCACGAGCGCCATGAGCGCGAGCGCCGGTACGGGACCATGAAGCCATCGCACGGCATCGCCTCCTGCGGCCAGCATTCCCCTCTGTGAAGTGGACATGCGTTCCGCAGGAAGGGCCCCGCTGGCAGCGAAGGGGGTTGGGTGACAAGTCTCGGAGGTGGTTCCATGCGCAGATATCTGAGACTGCTCGCTGCGGCGGTGCTCCTCGCGCCCTTCGCCGTGCCCGCCGCTCCGGCCTTTGCCGCCACCTCCTCCTTCCCGGACGTGCCAGGGACCTACTGGGCCGCCACCGCCATCGACGCCCTGGCCGCACAGGGCATCATCCGCGGCGAGCCTGACGGCCTGTTTCATCCCCTCGCGCCCGTGACGCGCGCCCAGTTCGCGGCGATGATCGTCAGGGCCGAGCAGCTGCCCTCCGTCAGCGTCGGGCCCCGCTTCCTCGACGTCTCCAGCACGGAGGCTCTCCAGAGCGACATCGAGACCGCCGCGGCCGACGGTCTGATGCTCGGCACGAGTCTCCTAGACTTCTCGCCTGGCGCCACCATCAACCGGGCCATGGCGGCCGCCATCACGGTGCGGGCGCTCGGCCTCTCGCCGGTCGCGGCAGACCTTGCGAACCTGCCGTCCGGCTACGCCGACGCGGCCAGGATCCCAGGCTACGCGCTGGGTGACGTGGTGGTCGCGAAGCGGCTCGGCCTGATGCAGGGCCTTTCGGGCAACGTGTTCTCGCCCGCCGGCAGCCTCGACAGGGCGCAGGCGGCCACGGTCATCTACCGGCTTCTCGGCCTAGCGCCACAGAGCGTCTCCAGTCTCGCCGCATCGGTTGTGCGCCGCGTCGATGCCGGCAGCGGGGCGACGTCCATCCCTGTCGGGCAATCCACGTCGCTCTGGTCCGTGGCGCGCGACGCGTCCGGCCTGCCGGTCCCGGCCGCGGTCGTGTGGAAGGCCAGCGGCGGCGTGCTCTCCGGAACCTCCTTCAGCGCCCAGGCCCCCGGCAGCTACCAGCTCATGGCCAGCGTCTACGGCTCCACGGCCGTCAAGGCGATGACCATCCACGTCGAGCAGCCCACGTCGCTCGCCGTCTACGGCCTCCTGGAGGCGGCGGGTCCCGGCGCGCAGGTGCCCGTGCAGGTCACGGTCCTCGACCAGGCGGGAAGCCGCGATGTCTCCGACGGATCGCGCACGATCACCCTCACGGCCACCAACCAGAGCGCCCAGACGGTCACCCTGACACAGACCGCCCAGGGTGGACAGGCCAGCTTCACGTTCAATCCGCCCGCGGCGGGAGCCTGGTCCCTGACCGCGAGCGCGACCGGCCTCGCGGGCGCCGAGGCTGCCTTCGACGTGCTCGCAGCCCCCTTCCCCGCGCCCCTGCGGCTGCAGGGCCCAGCAGAGATCCTGCCCGGCCAGACGGCAACCGTGCAGGCGAGCCTGCCATCAGGCGCCAGCGAGGCGTCGCCCGTCACCCTCACCTCCAGCAACCCCTCGGTCGTGGCGGTGCAGGGTTCCGGCTCCGGCTCGCTCTCCACGTCCGGCCTCTCCTTCCGCCTGCAGGCTGTGGCGCCGGGCACCGCAACCGTCACCCTGAGCAACGGCCCTGGCGCCTACACGAGCGCCACGCTGCAAGTGACGGTGCCGGCTCTCGGCCAGCTGTCCCTCGCAGCGCCCCCGCCCACCGCGGCAGGCGGCCGGGTGCAGGCGCAGGTGACCGTGCAGTCGGACGGCACGTCTGCGCCTGCGCCGAAGGTGGCGCTGACGCTCGTGAATCCCCAAGGGGTCTCCGTCGCAACCCTGACCGCGACCGCGCAGGCGGGGGCAGCCCGCTTCAGCCTGCTGCAGGACAACGCCGGCACATGGCAGCTCCAGGCTTCCGCCCCCGGCTACACCCCAGCCCAAACCAGCTGGACCGTGCAGCCGGGACCGGCGGCGCAGCTGATCGCGACCGGTGCCCCCTCCACTGTCGTCGTCTTAGGCCAGACCAGCGACCTGCAGGTAATGCTCGCCGACCGCTTCGACAATCCCGTGGCGCAGCCGCTGCAGGTGGCCATGGCCGCCGCGGGCGCCGCGGGGACGCTGTCGCAAGGGTCCGCGAGCCTGTCCGGTCCGGGACCGGCGGCCGTGTTCCACGCGACGGCTCCCGGCACCGAGACGGTGCGCGTCAGCGATCCCAATGCGCCCGGCCTCGGAGCCGTGCAGGTGACGTTCCGAGTCATCGCGCAGAGCGCCGACGTGGCGGCGGGCAAGGGTTTCTGGCTGCTTGCGAGCGACCTCGGCAAGACGCCGGTGCCACAGCTCATTGCCCGACTCAGGAGCCTTGGCGCCACCCACGTCTACCTGGAGGTCGAAGGCAGCTGGGGCTTCTACGGGAGCAGCGCGCTGCGCACATTCCTGTATCAGGCGCACGACGCCGGCATCGCCGTCCTCGCCTGGGTCTACCCGTACCTGAACAACGTGCCTCTCGACGAGCGCCTGACGGGGCAGGTCGCGGCCTACGTCGCACCTACCGGCGACAAGCCCGACGGCATCGCCGCGGACATCGAGGAGAACCTCAGCCCCGCGGCCGTCGGCAGCTATGCCGCCGCCGTGCGCCAGGCACTCGGTCCGGGCGGCGTCTTCATCGCCGTGACCTATCCGCCCGTCTACCACGAGGACTATCCCTACGCCGCGCTGGCGCCGTACGTCACGCTCTATGCGCCGATGGACTACTGGCACTACCAGGCCGTGACGGAGAACTTCACGCAGGCCTACCAGTATGTGCAGCAGACCGTCGGCCTGATCCGTCAGCTCTCCGGGCGACCGAACGTGCCCGTCAGCATCATCGGCCAGACCTACGACATGTTCTCGAGCGGTGCCGAAGGCGTGTTCAGCCCGACGCCCCTCGAGCTGCAGGCGGCGTTCCAGGCCGCAAGCGACGCGGGCGCGATCGGGCTCTCGTTCTACCGCCTGCCGACCGCGACCGCCGCGGAACTTCAGGCGATCACCATCCTGCCCTACCCAGACCCGAGCAACTGACGCCATAAAGGCGCCCGCCCCGTCCCCCGGGGCGGGCGCCTTCGTGCGCCGGGACCCGTCGACGTCAGGCGAGCCGCAGCACCCTGAACGCCGTCTTGCCCGCCCTGCGCCTGCCGTGGTAGAGAACGATGCCGTACAGGAGGTCCCTGGCCCCGAGGAACGCCGTGAGGGGCAGGGAGAACTCGGCGATGCGGCCCGTGAATTGCCAGCGGATGCCTGGGTCGCGCATGAGGCGGTCCCCATCGCGGAGGGTCGGGTGAATGCCCGGCCCGATGTCGATGCGCCGGCGGATGTAGCCCTGCGGCAGTCCCGGCGAGAAGGCCATGAGAAAGCTGCTCAGGACGAGGTTCGCGGCCGGCAGGTCGCGCAGCGTGATGCGCGCCAGAAAGCGATCCTCGCTCGTCGCGGCGCGCACGTCCTGCACGAGGCTGCGCGCGCCGAGGAGATCCGCGAACAGCGTGCCCTGCGGGTCCTCGATGTCCGGCGTGACGCGAGACCACGGGCCGTCGAGCGGCCCCACCACGTGCGCCGGCACCAGGCCGAAGAGCTCGTTGCGGCGCGCAAAGGCATAGAGACGGTCCGACATGACCGCCATCTGCGTGCGGTAGAGCCGGATCGCGTCGGCCTTCGCCCGCACGGTGGAGGCGGTCAGGGCCTCGCGGTACCATGCGGTGCCGAGGCCCTGGAACTCCCAGGGCGGCAAGAGGGGCATCTCCGGGTGGTAGCCGAAGGGCAGCGGCCAGTCGCCCCAATGGACGAGATAGCTGAGGCGCGCCATCTCCGACACGAATGCGTGTCCCTCCTGGCGCAGGCGCTCGATCGCCGCGTCGGCGAAGGCCGCCATCGCCCAGTGGTCCGGGTGGACGTCGTTCGGGTGCGGCAGCACGCGGATCGCCGGCCTGATGCTGCGGATCGCCTCATAGATCGCCTGGAACTCGTTCTCGCCGGTATAGGCGATCCTGGGGTGGAGCGTGCCCTGGTACGGGTCTTCGGTGCGCCCCGTAAACCGCGAGCGGTAGGGCACACGCCAGTTGTGGAGGAACATGTGATCGGTTCCGCTGTCGGGGAAGCCGAGGAACTGGATCTGGCCGTCGGCGAGGCCGAGGCTCGAGACCGCCGTCCTCGACTCGTGCATGCGCCTTCGGCCAAGAATCAGGTAATCGGCCGGGGTGGGATCGGCCGTGAAGAACACGCGGTCTGCGTCGGCGGGGAATCCGTCGCCGCACGTCGCCACGAGCACATGCACGTCCGCTCCCTGGCCCAGGAGCTGGTGCCAGAAGCCGCCGCTCCCGAGCACCTCGTCGTCCGGATGCGGCGCGAGGATGAGGATCGGCGACGTGGCACGGACGGGCAGGCGGTGGGAAGAGGCGCGGCCCGACGGCGCGAACAGGGGATCGGTGAGGAAGAAGCCTCCCGTGGCCAGAGCGAACCCGCCAACTCCGATGGCGAGGAACTCACGGCGCGTCAGGTGGCGCAAAGCGGCCCGCCCCGCTCTCTTGCGATGATGGCAGGGCGATTATAGCAGATCGTCCGCGCGCGCAACCTCGGCCAGAAAGGCCCGAACGCCGGGCTCCAGGTCGGGGCGCCGAAGCGCAAAGCCGATCTGGGCACGCAGGAGGCCGAGCGGCTCGCCGATGTCGAAGCGCTCGCCGCTCAGCATCACCGCGTAGAGCGGACGTGAGCGGCAGAGGGCCCTGAGGGCGTCCGTCAATTGGATCTCGCCGCCGGCTCCCGGCGGTGTGCGGTTGAGGTGACCGAAGATCTCGGGCGGCAGGACGTATCGTCCGACGACGCCGAGGCGCGAGGGCGCGTCCTCCGCCTTTGGCTTCTCCACCATGTCGATGACGCGGAAGACGCCCGGCTGCACCTCCTCGCCCGCCGCGACCACGCCATAGCGGCTGATGTCGGCGTCGGGCACCTGAACCACGGCGACCACCGGCGCGTCGAGCTGCTGCGCGACGCGAATGAGCTGCGCCAGGGCAGGCTCGGGGCTGAGGTAGAGGTCGTCCGGCAAGAGCACGGCGAAATCCTCCTGGTCGATGTGGCGCTCGGCGCAGGCGATCGCATGGCCGAGCCCCCGCGGCGTCCCCTGGCGCACGTAGAAGACCTGCAGGCGGTCGAGCAGCTGCTGCAGCTCGCCCAGGCGCGGGTTGCCGGTCTCCTCGAGGAGGCGTTCGAGCTCGATGGCGCGGTCGAAGTGGTCTTCGATGGCGCGCTTGCCGCGGCCCGTGACGATGAGCAGGTCGCGGATGCCGCAGGCGTCCACCTCTTCGGCGATGTAGTGGATGGCGGGCCGGTCGACGACCGGCAGCATCTCCTTGGGTTGGGCCTTGGTGGCCGGCAGGAAGCGGGTGCCAAGTCCAGCGGCGGGAACAACGGCCTTCGCAACGCGCATGCGTTCCTCCTGAAGCTTTGGTGACGAGGGGTTTAACTGTATTAGCTATTGTATTTTAACCCATTCCGGGGCGCGTGCCTAACGCCAAATCCATCCGGCCACCAGGATCGCCGCGACGTAGCCGATGGCGTCCACGCTGAGGCAGAGCGGCAGGGCGTAGCGCGAGCGCCTGACCCCTACCGATCCCAGGTAGACGGTAAGCACGTAGAGCGTGGTTTCCGACGATCCCTGGATCGTCGAGACGAGATGCCCGATGAAGCTGTCGGGCCCGTGCTGGTGCAGAAGGGATAGCACGAGCCCCGCCGACGCGGAGCCGGAGAGCGGTCGCACAAGCAGGAGCGGCAGGAGCGCCGCCGGCACCCCGAGCGGACGGAGGACGGGCGCCAGGGCTGAGCTCAGGATCTCAAGGGCCCCGCTCATGCGGAAGGCGGCGACCGCGACGTAGATGGCCAGAAGATAGGGAAAGAGGCTGAGCGAGAGCTGCAACCCCTCGCGTGCGCCAGCGACAAACTCGGCGATCAGGTCCACGCGACGCCAGAGGCCATGCAGCAGCACCGCCGCCACGAACAGGGGCACGAGCCAGCCCGCAAGGCTGCCGAGCGCCTGGATCATGCGCTCGAGCGGGACAGCCTGCGAAATGCCCCATGCAGCACCAGGGCCGAGACGAAGGCTATGCCCGTCACGATCGTGGAGGCGACGGCGGTGCCGGCCGGATCGAGCGAGCCTGCCGCTGCCCGCATGGCGATCGTCCCCGCCGGCAGGAGGTTCAAGGCGGCGGAGTTGAGCACGAGGAACAGGATCATCTCGTCCGACGCGGTTCCCTTGTCCCCCGCCCCTCCGGCCAGCTCCCGCATCGCCTTGAGCCCGAATGGCGTGGCGGCCGAGCCGAGGCCGAGCGCGTTGGCGGCCAGGTTCATGGCCATCAGCGCAAAGGCGGGGTGTCCGTCCGGGAGCCGACGGAACAGGCGGTGGAGCAGCGGCAGAAGCGGCCGCGCCAGGGAGGCGAGAAGGCCGCTCTTCTCGGCGATGCGGCTCAGGCCGAACCAGAACGCGGTCACCGCCGCCAGGTCAATCCCGAGCTTGGCCGCCTGCATGGCCTGCGTGAAGAGGCCCGAGCCCAGGCTGTCGATCGTACCGCGCGCACCGCCCACGCCCAGGGCGACCAGCATCAGCAAGGCCCAGACAGCGTTCAGCATCCGGCTACCCCCTGTCCTGGTTCTATGGCACCTCGGCACAGGGAAGACCAGGCCCGCGCAGAGCCGCATATGCTGACTTCGGCCCTACTCACGCCAAGGGGGACGTCACGGTGCTCTACGCTGTTCTCCGCTCGAAGATCCACAGGGCGCGCGTCACCGAGGCCCAGCTCGACTACCAGGGCAGTCTCTCGCTGGACGAGAGGCTGATGGCGGCCGCCGATCTCAAGGAGCACGACTGGGTCCAGATCACGTCGATGGCGAACGGCACGCGCTGGCAGACCTACGTGCTGGCGGCACCGGCCGGCAGCGGCACGGTGCGGGCGAACGGGGCGGCCGCCCGGCACTTCGCACCGGGCGACGAGGTGATCATCCTGGCGTTCGGCTATGTCACAGCGGAGGAGCGCGCGCATGTCGCTCCACGCCTGGTCCACGTCGATGGGGACAATCGGCCCGTGGTGCCTACAGGAGACGCATAGGCGCAGGTGGAAGATCCGGTGTAGCGTATGCCGAAGGGAGCTTTCTCTTTGCAATTGCTACAGGTGGAGATCTTTGCTCTGCGCATGCGGCTGAGGCACCCGTTCGAGACCAGCTTCGGCCGCGAAGATGACCGCGAGTTCCTGCTGGTGCGCGCCGAGACCGCCGACCATGTCGGCTGGGGCGAGGTCACCGTCTCCCGTGACCCCTTCTACTCCTATGAGACGGTGGCTACGGCGCAGTCCGTGCTGCACGACTATCTGGTGCCGTGGGCGATCGAGAAGCCGATCTCACACCCGGACGATCTCGTCAGGCGCTTCATGCAGGTGCGCGGCCATCAGATGGCAAAGGCCGGCTTCGAAGGAGCCATCTGGGATATCCACGCCCAGGAGCTCGGCCTGCCGCTCGCGCGCGCCCTGGGCGGCACGCGGCAGGAGATCGAGGTAGGAATCTCGATCGGCATCGAGCCCACGGAGGAGCTTCTGCTGAAGCAGGTGGAACGCTTCCTGGGCGAGGGGTACCGGCGCTTCAAGGTCAAGATCAAGCCCGGGCTGGACTACGACCGCCTGAAGGCGGTGCGCAGGGAGTTCGGCGCGATCCCGATGATGGCCGACGCGAACTCCGCGTACACCCTCGAGGACCTGCCGCTCCTGCAGCGCCTCGACGAGCTCGACCTGATGATGATCGAGCAGCCGCTGTCCTATGACGACATCATCGACCACGCGACGCTGCAGCGGCAGCTGAGGACGCCGATCTGCCTGGACGAGAGCATCCACGGCCCGGACGACCTGCGAAAGGCCATCGCGCTCGGCTCCGGTCGCATCCTGAACGTCAAGATCGGCCGTCTCGGCGGGCTGACCCAGTCGGTGCGAAGCCACGACCTGTGCCGGGCAGCCGGTTGGCCCGTCTGGTGTGGCGGCATGCTGGAGTCCGGGGTCGGGCGGCTGCACAACGTCGCCATCACCACCCTGCCCGGCTTCACGCTGCCCGGCGATACCGCCGCCAGCAGCCGCTACTGGCAGGAGGACATCATCGAACCCGAGGTGACGGTGTCCGCGCAGGGCACCATACGGGTGCCGGACGCTCCCGGCATCGGACACCAGGTGCGCGAGGACCTGGTCCGATCCCTCGCCCACGCGCACTGGGCCTTGCGCAGCTAGATGGCCAAATCCGGCAGGGAGGGCCAGGCGGAACGCCAGGAGGCGCTCCTCGCTGCGGCGGCAGGCGTCTTCGCGCAGCGGGGATACCATGCGGCGACCGTCGCTGAAATCGCCAAGAGCGCGCATGTGGCGACCGGCACGTTCTACCTTTACTTCCCCTCCAAGGAGCAGTGCTTCGGCCAGCTCGTGGCCCGCTTCTACGAGACGGTGCTGCGGGAAGTGCGACAGGAGCGGCGCGGCGCCGCGAGCGTGCTCGTCAAGCTGGACCGGTCGGTAGAGGCCGTGCTGCAGTGCTTCCGCCACGAGCGTGACCTCGCCTCGATCGTTCTGCTGCAGGCCTTTGGAGCCAGCAAGGCGCTGCAGGTGCGACTCGACGCGATCGAGGCCGAACTGTTGCAGCTGCTCGCGACCGACCTCGCCGAAGCTGCGGGCGAGGGGCTCATCCCGCCAGGCGACGCGTCCCTGCGTGCGCACCTCGTCCTGGGCGCCATGCGTCAGGCACTCGTCTACGGGCTGCATCAGGCAGTCCCAGCCGGCGGCGCGGACATGGAGGTCCGCAGGTTCCTGCTCCGGGCGGTCGGCGGTCAAGCGGGAACTGTTGAGGAACAGGGGCCCGCCACGTCATAGGTAGTGCGGCCCTTGCCGCCCAACTGGAGGTGTTCTGTTGCGCCGCCTTGCGATCCTAGCATCCCTCGCGGGCCTGCTGCTGACCTTCGGCGGAGCGGCGCACGCCGCCTCTTCGGCGCCGAAGGCGCTGCCCCTGCTGCGCGTAGGGGTGGTGGGCACGCTCGGCAGCCTCAACCCGGTGGTCTATAGCAGCCAGGCGGCTGCGGACATCCTCGGGGCGACGTCGGACGGGCTCATGAGCTACCGTCCGTCGACCAGCGGCGGTCGCCTGCACTATGTCTGGCGGCCCGACCTGCTCGTGGCGCCGCCGCGCATCAGCATCCAGGGGACTACCGGCCCGACCGCCGACGTGACCCTTACCTACCGTCTGCGCCGCGGGCTGCGCTGGTCGGACGGCAAACCCCTGACCTCGCAGGACATCCGCTTCACCTGGCAGGCGATCATGGCGCCTGGGAACGGCGCCTACCAGGCAGGCTACAACCAGATCACGTCGATCGACACCCCGAACCGCCTGACGGCCGTCGTGCACATGCACGGTACCTTCGCGGCGTGGCAGACCCTCTTCTCGTCGCTCCTGCCTTGGCACACGCTGCACACCCGCCTCACGAGCATCGCCACGGACACGGCCTACAACGACCATCCGCTGGCGACGGGGCCGTACGCGGTCCACAGCTATTCCGGCTCCACGGTCTCGCTGGCCCCGAACCCCTATTACAGCGGCCAGGACGGGCCGCGCCCCGCCTTCAAGGAGATCGTCGTTTCCGCGTTCAGCCACCAGTCGGACCTCGTCGCCGCGCTGAAGAAGCATGAGGTGGGCCTCGGCGACCTCATGGCGCTCAGCACCCCGGCAGTCCATGCGCTGCGCGCTCAGCATCTCACCGTCCAGAGTGTGCCGAGCACCGTCTTCGAGCAGTTCACCTTCAACCTGAGCGACCCTATCGTCGGCGATCTGAGCGTCCGGCGCGCCTTCTACCTTGGGCTGAGCCGCCAGGCGATGGCCGCTCAGATCTCTGGAGGGCGCTGGCAGGTCGCGACGTCGGACCAGCCGCCGTGGAGCTGGGCGTTCAACCCCAAGGTGCCGGTGGTGCACCAGGATATCGCCCGGGCGCGCAGCATCCTCGTGCACGACGGCTGGCAGATCGGCAAGGACGGTTATTTCCAGAAGAACGGGCAGGAGCTCGTGCTCGACGTCTCGCTCACCCACACCCCTCTACACCAGGCGATCATGAAGCTCGTGATCAGCCAGGAGGCGAAGGCGGGCATCCGCGTCCTGCCGGTGTACTTCTCGACGCAGGCTCTGTTCGGTCCGAACGGAATGTTCGCCCAGGGCACCTTCCAGGTCGGCGAGTTCGGACTGATGGACAACCTCGACCCCGACGACGCGGCGATCTGGAACTCGAACCTCGGCAGCCCCTACCACCAGGGAGACGACTTCTCGAACTACCAGAATCCCTTGGTGAATGCCTGGACAGCCGACGCCCTAAACCAGATGAACCCGGCACTGCGCGCGCAGGACTACCGGCAGGTGCAGATGCAGCTCTACCTGGATCTGCCGATGGTGCCGCTCTTCTACGCATCCACCGAAGCGGCTTACGATCCGCAGCAGGTGGGACACGTCTCGGTGAGCGCCTTCAATGGCGCGCTCTGGAGCGCAAATACCTGGCGGCCAGCCATGCGGTAGGCAGATCCGCGACCATGTCCCGAATGGTCATAAGGACACCGCGACCTCGCCGTTGGTGGTAGCATATGCTGCAAAGGCGAGGGTCACTTGGCATCGCCATCTGCTCCATTTGGCAGCCTCGCCATGGTGCGCAGGAAGGGAAGGAGTCCGGATCCGCCCGGACGCTGCCTACGACGTCAGCAGAGCACTTCCACCGACTCATGGCCAGCTGGGCAACCGGCGTGACGGTCGTCACCAGTCTCGGTCCGCGCGGACCGCACGGCATGACGGCGAACGCCTTTCTCTCGGTATCGCTCGACCCCCCCCTCGTGCTGGTTTCGATCGGTCGCGAGAACGACTCCCACGCCATCATCCGGGACTCGCGGCGCTACGCCGTCTCGCTCCTGGCTGCCGGCCAGGAGCGGCTGTCGATGCATTTCGCCCAGCGCTTCAAGGACCCGGCCCAGGCGCTCGAGGGCATCGACTGGACGCCGAGCCCCGGCGGCCTGCCTTGGCTCGACGGCGCCATCGGACACATGGAGTGCGAGGTGCAGGACGCCCTCCCTGCCCAGGACCACACGCTGTTCCTGGGCAGGGTGCTCCACCTCGACAGCCCGACCGCGGACCTGCCGCTCCTCTACTTCCGCTCGCGCTACGCGAGCATCGGCTGACGGGAGGCGGCTGCGCCACTTTGCCTGCCAAGTGCGCCGGGTGCTGTCAGCCTCCCGACACCGCGCGCAGCAGCCAGACCTCGTCACCATCGCGCAGCGGGGCGGACATCGGCTGCTCACGCCCGATTAGCCGCTCGCCGACGAAGACATTGAGATGCGGGCGCAGCGCGCCGCCCGCCTGCAGGATCCGTCGCAGCAAGCCAGGTGCTGCGGCGTCGACCGCCTCGAGCAGGTCGCCCAGGCTTTGCCGGCTCTCATGGTACGAGTGCGGCGCGATGCCGACCTCCCGCGCCAGATCCTCGGGCAGGTGCAAGGTGATCATGACCGCACGGCAGCCGCCCGTACGGACATAATGCGCGGCAGGTGCGCGGCGACCTCGTGCCAGTTCCCGCCGCCGTCCGCCGAGGCATAGACGCTGCCCGACGTCGTGCCGAAGTACAGGCCGATGGGATCAAGACCGTCGCCGTCCATGGCGTCGCGCAGGACGCTCGCGTAGGACGGCGACGGCAGGCCCTGCGCGAGGGGATGCCATGTCGCGCCCGCGTCCTCGGTCCGCCAGACGCCGAGGAGGCCGCCTTCGGCCCAGCGCCTTTCATCCGCCTGCAGCGGGATGACGTAGGCGGTGTCCGGCTGTTCGGGATGCGCCAGCACCGGAAAGCCGAAGTCCCCCGGCAGCCCTTGCCCCACGTCAAGCCAGTGGCTGCCGCCGTCGTCCGAGCGGTAGACACCCCCGTGATTTTGCAGCCAGATGCGCCGGGGCTGCGCCTTACAGACCGAGAACTTGTGCACGCACTGCCCGGCCTCCGGGTAGCGCGCCCCTTCCGGCATGAACGGGGCCTCGATGGCGGCGTTGATCGGCGCGAAGCTCTCTCCCGCGTCCAGGCTGCGGTAGATGCCGCCGGCGGAGCAGGCCGTGTAGATCGTCCCCGGTCCCGCCTCCACGACCGTGTGCAGGCATTTGCCGCCATAGCCGGGCCCCCATAGCTCATGCGTCGGGTGGCGACGCAGGGCGCCCACCTCGTGCCAGGTGTCGCCGCCGTCGCGCGAACGGAAGAGACCGCTCGCCTCGACGCCCGCGTAGAGCGTCCCAGGCTCCTCGGCGCGGCCTGGGGCGATCGCCCAGACGCGGGTCACCTGCTCTTGGTCCTTTGGGCCGTAGGCGAGGCCCTCGCCGCCGCCGTCCCATGTCTCGCCCAGATCCCGCGAGCGACGGATGGATGTGCCGTAGAACTCCGAATTGACGCCGGCATAGAGCACGCCGCTGCGCGGGTCCATGACGGCGGTGTAGACCGGCGTCTGCGGGAAATCGGGACCCTGCGCCTGCCAGTGCAGGCGATCGCGGGACCGGAATCGGAACAAGCCCTTGGCCGTGCCAACGAGCAACAGAATCTCAGCCAACGTGAGCCCCCCTTTCTGACGCCGCGGGCGGCGTCAGCCACGTTGGCGACGGGATACGACGGTCGGCCGGTGCAGACCTGCAGGCGCGCCGGACTTGCCGTGCCAGCCGGAGTCTCGCACATGCCTGAGGCAGATCAGTCTACGACCGGCTGTGGAACCCTGTTCGGCAGCGCGAGCGATGCCAGGAACGCCACGATGCCGAAGAGCCACAGGAGGTTCAAGGCCTGCTGCACGCCCGCTGCGTCGGCGATCGTGCCCAGCCACAGGACGATCACGCCACCCAGGCCGACGGCGAGTCCGATCGTGAGCGAAGACGCCATCGCCTGGTGACCGGGCAGGAGCTCTTGCGCCAGCACGACGGTCGTGCTGAAGGTGGCAACGATGGTGAAGCCCAGCAGGCCGAGCACAACGAACTGCCAGATGCCGCTCGTGCGCGGCAGGAGGTACAGGAGCGGCGTCGACGCAACCCAGCTCCAGAGCATCAGGAAGCGCCTGCCGAAGCGGTCCGAGAGCGGGCCCCCGACCAGCGTGCCGAGGGCGCCCATGCCGAGGAAGAAGAAGAGCACCGCTCCCGCAAGGCTCGGCGACAGGCGATGCAGATGCGCAAGGTAGAGCGGGAAGAAGGTCATGACGCCGGACTGCGCCGTGCTGCGCAGTACGACGACGAGGACGAGCAGCGAAAGCACGAGCCAAGGCACGGGATGGCTGCCCGTCTCCTGACGCGGCCGCTGCGCAAGCTGTTGTGTGCCGAGGAGGTGTAGCACGATGAGCGCCACCGCGCCGGGAAGCAGAAACCATACGACGCCCGCGAAGCCGAAGAAGTGCGTCGTGATGCCCGCGAGCAAGGGGCCCACGGCATAGCCGGCGTTGCCCCCGACCGAGAAGATGCTCATGCCCGACGCGCGCCGGGCACCTGCGGCGAAGTACGCCCCGGAGGCCCCCACAGGGTGGAACGCGGCAACGCCGATGCCCATCACGGCCACGAGCAGCACAAACGGCACGTACGAGTGAGCCAAGACATAGGCGGCGGTGCCGAGACTCGCGAGGCCAAGCGCAAACGGCAGCAGCCAGGGCATGGGACGGCGGTCCGCCCAGATGCCGAACAGCGGCTGGATCACGGACGAGGTCACGTTCGAGACCAGGATGACCCCCGCCGCTTCGGTATAGCTGAGAGAGAAGAGGACGGTGGCGAGGGGCAGGAGGGCCGCCACGGCACCGGAATTCAGATCTGCCGTGAAGTGGGCGTAGCTGAATCCGAAGAGGGCGCGGCGATTCATCCCGCGGCGCCGACGGCCAATGCGGCAAGGGCGTCATCGATCTCCGCTCTGGCCCCGGCCGGCACAGGAAGGAGAGGCGGCACGGGATCGCCGGCGGCGAAGCCCAGCCTGCCTGCGGCGTACTTGAGGCCAGGGATGCCGTAGCGCCGCGTGACGAGAGCATTCAGCCGGACAAGCGGGCGCTGCGCCTTTGCCGCCTCCGCCATATGTCCCGCCTCGAACTGCGACACAGCGTCCCGCATGCGCTCCGGCACGAGGTTCGCGAGTGCGGCGATCGTGCCCTGGGCCCCGTGCGCCATGGCCGCCAGCAATGCCCCGCCCGAGCCTGCGTAGTAGCGGAAGCCTTCCGGGCGGCTCGCGAGGATCTCCGTCAGGAGCGCGAGATTGCTCGAGGAGTCCTTCATGCCGACGACCCCGGGGATCTCCGCGATCTCGAGGATGTCCTGGACGTCGAGCGCCATCCCCGTGTACGACGGGATGTGGTAGAGGTAGGTCGGCCCGATCGCGGCGACGGTCCTGTAGTACTGCACGAGTGCCGCACCCTTCAGCTGCGGCGTGTAGTAGTGCGGCGTCACGGCCAGAAGCCCTGCGGCCCCGAGAGCCATCGCCTGCCGCGCAAGCTCCGCGCTCGATTCCGTCGTCTCGGAGCCGACCTGGACGAACATCTTGCGGCCACCAGCGGCCCCGAGCACTGTGCGTACGGCGTCCAGACGCTCCCGCTCGGACAGGTAGATGTATTCTCCCGAGGAGCCCAGCACGAGAAAGCCATCGAGGAAAGGCGCAAGTCTCGCCACGTTCGCCGCGAGCCCCTGGAGGTCGAGACGTCCCGCGGCGTCGCGCGGGCTGATGAGCGGAGCCAGAATCTCTGCCGACATCGCTCGGATCACCTCGGTGTTCCCTTTCTTTCCACAGGCCATCGATACCTGCGGCCTGTCACAGGTTCGGCCGTTCCTGCCGCATGTCTAGCCTGCCCATCATCTTGGCAAGGCTTGGGGTGGGAGGGCAGGCACATGCTAGATCGCCGCTTCGAGCAGGATGGCGTCATCGCGGGTCATATCGGCCGTTATGGCTTCCACGCACGTCTCACCCAGGGACCCGTCAGCTACGGACTCAATCACCGCACACTGTACAAGGGCCAGGGGCGCATCGCCCAGCTGCGCATCTGGCGCTTCGACCGAAGCGGCGAGATGGTCACCCTCGCCCTCTACGACCGCGGCTGGCGCTACGGCCGCCTAGAACACCTCGGCATCGTGCGGCGCCTCGTCCAGGTACTGGACGGCCGCTAGACGGCCTCCAAGAGAAGCCGCTGCTTCAACCTAAGGGCCAGGGGCGTGCCGCAGCGCACGCCCCTCGCCCTTCCTGCCTGCGGCAACGCGGGCAGCCTAGGCCGTGGTCTCCGCTGCCGGCTGGGCGCGCAAGCGCAAGAGCGGCAGGGAGCCGAGCAGGATCAGGCAGCCGAGCAGGAGGTAGATGAACGCGACGGACCAGACCTCGGCCATAGCCCCCGCGAGCGCCGCCCCGACGGGACTGGCCAAGGTCATGAGGGCGCCGAGGGTTCCGAACACCCGCCCCATCTTCTCCTGCGGCACGATCCGCTGCATCATCGTCATGAGCCCGGTGTTCATCAGGCCCATGGCCACGCCCGCCAGCAGCATGCAGGCGAGCGTGACCCAAAGCAGCGGGATCCGCGAGAGTACCACCACCGCGGCGCCGATCGCCACGGTGCCGGCCGGCAGGACCTTCTCGAGCGCGACGCGCCGCAACACGCCCGCCGCCGACAGCGAGCCGGCGATCGCCCCCACCGTGATGGCCGCACCGAAGAGCGCGTAGTCGAAAGGGCCCCCGTGCAGTGTGCCTTTCACCCAGGCGGCGGCGAGCACGCCGAGGCCCTGGCCGGCAAAGTTCACGAACAGGGCGGCAAACAGCAGCGTCCGCAGCAGCCGGATGGCGCTGTATACGCGAAACCCCTCGAGCCACTCGCTGTACAGCTGGCCCATGCCGCCACGCGATGCTGCCCGGGCCGGAGCGCGCCTGGGCACGCGCAGGAAAACCAGGCTGACGAACGATACCACGAACGACAAGGCGTTCATGAAAAAGAGGAGCACCGGCCCCAGCAGCGACATGACGATGCCGCCGCCGAAGAGCCCGAGCAGATTGGCCGAGCTCTGCGCCGACGAGTTCAGCCCGTTGGCTGCAGGCAACTGCTCGGACGAGACGATCTGCGGCACGAGGGCCGTGGCGGCAGGGCCGAAGAACGTGCCGACCGCCATCAGCAGGAGCACCAGGACGAGGAACAGCCAGAGCGGCAGGACGTGCATGAGCGCGAGCAGGCCGAGCAGGGCCGAAAGGGCCGCGCGCAGCACGTCGGCACCGAACATCGTCCAGCGCCGGTCCATGCGATCCACGAAGACGCCCGAGAGGAGCCCCAGCACTCCCGGCAGGGCCATGGCGGTTCCCGCCCAGCCAAGGTCGGCGGCATGATGCGTCGCGGCCAGCACGTACCAGAACACGGCGAGCTCGAAGAGATTGTTGCCGACCTGCGATACCCACTGTCCGCTCACCAGGATGACGAGGTTCGTGTTGCGCCAGAGCGAGTTCTCGCCAGCGCCAGGGCCAGCTGCCAACAAACTTCCTCCTCGTCGGGCCGAGTCCAAGCGCGCCGGGGCCTGACCTAGGGGGACGGCGACCAGGCGATGCGCAGGACGTGACGGCCGGTAGTCAGCTGGAGGCGAAGATAGGCGCTCCCGTCGCCTGCAACCTGCATCGCAGCGAGGGGCCGTCGCAATCCCCCGAGGGTCAACGTCCGATGCTGCAGCGGGAACAGGATCTGCAAGTTTGCCTCTTGGCCCCGATCATCCAGGTACGCGATGAAGCCTGGGCCCGCGCCGATGAGCCGGCCCCTCACGCGCCAGGCCTGCCGCACGGAGCGTCCCGGCACCTCGCGGAGCAGCACCAGCCGGTCAGGCCCGGCTAGTGTCGTCGCCCAGATCCCGCCGCTTGCGTCCACCGCCCAGGCGTGCGCGGCAGGCACCTGTCCGAGCGGCTCGATCTGGGGACGGAGCCTGACCGGGTCCCCGAGCACGAGCCGGTAGACCATGAGGGCGCCAGGGACGCGCCGGAGCAGGTAGAGCTGGCCCGTCACGGAGAGCAGGCGCACGCCACCTGACGCCGGGAGGACAGCCTGCGGAAGCGCCGCGCGATTGGCGGTCAGGGTGCTCTCGACGCCTGACGCCACGACCCGTCCCCTTGTGCCGCGCAGCCACCAGGCCACGCCGTCCGAGAGCGCATACCCGCCCAGGCTCCGGGAGTCCAGACGTACGGGGGGCGCTCCCGGCAGGATGTCGCCGGCCGCCAAGCCGAGCGGCTGTGCGGCTCCGTTCGACTGGAACAGGAACAGATCCAGAGCTCCCGACCGGAGGCAGAGCATGGCGGGAGCCCAGCCGACGAGACCGACCTGCCAGACGGGCAAGGCGGGACACGGAGCAGGGGTGGGCCTGCTTTGCCCTCCGTCCGGCAAGCGGGCGGTAATCGGATGCGCAGCGCCGGCCCCGATCGTGAAGACGGCATCGCCTACGGCCATCTGGTCCGGCGTGCGCGGCAGGTCCCCCTTCCCACGCACCCACGCGACGGAGAAGGCGCCAACGCGCTCCGGCAGCGCCGGCGGGCCTGACCGCGCCACGTGTGCGCCACAGCCCGCGGAGATCAGCAGTACGCCGAGACAGGCTGCCGCCAAAGCTGTGATCGGGCCGAGCGCGCCAGTGCCTCCGGGCGTCGCGGATCCCCCTCTCGCGGCGAGGTCCAGTCCCTGTAACACCAGATTCCTCCAGAGCGCGCCAATGTCCTGCCGTCGTCTTCCTCTGACCGTCCGGGAAAACCGCGAGCGGTCGCAAGGTCGCCGCACATGCCGTCAACTGCAAAGCAGCGGCCGCCCGAGAGGGGCGGCCGCTGCGTCTCCGTCTTCCTTAGCCGAGCAGCTTCTTGACTGCCGGGGCCACTTCCCACGGCATCTCGACCACCGTGACGCCGGCGGCCTCGAGTGCCTTGCGCTTGCTCTCGAGCGTGCCGCGGCCGCGCTCGATGATCGCGCCTGCGTGGCCCATGCGCTTGCCTGGAGGGGCCGCACGGCCCGCCAGGTAGGCGACGACGGGCTTCGTCATCTTCTTAATGAACTCCGCCGCCTCTTCCTCGGCGCTGCCGCCGATCTCGCCGACGAGCACGCAGGCCTTCGTCTCAGGGTCCTTCTCGAACTGGTGCAGCACGTCGTTGAACACCTGTCCCACGACCGGGTCGCCGCCCATGCCGATGGCCGTCGACTGGCCGAGACCGGCATCCGTCAAGGCGGCTGCGATCTCGTAGGACAGGGTTCCGGAGCGCGCGACGAGGCCCACCGGGCCAGGCGCGTAGATGTGGTTCGGCATGATGCCCATCTTCGCCATGCCCGGCGAGATCAGGCCGTAGGTGTTCGGCCCCACGACCTTCGCGCCGCGGAAGTGGGCGTACTCGACGATCAGGATGGAATCCTGCACCGGGATGTGCTCGGGGATCATCACGACCACCTTGCAGCCGGCATCGATCGCTTCGAAGGCGGCATCCTTGGCGAATGCCGCCGGCACGAACACGATCGACGCGTTCGCGCCGCGCTCGACGACGGCCTCGCGCACCGACGCGAAAACCGGGATCCCGTCGTGGTCCTGTCCCGCCTTGTTCGGCGAGGTGCCGGCCACTACGTTGGTGCCGTACTTCACCATCTGGCCGGTGTGGAAGCTGCCCTGGTTGCCGGTCATGCCCTGCACGACGACACGGGTGTCCTGATCGATGATGATCGCCATGCTAGCGCACCTCCCCGGCGAGTTCGACAGCCTTCCTGGCCGCTTCGCTCATCTCGCGGAACGCCTCGATACCTTCACGGCGCAGGATCTCGACGCCCTGCTGCTCATTCGTGCCGACGAGGCGGACGACGAGCGGCACCGGGATGCCCTGCGTCTTCTTCACCTGGACGATCGCGTTGGCCACGTCGTCGCAGCGCGTGATCCCGCCGAAGATGTTGACGAAGATCGCCTTGGGCTGCATCGAGACGAGCACGCCCATGGCCTGGGCCGTCGGCTCGACCGACGCGCCGCCGCCGGCGTCGAGGAAGTTCATGGGCTTGCCGCCGAAGTGCTGCAGGGCATCGAGCGTGGCCATGGCCATGCCGGCCCCGTTCGCCATCACGGCGATGTCGCCGTCCAGCTGGACGAAGGCGAGGCCGATCTCCTTGACCCTGCGCTCGAGGTCGGTGCCCTCTTCCACCTCCGGCAACTCCTTGTGGCGGAAGAGGGCCGCGTCGTCGATGTTGAGCCGCGCGTCCGCAGCGATGACCTTGCCGCCCGAGACGACGAGGGGGTTGATCTCGACCAGCTCCGCGTCCTCCGTGCGGAAGACCTCGTAGAGCTTCTGCAGGATCGCGGCCACCTGCTTCTGGATGTCGCCCTCAAGGCCCATCTCCGCGGCGATGTCGCGGGCGAGGTAGCCCTGCATGCCGAAGGCCTCATCCACGTGGCGACGGACGATGTACTTGTCTTCCACGTCCTCGATCTCGACACCGCCGTGCGCGGAGGCCATGACGAGTGGCTTGCGGGCATTGCGGTCGACGGTGACCGAGACGTAGAACTCGCGCTCGACCTCGATCTTGCCTTCGACGTAGACCTGCTCGACAGTGTAGCCCTTGAGGTTCATGCCGAGGATCTCGGAAGCGACCTTGCGCCCCTCCTCGGGATCTCTGGCGAACTTGATGCCGCCAGCCTTGCCACGACCCCCGACCAGCACCTGCGCCTTCACGGCTGCAGGGCAGATCTCCTCGAGCGCCTTGGCGACCTCATCTGGCGTGCGGCAGAGCACGCCCGGGGGTACAGGGATGCCATGCGCCTTGAGGCGCCCCTTCGCGAGATACTCGTAGAGCTTCATGCCACTGTCCTTTCTACGCCTGGCCTTCCTTCCCGCTGGTGAGCTCGATGCAGTGCTGCTCCACCTCGGCGGGGTCGAGCACGCGCCGCGCCAGCCCTTCCTTGATCGCCTGCTCGGCCACGGCCCGCGCCACGGCCGGCGCAACCCGCCGGTCGAGCGGCGCCGGAATCACGTAGTCCGGCCGGAGCTCCTTGTCCGTGATGAGGCCGGCGATGGCGCGCGCCGCCGCCTGCTTCATACCTTCCGTGATCCTGCGCGCGCGTACGTCGAGCGCGCCGCGGAAGACGCCGGGGAAGCCGAGCACGTTGTTGATCTGGTTGGCGAAGTCGGAGCGGCCGGTGCCGACCACCGCCGCACCAACCTCGACCGCCTGCACCGGCCAGATCTCCGGCACCGGGTTCGCGAGGGCGAACACGATGGAGTCCTTGCGCATCGGCCGCAGCATGTCCATGGTCACCGCGCCGGCCGAGGAGAGCCCGACGAATGCGTCCGCCTCGACGAGCGCGTCCGCGAGCGTGCCCTTGATCTGGCGCGGGTTGGTGTCCTTCGCCACGATCTCCTTCTCGGGGTTGAGACCCGGGCGCCCCTCGTAAATGATGCCCTGCCGGTCGCAGAGCACGATGTCCTTGGCACCGAGATCGCGCAGCATGCGTGCGACCATGATACCGGACGCGCCAGCGCCGTTGAAGACGATGCGGATGTCCTCGATGTTCTTCTGCACGACGCGCAGCGCGTTCAGGAACGCGGCGCCGACCACGATGGCCGTGCCATGCTGGTCGTCGTGGAACACCGGGATGTCGAGTTCTTCCTTGAGACGCCGCTCGAGTTCGAAGCAGCGGGGGGCGGACACGTCCTCGACGTTGACGCCGCCGAAGCCCGGCTCCAGGAGCTTCATGACCTCGACGATCTTGTCTACGTCCTGGGTGTTGACGAGCACAGGGAAGGCGTCGACGCCGCCGAAGGCCTTGAACAGAACCGCCTTGCCCTCCATGACCGGCAATCCGGCACCGGGGCCGATGTCGCCGAGACCGAGCACCGCGGAGCCGTCCGTCAGGATGGCGACGAGGTTGCCGCGATTCGTGTAGTCGAAGATGGAGTCTGGATCGATCTGGATCTGCTTGCAAGGCTCGGCGACGCCGGGCGTGTACGCGAGAGAGAGATCCTGCTGGTCATGCAGCGGCACGCGGCTCGTGACCTCGATCTTGCCATGGTGGATGCGGTGGTACTCGAGTGCCTCTTCACGCAGTCTCATCTGTCAAAACCCCAGTACCGAAAGAGGCTCGCGCACTCCCTTCACCGAGTTGCGGAACGCCTCGGCCTCTTCCGATGTGAATTCGATCTCGAAGATCTTCTCCACGCCGCCGCGCCCGACGAGAGACGGGACGCCGACGTAGATGTCGTGCTCGCCGTACTGGCCGTCCAGGTGGGCGATCACCGGGATCACGCGCTTCTGGTCTCCGAGAACGGCTTCCACCATCTCCGCCACCGACGCGCCAGGCGCGAAGTAGGCGCTGCCGCTCTTGAGCAGGTTGACGATCTCTCCGCCGCCGGTGCGCGTCCGCTTGACGATCGCATCGAGGCGCTCCTTCGGGACGAGGGTCTCGATCGGGATGCCGCCGACCGACGAGTAGCGGGTAAGCGGCACCATCTGGTCGCCGTGGCCGCCCATGACGAACGCCACGACATCCTTCGGCGAGACGCCCAGCTCCGCGGCCAGGAAGACGCGGAAGCGGGCGGAGTCGAGAACGCCGGCCATGCCCATGACGCGTTCCGCGGGAAGCCCCGTAGCCTTCCATGTCACGTAGGTCATCACGTCGGCCGGGTTCGTGACCACGATGAACACGGCGTCAGGCGAGGCGTCGACGGCCTTCTTGACCACCTGTGCGACGACATCGTTGTTCATCGTCAGCAGGTCGTCGCGGCTCATGCCCGGCTTGCGGGCAAAGCCTGCCGTCACGACCACCACGGACGAGCCGGCGGTCGCCGCGTAGTCCTGGTCGCCTACGACCTTGATCGAAGCCCCTGTGATCGGCGTGGCCTCGTAGAGGTCGAGCGCCTTGCCCTGGGGAATGCCCTCGACCACGTCGACGAGCACGACGTCGCAGATGTTGCGGGCCATGAGCCAGTGGGCGGTTGTCGCGCCGACGTTGCCGGCGCCGATGATCGTAACCTTGTCGCGCATGCTTCAGCCCTCCATCCGGCGGATGATCTCGGCACCGAACTCGGACGACTTGATGCCTTCGGAGCGGTCAGGGGTCAGGTCGTAGGTGACCTTGCCCGCCTTGATCGCCTCCTCCATGCCCTTGACAACCAGTGCGGCAGCCTCGTTCCATCCCATGTACTCGAGCATCATGACGCCCGACAGGATGACGGAACCGGGGTTGACCTTGTCCTGGCCCGCGTACTTGGGCGCAGTGCCGTGGGTCGCCTCGAAGACGGCGTAGCCGTCCGACATGTTGGCGCCTGGGGCGATGCCGATGCCACCGACCTGGGCGGCCAGGGCGTCCGACATGTAGTCGCCGTTGAGGTTCGGCGTCGCAAGCACATCGTAAAGCTGGGGCCTCAGCAGGATCTGCTGGAACATGTTGTCCGCGATGACGTCCTGGATCAGGATCTTGCCTTCGGGCTGCTTGCCGCCCGCTTCCTGCATCTCCTGCCAGGTGATGATCTTGTCGCGGAACTCCTCCTTGGCCACCTCGTAGCCCCACTCGCGGAAGGCTCCTTCGGTGTACTTCATGATGTTGCCCTTGTGCACCAGCGTGACACTCTTGCGGCCCTGGTCGATCGCGTACTGGATCGCCTTGCGCACGAGGCGCTTGGAGCCGAAGGGGGAGATCGGCTTGATACCGATGCCCGAGCCCTCCCGCACCGGACGGCCGAATTCCTTGAGGAGTTCCGCGAGGCGCGTGTTCTCCTCGGTGCCCGCGGGCCATTCGATGCCGGAGTACACGTCCTCGGTGTTCTCGCGGAAGATCACCATGTTGGTGCGCTCAGGGTGCTTGAGCGGCGAAGGCACTCCCTCGAAGTAGCGCACGGGACGCACGCATGCGTAGAGGTCGAGTTCGCGCCGCAGCATGACGTTGAGCGAGCGGATGCCGCCGCCCACCGGGGTCGTCAGGGGGCCCTTGATGCCCACCCGGTACTCGCGGAACGCGTCGAGCGTCTCGTCCGGCATCCAGGTGCCGAACTTCTGGAAGGCGGCCTCACCCGCGTAGACCTGCAGCCAGGTGATCTTGCGCTTGCCGTCGTACGCGCGGCGCACAGCCGCGTCCAGGACCGCCTGGGACGGAGGCCAGATGTCGACGCCCGTGCCGTCACCCTCGATGTAGGGCAGGACAGGGTTGTCGGGTACCTCGAGGCGTCCATCGACGAACCGGATCTTCTCACCTTCGGCGTTCTTCAATGTACGGCTACCCTCCTATTGCCAAAGAACGCCCCCGGTGGGGCGGGAACCCCACCGGGGAGCGACGGGGCGCTAGCGGTCCGCGATCGGCACGTACTCCCGGCGCTCGGGTCCAGTGTACTCTGCGCGCGGGCGGATGAGGCGGTTGTTGCGGTACTGTTCAAGAACATGGGCCGTCCAGCCCGAGATGCGGCTCAAAGCGAAGATTGGAGTGAAGAGGGGGATCGGCAGCCCCATCATGTAGTAGGTCGAGGCCGAGAAGAAGTCGACGTTCGGGTAGAGGCCCTTGTCCTGCAGCACGACCCGCTCGACGATGCGGGACATCTCGTACCAGCGCGTGTCGCCGGCCTTCGTGCCGACCTCCTCGCTGAACTGGCGCAGGTGCGTGGCGCGCGGGTCTTCGGTGCGGTAGACGCGGTGACCGAAGCCCATGATCTTCTTCTTGTTCGCCAGAGCGTCCTTGATCCAGCTCTCGGCATTCGAGACTTCGCCGATCTCCAGCAGCATCCGCATGACCTGCTCGTTGGCGCCGCCGTGCAGCGGTCCCTTGAGGGTACCGACGGCCGACGTGACCGCCGAGTAGATGTCGCTCAAGGTGCCGGCGGTGACCCGGGCGGAGAACGTCGAGGCGTTCAGCTCGTGGTCCGCGTGCATGATCAGGCAGAGGTCGAACAGGTGCGCGTTGCGCGCGTCGGCCTCCTTGCCCGTCAGCATGTAGAGGAAGTTCTGCGCCACGTTGAGCCCGTGCTGCGGCGGGATCGGCTTCTCGCCCTGCATGATGCGGCCGATCGCGGCCACGAGGGTCGGGAAGCGCGCCACGAGGCGTTCAGCCTTGCGGACCGACGCGTCGTAGCTCTGGTCATGGTCGTCCGCGTCATAGACCGACATGGCCGAGACGGCCGTGCGCAGCATTTCCATCGGCTCGGCATCCTTGGGCATCGCCTCGAGCATGCGGATCACGGGCTCGGGCACGGCGGCCTGGCTCGTCAGGGTCTGCTCGAGCGTCTCAAGTTCCGCGCGGCTGGGCAGGCGGTTATGCCAAAGAAGGTAGACGGTCTCCTCAAAGCTGCCGTGTTTTACTAGATCGTGGATGTCGTAGCCGGAGTATACCAGCCGGCCTTCCTTCCCATCGATGAAACAAATATCGGAAGTCCCGGCCACCACATCTTCGAGGCCTGCCTTGAAGCCAGTCTCTGCCATGTCCGACCATCCCTTCCCCTGAAGCCACGGGTCTCTGCCGACTGGTCCCGCTCCGTCGTTCATTGTACCACCGGAAGGGGAGAAAGAAAGACGAGGTACCCGGCGCGGGGTACCATTAGGGCCAACTGGACCCAGGCATGGCGGCCCGATCGGACCGGCGGCTGTGCATGGCCGAGCGAGGTCAGGGAAGGTCTGCTCCCTGGTATGCAGGCACGGAGAGGGATGGGGACGTTCTGATCTTGATGCCGATGCCTACCGCCTGCAGCGTGGCGACCACGCCGCCGCGCAGCAGCAGGGCCTGCCGCAGGGTCGTGGGGTTGCCCAGCGCCACGATCGTGAACGGGGGGGCCGACGGCGTGTTGTTGATGGAGAAGATCGAGCCGGCCTCCCGCACCTCTGTCGTCGCAACAACCCTCTGGCCATTGATCGCGAGGGCATAGGCGCCGGCCGCACGCAGTTCGTTCAGGATGCTGAGAACGTCGGTGTCATGGATGGCGAAGATGCCCTGGCTGCCGGGCCCGGCCGGAGGCTCACTCATCACGACCTCGACGCCCTTGCCGGACACGGGGGTCAGGCCCGCCTCCGCCCGCGCCTGATCGAGCTGCTGCACGAGATCCTTGTAGCGCGCGACGCCCTGGTCGCGCCTCAGGATCTGCGCCTTGAGAGCGGCAAGTTCTGTGGCCAGCTGGTGGTTCTGCTGTTCGGCCCGGAGCAGCAGAACCGCCATGTCGCCGACGTTTTCAGGGCCAACAGCCTGGACGCCGCGATCGACGCGGAACTGCACGCCGAGCAGGATGCCGAGCAGGAGCAGCATCCCCAGCATGCCCCACATCTGCCGGCCCTTCATGCCTTCAGGACTCCCCTTCTTGGTCCTCGTCGTCGCGCATGGCGTCGAGTTGCTGTTTCAGTCCCTGCGTACGACGCCAGACGTTGGTCACAAACAGGAAGATGAGGATGAACACCGCCGAGTACGCGAAGAAGATATACTCGAGAAACTGCTTCTCCACCGTCACCCTAAAGTCCCCCCGTTCAGTAGCCTAGGCGCCCGAGGCGACGTGCCCTGCGCCGCTGGATCTCCTGCTGCACCCTGTCCTGGAAAGCGCGCAGGTAGACAAGATCGAGCGCCAGCACGAGCGTTGCGAAGAAGAAGACGATCACCGCGATGAACATCTGCGGTGTGATGTTCATGCCCGTGTCGGTAAACACGACGGGGTGGATACTCCGCCACCAACGCACGCTCAGGTAGACGATCGGCACGTCGACGAAGACGATCAAGGCGTAGACGGCGCTGTACACCCGTCTGCGCGCCTCGTCGTCCAGGGCCTGGCGCAGCAGCAGGTAGCCGATGTAGAGGAACCACATGATCGCCGTCGTCGTCAGCCGCGGGTCCCACGTCCAGAAGGCACCCCACGCGACCTTGCCCCAGAGCATGCCGGAGGCGAGGGTCGCGGTCGTCATGAGGATGCCCACCTCCGCCGTCGCCTGGGCGAATCGGTCGGTCTCCTCCTTGCCGCGGCGGCGCGTGAGCACCAAGAGCGACAGCACGAAGTTCGCCGTCAGCGCGAGGAGTGCCGTCCAGGCCATGCCGAGATGGATGTAGAAAATGCGGTAGGAGACCCCGAGCGACCGCTCGTCCGGAACCCAGATCAAGGCCAGGTATAGCCCTGCCACCCATAGCGGCAGCGAAAGCCAGCGCAGGTAACGCATGTCCTACACCTCCGTCAGGTATTCGAACAGCAGGAGCGGCACCAGGATGAAGATGCCGTCGAACACGGCCATCAACCAGAGCCAGTTGCCTGCCGAGCCTGGATCCTTGGCATAGAGCGCCGCGGTCGCGCTCACCGCCCCGAGCAGCAGGGGTGATGTGAACGGCAGCAGGAGCGCCGGCAGCAGCAGCTCGCGGAGGCGCGTCTGCGCGGTGAGCGCTCCCATCGCGCTGCCTGCGGCGGCGAAGCCCACGACGCCGAGCACGAGCGTCCAGAGGAAGAGCCACGTCGCGTGCGGCAGCGGAGCGCCCAGGAGCATCGCGAAGGCCGGCGTCAGCACGGCGGTGAGCACCAGCGTCAGCAGGATGTTGAGCGCAAGCTTCGAGAGGAAGATGGCGCCCCGGTCGATCGGCGCCATCAGCAGTTGCTGCCCTGCCTCCGCCTCGACGCCGAAGGCGCGGCCCACGGCGAGGAAGCTCGAAAAGAAGATCCCGAGCCAGAGCAGCCCAGGGAACATCGGACGCAGGACCTGCTGACCGCCGTCGAAGGCGAAGCCGTACAGCATGGCGATGATGAGGCCGAAGACGCCGGCAGGCACAAGCAGTTCCCGGCCGCGCAGTTCTAGGCTGAGATCCTTCCAGAAGAGCCATACGGCCGCCTTCAGCAAAGTCCCCCGCCTCCGAGCGCTTCCCCAAGGGCCCTCTCGAACATGGCGCGCGGTGTCTCTGAAATCGGGGCAAGGTAGGAGACCTTGCCCCGGCTGAGCACCATGACGTCTGTCGCGAGGCCGAGTGCCCGCTCGGTCTCGTGGGTCGCCACCAGTGCCGCGCCGCCTGCGCTGCAGTGTTCCGACACGAGGCGGTCCAGGAGGTCCTGGCCCCTGCGATCGAGGCTCTGGTGGGGCTCGTCGAGCAGCAGCAACTCCGGCCCGTGCATGAGGGTTCTGGCAAGGCCCAGGCGCTGGCGCATGCCTGCGGAGTAACTGCGGACGAGCGTATGGCGGAACGGGGCGAGCCCAACCCTGCGCAGCTGGGCAAGCGCCTGCTCCTTGGGATCCCGCAGCCCGTACAGCCGCGCATAGAGAAGCAGGTTCTCGTACCCTGTGAGGCCGAGGAATACACCGGGTTCGTGCCCAAGGTAGCCCAGGCGGCGACGCAGCGCAAGGTCGTCCACCGCTGCCTCGGCGCCGAAGAGCCTCAGGCTGCCATCGCTCGGTGCGCGCTGCAGGGCGACGACGCTGAGGAGCGATGTCTTGCCTGCCCCGTTTGCGCCGAACAGCGCAAGACAGCGCCCTGGCTGCAAAGCAAAAGAGACTCCGCGCAGCACGCGGCGATCGCCGAGCTGCAAGCGGAGTCCACGCGCCTCAAGCATGTACGCGCCAGCGCAGACGTCGCAGCACGAGGTAGGCCACGACCAGCACCGGCACGAGCCAAAGCCATGGCAGCGCGCGCTGCCATGGGCTCTGCACGGGCTGCTGGTACTGCAGGTTGAGCACGAGGTCGTGCGCCACGTTCTTGGCGCTGTAAACCGCGTAGTCGCTGCCGTTCCACACGGCGGGCGGGGCGGGAGAGAACTTCTGGTTGAGCACCACCGGCAGGCTGAGCCCCTTGCCGACCAGGATCCAGAGTATGCCGACCTTCGTCGGGAACGGCCAGCGCAGGGTGAGCCCGCTGCGCGGCATGTGCACATAGAACTTGACCTGCGCGGACCCGACGCCGGCGGGGACCGTAAACCGGCCCTGCGTCAGAGCGGCGAGGCCTGCCGGCACGCTCGTGTCGTATGCTCCCGGCCAAACCGCGAACTCGCCGCCCCCGGGCTGCGACACGGTTTCCGTCACGGAAAGCGTGTTGGCGCCGGCCTGATCGAGGACGGCCATCGCGAACGGCTCCTGGAACGCCAGTGCCGCCCCCGGCGCGGTGAAGAAAAGAGTCAGGCAGAGACATGCGGCCAGAGCCCCGACGCTAACCCTGCTTGGCATGGCTTGCGCCGGCCTGCGCAGGCGTCGCGGGCTGGTAGTGCGACGGACACTTCATCAGCAGGTTCTGCGCCAGGAACGTGCCGTCCGGCTGCAGGCGACCGTCAGCGATCGCCTGCACGTCGGGTGAGTTGAACGTGTCCGGCTCGACGCCGCGGTAGACGACTCGCACAGTCTGTCCGCCGCCGCGAAGCAGGAAGCTCAGGTAGTCCCGCTGCGCGTCGTAGACGACGGTCTTGCCGATCACGGTCCCAGCCACCCGCACCTCGGATGTGCCGAGGACAGCGCGCTGCGACGTGAGCTGCGGAACCGTAAGGTAGTATTCCGTGAAGTGTCTGAGCCCATTGACCATGAGGAAGGCGAGCGCGGCGACGACGACCGCTGCCGCGATCCAAAGGCGTGTCTTGCGCCGCATCGACTCCTCCCCCTTCTCGCGCGCGCCCTAGGATTCCCGCGGGCCTGCGCCGCATGCGGCACAGGCCCGGGATCTTACGGCAGGAACTTGCGCAGAACCCCCATGAGCTCGGTCATCGCCTCGTCGGGATGACCATCCCGCACCGCGTCCACGATGCAGCCTCGTGTATGATCCTCCAGCAGGATCAGCCCCACCCGGTCGAGTGCCGCGCGCACGGCGGCGATCTGCGTCAACACTTCCGGGCAGTACCGGTCCTCGTCGATCATGCGCCGGACGCCCCGCACCTGCCCTTCGATCCGGTTCAGGCGCTGCTGCAGGTCCAGCTTGTCGCGGCGGGCGACGCCGCTGTGCACATGGCCCTCATGACCGCAATGTTCCTCAGGTTCGTCCTGCGCCGTAGCCATCAGTTGTCCGGAGCCCCTTCCGCGATCCAGTTGGCGATCGTCTGGATCGTCGACTTCGGCAGATACGGTCCGCCGAGCGGCATCCGCGGCTGCGCTACACCCTCGATCTTCTGCCAAAGCAGGGCCTTCTTGTAGTCTGTCGGTGTCGCTACCTTCATGCTCGCAATGCTGGCGTACGACGTCAAGTCCAAACCACCGGATTTGGTGGTCGGTCCATGGCACACGGCGCAGTGCTGCTGGAAGATGGGTTCGATGTCCGCACTGAACGTCGGCTTGGCGATCACGGCCGAGGCCGAGGTACCGCCCGTCGCGCTGACGCCCTGCTGCACGGCGCCGAGGTAGGTCAGGCCGAGCACCGCCACGACGATGACGCCGGCGAAGCTCATCGCGAACGGGCGACGGCTCGGCTCACGCCGCGGATTCTTGTCGAAGAACGGCAGGCCCACGAGAACGATCACGGCAACGAGCGGCAGACCGATGATCCCGAGCGGGTCGAGCGCCGGTGGAATGTACTTCAGCAGCTGGTAGATCGAGAAGAAGAACCACAGCGGCACCGGTGTGTAGTGCGCCTTGTTCAGCGGGTCGGCGGGCGCCAGCAGCGGCGCGTGGAACGAGAGCGCGAGGAAGAGCAGGATCGCCGCCACCACGACGACGAGCATCGTCATTTGGAAGACGGTGTAGGGGTAGAAGGTGACGAGTCCCTTTGTGCCCTTGGGCTTGCGCTCCGCCTCCTCCACCACCAGCATCTGGTTCTTCAGCACCATGGCGAAGTGGACGCCGAAGAAGATCAGGAGGAGAGCCGGCAGCACCAGCATGTGCAGAGCGTAGAAGCGGGTCAGTGTGAGGCCGGAGATGTAGGCGCCGCCGCGGGCCAGGTACGCGATGTAGATGCCGATGAACGGCGTGTAGAAGGGCATCCAGGTGCCGACCATCGTCGCCCAGTAGGACTGCTGGTCCCACGGCAGCAGGTAGCCGGTGAAGGCGAAGAGGATCGTGATGAAGAGCAGGACGACACCCGTGATCCAGGTGATCTCGCGCGGCTTCTTATAGGCTCCGACATAGAACCCGCGCAGCATGTGCGCCGCCACGAGCACCACCATGGCGTTCGCACCCCAGTAATGCAGGTCGCGGATCACCCAGCCGAGCGGGACCTTGGTCATGATGTACTGGATGCTCTGGTAGGCCGTCGCCGAAGACGCCTGGTAGAACATGGCCAGCAGCGTCCCCGTGACTGCCTGGTTGATGAAGACGAAGAGTGTCGCGAGGCCAAGGAAGTCGAGCGGGTTCACCGCGCGCGGCACGCGGTGGTAGAGCAGCTCATTGAGCTGCGGCTTGATGCCCACCCGCTCGTCGAGCCAGTCCAGAACCGTCTGACGGGGCCTCTTCTCCGCACTCACGAGATCTGACCTCCAAGCATCACGCGCCCGTTCTGGACCGCGATCTCATGGTGGAAGAGCCCTCGCGGGGCAGGACCCGCGATATGCTGGCCCAGTTTGTTGTACTGCGAGCCGTGGCACGGGCACATGAACTTCTCAAGCGACTGGAACCATTGCACGGGGCACTGGAGGTGGGTGCAGTGGAAGTCGAGGGCGATGAACTGCCCGCCACCCTGGTTCATCACGTAGACGCCGTCGTCGTAGCCGTCTCCGGTATATGAGGTGAGAATGTACTGCCCCACCGGGAAGTTGCTCACGGCGCCGATGTCCTGCAGCTTGCCGGCTCCCGCGGAGGAAGGGTAGAGCAGGCGCAGCGCGGCACCGAGGTAGCCCACACCGACGAGGCCTCCCACGGTGACTGCTCCCCAGCCGAGGAAGCGCCGGCGGCTCAGTTCCTTGCGATCAGACGCGCGTTCGACGCAGTCTTCGCAGAGGTCTGTGTCGTTGCCTGTCTCGTGCCCACAGATCCGGCATCGCATGCCTTCGGTTCCCCCCAATTAGCGCTCCATGAGGACTAGGCCAAAATACGCAACCAATTCTATCTGGTGGCCTAGTGCCAGTCAAACTGTTGGACGCGGGTTGGTCCGTATGGTCGGCTCGTCCCGGTCCATCCGTCCATGTCCGGAATCCCCTCCCCAAGGTTGGCACGTATTCTACCGCAGTTTGCCCGCTCGGACTTGGTCGCATGAACCAACGCGGAGAGAGGCTTGGCAACCGCCCGGCCTCTCTCCGCGAAGCCGCCTTTACCAGGTGGCCTTGTCGACCGCCTTCGCCAGTTCGAGGAACACCTGCGACGCTTCCGACTCCGGACGGCTCCAGACGATCGGCTCGCCCATGTCGCCGCCGGTCGGGAGCGCAGGATCGATCGGCACCTGGCCGAGGAGCGGGATGTGCAGCTCGCGTGCCAGGCGCTGCGCGCCGCCCTTGCCGAAAATGTCATGCGCCTCGCCGCATGTCGGGCAGCGGAAGTACGCCATGTTCTCGACGACGCCGATGACCTCCTGGCCAACCTTGCCCGCCATCTGCGCGACGCGCCCTGCCACTCGCGCGGCAGCCTCCTGGGGGGTCGTGACAAGCAGCACCCTGGCCTTCGGCAGCTCCTGCGACAGCGAGATGGCCACGTCGCCGGTGCCTGGCGGTGCATCGATCACGAGGTAGTCGAGCTCGCCCCAGGCGACCTCGTTGAGGAACTGGTCCACGAGCTTGTGGAGCATCGGCCCCCGCCACATCACGGGCGTGTTCTCGTCCACAAGCATGCCCATCGAGATCACCCTGAGGTCATGGACGTCGACCGGCACGATCACCCCGTCGCCCAGCACCACCGGCTGCTGGCGGGCGGCCAGCATACGCGACACCGAGAACCCGTAGACGTCCGCGTCGAGTACGCCCACCGTGCGGCCCATGGTCTGCAGCGCCGCCGCCACGTTGACGGTGACCGTGGACTTGCCCACACCGCCCTTGCCGGACCCGCAGATCAGCACGCGCACGGTCGAGTCCTTCTTGGTGATCGTGGACACGTGGCGCGGCCTCAGCCGGTTGGCGAGATCCTCGCGCTCCTGCGGCGTCATGACGTCCAGGCGCACCGACACGGCCTCTACGCCGGCGATGGCACCGACGGCGGCCTTCACGTCCTGTTCGATGCGGCTGCTCAGCGGGCAGCCGGCGACCGTCAACTTGATGCCGCAGTGCACCTTGCCGCCATCGACCTCGACCGACGCCACCATGCCGAGCTCGGTGATCGGCTTGTGGATCTCCGGGTCCATGACCTTGGCGAGGCGCTCCATGACCTGCTCTCTCGTGATCACTCAATCCCACTCTCCTTGCTGTCGAGCTCAACCGCCGGCAGGGCACCCGTGTTGCCGTTGGGCAAGAGGGTGCCGCCGGACAGCACGATCTTCATCGCTTCCTCCACCGAGAAATCCACCTGCTCCACGTCCTCGGGGGCGTAGAGCACCAGGAGGCCGCCCGTCGGCGGCGAGAACGGGACGAACACGGCCACCTTGCCCTCCTGCGTCGGGTTGCGTACCACGAAGCCGAAGGAGCGCCCCCCGCCGCCGCCGTACGGCACGAGTACGACGCTCTGGAACGTGCCGCTGCGCTGGTCCGAGAAAGTGTTGACGATCTGCTTCACAGCGTCGTAGACGGTGCGCAGCACCGGCACGCGCGCAAAGATCCACTCGTACAGGGAGACGAACTGCTGCCCGAGGAAGTTGGATACCAGGAGCCCGAACAGCGTGATCAGGAGAAGCGTCACGAGCAGTCCGAACCCCGGCACCGTCACGCCGAGCATGCGGCCCAGGGCATCGAACATCGTGAAGATGCGGTAGCCGACGTACAGGGTGATCGCCAGAGGCAGGAGAGCCACGATTCCTGTCAGGAAGTACTGTCGCAAGAGGCGCCATGCCGAATGCCGAGCAGGATCCGCCATCGCCTTAGACTTCCTCCCTACCGAGCCACAGACGAACATACGGGCAGCCTTCGCCGCCCGCGTTCCACAGTCTCATTTGGCGGGAGCAGGTGGGAATCGAACCCACCGCGGACCGTAAAGCCCGCCGGCTGGATTTGAAGTCCAGGGGCTGCACCAGCAGGCCGTCTGTTCCCGCGCGCATTATACCATAGGCGGGTGTCTGCGCACTGCGAGATCCGCCACCAGAATCGATACCTCGTAGAGCACCAGCATCGGCACCACCATGATCATCATGGAGAAGGCATCCGGCGGCGTGACGGCGGCCGCGACGACAAAGATGACGAGGATCGCGATGCGCCGCTGCTTGCGCAGGAAGGCAGGCGTCAGCACACCGGTGCGGGCCAGGGCGTAGACCACGATCGGCAGTTCGAAGACGAGCCCGAACGGCAGCGTCAGGTTGACGATGAACCCGATGTAGCGGCCCAGACTGATGAACGCCTGGAACGGCGCAGCCGCAAACTGCAGCACGAACCGCATCACGACGGGCAGGAAGACGAAGTAGCCGAAGCCGATCCCCAGAAGGAAGAGCAGAAGGACGATCGGGGCGTAGGCCAGGACGAGGTGGCGTTCGGATGGCTCAAGGGCAGGGCGGACGAAGGCGGCGATCTCGTAGATCAGGACCGGTGACGTCATGACGAAGCCGGCGACGAGGGCCAGTTCGATGAAGGTGTAGAGGCCCTCGGTCGGACTCAGGACGACGAGGCTGTGGATCGCGCCGTGGGTCGGGAGCAGTAACAGTTGAACGATCAGGCGCGCTTTGATGAAGGCGTAGATGCCGGCCGGGAACAGGAAGAGCAGGTAGACGATCAGCCGGTTGCGGAGCTCGCGAAGGTGTTCCCCCAGCGGCATCGGTCGATCGCTCAACGGCCAGACCCCCAAAGGCTCCCGTGTTCAGGGCAGGATGAAGAGGGCCCCGACGAGACTGCCGCCAGGGAGTGTGCCGACTCCCTCCGGCTGTACGATATAGCCGTTCGTCTGCGCCATGGCGCGCACGCCACCGGACGACTGGTACGGGTGGACGCGGGCCTCGATCTCGCTCCCGGCCATCTCCAACGAGGCCCTCAGGAAGCGCGGCGCGTCGGGGGCCTTGCCCCGGAACTCCTCCGCGAGCCGCGCCTTCCCCCGCTTGAGGCTGCAGTCCGTCCCCATGAGGCGCGCCAGTGCGGCACGGCCGAAGAGGTCGAAGCCGATCTGCGCGGAGAGCGGGTTGCCGGACAGGCCGAGCCATGGGCGGTCGCCAAGGCGCAAGCCCATGGTGGGCGCGCCCGGGCGCATGCGCGCCCAGTGAAAGCACACGGTGGCGCCCAGAAGCCGCCCCACCTCGCCGATGCGGTCGGCTGGCCCCACGGAGACGCCGCCCGATGTGATGAGGAAGTCGAACTCGCCGCCGCTGCACGCCTCGGCGATCGCCGCCGCGGTGTCCTGAACCGGTCCCCGCATCTCCACCTCCGCCCCCAGGGCTCGGAGCTGGGCGCCGATCTGCAGGCTGTTCGAGTCGTAGGTGCCACCCCGCGGCAAAGGCTCGCCGAGGCGGAAGATCTCATCGCCCGTCGAGACGAAGCGCACGCGCAGCCTGCGGCGTACCTGCACCTGTCCCTGCGCCAGCGTCGCGAGGAGCCCGATGACCTCGGGCCGCACGCGGGCACCGGCCGGCAGGAGTTCCTGCCCGGGCCGCATGTCCTCCCCGGCTTGGCGCACGTTGGCGCCAGGCTTGGCCGGTCTGCTGAAGAGCACGGTTGTGCCCTCGACGCGGCAAACCTCCTGGTACTCCACGGCGTCGGCACCTTCCGGCACCACGCCGCCGGTGGTGATACGCACGGTCTCTCCCTGTGCGATCCCGTCGCTTGCCGGGTGCCCCGCCAGGGCGGAACCGGCGATGCGCAGCCGCACGGGCGACTCGGACGTTGCCGACGCCGTATCCTCGGCCCGCACCGCCCAACCGTCCACCGCCGAGCGCGGCGTGTCCGGCACGAGCCGCCCTGCCGTCACCGGCACGGAGAGCACACGGCCCTCCGCCTGATCGAGCGACAGTTCCTCCGTGCTCACAGGACTGAGATCGGCAATGAAGCGGGCGAGAGCTTCCTCGACGGTAAAACCTCTTGGAGAAGACAATGGCATACCTTCTTCATGCCGATTTCCGTTCCAATGATAGCGGGCATACGTGGAATGCAGCAAACGGCGGACCCCCGCCGTAGCGGGAGTCCGCCGGGAGATCTCCCCTGGTTTAGAAGTCCATGTCGCCGCCGCCCGGGTAACCCGGGGCGCCAGCAGCCGCCTTCTTCTTCTCAGGGATCTCGACGATCAGCGCCTCGGTCGTGAGGACCATCGCAGCGACCGATGCCGCGTTCTGCAGGGCCGAGCGCGTGACCTTGACAGGGTCGACGATGCCCGCCTTCACCAGCTCGACGTACTCGCCCGTCATCGCGTTGAGGCCGAAGCCCGGCTTGCCCGTGCGGATGTGCTCCACGACGATCGAGCCCTCGAGGCCGGCGTTGATCGCGATCTGGCGGACCGGCTCCTCGAGCGCGCGGCGCACGATGTTGACGCCCACCTTGACGTCGCCCTCAGCCTTGATCGTGTCGAACGTCGGGATGATGTTGATGAGCGTCGCGCCGCCGCCGGCGACGATGCCCTCCTCCACCGCAGCGCGGGTCGCCGCGAGGGCGTCCTCGATGCGGTGCTTCTTCTCCTTGAGCTCGGTCTCGGTGGCCGCGCCGACCTTGATCACCGCGACGCCGCCCGCGAGCTTGGCAAGGCGCTCCTGCAGCTTCTCACGGTCGTAGTCGGACTCGGTCTCCTCGATCTGGTGCTTGATCTGCGCGACCCGGCCGTCGATGGCCTTCTTCTCGCCCTTGCCCTCGACGATCGTGGTCTTCTCCTTGCCGATCTTGACCCGGTTGGCCTCGCCCAGCATCGAGAGTTCGACGTTCTCGAGCTTGATGCCGAGGTCCTCGGAGATGAACGTGCCGCCCGTAAGGACCGCGATGTCCTCCATCATGGCCTTGCGGCGGTCGCCGAAGCCAGGCGCCTTGACCGCGGCCGCGTTGAAAGTGCCGCGCAGCTTGTTGACGACGAGCGTCGCAAGGGCCTCGCCCTCGACGTCCTCGGCGACGATGAGCAGCGGCCGGCCTACGCGGGCGATGCGCTCAAGCAGCGGCAGGAGGTCCTGCACGGAAGAGATCTTCTTCTCGTGCAGCAGGATGTACGGGTTCTCGAGCTCGACTTCCATCGAGTCGGGGTTCGTGACAAAGTAGCCCGACACGTACCCGCGGTCGAACTCCATGCCCTCGACGATGTCCACCGTAGTGGCGGTGCCCTTGGACTCCTCGACCGTGATCACGCCGTCCTTGCCGACGCGCTCCATGGCCTCGGCGATCAGGCTGCCGATCTCCTCGTCATTGCCGGAGATCGCCGCGACGTGCGCGATGTCGTCCTTGCCCTCGATCGGCGTGGAAAGCTTCTTGAGCTCCTCGACCGCCTTCTCGACGGCGAGGTCGATGCCGCGCTTGAGGAAGATCGGGTTGGCGCCGGCGGCCACGTTCTTGAGTCCCTCGAGCACCATGGCCTGCGCCAGCACGGTCGCGGTGGTGGTGCCGTCGCCCGCGACGTCGTTGGTCTTGGACGCAACCTCCTTGCAGAGCTGCGCGCCCATGTTCTCGTACGGGTCCTCGAGCTCGATCTCCTTGGCGACGGTTACGCCGTCCTTGGTGATGACCGGCGAGCCGAACTTGCGGTCCAGAACCACATTGCGGCCCTTGGGGCCCAGCGTGACCTTGACTGCGTTGGCGACGGCCGTGACGCCCCGCTCCAGGGCCTTACGCGCGTCGACATCGAACAGAAGCTGCTTTGCCGCCATGCTTTCAGAAACCCTCCCTTTCCCGTTTGGCCCTTACTTGATCGCCAGCAGGTCCTGCTCGCGAATGATCAGGTACTCGTCGTCGCCGACCTTGACCTCTGTCCCGCCATACTTCGAGAAGATGACCCGGTCGCCGACCTTGACCTCAGGGGTGACGCGATTGCCGTTCTCCAGCACGCGCCCGGACCCGACCGCAATGACCTCGCCCTCCTGCGGCTTGTCCTTCGCGGTGTCCGGCAGGATGATACCGCCTGCCGTCTTCTCCTCTGCCTCGAGAACCTTAACCACGATGCGGTCACCGAGAGGCCTCAGCACAGGATCCCTCCTCCTTGTTGGCACTCACTCTTCCTGAGTGCTACTAGCGGAATGTATTGTATCGGGGCCCATCTCCAGCGTCAAGCAATGCAGGTGCACATCCTCTAGCCTCTGCAGCACGACGGTCTGGCCGCGCTGAAGGATCCGGCAGTAGGTCCCCGGCTGCAGGCCCAGGCTCTCGCGCAACTCCGCGGGGATCTCGATCTGGCCGTCCTCTCCAACAGTCACCTTCATTACCGATCGCCTCCGCAGAAGGCGATTATGCCCGCGTGTGCACGATGCTTCAAGGCATTAAACTCGATGGCATGCTGCTAAACTCTCCCCGCACATGCGTTCAGCTTCCGAAACGGCTGCGCAAGGCCATCTCCGCGCGATGCTCGACGGCGGCGAACGTCAGGTAGCCGTAGCGTCCTGGCAAGGCCGCGACGATGCGCTGCAGGCGCGGGCGTTCGGACGCCCATGCCCGCTTGTACTCCTCGTCGCCACGGAGGAAGTCAAAGGTGCCTACGCCTTCGGCCGCTGCCAGCCGGATTGTCTCACCGAGCAGCACGCGGCCTGGCGAGAAGCGTGCCATGCCCGGGTCGAACCCGGCCGCGTAGTAGTAGCAGCGCTCGCCGCCGCGCAGAGCGTAGAGGAGTGCGATCGTCCGCCCCCCGAGGCGTAGACGCGACAGGCGCAGGAGACCTGCTGCCGCATGGCGCGCGGCAACCCGCTCGTGGAATGCCCTGCGTCTGCCGAAGAAGCTGCCCGGAGTGCCGCGGCTGCGAAAGCGCGCCGTGTGCCAGGCCATCAGGGTTGCCATCGCCTCGGGCACCTCGGGGGGCGGAACGAAGTCGACCTCCACGGGCGCCTCTCTCGCCAGGCGTCGCGCGTCGTAGCGCCAGCGCTTGCGCAGCCCTGACGGCAGCCGCCCCTCGACGCCCGCAACGCCGCCGGAGAGGTCGAGCGCCGGGCAGACCTCCCCCGGCAGGGTCCGAAGCCTGTAGCCGCTTCGGGAGAGCGCCTGCACAAGCGACGGGCATGCTGCGTCAAGGCGGGGCAGGTCGAGGATCATCACGCCGGAACGGCGGAACCATGCGGCGAAACTCTCCAAGACCTCCCCTGCGGACCCGGGCGCCAGCAGCGGCGAGAGATAGTCTGCAAGCCAATGCCCCGCGGGGTGCACCGCGATGCCGCCGAACTCCAGGGGCCAGATGCCTAGGAGCGACCCGCCGTCGCGTGCCACGAGGTAGCGGACGCCCCTCGGCCCATACGTCTCATGGCGTGCCAGGTGCCAGTCCGGGCCTGCGAACGGACTGCTGCCCGCCCCCTCCGCAAGATCGCGCCACGCGGTGAGGAGGCCCGCGTCCAGCGCGGAACGGACTTCGGCGTTCATACGTCGCTGCGAGGCCGTCGGGCCATGCGCCACCACACGATGGCGCCAGCGGCGAGCAGGGCCAGGCCAAGGACCGCGATCGGCCCTGCCCGGTGCTCGAGGACGCTGGTGACGCCCTTGCCAATGCCCATACCCAGCAGCGACCAGAAGAGAGCCCAGACGCCGTCCCCGACGACGGAGCCCACGAGGTATGGCAAGAGCGGAGCACGGACGACTCCTGCGCTCAGGATCGCTGGGGTGCGCGTGACACCGATCCACCTTGAGATGGCCTGCGCAAAGAGGCCGTAGCGCGCAAACCAGCCCTCCACCCGCCGCATCGCCTGGGGCGGAATGTGCAGCGTGCGCATGGTCCAGTCGAGCAGCGGCCGGCCGCCCATGCGCCCAATGCCATACCCGATCAGGTTGCCGAGCACGTTGCCCAGTGTGACGATCAGCCACACCAGCGTGAGCGACATCTCGCCGCGTACAATCAGCACGCCGGCAGCAACAAAAAACAGCTCGATCGGGCCCGGCATGCCGGTGCCTTCGATCGTGCTTACCAAAAGAAGCAAAGGATAGCCGTAAAGGGACAGCAGGTCACGCAGGTGCCCCGTCGTCATCGGGACAGGAGGAGCATCAGCGCAGCTCGTCCTCCTTGGAGGGTGGGGCCGCGGGTTTGTCCGCAGCATCCGAGCCTTCCTGCATGGCCTTGCGGAACTCGCGGATCGTCTTGCCAAGTCCCTGGCCGAGTTCCGGCAGGCGCTTGGGACCGAACAGCAGAAGGGCGATCGCCAGGATGATGATGAGGTGGACCGGCGAAAGGATATCCAAAAGAACCCGCTCCTTTGCCGCGGTCCTCCCGCGATCAGAATGCGTACAGTATAGCACACGGCCCAGCGACAGGCACTTGCGCCGCTCACCGTCGCGTGCGACACTCGGTCCAGTGAGCGTGCGCGACTCATCGCAACGCATCGCCATGCAAAAATCTACAAGCGCCAGCACTCGCCCTAGGGCGAGTGGACGAGGTGGGGGATCTCGGAACTTTCGGCGGGTGACCCCCGGTTCGCCTGGACCGTCAAAGACCTCACAAAGCCAGGGAGCGATCCCTTGGGGGAAAAGGGTCGGCAGGCGAGGGTCGCGATTGCGTACCCCTCTATCTGCATGGCCTGCGCGGGTGTCGCGTGAACATGCATAGAAGGGGTGTTTTTGCGCATGTGCGGAATCATGGGCTACGTAGGCCCCAAAGCGGCAGACAACGTGCTGCTGGGAGGGCTCAAGCGTCTCGAATACCGCGGCTACGACTCCGCCGGCATCGCGCTCGCCAACGAGGGCAGCATCTATCTGTGCCGCAAGGCAGGGGCTCTGCGCGTTCTGGAGGATGTCCTGGCCCAGACGCCGCCGCCCGTGAGCCACATCGGCATCGGGCACACGCGCTGGGCAACGCACGGCGGCGTCTCGGACCGCAACGCCCACCCCCACACCGACTGCAAGGGCGAGATCGCCATCGTCCACAACGGCATCATCGAGAACGCCGACGAGCTGCGGGCTGAGCTGCTCGCCGCCGGTCACGTATTGCGCTCCGAGACCGACTCGGAGCTCGTGGCGCACCTCCTGGAGACCGGTCCCGAAGACCTGCGTCTGCGTCTGAGCGAAGTCGCGCGCCGCTGCGAAGGCGCCTACGCCCTGCTCGTCATGGATGTGCACCAGCCGAACCGCCTGGTCGCGGTGCGGCGAACGAGCCCGATTGCGATCGGGGCTACCGAGCACGAGGCGTACGTCGCCTCCGGAGCGATCGCGCTTGCACCCTGGCTCAGTGAGTGCATCTACCTTGACGACGGCGAGATCGCGGACATCCGTCCGGGCAAGATCGAGGTCTTCCGCTTGGAGGACCTTGAACCGATCGCGAAGACACTGCACCCGATCGACGGCGACGGTGAGTTGCCCGACGCGGGCGAACACGGCACCTTCTACCGCAAGGAGCTCATGGAGCAGCCGATCGCCTGGCGACGCGTTATGGCGGGTCGCCTCGACGACCTCGGCAAGGTGGACCTGCGCGAGGACGGTATCGACCAGGAGTTTCTTCGCTCGGTGCAGCGCGTCGTCTTCCTTGCGATGGGGTCATCTCTACACGCGTGTCAGATGGCAGTGGAGCGGCTCGGAGACGTTGTGGAGCTCCCGGCACAGGCGGAGCTTGCGAGCGAGTTCCGTGACACGAGGACCTTCCTTGAGCCAGGTACCCTGGCGATCGCCGTCAGCCAGTCCGGCGAGACGATCGATACCCTGGCTGCCCTGCGCCACGCCCGCAGCCTGGGCGCCCAGATCCTTTCGCTTGTGAACGCACCCGGCTCCACGATCGCACGGGAGAGCGATCATGTGCTGGACCTGCGGGCGGGCTTCGAGATCTCCGTGGCTTCGACAAAGGCGTTCACGACACAGGTGATCGCACTGGAACTCATCACGGCAGCCTTCGCACAGGCGAAGGAACGTCCGTTGCCGCCCACGGACCTGCACGCGCTGCGCGCGGTGCCGACCGTAGCGGAAGACTTCCTGGCGGCGTTCCGCTTGCCAAAGGAACTGATCGAAACCTGCGCTGAGGCCCCAGGCGTGATCTTCCTTGGACGCGGCCAGGATCTCAGCCTCGCGCGTGAAGGCTCGCTGAAGCTGAAGGAGCTCTCCTACGTCTGGAGCGAGGCGTTTGCGGCCGGAGAGCTGAAGCACGGCCCGTTGGCGCTCGTCGATCATCGTGTTCCCGTCATCGTCTGCGTCACCGACCCAAGGCATGCGGTGAAACTCAGAAGTTCGCTGGCCGAGGCGACGGCCCGCGGTGCCTACGGGGTCGCTGTCGGCAGCGATTTGAGCGCCACGCTGCGAATTTCGCTGCCGCTCAAGGAACGCATTGGTGCCTACCTGCTCGGTGCCTTGCCACTCCAGCTTCTCGCGGTGGAGGTGGCGCAGGCGCGCGGCTGTCCAATCGACCAGCCGCGCAACTTGGCCAAGTCTGTCACGGTGGAGTAGGCGTCTGAGTTCGCACTGCTGCTTTTGTCCGCCGACAATAGGGTTTCGCGCTGACCAATAGAAATTCGCGCTGACCAATAGAAATTCGATCCGGGAACCCCCACGAACTAAGGGCTCCCGGATCGACACCGTCTTGGGACTGCAAAACCGTGTTTCCCCTTGCTCTGTGTTGGCTTTCTTTGGGACCCCGCTGTTCGCGGCCCGGTTAAACTCACCCGCGTGTACCCGGGTCGGGTCATAGTTTGCTGCCACGTACGGGTGACGCCTTTCACCACGGTTATCCGAGGCTCAGTGTCCTCAGCCGGGTTTCCCGACACCACCATGTGCGGTCCACGGGCCCTTGCTCAGGCTGGGTTTTGTTGTCCCTGCCCTCATCGTTACTACGGCCCGATGTGCCAGGCCCGTCCCACCGTGCGACTTCACGTTTTCGCTTATACGCACGGCCTTGCCGTTCACGGGTGTTCCCGGCGGGGGCGGAGTCCTTCCTCGCTTTGCCCGTCGTCCCTTCCGATCGTGCCGTCCCCCATACCCCGCAGGGCCCCCTGCGTGCGCCCACTCTTCACCCGGAGAAACTGTCTTCGCCTAACGCTGCCAGGCTCGACGCCCTGAGTCCCCCGCAATTCACTTCACGCGGGCTAGGATAACGAGGCGGCAGGGTTCGCTTCATGCTGCGGCCCGATCGGTCGCTAGCCCTGCTGGTGAATCCCACCTTGCGGCGGCCAGGACATTATCCACGGAGCTTTCGCCGGCGCGGTCGCCCTACTCCGACGTCCGTTTCGCTTCACGCTGAGCGGGCACTCTGGCGTGGCGGGACTTGCACCCGCTGGGTCGACGAGGTTACGAGCTGCAACAGACGTCCTCCTACAGCGAGCGAGCCGCAGGGGCCGGCTCCCAGTCGCTGAGATCCATCCAACGCGTCTCCGGTCCGTTCGGACCCGCCTGGAGAACCCCGACCGCGACCCCTTGCCCGAATCGCCCTGAGAGGTGGCGCGCGAGAATGGCGCGCGTCGTCGCGGACGCAGGAAGCTCCAGGACTCCTTGGCGCGGGATCCAGACGAGGTCGCCCTCGGGCGATACCTCCGGCACATCGCGCGCCGCCCTTCCAAAGTAGACGTACTGCTGGCGGATCTCGTCGCCTGCCAGCCGCAGCACGATCGCCTTCAGCTGCAAGTCCTCGATCTCTCCGGCTGTGAGCGTCGTCTCCTCGCGGATCTCGCGCAGGATCGCAACTTCTGGATCGTTGAGCTCCGAAGGCTCGACGTGGCCCCCTACGCCGGCCCACATTCCCGGGAAGAGCCTCGCCTCCTCGGATCGGTGAAGCAGCAGAATGCTCGACGACCGCTCAAGGAATGCCACCACCATCTGACGTGTACGCACGGCGCTTCCTCCCGTTGGATGCTGCGTCCGAACCCAATGTGAAACCCGCACGTAAGAGCCCTCGTGTGTCCTGCGAGATATCTGACATACTCAACCCATAAGACTGCAGGTGTGTCGATCGAATGTACCATTGAACTGAAGATGGTATACTCCAGCACCTATGGCGTGTGAAAAGACCTCATCGCGGAATACCGCACAAGCACTGTCGTCGATGCCCCATGCACTGGGAATTCTTGTTTCGATCATTGCCTCCACGATATTCTGCTCGTCCTGGCGAGATACGAAATGCACGCTGATTAGACACCCAGCCAGCAATCCCAGGCCTGGCCGGCTCTGCGCTGTCCCGGAATCGGTGTCCCATGGGGACATTCGACAGATCTCAGGGAAGAGCAAGGCTCCGGCGGAACTCCCGCCGACGGGCACTCCTTCTCGGTAACGCTCCCGTATGAGTTCTGCAACCTGACCCTGGGCGTAGTAGCTCTGATAAGTAGCGGTGTGCCCTCCGCCGATAAAGATGCCAGTTGCATGGCGCAGACACGCGTCAAGTTTGGACTCGTCGAGCAAGCCATCCTCGTCCGGAATAACCACGTGGTAGGCCCTGACGCCGCTCAGCATCCACGGATCGAGATAGCGCGGCAGGTAAGCCTCCCACCCAGGACGACGCACGAGCAGCAGAGCCACGTCAGCCGCGGATCCTCCAGCCGCGGTGACGAACTCGGCCTGAGCCTCGTATTGGGACGGGTTCCCGCCGAAGAGAAACAGCCGGCGGATCATATGCTTGCCTCACCTCTATCGTCTGGTCTCAGGTCTTCTCCCGGTTTCCTTATTTCTCCTCCGTAGATAGATCCGATGTCTCCATACCTCGGACTCGTCACCGCCGCAGGTGATGAAGAGACAGGTGTGGAACGGCATGCCGGAAACTTCCTGCGGAAGGCAGGGTTCACACCGGTGAGAAGGTGGGTCAGGCCCAGGCCGCTGGCGAAGGGGGAGACGATCGGGATAGCCGCGCCGTCGGGATGGGTTGGCGGCATCCGGGACAAGGTGGAAGGCGGCATCGCCGTGATCGAGGCGATGGGCTACCAGGTGAAGCGGGGGCGCCACCTGTACGACGAGTGGATGGGCCTTGCTGGCCCGCACGCGGCGCGCCTTGAGGACTGGAACGGGATGCTACGCGATCCGGACGTGCGCATGGTTATGGCCGCGACAGGCGGGTCGGGCTGCCTCGCGATCGTCGACGGGCTCGACTTCGCCGCGTTTGCCGAGGACCCTAAGTGGGTCAGCGGCATGAGCGACCTCACGATCTTCCTAAATGCGCTCTCTTGGCGCACGGGCGTAGAGACGCTGCACGGCCCGGATGTCGCCTTCAGCTTCGGCGTCGAACATCGCCGGGAGTTCGAGGCGCCGCTCTTCCAACGGTTCATGTCGGTGGACGGGCTTCGCGGCCCGCTGCCCCTGGGCGACGTCCGCGTGCTCCGACCCGGGACGGCGAACGGAAGGCTGTTCGGCGGCACGCTCTCTGTGCTCGGCTACCTCATGGCAACACCATGGGCCCCGGACCTCACGGACGCCATCCTAGTCCTTGAGGGCTGGTCGCTCGGCACGGCCACCGTCCACCGCTGGCTTCAGGTCCTGCGCATGCAGGGAAAGCTGGCGCAGTTGCGCGCGATGGTGCTCGGAAACTGGAGCGGATGCTTCCAGGGGGAGAGCGATCCCGGTGCCGCCCTAACGGCCCTCGTACTTGACGCCTGCGCGGGAACGGACTTCCCCATCATCCAGGTGGATCGCATCGGCCACGATACCGTGAACGTTCCTTGGCCCGTGGGGGCGCTGGCGGAGGTGTCGGAGAGCGGAATCACGCTGACCTGAAGGAACTGCAAGTAGGCAAATACCCATACCGACCTCGGGAGCGATAGGCATGGCTCAGGTGGAAAGGCAGCAAGACGGTGCCCGTAAGCTCAACACAGAGATAACCCAGGCGCTTGTGCAGGCTGGCCGCCGCATGGGGTTGATGGTTTCCACCGAGTACCCCGTCCCGGGCGGTCGTCTTGACGTAGTCTGGTCTCAGAACTTGCCACTTCCATTTCCGAAACTGGACAGTCCGATTCATCTCGTAGGCTTCGAGGTCGAATCCAGCTGGCGTACGAGGAAGCACGTTAAGGGAGACCTGCTCAACCTGCTAGAAGACCGGTGAGAAACCGGGGAGTGTAAAGAGGTTCAGGCGACACCAGGGGCTGCGGAACAAGGAGTTGAGGACGTGGTGAAGGGTGGCGGCGGCGCTATTGAGGGCCGTAAGCAGGTG
>JAJZVM010000200.1 GCA_021845645.1 Bacillota bacterium
CCCGGGATCGAGAAGCCGCTCAGGGTGATCAGCGGCAGGAGCGAGTTGCGGAACGCGTGGTGCAAGAGCACCACGTATTCCGTGACGCCCTTGGCGCGCGCTGTGCGGATGTAGTCCTGGATCAGCGTCTCGACGACCGAGGAGCGCATGAACCGTCCCCAGAAGGCCACCGTGGCGATCACGATCGTGATGACCGGCAGGGCGATGTGCGCGGCCCAGCTGCCGAAGGTGACCACGGTCTGGCCGGGGTCCTGGATGCCGCCTGGCGGGAAGAGCGGGATGTCGATCGAGAACCAGATCACCATCAGCACCGCGAGCCAGAAGATCGGCATCGAGAACAGGAAGTAGGCGATCACGGTGATCACGTTGTCGGCGACGCTGCCCTTGACGTGCGCCTGGTAGATGCCCTGGATGATCGAGAGGATGTCGGCGATCAGGGTGCCGATGCCGACGATCGCCAGCGTGCGCGGCGTCGCCTGCTCGATCAGCTGCAGCACGGGCACGTTCTGGTAGTACGACACGCCGAGGTTGCCGTGCAGCACCATCCAGAGCCAGTCCAGGTACTGCACAGGCAAAGGCTTGTCGAGTCCCAGCTGGTGGGTCAGGATGGCGATCGAGCGCGGCGTCGCGTGCGGGCCGAGCATGACGAGGGCGGGGTTGCCCGGCACGATGTGCGCCAGCACGAACGTGATGATCGTGATGCCGAGCAGTGTCGGGATGGCCTCGATCAGTCGGCGGATGATGTAATTGAGCATCAGGCGCCGCCCCTCCCCTGCAGTCTCGGGTCGAACGCCTGGTTGAAGGCGTCGCCGAGGAAGTTCACGGCGAGCTCGGCCGCCACGATCAGCAGGCCGGGCGGATAGATCAGCCACCAGGCGTTCTGGAACTCGTACTGGATGCCGTCCGAGATCGCCTGGCCCCAGTTCGGCGCCGGCGGCGGCAGCCCGAGGCCCAAAAAGGACAGGCCGGCGAGGGTCAGAATGCCGCCACCCACCGAGAACGTCGTGTAGACGATGATCGAGCCCATGGCGTTCGGCAGGAAGTGGCGGAACATGATGCGCAGCCAGCCCGCGCCTGCGGCGCGCGCCGCCTCCACGAACTCGCGCGTCTTGAGGCTCAGCACCTCGCTGCGCACGATACGCGCGATCGGCTGCCAGGATGTGATCGCGATGATGAAGATCATCACGTAGACGTTCGGCTTCAGCACCGCGTCCAGCAAAAGCAGAATGTAGATCGCCGGGATCGCCAGCGTGATGTCCACGATGCGCATCAGCACCGTGTCGGTCCAGCTGCCGAACTGCGCCGAGATAAGGCCGTAGACCACGCCGATGAAGACGCCGGCGATGGCGGCCGCGAAGCCGACGATGAGCGAAATCTGCCCGCCCAGCATCAGCCGCGCGAGGTTGTCGCGGCCAAGCGCGTCCGTGCCGAGAAGATGGTTGCTCGACGGCGCCTGGACAATGTTCGACAGGCTCGTGTTGAGCGCGCTGGCGTGGTAGACGATGGGCCCAACCCAGGAAAAGAGGATCAGGAAGCCGAGGATGACTACACCCGCGACGGCAAGAGGATTGCGCCAGAACGCCTTCCAGGCGCGGGACCCGGTCTCGCCGTGCGCCAGCATCGACTGAACATCGACCTCAACCTTGGGCAACGCAGACACCAAGGACCACCCCCCGGGCTTGCTCGCAAGCAGGGCGGCAGGCACCGCCCTCGTCCGATCGCATGCCTTCCCGCCGCCGGGCCGCGCTGCCGGGACGCCTTGGCACCGTCAGCGGGCAGGACCGTACGGTCCTGCCCGCTGGGCCAGACGGCCCGGATGTTGCGGGCCGCTAGTGGGAGATCGTCACCCAGTTCATCATCGTGAACGCCTGCACCGGGTTGAAGTACTTGGCCATCCCGTGCACGTACGGCGCGACCTCGTTCACGGCGTAGCCGCCCGGCTGCCAGAGGAACGGCAGGTCCTTCGCGGTGGCCTCGGCGTACTGGTACATCCGCTGCTGCGCCTGAGAGGGCGTGCCGGGGAGGTACGAGTTGGCGACGGCCTTGTTGAACGGCGCGTAGTTGTAGTCGTCCTGGCTGTCGTAGTAGCCCCACATGCCGCCGCCGGTCGGGTAGAAGTTCGGCTCGTAGCACCAGCCGCCGGTCCAGTTGACGGCCCACTTGGCGGCTGCGCCCTGTGCGTCGGACATGCCGACGAGCGTGTCGAACGCGACTGGCTGCGGGGTGATCTTGACGCCCATCTTGGCCCAGTCCTGCTGCAGGATGACCGCGGCGTTCGCCGTCTCGGTCGAGCCCGAGTCGTAGAACACCGGGAACTTGAGCTGCACGGCGCCCTTCTGCATGACGCCCTGGGCGTTCAGCTTCCAGCCGTCCTTTTCGAGCAGAGCCTTGCCCTGCGCAGGGTTGTACGGGTAGGCGTTCGGAATCGAGCTGACGCCGAACACGGCCTTGGTCAGCGAGGAGAAGCCTTCGGGAATGGCCGAGTAGTTCGGCACCCAGAGGTTCTTGCCGTTCAGGGTGCCGTCAAGCACCTTGCCGATGGCGTTCTGGTCGATGCCGTACTCGAGCGCCGCCCGGACCTTCTGGTCCTGGAACGAGGCGCCGACGGCGAGGGAGTTCGGCGCTGAGTTGAGCTCGATGCCGTACCAGCAGAAGCCCTGGCTCAGGGACTGCTTGAACTGGCCCTTGAGCTGGCCCGCCGAGCCGTACATGCTCGTCGTCAGGTAGCCGGCGTTGATCTGGTTCTTCTTGAGCGCGGCGAACTCGGCCGAGTCCGACGCCTCGTACTGCAGGATCCAGGTCGCGGTCGCCTTGTGGCCGCCGTAGGCCGGGTTCGGCACCAGCGTGTAGGCCTCGTCGTTGACCGCGGACTGGAACTTGTACGGCCCCGAGACCACCTTGTACTCTGGCGAGGTCGGCTTGTTGTAGATCTGCGACAGCAGCGTGAGGTCAGCCGCATAGCTGCCCCTGTTCCAGATCGCCTTGGGCATCGGCTGGATCTGGCCCAGGCCGTTCAGTTCGAAGTACGTCGGGTTCGACGGCTTGTTGAGCGTGAAGACGACCGTGTTGGCGCCGGTCGCCTTGGCGCCCAGCAGCACGGCGTGCGCCGAGCTCGGCGGCAGTCCGCCGAAGCCGCAGCCGCCATAGGTGTACGCCGGCTTCGACATGGTGCAGGCCGCGAGCAGCACGTTCGTGGTCCAGGCGACGTCCGCGGCCGTGATCGCCTTGCCGTTGGACCACTTCCAGTTCTTCAGCGTCACGGTGTACTGCGTGTCGTTCGCGTTCGTCGTGATCTTCGACGCGAGCGAGTCGGCCCAATCGATCGTGTCCGAGCCCGACACCATCACCACTGGTGCCCACATCATGTACTCGACGCCGCTGTTGTAGATCGTGTACGCCGAGGCGTTCGCGATCGGCGCGTAGTCCGTGATGCCGACCTGCAGCGGCAGGGCCGTCACCACGGTGCTCGCCTTCTGCAGCGGCGCCTGGGTCGC
>JAJZVM010000017.1 GCA_021845645.1 Bacillota bacterium
TCCGCCGAGGAAGAGTACGTCGATCTTTTCGTCCGCCAAACTCCGTCCCTCCTGGGTCGCCACCGGCGACCCGCGTACTCCGCCCTGGGTCGCCACCGGCGACCCGCGTACTCCGCCCTGGGTCGCCACCGGCGACCCGCGTACTCCGCCCTGGGTCGCCACCGGCGACCCGCGTACTCCGCCCTGGGTCGCCACCGGCGACCCGGCTTCACGCAGCAGGCCGACCGGCCCGCACACTTGCCCGCTAGGAGAGTAGCACGACGTCGTCCGCGAAGGAAGGCCGCGCTAGTTCCCCGTCCTACGCCCCCGCCGACGCCAGTAGATCCAGGCGACAGCGGCGATCACGAGGCCGACGATGAGCGCGAGCCAGAGGCGCCCGAGCCAGGTCAGCAGCAGGTGCCAATGCGGACCGACAAGGAATCCCGCACCGGCAGCGATCAGGGGCCACAGCAGGGCGCCGAGGACGGTGAATGCGAGAAAGCGGGGGTACGGCATCTCGAAGAGGCCCGCCGGGTAGGAGATCAGCGCACGGACGCCCGAGATCAGGCGGCCGATCAGCAGCGCGATGTCGCCGCGGCTGGCGAAGAAGGTCTCTGCCTGGGTCAGGCGCGCGTCGGTCAGGCCGATGCGGGCGCCGTAGCGCACGATCAGCTTGCGCCCTCCCCTGCGGGCGATCCAGTAGGCGATGTTCGCGCCGCTGACCGAGCCGAATGCGCCGACGATGATCACAAGCGGCAGCGACAGCTTGCCCTGGGCAGCCAGGACGCCCGCGTAGACGAGCGAGAACTCGCTCGGCGATGGGATGCCGAGGGACTCGATCAAGAGCACGAAATAGAGGAGGGGGTAGCCGAGGCTGCCGTAGATGTGTATGACGTGACCCGCCCGTCCGGACTGAGCCGGCGCCCCCGGGCAAGCGCCCGACCTCCCCTTCGTGCATCCGCAGGCGGAAGCGACGCCCACGGCTGCGATAATGTGTGCCCGCCCGGATCTATCATCGTGGACCGACGGTGCACCAGTAAAGGGTGCGTCGCCTCACAAGAGGATGCTATGATGGAGGGCATCGCCTGCGAGGCCCTGGCCGCTCATTACACGAGGAGGTGCCGCCGTGCGGGATTCCCTCGCGCGTGCCACTGCGGAAGCCGGCAAGATCCGGGCGATCGCGGTCGTCGGGACGGCACTCGTCGAATCTGCCCGGCGGCGTCACGGCACCTACCCCGTGGTCACCGCCGCGCTCGGCCGGGCCATGATGGGGGCCGTTCTGCTGGCCACGTCCATGCTCAAGCCGCCCGATCGTCTCACACTGCGCCTGCTCGGCGACGGCCCGGTGGGCGCCGTGGTCGCCGACGCCGACGCCGAAGGCGGCGTGCGCGGCTACGCGCAAAACCCGCAAGTCGCCCTCCCGATCAAGGACAACGGCAAGCTCGACGTGGGACGAGCCGTGGGCCGGGGCAACCTGGTCGTCAGCCGCAGCATGGGCGACGCCCAGCCCTACACGTCGACGTCGCCCCTCGTCAGCGGTGAAGTCGGGGAGGACATCGCCAGCTATCTCCTCGCCTCCGAGCAGATTCCGTCCGCCGTCGCGCTGGGCGTGCTGCTGCGCGGCAGTGGCACGGTCAAGGCCGCGGGCGGCCTGCTCCTGCAGGTGCTGCCGGGCGGCGAGGAGTTCTCCCAGGAGCTCGAGACCCGCATCGCGCGGCTGGGACCCATCTCCTCCCGCGCCGAGCGGGCGAGCTCCGCGGACGACCTGCTGCGCGATCTGCTGGAGGGCTTTTCGGATGTGCGGATCGCAGATCCGGAGCCCCTCCGCATGCGCTGCACCTGCAGCCGTCAGAGGGCCAGCCGCTCGCTGCTGCTGCTCGGAGAAGCGGCGCTCGGCGATCTCGTCGCCGACGGCGAAGCGGAACTGCGCTGCCACTTCTGCGGCCGGACCTACCGCTACGACCGCACGCAGCTCGAGCGCCTCAAGGCGGAGGCTGCGACCGTTACCGACAGGCAGGCCTAGAAGTCCAGGGCGAAGCCCTTCAGTGGCGTGCCCGTCTCGAGATCGAGCAGCGTCCAGTCCGGCATGGCGATCGCCGCCCACTCTTCCGCCCCCAGCCTCCTTCCGAGAATATCGCCCAAGAGCAGCGTCATGATCCTGCCATGCGACACCAGGGCGAGGTCGCCCTCCCCGGTCTGGCAGAGCTCGGCAAGGCAGGCGACGATGCGCCGTCCTGCGTCGTCATAGGGCTCGAAAGCGGGGTCCTGTGTACCATCGAGATAGGCCCTGACGCGCCGGATGAACTCCTCCTGGGCAAGGAATCCCGCCCGAAACGCCAGCTCGCGGAGCCCCGGGTGCACCGCGAGCCGGGCTCCAGAGGCCCCCGCGATGATCGCACCCGTCTCCCTGGCCTTGGGTTCCGGGCTGCACCAGACGGTCGCCGCGGTGAGCCTGATCCTGCCGCCCAGGGCCATGGCTTCGCGGCGCCCCTGGTCCGAGAGGCGCCAAAGCTCAGGGGGCGTGGCCGCATCGATCTCGGGCCTTGCGTGCCGGATCAGGTGAAGCCGGCGGCCACGCAGGCGCTCCGGCCCCGCGAGTTCCCTCAGCATGGTGGTCGGCGCCTCCCCGACAGCTGCAACGGCTTGACACCTCCCGGGGCAGTTGGCAGTCTGGGTAAAAGACCTCTGGGCGCGTCTGCGCCTCACGGCAAGGAGCTTGGCATGCGCGGTCATCTCTTCCTGCTCATCGGACCGAGCGGCAGCGGCAAGACAACCCTGATCCAGGAAGTGCGCAAGGTGCTGCCGGCCGTGCGCTTCATCCCCACCACCACGACGCGGCGGCCGCGTCCCGGCGAGCAGCACGGGCGCGAGTACTTCTTCGCGAGCGACGAGGAGTTCGACGCCCTCATCGCGTGCCAGGACCTGCTCGAGTGGCAGTGGGTGCACGGCAACCGCTACGGCACGTCGCGCCAGCGCTTCGAAGAGGCGATCGCGGGAGGCGTGCTCGGCATCACGTCCATCGACGTCCTGGGCGGCATCTCCGTCAAGTCGGCGTTTCCCGACGACAGCACATCGATCTTCGTCCGGCCGTCGTCGCCCGACGAGCTGCGACGCAGGCTGGTCGCGCGCGGCGACACGCCAGGCGAGGACCTCGAGCGCCGCATGGAGCGCGTCGAGATGGAGTTCGCCCAGCAGAGCCGCTGTGACGCCGTCGTCACCAATGACGACGGCCAGCTGCAGGCGGCGCTCCGACAGCTCATCGCCATCATGCGGCCCTACCTGCCGGAACCGCTCTAGGGCACCAGGAGGCCGACGGCCCGCTTGACGGAGTCGAGCATGGGCTTGGCCTCCTGGTGCGCGTAGTCACGCCCGCGCGCCAAGGCATCGTCGATGTCCGACGGGCTCGCAAGCAGTTCGAGCACGCGCTCGCGTAGCGGCCTGAGGGCATCGATCACGATGTCCGCCACCGCTCCCTTGAATGTGCCGTAGCCCCGCTCGCGGTAGCGGGACGCGAGATCCTCGACACCCTCTCCCGACAGCGTGGAGGCGATCTCAAGGAGATTCGAGATGCCCGGCTTCTCGCCGGGGTCGTAGTACACTTCGCGGCCGGAGTCGGTCACGGCCGTCATGATCTTCTTGCGCATGACGTCGTCCGGGTCTGTGAGAAGGATCTTTCCGTTCGGATCCGGATCGGACTTCGACATCTTCTCCTGGGGGTTGCGCAGCGACAGGACGCGTGCCCCAACCTCGGAGATGCGCGGCTCGGGCACGGTGAACACGGGACCGTAGCGGCTGTTGAAGCGCAGTGCGAGATCGCGCGTCAGCTCGATGTGCTGCTTCTGGTCCTCGCCCACCGGCACCTCCTGCACCCTGTAGAGCAGAATGTCGGCGGCCATCAGCAGTGGGTAGGCGAAGAGGCCCACGGAGACGTCATGCCTGCCGCGCCCCTTGGCCTTGTACTGCGTCATGCGGCTGAGCTCGCCCATGCGGCCGAGGCAGGTGAGGATCCAGCTCAGTTCGGCATGCTCCGGCACCTGACTCTGCACGAACACATGCGACGACTCGCCCAGGCCCAGCGCCAGCAGGTGCGCCGCCGTGGCGCGGATGTTCTGGCGCATCTCCTCGGGAGCCCATGGCATCGTCATGCTGTGCAGGTCCACGACGCAGTAATAGGAGCCGATCTCGGGCTTCCAGTTGCGCAGTGCGCCTATGTAGTTGCCGAGATGGATCTCGCCTGTCGGCTGGATGCCGGAAAACGCCTTCGCCAACGGTGGGCCTCCTAACGTAGCGACACTCAGGCTCCATGATAGACTTGCCTCGCGGAGGTGTGAAACTTGTGCGTGCCGTCTTCTTCTGGTACCCGGGCTGAACGTCCTGCCGCAAGGCGAGGGCGGAGCTCTCGCAAAGGGGATTTCCGGTCTTGGAGCGGCGCCTTCCTAAGGAGGCGCCGGATCGCCTGGAGCTCATGCAGATGGGCAGGCTGCTGCCCCTTGGCGTGCGCGATCTCGTGGCTCTGCGCGGCCAGCACTGGCGGGCCCAGGGTGTGGAGCTCCTTGCGCTGACGGACGACGAGGTCCTCGATCGCCTGGAGGAGGATCCGCTCTCACTGCGCCGTCCCCTCCTATGGCTCGAAGACCGCGTGCTGCTCGGCTACAGCGCGGACAGCTATCGCGATCTGTCGGCGCGTCGATCCTGACGGGGCTCCGGTTCAGCCCGCCCGTTCCGCACGGACAGGTGATGCCATACCCCTGGGCGAAGCACTCGGGGACATGCTACAACACTTTCCCCCTGCGCCGTGTGGGCAGCCGTGCACAACTGCGTCGCATCTGCCCCGTGGAGGTGTTCCTTGAACCGGCGGTGGATGCCGCGCGGACCGGTCCTCTTCCTCTCCGTGGCACGCTTCTTCGGCGCTGTGGCGAGCTACATGGTGCTGCCGTTCATCGCCGTGCGCCTGACCCAGGCAGGGGCAGGGCTTGTCGCGGCCGGCGTCGTCACCGGCGTCGGTCCGCTCGTGCGCATGCTGGCGGGGACGCTCGGCGGTGTAGCCGCCGACCATCTGGGCCGCCGCAGGACGATGCTGCTCGGCAACGCCATCTCCGCCGTCGCGATGGCGGCGTTCGCCTTCTCGCACGGCGCGTTCGCATACGCCCTGCTGAACGGCATGAACGGCCTTGGTCGCGCCGTCGCCGGACCCGCGCAGAACGCCGCCATCGCGGACGTCACGGAGCCCGCCGAGCGCCCCCAGGCCTACGCCTACGGGCGGGTCGCCATGAATGTCGGAGCGGCGCTCGGGCCGTTCATCGGAGCGTTCTTCGTGCTCAGACACCCCACGCTGGTCTTCCTCGGCGCAGCGCTCGGGAACGCCCTCGTCGTCGTGCTGCTCTTTGCGACAGTGCCGGAGACCGCGCGGCGCCTGCGCGAGGTCACGAACCGCGACGCGATGCGGCGAATCGGTCGCGATCCCGCGCTCTGGCTGTACGTGGCCGGCGGCTCGATGCAGCTTGGCGTCTACATGGTGATCGAGACCATCTTCCCGGCTTTCCTCCGCGGCGCAGTGGCCGGGGGACTCGAGCTCTATGCCGTCATGACGCTGGTCAACACGGCCATGGTCGCTCTGCTCCAGATCCCCCTGAACCGCTGGCTCGGGAATATCCGGCCCGGCACGGGATTCGCCGCCGGCCTTGCGCTCTTCGCCGCCGCCTACCTCGGCATCGCCTACCTGCGCAGCCCTCTCGCGCTGGTCTTGACGATGGTGGTGTTCACGGCGGGCGAGATGATGGTCTTCGTGGTCATGCCGGCCTACGAGGCGGCGATGGGCGACGAAGCCGTGCGCGGTCGCACGTTTGGGGCGCTCAACCTGAAGAACGCAGGTGCCGCCGTCGGCCCGCTGGTGGTCGGCGGGCTGCTCCAGCTGGGCGGCGCGCACCTGGCCTTCCCCGCGGTAGCGGCGACTGCCCTGCTGTCCGGCATCCTCCTCGTCTGGTCGGTGCGGATGCGCGACAGGCCTGCCGCCATGCGCCCCGCGCAGGAGCCGTCGGTGGGGTGAAGCGCGTGTCTCACGCGCCGGCGGAGTCCGGGAATCGGCCGCGGGGACGCGCGAGGCGTCAGGCCATGCGCCTGATCGCCTCGCTGCCCTGCATGCCCACCTGGATGCCCAGTGCCTCCGCCGCCGGCGTCAGGGACTCCACAGGCGCCCTGAGGAGCTCGTCGATGCTGCGCACGCCCACGGCCCTGGCCGCGACGATCTCCCGCGCGCGCAGCTTGGTGGAGAGAAGTCCGACATCCAGCGCGCCACACATGATGAAGCCCTTGTCCGTCGTCACCACCACGAGGCGTGTGCGCGGCAGGTCCACCTCGATTCCGACGGCAGTCCCACCCGCGATCGCCACAGGCCGCATCTGCACCAAGCCCGCCACCTCCCGCCATGGCATATGCGGCGGGATGGCGGCGGGCCAGTCGATGCTTGACGCGGCTCAGCCGAGCGTCGCGTGCGCGATCTGGTCGAGGCGCTCGAGATACAGCTCCTGGAGCCGCATGGTGACGGGGCCGGGCTCGCCGTCGCCCACCTGCCTGCCGTCGATCTCGACGATCGGCATGACGAACGACGTGGTGCTCGTCATGAACACCTCGTCCATCTGCATGAGTTCCTCGGCCGACGCGAAGCGCTCGGCCACAGGCAGCTTCTCTGCCTTGGCCAGCTCGAGCACGACGCTGCGGACGATGCCGGAGAGGATCCAGTTGCTCGCCGGCGCGGTGACGATGCTGCCCTGGTGCACCATCCAGATGTTCGTCGCCGAACCTTCGGTCACACCGATGCCCGAGCGCACCTGGATCGCTTCGCGCACGCCCCGGTTGGCCGCGTGCTGGCGGGCCAAGACGTTTGGCAGCAGGGAAACGGACTTGATGTCGCACCTGAGCCAGCGCAGGTCCGGCTCGGTGATCGCCTTGACGCCGTGCTGCAGGGCATCGCGGTCGACCGGCGCATCCTTCAGGTAGGCGATGACGGTCGGCTGCGCGGCAGCCGGGAAGCGGTGATCACGCGGCGCGACCCCGCGTGTGACCTGCAGATAGAGCGCGGCCTGCTTCAAGGACTCGCGGCGGAGGAGCTCCTCGGCAATGCCGCGAATCTTGGACGTCGACAGCGGCAGATCGAGCTCGATGCCCTGCGCCGAACGCTCGAGGCGCTCCAGGTGCCGGTCGAGATCGACGAACTGCCCGCCCCAGACGAGCGCCACTTCGTAGATGCCGTCGGCGAACTGGAGTCCGCGTTCGTCCACTGGCAGAAGCGCCTGCGAGTAGTCGAGATACTTGCCGTTCAGGTAAATCAGCATCTGGCGTATCCTTCCTTCCTGATCTCGCCGGCCGGAGGTGCCCACCCGAAATGTCCACCAGCCTCGTCACCGGAGCCAGCGGAGCCATCGGCGCGGCGATCGCACGCCGCCTGGCGCTGCCCGGCGGCAAGATCGTCTTGCACTATCACATGCATCGAGAGCCAATCGATGCACTCGTCGCGCAAATGGCTGCGCTCGGTGCACAGGCGATCCCTTTGCAGGCCGACCTCACCGACCTCGCAGCCGCAGACGTCTTCGCGCAGCAGGTACTGGCCTTGGTCGGCACCCCGCACCAGGTCGTGCATGCGGCAGGTACCAGTCAGTTCGCCCTTCTGCAGGAGCTTCCCTTGTCCACATGGAGGAACTTGCAGGACATCCATCTCGGCGCCGCCTACTGCCTGCTGAGGACATTTCTCCCCGGCATGGTCCAGCGCCGGTTCGGCCGGGTCGTGCTGGTCGGCTCCATCTATGGGCAGCGTGGCGGCGCGATGGAGGCAGGCTACGCCGCTGCCAAGGCCGGGTACGGGGCTCTGGCGCGCGCCACCCTGAACGAGGTCGGGCCTAGCGGCGTCACGGTGAACGTGGTGGCCCCAGGGGCGATCGCGACGCCGATGCTGTCGCGGCTCAGCGACCCGGAGAAGCAGGACCTGCGCGATGCGATCCCCGCCGGCAGGCTCGGCAGTCCCGAGGACGTGGCGGCAGCCGTCGCGTTCCTGCTCTCGGACGGGGCGGCCTATATCAGCGGCTGCACCCTGCCGGTCGATGGCGGCTACTCGATATAGCGCGTGATCTCTCCGAGCGGCCGGTGGGACCAATTCGGCGGCACCTCGGCCGGGTAGCCGAGCACGAGGCAGCAGACGATCTCCTCGCCCTCGTCGGCCCCGAGGAACTCCCGCACGGCCTTTCCTCGGGTCAGCTGTCCCGTGTTCCAGCGCGCGCCCACCCCCTGCTCCCATGCGACCAGCTGCAGGGCGTAGGCCACGATGATGCACGACGCGTAATCCTCCTGCCGGCGCTTGTCGTCGTCCGCGACCGACTGCAGGACATAGACGACCGCCGCCGCCTCCTCCACCTCCGCCCTGAGCGCGGCGAGATCGCCGACCGGCTTGCCGTCCTTGGCTGAGCGCTGGCGCTGCAGCTCCACTCTGAGATCCCCAAGGCGCGCCAAGGCGGTCCCGCGGACCACGGCGAACCGCCAGGGCTGGGTGTGCTTGTGGTTCGGGACATGGCAGGCGGTCTCGAGGAGCTCCTCCAGCAGACCTTCAGGCAGGGTCCGGGCTTGGAAACGGTAGACCGTGCGGCGATGCCGCACGGTCTCGGATACAGGGTAAGACGCCATTATTCCAGCATGCCTCCCGCGACCCAAGTGCGCCTGCGGTAGCGGCCGGCCTCTCCCCGGCCGACGCGCAGCAAGGCCTTCTCGAGGGTGCCTTCACCCCGCTCGATGCTGCGCCTGACGCGGCTGATGGTGGCCGTCGACGCGCCTGTGATCTGGGCGATCATCTCGTAGGTGCTGCCTTCCAGCAGTTGCGCCGCCACTTCCACGCGCTGCGCGGCATCGCGGAGCTCACCCGGCGTCCAAACCTCCCGCACCAGGTTCTCCAGTTCCCGCGGGTCCCGGCACGACGTCAGGACCCTGGTCAACAGGGCCAGGTCGTAAGCGCGAAATTCTCCGTCCGCCATCTGATCCACCCCTCTCCGTCAGTTCGCCGCGAGTGTGTAGACAGTGCTGCGGTTGCGCCCGGCGCCCTTGCTGACATAGAGCGCCTGGTCGGCCGCGCGGAGCAGCTGGTCGAGGTCATCGGCATGGTCAGGAAAGGTGGAGATACCGATGCTGACCGCCAAGGGGATGTCGATGCCGATCTGCATCGCCTGCACGGCGAGACGGATGCGTTCCGCCACCTGCCTGGCGGCCTCGCTCGACGCCTCCACCAGCAGCGCTATGAACTCGTCTCCCGCATAGCGTACCACGACGTCGCCGCTACGCACCTCCCGGCGGATGACAGCCGCGAGCTCACGCAGGAACTCGTCGCCCAGGGCGTGCCCGAACTGGTCGTTCACCGACTTGAGACAGTCCGTATCGATCATCAGCACCGACAGCGGCTGTCCCGACGCCCGTGCCGCCTCCAGAAGCCGCGGCGCCTCCTCGCTGAGGTAGCGCTGGTTGTGCAGGCCCGTGAGACCGTCCGTGATGCTGAGAAGGCGCATCTTGCGGTAGAGGTGCCTCGTCTCGGCATACAGCCGGGCGTTCTGGATGGCGAAGGCGGCGTGGCGCCCGAACACCTCGGCCATGCTGAGGTCGGGATCGGTGAAGAAGTTCGTGCCGCGATGGGTGACGCGCAGGACGCCGACCACCTGCTCCTCCAGTCTCAGGGGGATGAAGATGGCCGACGTGGACACATCGGGCGTCCCCGGGATGATCACCGAACGCGGATCGTGCTCGAGGTCGCCAGTCATCACCTGTTCGCCCGAACGCGCGACGTAGCCCGTGACCCCTTGACCGATGGGCACCGGCCAGGACCGCAGTACCATGGCCTCGTCGTCCGGCACGCCGGGCGAAATGTCGGATGCCTCGGGAATCAACTGCTGGCCATCCTCCGAAAGGAGGTAGCAGATGACGTAGTCGGCGCGGGTCAGGCGCCGCAGCACGGCGACCACGCCGCCGAGCATGGAGCCGAGTTCGTCGCCCTGCTCGAAGCTGCTGGCCCGGAAGATCTCCTCGAGGAGTTCACGCACCTTGCGCTGGCCGCGCGCCTCCTGCGAGAGGAACGCGGACAGGTAGCCGATCACCCCGACGAGGACGATCAGCACGACGTCCTGCGCGATGAAGCGGCTGGAGAGCGGCCCGAAGAGGGCCGGCGTAAGGCTGAGGACAGCCGCGACCAGCCCGACCATCATGACCCGCCGGAAGGGCGAGAACATGGCGGCCCCGGCCACGACCAGGAAGTAGAGGGGCCAGAGCGGCGAGACCTGGCCGCCTGTAGCCAGAACGGCGACGGTCGCCAGGAGAAGCGCCAGGTACGAAGGGTCGGTCCTCTTCGTCAGTTTGGGCCGAACGTAGGCAAAGACCGCCACGGCCACGCCGACGGCGCACGCGGCAATCAGCCATGCCCAATCGGGATGGGGTACGGCACCTGGCCAGAGGACGGCGACGGCCGTCAGGAGGATGCTGACGACGAACAGGCCGGAAACAGCCTTGCCGTACTGCGCGTCCTCCGCTCGCCTGTTCACGCACGTCCCCTCCAGGCGGGCCATTCGACGCGCGTGCAGTGCTCTCCTTTGTCCACATTGCTACGATGTCATGTCACCGCGGGCGGGCCCGCGACCACGGCCGCGACATCCTGCACGCAGGCGGGCCCCTGTGCCCGAGTGCCTAGGCTGTCCCGCCGCTGCCGCCGCCGCCGCCGGAGCTTGAACCGCCAGAGCTTGCGCCGCCGGACGAGGACGAGCCGCCGCCCGATGAGGACGAGCCGCCGCCAGACGAGGATCCGCCGGAAAGAAGCTTCATCAGCGCCTGCCGCACCGCGGCCGAGATGGTCTGGGACATCCGCGGCGATTGCACGATCTTTTCCATCGAAGCTTCGAGCACCTGCTGGCCGGTCGGCGTCGACAGGGCCGACTGCAGGGCCGAACTCGCGCCGCCCGACGAGGACGAGCCGCCTCCAGACGAGGACGAGTCGCCGCTCGAGCCGCCGCCGGTGGAGCTCGATCCACCGGCGGAGCTGGCGCCGCTGCTCATGCCTGCTCCGCCAGACGACGATCCGCCGCCCGACGAGGACGACCCGCCGCTCTGCGTCCCCTGACTCGAGCCTGCTCCGGTCGTGCTTTTCTCACCCGAAACGATGCCGGTCGCGGACCCGCCCATCGGCGACGGCTCGCTGCTGCCGACGTGCAGCGTGCAGCCGCCGAGCAGCACGGCAAAGGCCACGAGAGGAATCAGCCTGCGCACGATGCCACCACCTGCCCTGCTAGCGTTCAGGGCTAGAGTGCCCACTGGAGCGTGCCGGCATCGGCTCCGGCGCACCGAAGCCTGTCGCATGCGCCGGCGCTTTGCAGCGGGCAATGCGCTCGCGCCGCGAATCGGCGCGGCCAGGATGACGCAGCGGGGTCGAGCTGGCCCCGGCTTGCGGCCACGCTCGGACGCTTGTCAGGACGGCCCTCGGCCGCACCGCGGCCTGCGGCGGATCGGACGCCGCCGGCGGTTCAGCCGATGTCGTCGCGCCACTGTGCACCGGCGAAGCTGATCTTCCGGACCGCGTCATATGCCGCGGAACGCGCCTGCTGGGGCGTATCGCCCTGTCCGACGACACAGAGCACGCGGCCGCCCGCGACCTGCCAGTCGCCCGCCTGCTTGCGCGTGCCGGCGTGAAAGACGAGTGCACCCGCTGCCTTCGCGTCCTCGATGCCGCGGATGACCGCTCCCGCCTCCGGCTCGTCCGGATAGCCTGCCGCCGCGAGCACGACTCCGAGCGCATGGCGCGCCAGCTGCGGCGATTCGGCCGGCAGCCGCCCGTTCGCGGCGCCCATCAGCCACGGCAGGATCGATCCGGAGAGCGCCGGCAGCAGGGCCTGCGTCTCAGGGTCACCGAAGCGCACGTTGTACTCGAGCACCATCGGGCCGCGCTCGGTGAGGATGAGCCCCGCGTAGAGCGCACCGGTGTACGGCGTGCCCCGCTCGGCGAGCAGCTGCAGAAGCGGCGCGATCGTCCGCTCGGCACACTCCTCGGCCTTCACGGGCGTGTCGAGGACCGGAGCGAAGGCGCCCATGCCGCCGGTGTTCGGACCGAGGTCCCCCGCGAGGAGCCGCTTGTGATCCCGGGCAAAGGGCAGGAGGCGGTAGTCGCGGCCATGGCAGAGCGCGATCAGCGAAACCTCCGGACCGCGCAGCCGCTCCTCCAGGAGCACGCTCGGATACTGGCCGAGAAGCCGCCTCGCGGCACGGCGCGCACCCGCGGCGTCCTCCGCGACGATCACGCCCTTGCCTGCCGCCAGGCCGTCGGCCTTGACGACGGTCCGTTCAGGGTGCACGGCGAGCGTCTGCTCGACCGCGCCGAAGTCCTGGCAGAGCGACGCCGCGGCTGTCGGAATGCCGGCGGCGCGCATCAGCGTCTTGGCGTATGCCTTGCTCGCCTCGATTTGCGCCCCCTGGCGGTCCGGGCCGAAGACTGGCACTCCCTGCGCCCTGAGGTCTTCCGCGATGCCGCGCACCAAGGGCTCCTCGGCGCCCGGTACGACCAGATCGATCTTGAGGCGCCGCACTTGGTCGAGGACCTGCAGGGCATCCGCAGCGTCTCCCGCGATCGGCCGCGCGACGGTGGCGATGCCGTCGCTGCCCGGCATGGCGAAGACGTCCGCGCCTGCGGCGGCAAGAGACCAGCTGAGCGCGTGTTCTCGGCCGCCCTTGCCGAGCACCAGGGCTCGCATCAGTGGCGGAAGTGGCGCTCGCCAGCGAAGTAGAGGGCAATGCCGCTACCCTGCGCCACGTCCTTGGATTCCTCGTCCCGCACGGAGCCGCCTGGCTCGACGACCGCGACGACGCCGTGCTCTGCCGCGAGCTGCAGCACGTCGCCGAACGGGAAGAAGCCGTCCGACGCGAGCACAGCACCCGCCGCGGCGTCCCCGGCCTGGGCGAAGGCGGCCTGGGCGGCGCGCACGCGGCTGACCTGGCCGGCCCCGATGCCGAGCGTCACGCCGTGCTTGGCCAGAACGATCGCGTTCGAGCGCGCATGCTTCGCCACCGCGAACGCGAACTCGAGCTCCGCGGTCTCCCGGGCGGCCGGCCCTGCGACATGTTGCCAGCGCTCCGGGCGCGCGATGGTGTCATCCTGCGACTGCAGGACGAGACCGCCCCCGATCGCCCGCACCTCGAAGCCGCGCCTTCCTGCCGCCGCCAGCTCCAGGACCCTGAGGTTCGGCTTCTGGCGCAGGATCTCCCTGGCCTCCGACGTCACGGCCTCCGCCACCACCACCTCGAAGAAGCGTGAGACGACGAACTGCGCAACCTCCGCGTCGATCGTGCCGCGCAGAGCGATGACGCCGCCGAAGGCCGCCTCGTCGTCTGCGGCGATGGCCGCCTTGAGCGAGTCCAGCAGGTGCGGCAGGCAGGCGGCACCGGACGGTGTCTGGTGTTTGATCACGCACGCCGCTTCGGGTTGCAGGTCGAGGGCGAGCCGCCAGGCTGCGTCGGCGTCGAGGAGGTTGTTGTAGGAAAGCTGCTTGCCCTGGAGGGGATCGCCCGACGCGATGCCGCGGCTCCCGTCGCGGTAGACGGCCGCCACCTGGTGCGGATTCTCGCCGTAGCGGAGGGCGTGCGAGAAGGAGGCCGCCGCCAGCGGAAAGCCGGGCCAGTCCTCGCCCGCAAGGTATTCGGCGATCGCCATGTCGTAGCGCGCCGTCTCCCGGAAGGCCAGCGCGGCGAGGCGGCGGCGCAGATCAGGATCGGCGGCGTCGAGACCCTTGAGGACGTCCTGGTAGTAGGCGGGACCCGGCACGACCCAGACGCGGTCATGGTTCTTCGCGGCTGCGCGCAGCAGAGCGACGCCGCCGATGTCGATCTCCTCGATCACGGTGGGGCGGTCGGCACCCGACGCCACCGTCTCGACGAAGGGGTAGAGCGAGACGGCGACGAGATCGATGCGACGGGCGCCGATTGCCAGGAGATCCTTGTCGTCCTGCGCCGTCTGGCGGCTCAGGATGCCGCCATGAACGGCTGGATGCAGCGTCTTGACGCGCCCGCCGAGGATCTCCGGCGATCCGGTGTACTCGGCGACCTCCTGGGCGGGCAGGTCGGCGCCGCGCAGCGCTGCCGCGGTGCCGCCGCTCGCCAGGAGATCGAACCCGCGCGCGACGAGGGCCTGCGCGAACTCGACGAGCCCTGTCTTGTCCCGAACGCTCAACAGTGCAGTCGGCATCCTCATCCCTCCAAGATGTGCACGATGCGGCCCCGGACCTCGAGTCTGCCCAGGCTGAGGAGGCGAACCGCCTGGGGCAGCAGGCGATGCTCGACGGCGTGCACCCGCCCTTCGAGCTCCGCGCGCGGCTCCCCCTGGCGCACCGCGAGCGCCTCCTGCAGGATGATCGGCCCCGCGTCGAGACCTCTGTCCACGAAATGGACGGTGACCCCCGTGACCCTCACGCCATGGCTGAGTGCCTGGCCGATGGCGTCAAGCCCCGGGAAGGCGGGCAGGAGTGATGGGTGGACATTGACGATGCGCTCCTGAAAGCGTTCCACGAAGTCTGGCGAGAGGACCCGCATGAAGCCCGCCAGCACGATGAGATCCGCCTGCGACGCGTCGAGGGCATGGAGCAGGCGCCGCTCCCACTCCGCCATGCCGATCTGGCGCGCGTCCGCGAAGAAGGTTGCGAGGCCCTGCTCCCCGGCCCAGCGCAGTGCCGGTGCCTCGCGGTCCGCCGCGACGAGCGCGAGGGTTCCCGGTACCTCACCGGCTGCCATGGCGCGCTCGAGCGCCATGAGGTTCGTGCCGCGACCGGATGCGAGCACCGCGACGGCCGTCAAAGCGTGACGCCCTCCCCCACCGCCACCTCTCCGACCACCCGCGGACGGCCGCCATGGGCGGTGATCTCCTCAAGGATGCGCGGTGCCTCGCCGGGCTCGACAGCCAGGACGAGCCCGAGGCCCATGTTGAACACCTCATACGCCTCCTCTTGCGCGACGCCGCCGGCCGCGAGCAGCAGGTTGAACTCCGCCGGCACCTGCCAGCTCTTGCGGTCCAGACGGGCCATGAGGCCCGGCCCGAGCATCCGCGGCACGTTGCCTGGGATGCCGCCGCCCGTGATGTGGCTCAGGCCGTGGACGCCGCCCTGCCGCAAGCTCCCGAGCACCTCCGGCCCGTAGAGGCGGGTGGGCCGGAGCAGCACCTCGCCGAGAGGCCTGCCGAGGTCGTAGCTCTGCGCGAGGTCGAGATGCGCCTCGCGCAGGATCCGGCGCACGAGGCTGAAGCCGTTGCTGTGCACCCCGTCCGACGGCAGGCCGATCAACAGGTCTCCGGCCCTGGCCGCGGCATCGGTCAGGACAGCCTTGCGCTCGACGGCTCCGACGCCGAAGCCGACCAGGTCAAGGCCGCCCTGCGGGAAGAGATCGGGGAGTTCGGCCGTCTCCCCGCCCAGCAGGGCGCAGCCGATGCGGTTGCACGCCCTGCCCACGCCCGCCACCACAGCGGCCACCTCCTCGGGGACGAGGCGCCCGACGCCGATGTAGTCGAGGAAGAAGAGCATCTCCGCCCCCTGGCAGAGCACGTCGTTGGCGACCATGGCCAGGACGTCCTGCCCGACCCCCGTGAGGTCTCCGAGCTCCTGCGCAAGCATCAGTTTGGTACCGACGCCGTCGGCGCCCGCGACCAGCACCGGGTCCTCGTAGCCCTGCAGGCGGAACAGGCCGCCGAAGCCGCCGATCCCCGCCATCACCTCGGGCCGCGACGCCTGCTTGCCGATCGCCTTGAGATGCCCGAGCAGCGCCTCCTTGGCGCGGAGATCGACACCCGAGCGCCGATACGCCTCACTCATGCCGCAGCTCTCCTTCCCGCGCGCCTTCGGCCGGCTCGCCCACCGGCACCGGGTATTCGCCCGTGAAGCAGGCGAGACAGTGATCGGGGCGGCCTGTCCCGCGCAGAACCCCCTGCGCCGACAGGAACTTCAGGCTGTCCGCCCCGATCAGGGCCCTGAGTTCATCTTCCTGCGCCGCGAAGGCGATCAGCTCTTCGCGGTTCGACGTGTCGATGCCGTAGTGGCAGGGATGGAGGTAGCGGGGCGACGCGATGCGCACGTGCACCTCCGTCGCCCCGGCCTCGCGCAGGAGGCGCGTCAGATGGCGCATCGTCGTGCCCCGCACGAGCGAGTCGTCGATCAGGGCGACGCGGCGCCCGCGGACGACCTCGGCCACCACCGTCAGCTTGCGCTGCACACCGCTCTCGCGGCTGTGCTGCGCGGGGTGGATGAAGGTGCGACCGACATACCGGTTCTTGACGAGGCCTAGCTCCTGCGGCAGTCCGAGTTCCGTCGCATAGCCCTCAGCCGCCGGCAGGCTGGAGTCCGGCACGCCGAGCACGACGTCCGCCGGGGCCGGCGCTTCGCGCGCCAGCTGCTGGCCCAGCCGCCGCCTCGCCTGATAGATGGACTCCCCGCCGCAGCGGGAATCGGGGCGGGCGAAGTAGATCAGCTCGAAGGCGCAGAGCTTCTCCTGCGCGGGATTGCCGGGCGTGAGCACCGTGACGCCGGCATGCGCATCCAGCTGCACCACCTCGCCCGGCTCCACCTCCCGCAGGAAGTCTGCGCCGATCGCCGTCAGGGCACAGGTCTCCGACGCGATGCAGGGCATGCCGTCCAGTTCCCCGAGCACGAGCGGCCGGATGCCATGGGGATCGCGCGCGCCGAGCACACCTGCGGGCGTCAGGACGGCGAAGGCGTAGCCGCCGCTGAGGCGGCCGAGCGCGTCCTGGAAGGCCTCCTCCAGGCTCATCGCCTGCGAGCGGGCCATCAGGTGCGCCACCACCTCGGTGTCGGTCGTGGTCTGGAAGATCGCCCCCTGCCGCTCGAGCCGGTCGCGGGCTTCGAGTGCGTCGACGAGGTTGCCGTTGTGCGCGAGCGCGAACGCCCCGAGGTGCGCGCGCACGTAGAGCGGCTGCGCGTTTTCCGGACGGGACGCCCCCGTCGTCGAGTAACGGACGTGCCCAATGGCCGATCGGCCGCGCAGCCGCGCGATGTCGTCCGCCTGGAACACCTCGTGCACGAGACCCATGCCCTTGTGCAGCTGGATGCCGCCTTCGTCGAGCACGGCGATGCCTGCGCTCTCCTGACCGCGGTGCTGCAGCGCGAAGAGCGCCTCGGCGGTGAGCGCCGCCGCGTCGGGCCGGCCGACGATGCCGAAGACGCCGCAGGCCTCTCTGAGTTCTCCCGTCATTCGCCTTGCCTCCACGCGGCGCGCAGCTCGGCGCCGCCGTAAGAGAGCCTGCCCTCCGGCGTACGCAGCCTGAGGTCGCCGTCAGGCGTCGTCCGGCCGATCGCGCGGCACCTGATGCCGAGGCGCGCGGCGCGTGCCGCGAGCGCCTGCGGGTTCGGGGAGATGGCGACGAACTGAGCGCTCGGCTCGCCGTAGAGGCTGAGGGCGTCGCCGCGCTCGACGTCTACGTCGAGTCCGAGACCCGTCTCGAGGACGATCTCCGCCATCGCGACCAGGAGTCCGCCATCCGCCACGTCATGCAGAAGCGCGACGTCCTCGCTCGCTCCTGCCTCGGCGATCATGGCCTGCATGCGCCGCAGGCCCTCGTAGTCGGGCGGCGCCGGTTCGGCCTCGCCGAGCCTCTTCATCTCCGCATAGACGCTGCCCGAGAGGTCCCGGGCGTCGTCGCCGAGCAGCAGCACCCCCGTCCCCGGGAGCGGCGGCTGCACGCCGATCGCCAGCTCCGGTTCCGCGATCAGGCCGATCATGCCGATCACCGGCGTCGGCACGATCGCGACGCCCCCGGCCTCGTTGTAGAGACTGACGTTGCCGCCGGTGACCGGCAGGCCCAGCTCCAGCGCAGCCCGCCGGATGCCGGCCACCACCGCCCGCAAGGCGGCCGCACCCTGAGGCTGCTCAGGGCTTTGCAGGTTGAGACAGTTGGTCAGCCCGATCGGCAGCGCGCCGCGCGCCATCACGTTGCGCGCCGCTTCGGCCACCGCGTGCTCTGCGCCGATCTGCGGCGACAGGGCGCACAGGCGCGGGTTCTGATCGGTCGTCACCGCCACCCCCGGCGCGCCCGGTGCCGCGCGCAGCACCGCCGCGTCAAGGCCTGGTCGCGCGACGGTGCGCAGGCCGACGTCCTGGTCATAGGTGGCGTAGATCGGCGAGCGGTCGCAGAGGTCCCCCAGCCCAAGGAGCTGCAGGAGATCCTGCCGCGCGGCGGGCGGGGCCTCCTCCAGCCGACCGCCGGGTCTGGGCGGCATCCCTTCGGGGAGGCGGCGCAGCGGCGCCTCGGCATAGATCGCGGTCTCAAGCTCCGAGAGGCACTCCCCCTGGTAGAGAAAGCGCATGGTGGCCTTTGCCGTGATGCGCCCGACGGCGGCTGCCTCGATGCCGTAGCGTCTCGCTACCGCCTGCGCGGTGGCCACATGCTCGGGCCGCAGGCAGAGGAGCATGCGCTCCTGGCTCTCGGACAGCAGGATCTCCTGCGGCAGGAGGTCCGGCGCCCGCAGCACGACCTTGCCGAGCTCGATCTCGGCCCCGACGCCCCCCTGGGCGCACATCTCGATCGCGGCGCCCGCGAGGCCGCCTGCGCCGAGGTCCTGGATCGCCACCACGGGCACGTCCCGCAGGATCTCCAGGGTGGCCTCGATCAGGAGCTTGCCGAAAAAGGGGTCACCGACCTGCACGCGCGGGCGGTCCTGCGCGGCATCCGCCTGCAGCTCCACGGACGCGAAGGCCGCGCCGCCGATGCCGTCACGGCCGGTCGACGCGCCAAGCAGCAGGAATGCGTTGCCCTCGCCCGAGGCGGCGGCGCCTCGCATCTCCTCGTGGCGCAGGAATCCGACGCACATCGCGTTCACGAGCGGGTTGCGCTGGTAGCTCGGGTGGTAGTAGACGTCGCCGCCCACGGTCGGCACGCCGACGCAGTTGCCGTAGTGCCCGACGCCGGCGACGACACCGCGCGCCAGAAACGCGCTGCGCGGGTCGTCCGGCGGGCCGAAGCGCAGGGAGTCGAGGAAGGCGGCGGGACGCGCGCCCATGGCGAGCACGTCGCGCATGATGCCGCCAAGTCCCGTGGCGGCGCCCTGCAGCGGCTCGACGGCGGACGGGTGGTTGTGCGACTCGATCTTGGCGGCGCACGCCCAGCCGCCGCCGATGTCCAGGACACCGGCGCTCGCGCCCGGACCTGCGAGCACGTGGGTCCCGTCCTTGGGCAGCGTGCGCAGGAGTTCCTTGGAGTGCTTGTAGGCGCAGTGCTCCGACCACTGTACACCGAGAATCGCCCACTCGAGCGCGGTGAGATCACGGCCCGCCCTGCTGCGGGCAAGCGATGCCTCCTCTTGCGTGAGTCCCGCCACCTGCGCGTCTTGAGGCATCAGAGCTTCCCTCCCTGCACCAAGGGACCTAGTGCCGCCGCAAGGATGCGCAGGCCGTCCGTCCGCCCGATCGCCGGCCAGGCCGCCCGCTCGGGGTGCGGCATCATGCCGAGCACGCGCCCTTCCTCGGCCAGGACGCCGGCGACGCCCGCGTACGATCCGTTCGGGTTGTGCCTGTCGCCGCTCTCGCCGCGTGGGCCGCAGTAGGTGAAGGCGATGCGGCCCTCGTCCTTGAGCCGCAGGTAATCGTCGGGACTCAGGCGGTAGTTGCCCTCCTGGTGCGCGATCGGGAGGCGCAGCACCTCTCCGGCGGCAAAGCCCTGCAGGAACGGCGAGCGTCCCTGCTCGACGCGCAGGTGGACGTCGCGGCACACGAAGTGCTGTACGGTGTTCGCCTGGAAGGCGCCGGGCAGGATGCCTGCCTCGACAAGCACCTGGAAGCCGTTGCAGATGCCGAGCACGAGTCCCTGGCGGGCGATGAGGCGCCTCAGTTCCCCGATGGCCGGCGAGCGCGCGGCCAGTGCCCCGGCTCTGAGGTAGTCGCCATGGGCAAAGCCCCCCGGCAGGACACAGAAGTCGCTGTCGGAGAGATCCGCGCCGTCGTGCCACTGCCGCCGCACCTGCCAGCCGGGCAGGGCCTCCCTGAGCGCTATCTCGGTGTCGACGTCACAGTTCGAGCCGGGAAAGACCAGGATGTCTGCATTCATCGCGGCGAGATCTCCAGCGCGAAGTCTTCCAGCACCGGGTTGACGAGGAGCTCTGCGGCCATCCGCCGCACCGCCTCCTCGGCGGCGTCGCGCGAGGAAGCCTCCAGCGTGAGTTCGAGCAGCTTGCCGACCGCCACGTCGCGAGCCGAAAACCCGAGATCCCGGAGCGCGTGGCCGACCGCCTGGCCGGCAGGGTCCAGCACGCCCGGCCTCAGGCGAACCTGCAGCTGTGCGCGAAATTCAGGCATGCGCGGCCACCAGGCGGCGCAGGACTTCCTGGTAGGCCTCCTCGACACCGCCGAGGTCCTGGCGGAAGCGGTCCTTGTCGAGCTTTTGGCGCGTCTCGCGGTCCCAGAGACGGCAGGTGTCAGGGGTCACCTCGTCTCCCAGCACGATCTGCCCGCCGCGGCGGCCGAATTCGAGCTTGAAGTCCACCAGGATCAGATCGCCGGCCGCGAAGTAGCTCTGCAGGAGCTCATTGACACGCCTGCCGAGGGATTTCACCTGCGCGAGCTCTTCCGGTGTGGCCAGGCCCAGCGCCAAGGCGTGGTCGTCGTTGATCAGCGGGTCGCCGAGTTCGTCGTCCTTGAGGTAGATCTCCACGATGGCCTGAGGGAAGGTGCGTCCTTCTTCGATGCCCAGCCGCTTCACGAGCGACCCGGCAGCCACGTTGCGCATGACGACCTCGAGCTTCAGCATCTCGAGGCCGTCGACCAGCAGCACGCGCTCGCCCACCTGCCCGCGCAGGTGCGTCGGGACGCCCTGGCTCTCGAGGTGCTGGAACACCCGCCGCGTCACTTCCGCGTTGACGACGCCCTTGTCGCCGATGGTGCCGCGCTTGAGCCCGTTCTGCGCCGTCGCGTCATCCTTGAACTCCATCCAGAAGACGCCGGCCTCGTCGGTGCGGTAGATGCGCTTGGCCTTGCCCTCGTACACGAACTCGCCCTTCATCATGACAACGCCTCCCCTTGGATGCCTGCGCGCTTCAGGATCTCGTCCACATGCCCCAGGTAGCCGCGCACGTCGAAGAGGGACCGCAGCTCCTCCGCGGGAATGCGTTCCGTCACCCGCGGGTCGGAGAGGAGCGCACCCTGGAAGTCCCCGCCTGCCGCGAGAGCAGCCATCGCATGGCTCTGCACGATGGCGTAGGCATCCTCGCGGCTCAGGCCCGTCTCCACGAGCCGCAGCAGGACGCGCTGCGAGAACACGAGGCCGCCGCTGCGCCAGATGTTGCGCTCCATGCTCTGGCGGTCGATCTTCATGCCGCCGACGAGCCATGTCATGTCGCGCAGCAGGAAGTCGGCGAGCAGCGCGGCGTCCGGAAGCGCCACGCGCTCGACCGACGAGTGCGAGATGTCCCGCTCGTGCCAGAGGGCGACATCCTCGAGCCCCGCGACGAGGTAGCCGCGCAGGAGGCGGGCAAGGCCGCAGATGCGCTCCGCCACCACAGGGTTGCGCTTGTGCGGCATGGCGGAACTGCCCTTCTGCCCTGCGGCGAAGGGCTCCTCGAGCTCACGGACCTCGCTGCGCTGCAGCGACCGCACCTCCGTGGCGATCTTCTCGAGAGTCGCGCCGAGCACCGCGAGGCTAAAGAGCCACTCCGCGTGCCGGTCGCGCTGCACGATCTGCGTCGGCACCGTCTCCGGGGCGAGGCCGAGCCTTGCGAGAGCGCGCTCCTCGATCTCTGGCGGGAGTTCGGCGTAGGTGCCCACCGCGCCGGCGATCTTGCCGACGGCCACGGCGCCGCGCGCCCGCGCGAGACGCTCGCGGTCGCGGCCGAGCTCCGCGTGCCAGAGCGCCAGCTTGAGGCCGAAACTCGTCGGCTCGGCATGGATGCCGTGGGTGCGCCCGATCACCGGGGTCCGGCGCTCTTCCCATGCGCGCCGCGCCAGCACCGCCTGCAGCGCGTCGATGTCCGCGAGCAAGACGTCGCTCGCGTCGCGCAGCGCGATGCCCCAGGCGGTATCGACGACGTCCGAGGAGGTGAGCCCGTAGTGCAGGTAGCGCGCCGCCGGACCGACGCTCTCCGCCACCGCCTGGGTGAAGGCCACCACGTCGTGCCGCACCGTCGCCTCGATGGCGAGGATGCGGTCCACGTCGACGACGGAGCGGCTCCTTATCTCCTCCACCGCCTCTTGCGGCACCGTGCCTGCCTCGGCGAGCGCGTCGAGGACGGCGATCTCCACCTCGAGCCAGCGCCGGTACTGGGCTTCGAGGCTGAACGCGTCGGCGAACTCCTTGCGCGCGTAGCGCTCGATCATCGCGTCGCCTCCAGGTAGCCCTGCGGCCCAAGCTCCTGCAAGCGGCGGTCGCGCGCCTGCAGCTGTAGCCGCTGGGCCTCGCGCACCCTCGCCAGCCTCTGGCCGAGATCCTGGTCCTGCAGGGCCAGGATCTCGGCCGCCAGATAGGCGGCATTGTCAGCGCGGTCGATGCCGACCGTGGCGACGGGCATGCCCTTCGGCATCTGGACGGTACTGTAGAGCGCGTCGACGCCCGACAGAGCGGAACCGGCGAGCGGCACGCCGATCACCGGCAACTGGGTACGCGCAGCGACCGCACCGGCCAGGTGCGCCGCCATCCCCGCGGCGGCGACGATGACCTGGATGCCGCGGCCCGGCGCCTGTGCCGCAAGTCCTGCTACGCGCTCCGGGTCGCGGTGCGCCGACGCAAACGCCATTTCGAAGGGGACTTCAAGCTCTTCGAACACCGACACGAGACCTTGCACGCGCGGCAGATCCGAATCGCTGCCGAGCAGGACCAGCACCAACGGCTGCATCGAGATCCCTCCACGTCCAGACTACCGCGGGGCGACGGCACGGTCAACGAAAACCGAACATTCTTAATCCTATCCCCTTTTTCGTTCGGATTATGTTGGCAGCCGCGCTCTAGGTCCACTTGCACCTCGGCCTGGCCCGACGGAAGGAGTACTCTTGCTCTCAGTGTCTCGACTCGGGGAGGAGAGCAGCGTGGCGCAGCAGGACACCATCCAGGACATCGCTTCTCTGACAAGAGAGCAGTTGCAGGAGCTCCTGTCCGACATGGCCAAGCGCTGGCTGGCGCATGATGGTTTATGGTTCCAGGCGGTGGAGCGCGGGCACGGCATGGAGGAGGCGATCCGCCTCGATGCGGTGGCCTGGCACGGCATGACGCGCAACGAGGCGCAGCGCATCCTGCGCTTCCTCGGCGCCGACAGCGGCGGCGGCCTCGATCTCCTGGAGCGCGCCCTGCGCTTCCGTCTCTATGCTCTCCTGAACGAGCAGGAAGCGGAGCGCGAAAGCGACGAGAGCCTCGTGTTCCGCATGCGCACCTGCCGCGTGCAGGAGGCCCGCAGGCGCAAGGGCCTGCCGGACTTCCCCTGCAAGCCGGTCGGCATCGTCGAGTACAGCGGTTTCGCGGAGACCATCGACCCCCGCATCAAGACAGAGGTCATCGCCTGCCCTCCCGATGCCCAGGAGAGGGACTACGCCTGTGCCTGGCGCTTCACGCTGGCCAAAGAGTCCTGAAAGGCTGAATGCCGGCTGCAAGCCGCGTTCCGGCCACGCTGCCCCGCTTCTCAGGCGAGCGGCGGCGTATCCAGCAGCAGCTGCAGCGTTGGCGCGGCGCCCGCAAGGCGCGCGCCAACGGCGTTGAGATCCCTTACCAGCGCGTCGGGACGGTGCAGGGCCATGTAGGCCTCGCGGCAGCCGATCAAGGCTGCCGCGGCCTGTTCGGTCTCGCCGCTCAGGGCAAGGGCGAGTGCCTGGCGCGACTGCAGTGCGGCAAGTCGGTGCCAGTCGCCGGCGCTATGCGCGTGCGCGATGCAGCGCGCGGCGACGCGAGCGGCCTCCTCTCCCGCACCCCGCGCCAGGCGCGCCTCCAGCAGCGCGTGGCAGAGTGTGACGCAGGTCTCGTGGTCGCGCACGGCTTCCGCCGCCTGCAGGCAGTCCTCGACCCCCTGCTCCCACTGGCCCTGCTCGACGTCTTGCGCCAGGGCTGCGAGCGCCCGCAGCCGCAGCGCGAGCCCCCTGTCGTCGAGTCCCTCGATGAGGGCTGCCGCCGCCTCGAGCTCGGATCGGGCCTGCTGCGCCTTGCCCTCCAGGCACATGGTCTCGGCCAGGAGCAGCCTTGCGTCGGCCTCCTCGCAACCGTCGCCATGTTGACGTCCAAGAGCGATCGCCTGGCGCAGGCGCTGCGCCGCTTCCTGCGTCAGGCCGCCATGCAGCAGCATGCGGCTCAATCCGATCAAGGCCTGCGTGTGGCCGACATCCCGGCGCGGGGTACGCCTGAGAACCTGCTCGAAGCAGCTGCGGGCGCGCTCGAGGTCGCCGCGGTCGCGGTGGGCCAGGGCCGCCGCGAGGTAGCACTGCCCGAAGAGGCGCGAGGGCCCGGCACTGCCGAGAGCCTCGAACGCCTCTGCCACCGCCTCCAGTGCCGCGCCCGCCCGTCCGGCACGGCGCAGCGCGTCGGCGTACCGCAGCAGCGACTGGCCCCGCAGGGCAGGATCGTCGACCACGGCGGCGAGCCGCGTCGCCTGTTCGAGCATCCCGATCTCGCTCTCGTTCTCGCCGTGACGGCCAAGACGCTCGGCGGCGTCCCACAGGCGCACCACGTCCTCCGACCGGTTGCCCGTCTCGATTTCGGGTGCCAGCCGCTCGACCGATGTGCCGAGGCGCGTGGCGATGACCGAGAGCAGCGCGAGCGACGGCGCGAGGCGACCGCTCTCGATCTGACTGATGTAGCCCTTGGAGAACGGCTTGCCCAGCTCCGCCTGGGTCCAGCCGGCTTCCAGTCGCAGCGCGCGCACGCGTGCGCCGATCGAGGCGAACGCCTGGGGCGGGAGCACGCCCGCCCCAGGCGTACCGCCCGCTTCACCGCCTGCATCCGCGGTCGGCACCCGGATCCGGTGCAAGTCCAGTGTCGGGAACCGCATGCGCTGCGCCCGCCTTCCTAGCAGCGATATATCTAAGTTGGGAGTATTTTCTTCCAAGGCCATGATACGCGCCCTCTGCCGCTAAGCCTTCCGTCGGATGGCCGTTCCTCCTTGTCCCCATTGGCCGGGGTGTCCGGTCCGTGTGTCCCGATGGTCGGCGCCGCGTGCGTGTTTGGGGATGCGCGTCGGCTGCGCCCCGTAAGAGTCCCCGGCCATGGCGCCGCGAGCTCTCCCGGGGCCGGATGGCAGGACGGCCCGCGAGCGTGGCCGGAATGCGGTCCCCCCATCTCTTTGCACCAGACCTATAGACATGGTCCCGCGCAGCGGCCGGTGCTATGATGTTCGCCGGACTGAAGCACTTATCCGTGTGCCTGACAGAAAGGGCGACGTGGGTTGGACAGTACGCAATTCTTGCGTCAATTGATTCTGAACCTCGCAGGGTCTGCGTCCGTTTCCCGCTTCGTACACAAGCATGACAAGGCGCTCGGGGCGCGCCGGTTCTTTGCCGGCATCACCCTGCAGGACGCCATTGCCGTCATCAGCCAGCTCAACAAGCAGGGCATCCTCGCCACGCTCGACCACCTGGGCGAGAGCGTGACGAACGCGGCGGAGGCGAAGGTGCAGGCGGACGCCTACGTCGATGTGCTCCGGGCCATCTCGGACGCCAAGGTGGATGCCAACGTCTCGATCAAGCTGACGCAGATGGGACTCGACGTCGGCCGCGAGGAGTGCCTCGGCAACATGCGCCGCATCGTCGCCGCGGCGCAGGAGAGCCAGAACTTCATCCGCATCGACATGGAAGACTCCCAGCACGTGGACGCAACTCTGGACGTGCTCTTCGCCCTGCGGCGCGACTACGACAAGATCGGCACCGTGCTGCAGTCCTACCTCTACCGCACCAAGAACGACCTCGAGCGGCTGATCGCCGAAGGCGTCACGGTCCGCATCGTCAAGGGCGCCTACCTCGAGCCGGAGAGCGTGGCGTTCCCGCAGAAGGCCGACGTCGACCGCAGCTACCTCGAGCTCGTGGACACCTGTCTGAAGCGCGGACACTACGTTGCCATCGCCACCCACGACGAGGCGATCATCCAGCAGGTCGAGGCCTGGGTCAAGGAGCGCAAGATCCCTCGCGAACGCTTCGAGTTCCAGATGCTCTACGGCATCCGCTCCGCCCGCCAGCGGGAGCTCGCGGCGGCAGGCTACAGGGTGCGCTGCTACGTGCCGTACGGCACCGACTGGTACGCCTACTTCATGCGCCGCCTGGCCGAACGCCCTGCCAACCTCGGCTTCATCCTGCGCAGCCTCTGGCGCAAGTGACCCGGTGCGGACCAGGGGCGGCACGCTCCGGTCTCGTTCAGCAGGAGAATGCGAGCGGTCGGGCAGAACATTCTGCCTGACCGCTTCCTCATCTCTCTGGCAGCAGTGCGGGATCCTTCCCATGTGCGAAGAGGACGTGATGTCTCATGGCGACGAGCAACGTGGAACATTACCTGGAGGCGATCTACGTCCTCTCCGTGGAGACGCAGAACGCCTTCAGCGCCCGCATCGCGGAGTACATGGGCGTCTCGCCGCCGAGCGTGACGCAGGCCATGCGCCGCCTGAGGCGTGACGGGCTCGTCGAGGACGACGGCGCAAAGGCCATCCGTCTGACGGCCAAGGGGCTCGTCGAGGCGGAGCAGGTCGTCAGGCGCCACCGCCTGGCGGAGCGCTGGGCGCATGACGTGCTTGGCCTCGACTGGGCCGAGTGCCATAGGGAGGCACATCACCTCGAGCACGCCCTGACACCGCTGATCGAGGAGCGTCTCTGGCAGAGCCTCGGACGTCCCACGACATGCCCGCACGGCAACCCGATCCCAGGTCTGTCGGACTCCGACGCGGCTGCGTTGCGTACCTTGGCAGAGACGCCCGCGGGCCTGGCGGTCGTGGTCGATCGGGTGTTCGAGCAGGTGGAGGGGCTCGGTGAATTCCTCCACGCCCTGGAGCAGCAGGGCCTCGTGCCCGGGACCGAGGTGCACGTGCTCGGTACCGCTGCTTCCGGCCTCACCTGCATGATCGGGGAACATAGGATCGAAGTCCCTCTTGAAACAGCGAGGCGTCTCCTCGTGCGCCCCCTGCCGGCGGAGACCGATCGCATGCCGTAGGTTCGTCGGTGAAAGGAGGAAGAACGGCGATGCGGCTCTGGCGCTGGCTCGTCCTCATCCTCGGCATCTGGCAGCTCTCGTCGACCTACGCGCTCGGCATCCGTGATCCGTTCGCCGTCGAGGCCTCGGTGGTGCTCGGCTTCCTCGTCGTCCTCGCGGGCATCGTCGCCAACCTCGTTCCAGCCCGCTGGCCGTTCGCCGCCTCAGGCGTGCTCGGCCTCGTGCTCGTCACCGTGCCATTCATCCACCCGTCCGCTGCCTCGACCGAATTCCTGATCGTCGGCGCCCTGACATGCACGGCGAGCCTCGTCGAGTACTTCGACCGCCTTCACGTCTGACGTCTAGCGGCTGCGCCTGAACACGCGATACGTCTCCTCCGTGCGGAAGCCCGCGCTGCGGTAGAGCCCCAGAGCGGGCTCGTTCGGCTGGCAGACCGCGAGATGCAGCTTGCGGGCACCCGCCCGGGTCGCCTGTGCCGCCGCGCGCAGCAGGAGTTCGCGCCCGTAGCCCTGTCCGCGCACCTCCGGCGCCGTGCCGAGAAAGCTCACCACCCAGTCGCTCGGGGCCGGGCCGTAGCGGTCGAAGAGGGCCATGCCGGCAGGCCTGCCGTCCGGCAGCAGCCCAAGATACCAGCGCCGGCCGTCCGGGCCGTGGTCCTGGGCGATCTGGAAAGCGAGCGCCGCCGCGGGATCGGCGGTGTCCTCGAGCGACATGGGCGACTGGCAGTCGACAAGGCAGCGGGCGTAGGTCTCCGCGAAGAGCGCTTCCGTCTCCCGGTCCAGGGGCAGGAGCGTAAGGCGCTCCTGCGGTGCCACGGGAGCCGGCAGGCGCCGCTGCATGCTGTAGCGGTGGACGAAGTCCACGAAACCCTGCGCGAGATAGGCGCGTGCCACGGGACCAAGCCAGCTCGCGTCGTAATGGTAGATGCGGCGTATGTGCAGGGGCAGCTCCGGCAGCAGCGTCTCCAGCAGCACCGGCAGATCGTCGACGCCGAGCGCACCGGATGCGCTGCCAATGAAGAACTGGTCCGGACCGAAGGGCAGGCCCGCCAGCCAGCTGGGACTGGGCATGCCCGGCCTGCCGACGACGATGGCCCCGGGGCCGAGGCTCCGGCCGATGGCCTCTCGCACCGCATCCGCCCGCCAGATCTCGATGGGACCCCTCCCCTGGTGCATGACGCGCCTGAGGTCAGCCATGACGCCTCACGCGACGGGGAACGCGTTGTGGTCGCGCTCCCAGGCGACGGTGGTGACGGGGCCATGCCCGCAGAAGAGGCGGGTGTCTTCAGGCAGTGCGAGGATGCGCCTCGCAGTCTCCAGCAGGACGGGATAGCTCGCGACGGCGTCCGCGCGCCCGAGCGACCCGGCGAAGATCGTATCCCCGACGAAGGCCAGCCCATCGCCTGTGAAGGCCAGCATGTCCGGGCTGTGGCCAGGCGCGTAGCTGGCCTTGAGGCCGAAGAGCGTCTCGCCGTCTTGCAGCGCGCGGGCGCCCGGGATGCGCCCGCTGAGCCAGGGATGCGCGTAGACGGGCACGCCGTGCGGCAGGGCCGTCAAACCCGCCACGTGGTCGCGGTGGCCATGGGTCAGCAACACGGCATCCGGCGGGGTGCCGAGAGCGTCGAGGAGCTCTGGAACCCCGCCGCCGCAGTCGACGAGGAAGGCCCCCAGGGGGCCCCTGACGGCATACGCGAACGCCCCCACATCCGCGGCGAACACCGCGGTGACCGAAAACCCCGGGACCTTCGACGCCACCCATGGCGCGGCACTGCCGGTAGCGATCGCCCGCAGCTGCGCAGAACGCAGGGAGAGGACCTCGGCGATCCGGTCCACCTCGCCCGCCGAGGGCATCTGGCCCGCTTCGAGCGCCTCGAGGCGCAGGGGGGCGATGCCAGCGGACGACGCAACATCGGTGATGCCAAGTCCCCGGCCCCAGCGCGCCTTGCGGATGATGTCGCAGAAGTCGTCCTCGAGCGGCATCAGGCCGGCGTCTCCTGGAGGAGCTCGATCTCGTAGCCGTCGGGATCGTCGATGAACGCCAGCGCCGAGCCCCGCTCGCTGAAGTGCGGCCCGTCGGTGAACGGGATGCCGCGCCTTTGGAGCTCCTCCCCGACCTGGCGCAGGTCCGGGACGGCGAGGGCGATGTGGAAGATGTCCTCGGGGAAGGTGAAGTCCCGGGCACCGGGCTGGAAGCAGAGCTCGATCTCGTGACCCGACGCGGGATCACGCACGAAGGCCAGCTGGTTGCCGCGCGGCGACGTCTGCCGGCCCGCCTCCTCGAGGCCAAGCACGTCGCGGTAGAAGGCGATGGACCGCTCGAGGTCCCGCACGCGGATGCGGGTGTGCAGGATGCGCAAAGGTGATCCCCTCCAAGGGCATGGCTCCTTAGGCTCATTCTTCCCATCCGTCCCGGCTCCTGCCTTCCGCCCGCCGCCTACCCCACGCGATAGCTGAGCCGCTCCACGGCGAGGAACAGCGCAAGCGAGAACAAGAGCAGCATGAGGCCGTCCAGGAGCCAGACCGCGGCGCTCGCCGTGCCGGTAAGCAGGTGGAGGAGGAGTCGCACGCCGTAGGTGGAGGGCAGGACGTCCGATAGCGCGACCAGCGGCCACGGCAGCCGGCCTGGCGGAATGATGCCGAGGAAGAGGACGGCCATCATGACGAGATTGCCCGTGAGCCCTGCGAGCTCCCCGTCTCGCGACGCGATGCCGAGCAGGGCTCCGATGCCGGAAAGGGCGACGCCCGTGCCGAGGATGGCCGGAACCAGGCCCCAGGAGATCTGGAGGTGCGCGCCGTAGAAGAGCGCACCAACCGTCAGCACCACCGCGATGCCCGGCATGGCGAACAGCAGGTAGGCGACGAGGATGGCGAGGATGACGGAGGCGTTCGGCACGGGCAAGGTGTGGTAGTAGTCGAAGGTGCGGTTCTGGCGCATCCAGGCCACCTGCTGCGCGAGCATGGCGATCGCCGTGATCGCCACCGACAGGACGACGTTGCCGCTGATGATCTGCAGCGCGAGTGCCGCGCCCGGGTGGCTGGTCATGGCCCGGAGCAGGATGGCGATGCCGCTCGGCATGGCCGACGAGACGATGATGTACTGCCGCCAGCTTCGGCGGGCGCGCGCCAGCTGCATGCCGAGCAGCACAAAGAAGGCCGATGCGGCGCCGGGGCCCCTCAGGGGCTCGTCCACAGGCATATCACCGCGCCTCCCCTTCGTTGTAGGAAAGATAGACGTCCTCGAGCGACGGGCTTGTGATGCGCAGATCGTCGATCACCGCGCTGGTCGCAGGATCGGCCAGGCGCGCGAATGCCTCGTCGAGGCGGCCGCGCTCGAGCCTGAGGCTAAAGCGCCGCTCGCCGATCTGTGTGCCTTGCCTCAGCCACTCCGGGACGGGCGACGCCTCTTCGCGCAGCGCGACCTCGAGGCGCACGCTGGCATGGAGCCGTTCCTTGAGCTCGCCGGGCGTGCCGAGAGCTACGATGCGTCCTTGGGCCATGAGCGCCACCCGACCGACAACGCGCTCCGCCTCGAGCACATTGTGGGTCACGAGGACGATGGTGGTCCCCTGTTCCCGGCGGCGCATCAGCATGTCCCAGACCCGGCGCCTGGCTACGGGGTCCAGCTCGTTCGTCGGCTCGTCGAGGATCAGCACGGGAGGGCTGCCGATCAGGGCCGTCGCGAGGCCGACAAGACGATGCTCCCCACCGGACAGCTTGCCGACGAGACGGTCCTGCCGGTCCTTGAGGCCGATCTCGGCCAGAAGTTCCCCTGCCTCGCGCTCCGCCTCCCGGCGGCGCAGGCCCCGCAGACGGCCCGTGTCGACCACGGCCTCAGCGACCTGCAGGTCGTAGAGGGCGAGCGGACGCTGCGCAAGATAGCCGACTTGGCTGCGCACGTGTCGGTCGTGCGGACGGATGACGTGCCCGTAGAGCCTGATCTCGCCACGCGTGGGGGCACTCAGCCCCACCATCTGCTGCACGAGGGTCGACTTGCCCGCGCCGTTCGGCCCGAGGATGCCGAACACCTCGCCCGCCTCGATCGCAAAGTCGAGGCCGTCATTCGCCCGCACCGTCTGGCCATACGTCTTGTGAAGGTCGCGGATCTCGAACGCAAGCATCCCAGGACCTCCAATCTCCATCCCCCATTGTGGGCAAAGGCGTCGCCCTGGGGTGCCCGGCGGCGCACACCACGGTTGTGCCTTGCGTCACACCCGCGAAGGTTCACGGCTGCGTGCGTGGAACTCTCTATCCGTCGCGTCTCGCGGAGGAGGGCGGACTTGATCGCACGCGACTTTCCTGCGGGTTTCCTGTTCGGCGCCGCGACCTCCGCACATCAGGTGGAAGGGCGCAACGACGGCTGCGACTGGGTCGCATGGGAGGCCAAGGGTGGCGCGAAGGACCGCTCGGGCGACGCCTGCGACCACTACCGCCTCTATCCTGACGACATCGCACTGCTGCGCGACCTCGGCCTTCAGAGCTACCGCTTTTCGGTCGAGTGGGCGCGCATCGAGCCCGAAGAGGGCCGCTTCGACGCCGCCCAGCTCCGGCATTACCGCGACATGGTCGACCTGTGTCGCAAGGTCGGTGTCGAGCCGATCGTCACCCTGCACCACTTCACCTTGCCCACTTGGCTCAGCGATGCCGGCGGCGTGCTCGCCCCCCGCAGCGCCGAGCTCTTCGCGCGCTACTGCCGCCAAGTGGCCGAAGCCCTGCAGGGTAGTGTGCGTTGGGTCGTTACGATCAACGAGCCGATGATCCTCGTGCTCATGGGCTACCTGCAAGGCGTCTGGCCGCCAGGCCAGAAGTCCCCGGGCGACGCCGTCCGGGCCGCCAGGCGGCTCGTCTCCTGGCACAAGCTGGCCCACGCCGCGATCCGCGGTGTGGACCAAGACATGCTGCTCGGCGTCGCGAAGCACTGGATCGACTTTTGGCCCCTCGACGCCGGAAACCCCGTGCACCGGCTCGGCAGCCGGCTGCAGCACCACCTGTTCAACCGCTGGTACCTCGAGCAGGTGAAGAGCGTCAGCGACTTCATCGGCATCAACTATTACGCGCGCCAGTACGCGACCTCCCTGCTGCGGCAGGTGCCGCTGGCGACGCCTGAGGATCCACGCACCGAGATGGGCTGGTCCATCGCGCCGGACGGGCTCCTGGCGGCCCTCGCAGGCGCGGCGGCCTACGGTCTGCCGCTGATCGTGACGGAGAACGGCATCGCCTGCCAACAGGACGAGGAGCGCATCCGCTACATCGATTCCCACCTCGCCGCCGTGCGGCAAGCCATGGCGGAGGGCGCCGACGTCCGGGGCTATCAGTACTGGTCGCTGCTCGACAACTTCGAGTGGGCGGAGGGCTACCGGCCCCAGTTCGGCCTCGTCGCCGTCGACCGCTCCAGCCAGGGCCGCACCGTCCGCGAGAGCGCCAGGCACTACGGCGACATCGCGCGAAGCGGCCGCCTGCCGGAGGCCAACGACTGAACGCTCATCCTTTCCCTGAGGAGGTCCCGCACCCCGTGCCTCCACGTCATTTCTCCTGGGATCCCAGCGGCGGCGCGAGCTTTGCCGGGGCGCCCGTAGCAGGGCTCGCCTCCGCCTTCGGCACGCCGCTCTACGTCTACGACGAGGCGGACCTCAGCCAGCGCATCGACACCTACAGCCAGGCGTTCGGCGCAGAGAACGTGGCGGTCGCCGCCAAGGCCTTCCTCACCGGCCGCATGCTGCAGATGGCGCAGAGCGCAGGGCTGGGGCTCGACGTCGTCAGCGAGGGCGAGCTGGAATTTGCCCTGCGCCTCGGCTTCCCGCCGGAACGGATTATCATGCACGGTCTATACAAGCCGGTGTCCGCCCTGCGCACGGCGGCCAGGCAAGGCGTCGGCCTCGTGGTCGTGGAGTCGCCGGGGGAAGTGGCGGAGCTCGTGCGGATCGCGCGAGAGGAGCAGTGCAGGGTCGGCGTGCTGCTACGGTTGGCGCCGGCCGTGCAGGTGCACACCCACCCCTCGCTCGCCACAGGGGCGCCCGCAAGCCAGTTCGGCGTGCCGATCGCAGACGGGCAGGCGCTCGAGACCGTGCGCGAGCTGCTCGCGGCCGAGGACGCGATCGCCCTGCGGGGCTACCACATGCACGTCGGCTCGCAGATCACCATGCTGGACCCCTTCGTCTCCGGTGCGCAGGCCGTCGCCGCGTTCCTGCGGACGGTCTCGGCCGAGACCGGGTTCTGGCCCGAGATCCTTGACCTCGGCGGCGGCCTGGGCATCAGCGGGTCATCCCCTTCCCCGGCCGTCCTGGGCAGCGCCTACCGCGTCGCCATCGCGCAGGTGCTGCGCGACGGCCCCCTGCCACGCCTCATGACCGAACCCGGGCGCTACATCGTCGCCCCGCCCGGAGCGACCATCTACCGCATCGTCCAGCGCAAGACCGCCGCCGACGGGCGAACCTACCTCATCGTCGACGGCGGCATGTCGGACGGCCCGCGCCCGGCGCTCTACGGCGCAGAGCCCGACGTGGCGGTGTCCCCCCGCCGCGACGGCGAGGAGCGGGTGGACATCGCCGGCATGCACTGCGAAAGCGGCGACATCCTGCGTCGCGACGTGACCATCTCCCGCGCGGAGGTGGGAGATCTCCTGGTCGTGCTCGACACCGGTGCCTACAACCACTCGATGGCATCCCACTACAACCGCGTGCCGGTGCCGCCGGTAGTCTTCGTGAAGGACGGGGTCGCCCGCCCTGCGACAAGGCGCGACAACCTGAGCGACTGGCTGCGCCTGGAGGTTCGGTAGCGGTGGACAGTCCCCGCGTGCTGGTCGTCGGCCCCGCCTACCTCGACGTCATCGCGGCCCCGCTGCCGCGCTGGCCTGCACTCGGCGAGGAGGTGTTCACGGAGCGCGTCGAGCTTTGTGCGGGCGGGTTCGCCATTTCCGCCGTGGCCTTGCGGCGCCTCGGCATCCCCGTCGGGCTGGGGACCGCCATCGGGGAGGACGGGCCGGGTCTCTTCCTCACATCGCTGCTGACGGCCGAGGGGGTCGAACGGGTCGGGCCTGTGCTCAGGCGGACGCCGGTGACGGTCGCGCTCAATCGCGACGGCGACCGCGCCTTCGTGACCGCCGGCCCGCCTGACGGCCGTACGCTGTCGCAGGCCGGCATGGCCGCCCTGGCCACCTGGCCCGAGGCACGCTGGCTCCACCTCTCGGGCCGTGGTCCATGGGCGGCGGAGGTGGCACGGCAGGCCCACCGGCAGGGTCTCTTCGTATCGCTCGACTGCGGCACCGATCCCGCCTGGCTCGCCAGCGCCGAGTTTCGCGAGGTGCTGCGGGAGTCCGACATCTACTTGCCAAATGCGCGCGAGGCCGCCTGCGTCACCGGAGCCGGTGAGCCCAGGGAAGCGGCGGCGGCGCTCGGCCTGCTGGTGGCGCAGGCGATCGTCAAGCTCGGTGGGGATGGTGTCTTGCGCGTCTGCGGCGGCGAGGTGCGCCACCAGCCGACGCGGCGCCGCGACGTCACCGACGCGACTGGTGCCGGGGACGTCTTCGACGCAGGCTACATCGCGGGGCGGCTGCTCGGCTTCAAGGAGGACGCCGCGACCGCCCTCGGCCAGTTCGCCGCGGGCGAAGCCCTCTCAGACCTCGGCGGCGCGACCGCCGCTCCGTCGCGGGCGGTCTGCGAGGCCGCGCTGCGCGACTTGCCATGGCCCCGCGTGTAAGGAGGGTTCAGGACGTGCGTTCGGTGGGGAAGGTCTCGGTGATCGGCGGGGGTGGTGTCCGTGTGCCGCTGCTCCTGCACGGGCTCCTTCGCCGCAGCGTCGAGCTGTCGCTCGAGGAGATCGTGCTCACGGACACGGTTGTGGAGCGCGCCCGCCTCATGGCGGCACTGGGCGAAGCGATGCGGCAGAAGCTCGGCGCCAGCACGAGAATCCGTGTCAGCGAGGATCTCGACGACGTATTCGAGGGGATCAGCTTCGCCTTCTCCGCCGTCCGCACCGGCGGCGCCGAGGCCAGGATCCGCGACGAGCGCATCGCGCTGCGCCATGGCCTGATCGGCCAGGAGACGACTGGCATCGGCGGCATGTCGATGGCGCTGCGCACGATTCCCGTCGTGGTGTCGCTGATCGAGCGCATGGAGCGTCGGGCACCGAACGCTTGGTTCCTCAACTTCACAAACCCGTCGGGCCTCATCGTGGAGGCCCTGCACGAGGAAGGCCACGAGCACGTCGTGGGGCTGTGCGACGCCCCCTCGGGCCTCAAAGGTGACCTCTGCCGGTACCTCGGCGCGGACGAGGATGATGTCTCGATCGCCTACCAGGGGCTCAACCATCTCGGCTGGGTCCAGTCCCTGCGCATCGAGGGCGTCGAAGCGTTGCCAGGCCTCCTGGAGGGGGCCGAGGAGCTTTGCGATGGCGTGCGCACGCTCGGCTTCTTCGGACCCGACCTGATCCGCGGGCTGGGCCTCCTGCCGAACGAGTACCTCTACTACTTCTACCGGCGCCAGGCAGCCTTCGCGCGCGAGGTCGGGCTCGATCGCACGCGGGGCGAGATGGTCCTCGCGTGGAACGCGCGGCTGTATGCCGAGCTGGCCGAAGCGCTCGGCCGCGGCGACGCCCAGGACGCGCTCGAGCGCTATCGTGCCATCCTCGCGGCCAGACGCAACTCCTACATGTCCGAAGTGACCGCGACGCAGCATGACCGCGGCATCACGGCCCAGACCATCTTCACCGAGGAGGGCTACGAGGGACTCGCGCTGCGCGTGATGACCGCCCTCGCGGGCCGGGGCGACCAGGAGCTGCATCTCAACGTGCCCAGCCGCGGCACGTCGGACGTCCTGCTGCCCGACGAGGTCGGGGAGCTGACCTGCGACGTGGATGAGCACGGAGCGCATCCCAGGGTGTCCCTGCCCTTGCCCTTCGGTCCGCGCGGCCTCGTGCGGCAGGTCAAGGACTACGAGCGGCTGACGGTGCGCGCCGCGCTGCACGGGGACCGCGAAGCCGCACTGCAGGCCGCGATGGCGCATCCGCTGATCGGTGATCGCGCGGTGGCCGCCGCCTGCCTCGACGAACTGTTCTCGGCCCATCGCGACGATCTGCCGCAGTTCTCCTAGACCCTGGCAGGTCCTGTTCGAACATCGACGCGGGAGTGGATGGAGAAGTGCTCGACGTCGGTAGAGAGGTGGCTGCGGCCCTGCGCGCGGGAGGCGCGGTCGTGGCGCTGGAGACGGCGGTCTTGACGCACGGGCTGCCCGCTCCTGAGGGCATCGAGACGATGACGCGCATGGTGGAGGCCGTCCGCGGGCGCGGGGCGGTGCCGGCGGTCATCGGCGTGCTGGGCGGTCAGCCGACCGTCGGCCTGGCTGAGGAAGATTGGCCGTCGCTGCTCGAGGATCCCTGGAAGTGCTCCGTGCGCGACCTCGGGATCGCGATGGCGATGCGTAGGAACGGCGGCGCGACGGTGGCCGCGACCGCCTTCCTGGCCGCGCGCGCCGGACTCAAGGTGTTCGCCACGGGCGGCATCGGCGGCGTGCATCGCGGCTTCTCCCAGCACCTCGACATCTCTGCCGATCTCCACGCCCTGGCGGCGGCGCCGCTTGTCATGGTGAGCGCCGGTGCGAAGTCGGTGCTCGACCTCTCTGCGACGCTCGAACTCCTCGAGACGCTCTCGGTGCCGGTGGTTGGGTTTCGCACCGGGTCCTTCCCGGGATTCTACGTGGCGGACTCGGGCCACACGCTCGATCGGGTGGCCCGGAGCGTGCAGGATGTGGCCGCCATCCGCCGGGCCATGGACGCCCTGGACCTGCGTCAGGCGCTCCTCTGCGTGCAGCCGGGACCTGTGCCGCTCGATCAGGCGACGGTAGAGCGGCTGGTGGCCGAAGCGGCCCTGGAGCTCGAGCGCCAGGGGATAGAGGGGAAGGCGGTCACGCCGTTCCTCCTCGACCACCTCAACCGCCAGGGCGGTCAGGAGCTCATGCAGGCCAACATCGAACTGCTGGTGCACAACGCCGGACTCGCCGCCGAGATCGCGATCGAACTCTCCCGCTGAGCAAGGGAGGTATCGCTCCCCGGGCGTGTGCGTCAGGGCTTGCGCCTGCCGGGAGCGCCGTGGGAACGCAGCGGCCGCGTAGGTGATGCTGCTGGGGGCCGCGGACGCGAGCATGACGACCGTACCCGCGGATCTCGCGCAGAACGACGGCATCTCCGCGCAAAGGACGTGCAAGCCTGCGCATCCTCTGATTCTTCGTCCACCGGGGCTGCGGCGCCGCGCGGACAGAGTTACGGCAGCGTTGCCTTGCCCACCGTGCAAACGACCACAGGGGCGTCGGGCATGCCCTGACGCCCCTGGCCTTCCTGCCGCTCGCCGTGGCCTGAGGCCGCACCATGCCCAGTCGGCGGCCAGCGCGACGCACTTGCGTGCGGCGGACCAGATCTCGTGTTGCTCCATGAGCAGGGCGCCGCGAAGCCTTTGGACGGAGTCGACGTTCGGGAAGGCGCGGATGACCAGCTCGCGCCGGCGGAACTCTCGCGGAGTCGTGCCACGCGTGCCCCCTGCGCGCACGGTTGACTTCGAGTGAACTCTAGCAGGTACACTGCAGGCACGAAGCTGCGCTGCCGGAGGGAATGACCATATTGAACATGCGGGTAATCGTGACAAGGTACGGGGGACCGGACGTACTCCGCGTGGTTCACGAGCCCCTGCGCCCGCCCGAAGCGGACGAAGTCCGCATTCGTGTGCAATGCGCGGGAGTAGCCCTTGCGGATGTGATGAGAAGAGAAGGGGTGTATCCCTCCTCGCCAACTCCTCCGTTCACCCCGGGGTACGACGTGGTGGGAACCGTGGACGAGGTCGGTGCGGGTGTGCTCCAGTTCTCCCGCGGCGACCGGGTGGCCGCGTTCTTCAACGGCGTAGGCGGCTATGCATCCCACGTGTTCGCAAACGCCCATGAGCTCGTCGCCGTCCCTTTGCAGCTCGACGCTGCAGAGGCGGTGGCAACCGTGCTGAACTACGTCACCGCCTACCAGATGCTTCATCGCATCGCGCGCGTCCGCTTGGGCCAGTCCGTCCTCATCCATGGTGCCAGCGGCGGCGTCGGCACGGCGCTTCTGGACCTCGGACGCCTCCTGCACCTCCGGATGTTCGGCACGGCATCTTCCGTGAAGCATCCGACCGTTGCCCGGTTCGGCGCCCTCCCCATCGACTACAGGAGCGAGGATTTCGTGGACGTGCTGCACCGTGAGGCCCCCGACGGCATCGACGCAGTGTTCGATCCGATCGGGGGTCCGAACTGGCGGCGCTCACTCCAGACCCTGAGCCGGGATGGACAGTTCGTCGGCTACGGCTACACATCGGTGCTCGAAGGACAGGATCCCGGCGACTGGGCAACCGACTGGGGGGCGTTCGGGTCCATGGGTGCCACCGAGCGCGGCAATGAAGTCCACATGTACAGCATCACAGCCTTGAAGAAGGACCGTCCCGATTGGTTCCAGGAAGACCTCCGCCTGCTGTTCTCGCTGCTGGAGCAGGAAAGGATCCAGCCGATCGTCTCCCAGCGCATCCCGCTCAGGGACGCTGCCCGTGCCCATGCATCGCTCGAAGGGTCATTGTCCGTCGGCAAGATTGTGCTCACTGCCTGATCGAGGAGGTGATCGCCGATGTACTCCATAGGCCGGGCATCCAAGCTCACTGGCATCACCGCGTTCACGCTCCGATACTACGAGAAGATCGGACTCCTCCCGCGGCCCAGCCGACGCGACGGCAAGCCCTCCGGACCGCGGCTCTACCGCGACCAGGACATTCAGTTCATCGAGTTCATTCACGGCCTGAAGGAAGCCGGCATGAAGCTTGGAGACATCGTCGCATTCGTAGAGGGCGGATGCATATCCACCCAGCAGGGTGCGGAGCTCGCACACACGCTGGAGCGGCGCATCAGCATCCTGGAACAGCACGCGGGGTGTCTGGAGGACCAGATCGCACGGCTCGAAGCCTTGAAGCAGATGGCCCGTGAAAAGTACGTCTTTTACACCGCCCTGCTGGCAGAACACACGTCGCGCGCCGCAGCTCCCGGCCGCTGATCAGCGGGCCGTCCTGGGTAGACCCGGCGATCCCTTGCGCGTCCTGGCCACGACGGGCCGTCGCGCACAGCATCCAGGCGCTACAAGTTTGCGCCTCGCGAGGTGCTCGTGCAGGCGCCGCGTGACCGGCCTCGACCGTGGGCGGCCGGCGTGGCACGTTCCGTCCGTGGCGACATCAGAACACGATGAGCAGCCGCCCCCGCACGCCGCCGGCCGCCAGCTTGCGGTGGGCCTCGCCGGCCTGCTCGGGCGGGAATGTGGCCGCGACGCGCAAGGTGAGTCCGCCAAAGCCGGCCATGCGGGCCAGTTCCTGCAGGGCGGCGCCGTTGTGCGCGTACTCCGTGACCATCACCTGATGGATGCGGATGCCCCGCTCCGGCTCTCCATGGAAGGCGCGCACCGCAGCGACCTGGCCGCCGTCGCGGATGGCGGGCAGCACCAAGGCGCCCTGCACGGCGGCGTCGATCACGGCATCCACGCCCTCCGGCACGACCCGGCGGATGGCGTCGCCCACTCCGTCGCCGCGGGGAACGACAAGATCTGCGCCGAGTTGACGCACGAGGGCCTCGTCGGCAGGCGCGGCGTCCGCCAGGACCCTGAGGCCGAGCTTCTTGCCGATCTGGATGGCGTAGCCGCCGACGGCGCCTGCGGCGCCCGTGACGGCCAGCGTGGCGCCAGCGGGTAGCGCCAGGAGGTCGAAGGCCCGACGGACGGTGAGCCCGTTCATCGGCAGCGTCGCAGCTTCCTCCAGCGTCATGCCCTCCGGGACGCGCGCGAGCGCGTCTTGCGGAGTCACGACGAATTCCGCCTGGGCGCCGCCCTCCCTTCGCGTCGGCACCACGATGGCCATGACCCGGTCGCCAGGGCGCACGCCCGCGACCTCCGGACCAAGAGCGTCCACCACACCCGCAAGCTCCATGCCCGGGATGTACGGTGGCGGCAGGTCAGGACGGCGCATGCCGGACCGAAGGGAGAGGTCCGTCGGATTGACCGTCGCCGCCGCCACACGGACCAGAACCTGCCCCGATCCGGGCTGGGGCTTCGGCAGCTCTGCGACCTGCAGCACCTCTGGACCGCCGAAGCGGGGAATGATAACCGCCTTCATGCGATCGCCCCCTCGTGTCTCTCGTGCAACACCATTCGGCAGCCAGGGCCCTAATGCATGCGGTAGCCCGCAAAGGACCGCCGGATGCGTGTCGCCTCCTCCTGCCCGAGGGTCATGGGCGTCATGCCGCGCGTCAGCAGGTAGTGCTGGGCGGCCTCGTCCACGGCGATCGCGCAGCTGTACGCCTCCATGAGGTTGCGGCCCACGGCGCACAGGCCGTGGTTGCGCAGCAGGCAGGCGCTCGCGCCCGACGTGAGCAGCAGATTCGCCGCTTCGCTGGCGAGCACGGTCGTGCCGGCGGGTCTGTAGGGCGCCACCGGTAGCTCGAAGCCGATGAGGCCGTGCCCCTCGCCCGTGAAGATCGGCACCCGATCCGTCACGAGCCCTGCCGCGACGGCGAACGGCGCGTGATCGTGCCAGACGGCCAAGGCTCCAGGCACGCTGCGGTAGATGGCGAGGTGCAGCTCGAGCTCGCTGGACGGCCTGCCGTCCTCGACGCGGCCATCGAGGTCCACGCGCGCAAGGTCTCCCGCGCGCAGCCGCAGATAGTCGCTGGCCGTCGGCGTGATCAGCAGGCGGTCGCCGATCCGCACCGAGACGTTCCCGAACGTCCCCCGCAGGACGCTCTCGCGCGCGCCGCGCCGGACGAAGCGCAGAAGCTCGCGGCGCGCCGCTTCCTCTTCAGGCGGCAAAGCGATCCCTCCATGTCCGAGGCAGGAGTCTTGCGCGGGCTGCGGAAACCTGACGCGAGGTGGTCCAAGTGGGCTACGCGTCGCTCGATCCACAGGCCCTGCGGTGGCAGCTTGATCCCGACAGCCTGGGCTTCGCGACGACCGAAGAAGTGCTCGTCGAAGAGCGCCTCGTCGGCCAGCCCCGTGCCGAGGAGGCTATGTCGTTCGCCATCACCCTGCGGCGCCACGGCTATCACATCTATCTTTCCGGCCCCACGGGAACAGGGCGCACGACCTACGCGCGCCGCCGCCTGCGCGATGCGGCCGCGGATCTGCCGCCGGCGCGCGACTGGCTCTACCTGCCAAACTTCCAGAACCCGTCGGCACCGCGCGCGGTCGCCGTCTCACCCGGCAGCGGGCCGCGATTCGCCCAGGCCCTGCGCCAACTTCGCCGCGACCTTTCCGAGCGCCTGCCGCAGGCGTTCGGTTCGGACGAGTACCGCTCAGCCCGCGACGACGTGCTGCAGCGGGTGTCTGCGGCGACCGAAAGGGAATTCGAGGCGTTCCAGCGCCAGGCGCTGAACCTGGGCTTCTCCGTGAAACCCGGGCCGACCGGTTTGCAGAGCATGCCTCTCAAGGACGGCCGGCCGCTCGACCAGGAGGGCATGGCGAATCTCACGGAGAGCGAGCGCGCAGCGCTCGGCGAGGCGTCGCAGCAGGTGGCGAAGCTTGGCGAGACCTTCGTGCGCCGGGCGCACGAGTTGCAGCTCGAAGCGCAGCGGGCTCTCGGCGACCTTGCGATCCAGAGGGCCAGCTATACGTCTGCGCCGCTCTTCGCTGCGCTCGGCGGGGACTTCCCGGATCCCGCCCTCAGCCGCCATCTCTCGCTGCTGCAGGAACGGATCGGCGACTGGCTCGCGCTGTTTGTCCCGCCGGACGGCCAGGAACCGCCGCCCGATCCGGGCTGGTTCGAGGTGAACGCACTCGTCGTGCGCGACGGAAGCGAGGCACCGGTCGTCTACGAGCCGAACCCCTCGTACTACAACCTGATGGGTCGCCTGGAGTACGAAGGAGGTCCCGAAGGGTCGCTGCGTACGGGCTTCCACCTCATCCGCGCGGGTGCCATCCACCACGCGAACGGCGGCTTCCTCGTCGTTCCGGCGCGCGAGCTCGTGCTGAACCCGCTCGCCTATGAAGGGCTCAAGCGCGCCTTGCAGCACCACATCGCGCGCATCGAGAACGTCGGCCAGCAGGAGCGGCCGATGCCCACGTCGGGCCTGACGCCAGAACCGATCCCCTTGGACGTGCAGGTGGTGCTTGTCGGCCCCGAAAGCGCCTACCTCCAGCTGCGCGAGCTCGACGAGCAGTTCCGCAAGCTGTTCAAGATGCGGGTCGACTTCAGCGCGGACATGGAGAATACGGAGGCGAACCGCCACGCGATGGTGGGCTTCCTCGCCGGCCTGGGCCGCACGCACGGCATCCGACCGTTCTCGGCCGACGGCGCCGCCCGCATGCTCGAGGAGGCGGCGCGTACCGCCGGGGGCCGGCGGCGCCTCTCGACGCGCATGTCCGAGATCATCGAGCTGGCCGTGGAGTCCGACGCGTTCGCGGGGCAGCGCAGCCTTCACGTGATCGACGGTGCCGCGGTCCGCTCGGCTCTGGCTGCCCGCAGGCAGCGCTCAGGTCTCCTCGAGGAGCGCATGCTCGAGATGATCGAGCTCGGGACGATCCGCATCGAGACCAAGGGACGTCGCGTCGGACAGGTGAACGGCCTCACGGTGCTGACCGCCGGGGAGCACTCGTTCGGTCTGCCGGCCCGCATCACCGCGCGGACCTATGCAGGCTCCGCCGGGGTCGTCGACATCGAGCGCGAGATCAAGCTTTCGGGCCCGATCCACTCCAAGGGCGTGCTCACGCTCTCCGGCTACCTCGGCTGGCGCTTCGGCCAGCAGCGGCCGCTCGCCCTCTCCGCCAGCCTCACCATCGAACAGAACTACGGCGGCATCGAAGGCGACTCCGCGTCGTCCACCGAACTCTACGCCATCCTCTCAGACCTCAGCGGCCTCGGCATCCGCCAGGATATCGCGGTGACGGGGTCGGTGGACCAGGCCGGACGCATTCAGCCGATCGGCGGCGTCAACGAGAAGATCGAGGGCTTCTTCGCCATCTGCCGGGCGCAGGGCCTTACCGGCAGCCAGGGATGCATGATCCCGCGACAGAACGTCGACGATCTGATGCTCTCGGACGACGTGCTCCAGGCGGTGCAGGCGGGAGAATTCCACGTCTACGCGATCGAGACGATCGAGCAGGGCATCGAGATCCTGACAGGGACACCGGCGGGCGACAACGGCGACGCGCTGACCGATGGCAGCGTCTTCGCGCGCGCATCCGCGCGCCTCGCGAGCTACGCCGACGCGATCCAGGGCCTGTCGGCGGGATCGAAGTCGTCCTGACGGCGACCCTGTCCGCGTGCACTTGCCCCTGGCAGCCGCAAGGTGGTAGGATGGCGTAGCCAATTACATAGCGCTTTGATCCTCCTTCAGGGTCCGGTGTAATTCCGAACCGGCGGTGATGGCCAAAGGCCGAGCCCGCGAACCCCAGGAAACTGGGGCCGACCCGGTGAGATTCCGGGGCCGACCGTTAGAGTCGGGATGGGAGAAGGGGCTTCACATGGCTTGCCTGTGGGCCGAGGAAGGAGTGCCTTCCTTGGGCGTTTTCTTGTCAAATCAGGAGTGATCGCGTGCCGCTGCGGGAAGATGGTTGGTACCTTGCCAGAGCCTTTGAACTGGCCGATGCGGCCATAGGCCGCGTATCCCCGAACCCGAGGGTCGGTGCCGTCCTCGTCAAGGACGGGGCCGTCGTGGGTGAAGGCGTACATCTCGGTCCTGGTACGGCGCACGCCGAGGCGGCCGCGATCGCGGCCGCAGGCGAGGCTGCGCGCGGCGCCACCCTCTACGTGACACTCGAGCCATGCTGCCACTACGGCCACACCCCGCCCTGCACGAAGTCCATCATTGCCGCCGGCGTGCGCAGAGTTGTCGCGCCGATCCAGGACCCGAACCCCAAGGTGTCGGGCGATGGCTTCCAGGAGCTGCTGGCGGCCGGTATCGACGTGGAGGTTGGCCTCGGCGCCGCCCAGGCGGCGGGCCAGAACGCTCCCTACCTGCACTGGCGCCGCACCGGCCGTCCGTATGTCACCGCGAAGTGGGCGCTCTCCCTCGGCGGGCAGTCGGCCGCCCGCACGGGACAGAGCCTCTACATGACCGGAGCGCAGGCCCGTGCCGAGGCGCATCGCCTGCGCGCGACGCAGGACGCCGTGCTGGTCGGCATCGGTACGGTGCTTGCGGACGACCCGCAACTCACCGTCCGCGACGCTCCCGGGACGTCTCCGCTCAGGGTGGTGCTGGACAGCGAGGGCCGCCTGCCCCCCACTGCGCGCCTGCTCGCGAGCGAGGGGCGGACCATCGTCTACGTCGGGGCGGACGTCGCCGCAGATCGCCTCAACGCCCTGTCGGATCGGGCCGAAGTCGTGCCGATCGGGCAAGGCCCCATGCTGCCGCTCGAGGCCGTGCTGGAGGATCTCGGCCGGCGCGAGGTCACGTCGCTTCTCGTCGAAGGCGGCGCGACCGTTCACGGAGCGTTGTTCGACCAGGATCTCGTCGACCGCGTCGCGGTGTTCGTCGCACCCCTCGTGCTCGGCGGCGAGGCGGCGCCGCCCGGCGTCGCGGGCGTGGGAGCCGAGAGCCCTGCAGCGGGGCTTCGCCTTGAGGGCGGATCATGGCACATTCTGGGTGAAGACGCCTACTTCACCGCGACGGTAGAGAGAAGGTCAAGGTAATGTACACAGGCATCATCGGCGATGTCGGCCGCGTCGCATCGTTCTCGCGCCAGGCGGGCGGAGCGCGCATCGCGATCGAGACCGGACTCGGACCCGAGCTTGCCGTGGGCGAGTCGATCGCCGTCAGCGGCTGCTGCCTCACCGTCACGTTCTGTGACGGGCAGGGCTTCACCGCGGATCTCAGCCTGGAGACGCTCGCGCGCACGGCGTTCGAGCGGCGCGGCGCGGGACAGACGGTCAACCTCGAGCGACCGCTTCGCCTCGCGGATCGCCTGGGAGGACATCTCGTGCAGGGACACGTGGACGGGCTCTGCACGCTCCGGAACCTGACGGCCGAAGGGGACGGCCACCGGCTCGTCGTCGAGATCCCTTCGCCGCTGCGCCGTTACATCGTCGTCAAGGGATCATTCGCGCTGGACGGGATCAGCCTGACCGTGGCGGACTACCATGACGGACTGGCGGAGGTCGCGGTCATCCCGCACACGTTCCAGCACACTACCTTGCAGCAGAGAGTGCCGGGCGATGCCCTCCACCTCGAAGTGGACGTCATCGCGCGCTACGTGGAAGCCCTGACCCGCACCAAGGAGGCTTGAACCATGTTCTCGAGTGTAGAGGAAGCTGTCGAGGAGATCCGCCAAGGCCGCATGGTCATCGTGATCGACGACCAGGATCGCGAGAACGAGGGCGACCTCGTCGCCGCCGCCGAGCTCGTCACGCCTGAGTCCATCACCTTCATGGCCACGCAGGGCAGGGGTCTCATCTGCCTGCCCCTGGCCGCGGAGCGCGTACACGACCTCAAACTGCCGCCGATGGTCTCCGAGAACACGGAGCACTGGGAGACCGCTTTCACGGTCTCGATGGACGCCAAAGGCGTTTCCACCGGTATCTCGGCCGCGGACCGGGCACTCACGGCGCGCCTCGCCGCCGACCCCAAGGTGGGCCCGGACGGCTTCCTGCGGCCTGGCCACATCTTCCCGCTGGAAGCGCAAGATGGCGGCGTGCTCAAGCGGGCCGGCCACACGGAGGCGGCCGTCGACCTGGCGCGCATGGCGGGCCTCTACCCCGCCGCCGTCATCTGCGAAGTGATGAAGGACGACGGCAGCATGGCCCGCACGCCCGATCTTCTCGCATTCGCCGAGCTCCACGGTCTCAAGGTGGTCACGATCGCCGACATCATTCTCCATCGCCGTCAGCGGGAGCACCTCGTGGTGCGCGTCGGTGAGGCAGAACTGCCGACGCGCTATGGCCACTTCCGCGCGATCGCCTTCGAGGACATGCTTAGCCAGCGCCAGCACCTCGCACTCGTCAAGGGAGACATCGGCGACGGCCAGCCGGTGCTGTGCCGCATGCACTCCGAATGCCTGACGGGAGACGTCCTCGGCTCCCTGCGCTGCGACTGCGGTGACCAGCTGGCGGCCGCGCTGCGCCACATCGAGGCGGAGGGGCGCGGGCTCCTGATCTACCTGCGCGGCCACGAGGGACGCGGCATCGGACTCGGGCCCAAGATCCAGGCGTACGCGCTGCAGGATCGCGGTCTCGACACGGTCGAGGCGAATCTCAGCCTCGGCTACCCGCCGGACCTGCGCGACTACGGCATTGGCGCCCAGATTCTGGTCGACCTCGGCGTGCGCTCGTTGCGCCTCCTCACCAACAATCCGCGCAAGGTCGCCGGTCTCGAAGGCTATGGCATCTCGATCGTCGAACGGGTTCCGATCGAGGTGGAGCAGAGGCCCGAAATGGCCCGATACCTTGAGACCAAGCGGACGAAGCTCGGCCATCTGCTGACAAAGTAACGATGCTGGGGGCGGGAGTGGTGCGGGAGTTGCGCGAGAGGCCACAGGGCACCGGACTGCGCGTCGGGATCGTCGCGGCGCGCTACAACGACATGCTTGTGCAGCACATGATCGACGGCGCCCACGAGACCCTGCTCGACGCCGGCGTCAAGGACGAGGACATCGTTCTCGTGCGGGTCCCGGGAGCCTTCGAGTTGCCCGCCGCCGTTCGCCGTCTGGCCGACACGGGGCAGCTCCACGCCGTGGTGGCACTTGGCGTCGTGCTGCGCGGCGAGACCTACCATTTCGAGGTGGTGGCGGACGCTTGCGCCCAGGGGCTGCAGCAGGTGGCCCTGCAGGGCAAGGTGGGCATCGGCTTCGGTGTGCTCACGGTGGACACCATCGAGCAGGGCCTGGCGCGTGCCGGCCTCAAACAGAACAAGGGACAGGAGGCCGCACTGACGGCCCTCGAGATGGCCCGCCTCCTCACGACCATCTAGAGTGCCGGTGCGATGACGAAGCGGCGGGATCGCGGCATGTCCGCGATCCCGCCGTTCGTCTTGTCCTGGCTAGCTTGCGCGTGAGGCCGCGGAATTAAGTTCTGCCGCACAGCTGCGGCAGACATTCTTGCCGTGGAAGTGGACCATGTCGGCCGCGTTTCCGCAGAAGATGCACGCTGGCTCGTACTTCTTGAGGATGACCTGCTCGCCATCGACATAGATCTCCAGGGAGTCCTTCTCGGCGATGCTCAGCGTTCGCCTGAGCTCGATAGGCAGAACGACGCGGCCGAGGTCATCGACCTTGCGCACGATGCCTGTGGACTTCATCACGGCTCGGCTCACCTCACTCCTCGCTTGACTTGACTTCACTCTATCACAGTCACCCAGCGCATGTCTCTAATAGAAAACTTAGATAGAACCATTTCATGTGTCAAAGTGCCATCTTGTGCGTCAGCAGATACCCCGTGACGACCGCCGCCGCCAGGGCCACGGCGAGACCGGCCGCCAGACCCAGCGTTGGGCGAGGGGTTCCCTGGCTGGCGCCAAGAGCTTCCCGCCAGTAGCGCACCGCCGACAGGATCGCGAAGAGGCCGCCCAGACCTGTGAGCATGGCTCCAAGAAGGCTGCCGGCGGTCGAGGGCCGACGGTGCAGGAAGAGATCGAAGCGTGCGACGACGAAGCCGAAGGCAAGCAGCGAGATCGCCGTTCGCAGCCAAGAGAGGAGCGTGCGTTCGGCGGCCCACAGCGTTCGGGCGCTCGGTCGGCGGGAAGGGGGCATGGTCGCTCGCCTGCGCTTTCTCCATGCGCCTTCGTGGCGCAGCCTGACAGCGTGTCGGCCAGAGAACGGGAGAGGGTGTGCTGCCGCCCGGCGGTCGGCCGCATCCATCAGCATGTCCCCGCGGACATCTTTTGCGTGATGCTGTCGTACGCGGATCTGCGCGAGCCGACAGCCGTCGGGCGTTCACCGAGCCGCGCCCGAATCACGGAAGTTGCCAATCGCCGTTTAAATCAAGCAGGAACTGGTGGTGTGATCCGCCAATATGCCACATTGCGCCTAAGTCCATGGACTGGGCCAGTCTCGCACGCGAGGGGGAGAGATGCCCTGTGCAGGAAGTGCCAAGGTCAGAACGCCGCAGCGGTCGCCGTTGGTGGTACCTCGTCTTGATCATCCCGTTTGTCGCCACATTGTTTCCCCAGTTGTACAGCTCGGCTGCGCCGATGCTCTGGGGATTGCCGTACTTCTACTGGTACCAGCTCCTGTGGGTGGTCATCACGGGCGTCCTCACGATCGTGATCCACTACCTGACGGCGTGAGCCCGGAAGACTGCCGAGAGGAGGTCATGGCACGGTGAACGCGACCGCAGTCGCCATCTTCCTGATCCTGTTCGTCTTCGTGACCGTCCTGGGCTTCTATGCCTCACGCTGGAACAAAGCGGACCTCTCTCAGCTGAGCGAGTGGGGCCTCGCCGGGCGGCGCCTCGGTGCCCTGCTGTCCTGGTTTCTGATCGGCGGCGACCTCTATACCGCGTACACGTTCATCGCGGTGCCGGCCCTCGCCTACGGCTCCGGCGCGCTGGGCTTCTTTGCGGTGCCGTACACCATCGTGATCTATCCCTTCATCTTCATGGTCTTCCCGCGCTTCTGGTCTGTCGCCAAGTCCAAGGGCTACATCACCGCGTCCGACTACGTGAAGGGGCGGTTCGATTCGCGCGGCATGGCCTTGGCCGTCGCGGTGACCGGCATCATCGCCACGATGCCGTACATCGCCCTGCAGCTCGTCGGCATGCAGGCGGTCCTGCAGACGATCGGCTTCGGCGGCTCTGGCGGCGCCGCGGACGTCGCGCTGGTCGTCGCCTTCCTGGTGGTCGCCTTGTACACGTGGACCGCAGGGCTGCGTGCGCCGACGATGGTGGCCATCGTCAAGGACACCCTGATCTACATCACGGTCATCGTGGCAGTGATCGCCATCCCGACGGCCCTGGGCGGCTTCGGCCATATCTTCCAGGTGGCCAGCCTCAAGCTCGCGGCCGCGACTCCGCCCCACTCGGTCATCCTCTCGCCAAAGCTGTATGCCGCGTACGGCACACTCGCGCTCGGCTCGGCGCTGGCGCTCTTCTTCTACCCCCACGCCATCACGGCCATGTTCGCGACGAAGTCGCGGCAGGTCATCAGGCGCAACGCCGCGTTCCTGCCGCTCTACTCCCTGATGCTGGGCGGCATCGCGCTCCTGGGCATCATGGCCCTCGCCGCGGGCGTCAACGTGCACGGAGACAGCAACCTCGCCGTGCCGCTCCTGTTCGAGCAGCAGTTCCCGCAGTGGTTCGTCGGCTTCGCGTTCGCGGCCATCTTCATCGGCGCACTGGTGCCGGCGGCCATCATGTCGATCGCAGCCGGCAGCCTGTTCTCGCGCAACATCTACAAGGAATACTTCGCCAAGGGCGAGTCGCCGAAGGCCGAAGCGACCGTGGCGAAGATCGTCTCCGTCTGCGTCACCGTCCTCGGACTCGTGTTCGTCCTGGTGATCCCCGTACAGTACTCCCTCTACCTGCAGACGCTGGGCGGGATCATGATCCTGCAGACGATCGTCATGATCGTGGGCGGACTCTATACCCGCTGGTTCCACCGCAGCGCACTGCTCCTCGGCTGGGCCGTAGGAGAGATCGTGGGCATTGCGATGGTGGCGGCGATCGGCTTCAAGTCCTCGATCGTGCCGCTGTTCGGCGTTCCCGGCTACGCGGGCATCTGGGCTCTGATCGCCAACCTCGTCGTGGTGGTCGTGCTGACGCTCGTCCTGAACGCCGCCAAGGTCCCGAACGGACGCGACGCCACCGCAGCGACCGACTACGCCTTCGAAGAAGGACCCACAGAGGTCACCGTAGGCTGATCGGCCATGGCTGGGATTCCGGGAGGCGTCGCCAGATCGGCGACGCCTCCCGGCGCGCTTCTGGGCAGGGACCTGCGTCTTCGGCGAGGCGAGCGGCAACTGCACGCGTTGCAGGCAGGATGGTGCACCCCCACTGGCAAATCCCTTGTCGAGGTGCACGCCGTTTGTCGGCCCTGAATCACGATCGCTACCTGCCCTGGGCCCTGCTCGGCGGGCTTGGCTGGTTCTTCGTCTACGCAGACCGTGCCGTCTTGAGCCCGCTCCTGCACGCCTTCGGACTGCAGTTCCACGTCGGTCCGGACCAGCTTGGCCTGATCTCCTCGGCCTTTTTCCTGACGTACACCGCTGTGCAGATCCCCGCCGGCCACCTGGCGGACCGCCTTTCGCCGCGCAGCCTCCTCGGTGCGGGCTACGTCGGCTTCGGCATCTTCATCGCAGGCACGGGCGCGGCCTGGAGCTACGGCGCTCTGCTCGGGCTGTCGGCGCTGGCCGGGGCGTTCCAGGGCGTCTACTACCCGACCCAGTTCGCCATCACAGCACGCCGCATTCCCGAGAAGGCGCTGCCGGTCGCCAACGCGGTGATCACCGCCGGCATGGGCGCAGGCATCGCGGGGGGATACCTCGTCGCCGCCCTCCTGGCCCCGGGCGACTGGCGCATCCCTGTCCGGATTCTCGGGCTGCTGACGGTAGCCGTAGGCGTCTGGCTGTATCTCGCGACGCCGTCGCGTGTGGAGCGCCCCGGCCGCTCGGAGTCGTCGGGCGTCCAGCGCCTTGCGACGCGTCGCTTCGCCGCGCTGCTGGCGATCAACTTCTGCTCGCTCTATCCGTTCTTCTTCCTGCTCGCCTGGCTGCCCTACGATCTCGGGCAGACCCACGCGCTGCACGGGTTGTGGCTCGGACTCGCCGCCTCCCTGCCGACCATCGTCGCCATCCCCGCGACTATTCTCTGGAGCCGACGCGCCGCGACGGGCCGGCTGCGTCGCATCCGCGTCCTCCTGGCCGCCGCCCTGCTCGCCCTGCTCGCGATGGGCCTCCTCAGTGGCATTTGGCCGCTCATGCTCGGTCTCGTCCTCTACGGCCTCAGCGGCAAGCTCGTGCTGGACCCGATGGTTCTCAGCGAGGTCGCCCAGAGCCTCGAGGGGGCACAATACGGCAGGGCCTACGGCACGCTCAACTTCGTGGGCATGCTGGCGTCTGTGGTTGCACCTGCGTTGAGCGGCGTCCTGGTACAGCATTTCGGCAGCTTCTCGCCCGCGTTCGTCGTCGCGGCCTTCATGCTGCTCGTGGCCCTCGTCCTGAGCCTGGCCCTGTCTCCTCCGGCGCAGGTGGGACCGGTCCCTGGGACGAAACGTCCCCCCGTCGCAGCGGAAGGGGGAGGCTCGACGTGAGGAGGGGCCTCTTCGCCGTCCTGGCGGGCACTCTGCTTCTCTCCGCCTGCGGCGGGGCACAGCGCTCCCACGCGGTGACGCATCCGCAGCACCGACAGCAGGTGCAGCGGTCGCAGGCAGTGCAGCCTGCCTCTGCGGCATCTCTGCCCCCATACAGCGCAATCCTCTTCCGCTCCACGTTCCCCCAGCGCCCGGCCTTGCTGTCGGTACGCATGAATTCCCAAAGCGCAGGCTGGGCCATCCTCCAGCTGCTGCACGGAACGGCGGTCGCGCACACGACCGACGGAGGCGCCACGTGGACCACGCTGCTGATCACGGCCAGCAGCGCCGTGCAGGTCGACTCCCCCGCACCCGCCACGGCGTTCGTGCTGGAGAACAGCTGCAGCCAGGGCGACTGCAAGGCGACGACGGTGCAGGCCACGTTCGACGCCGGACGCACCTGGCAGACCATCTTTCAGAGCAGCCGCTTCGCGGGGACGTCGATCAGCTTCCCGTCGCAGACTGTCGGCTTCATCGCGGGCAGCCTCGCAGGGACGGCCGCCTCGACCGGCGCCCTCTACGCGACCACGACGTCCGGCCTATCCTGGACCTTGCGGTCGACGCCATGTGCGTTCCAGGGTCCGAACGCCCAGGCGATCTCCTTCCTGGACGCAGGCCAGGGCTTCCTCATGTGCGGCGGCAACCCTGGCGCCGGCGAGCAGCCGAAGGTCTTCTACCAGACGCAGGACGGCGGCCACAGCTGGTCGATGGTCTCGGCGGCGGAGGGCACGGTCGCCCCGGCGAACGGCCTGCCTCTTTCCGGCTACATCCACAGCATGTTCTTCCTCAGCACCGAGACGGGCTTCATCGGCCTGGACCGGGGCGGCATCTACATGACGCGCGACGGCGGCATCGACTGGCAGGCGGTCTTCGGATCGCCGTTGCCCACGGCCAGCGGCCAGGCCTTCTCCGTGGGCTTCAGCGACCCCGAGCACGGCTGGCTCCTCGCGGGCGACGGTCCGCCCCTCTACACAACCGCCGACGGCGGCCTGACCTGGCAGCTCGTCTATCCGCCCCTGAGCCCGAGCACGGCGATCTCCTTCCTCTCGCCGCAGCTGGGCTACGCAGCCGGCTGGACGTACGACGGCGCGACGGTGCTGCGGACGACGGACGGCGGCACCACCTGGACCGCCGCGGGCGAGGCGCCCGTCTCGCTCTCCGCGCTCGAGGTGCTCGGCCCGAGCGAGCTCATCGCGCTCGGCCAGGCGGACCTCTACGTATCGCTGGACGGCGGCCGGACGTGGCAGGTCCAGCCGTTCGCGCACGGCTGGTATCCCGCGGCGCTAGGCATGGAGAACACCCAGCGCGGCTGGGTGATCGGATACAGCCTTGCGGCGGGCAGGCAGCTCTTCTACACGGGCGACGCGGGCCTGGCGTGGCAGGCCCTGCCGACCCCGTTCGCCCCGAGCGCCGTCGTGCCGCTCGGCGGTCAGGACGTCCTCGCCACAGGGACACCGACGGTGGCCAAGATATACCTGAACCCGGACAGGCAGGGCCGCACGGCGACCAGTCTCAAGTCCCAGACGCCCTACCTCTGGCGCAGCACGGACAGAGGTCTGCACTGGACCCCGATCTCCCTGCCGCACTGGCGACCCCAGCAGGGCGCTCCCGTCGGCATGCGCGTAGGTACCGAAGGTCTCGTCTGGCTCTGGTCGGGAAGCACCATCTGGCTGAGCCGCGACGGCGGCACGACATTCAGGCGCATCGGCTTCCGCCAGCTCGGCGGGCTCGGCGACGTCAGCTTCACCGACGCACAGGACGGCTGGCTCCTGACGACGGCGGGAGCCCTCTATGCCACCGGCGACGGCGGGCTGACCTGGCAGGAGATCGCAAGCAGCGTCAGCTTCTAGCGCCGGCCCCCAGGATGTAGCGCTCTGTCCAGGCCTGGGCGTCAGGCATGCCGCAGCGTACCACGCGCCGCGCCGCCTGCTTGACGTCGTATTCGGTGCGCTGCATCTCCACATGCTCGCCGAGCAGGGCCCAGCAAGCGCCAGGGGCATCGCCTTCGGGCATACCGACGCTGCCGGGATGCACGAAGAGGCGTCCGTCCCTGTGTTCCTGCGCCTGACGATGACCGCTCCCCGCGACGATGACCTGCCCGCCGGCGGGGAGCTGGCCAGGTTCCCGGCCGTCACCGGGCACGGCATGGTAGAAGTACACCTCGCCGAGATCTTGCATGAGGAAGCGAAGGTCGGAGGGGAGTGCCTGCAGGTAGTCGCGCTGGTGACCGGTGATGCGGCCGGCCGCCCAGCGGGCGAGCGGGTCGCATGCGGCGAGCTCGCTGTGGTGTTTCGCCATGAGGAGGTCGTAGCACGTGACGACCGCCCGGTCCGCTGCTCCCTGGATCGCGACTGCCCAATCGCCGAGCGCCATCAGGATCTCGAGCGTCTCCGCCGGGAGAGGGCCCGCGGCGATGTCGCCGCCAAGCACGACCTTGTCGACATCGGCTCTGCGCGCGGCGTGCAAAGCCGCCTCGAGAGCGGGCAGGTTTCCGTGGATGTCATAGAGCGCGGCGATCCTCATCCGCAGGCCCTCCTCTATCCGGCCGGCATCGGGTGCCCACGCCGGAGCGGTTCGCCCGGTCAGCGGCAATCCCTGCTCGGCGCGTTGACTGCGCCGCGGCGTTGCGGCTAGGCTTGTGCTGAGCACGAGACAGGAGGCGATAGGTTGACCTTGATTCGCCTCGTACCGAAGGGTGCTGGCGCCACGACGTCCGACCACGACTGCGGCTGCCACGATCACCACGGCGAGGTCGGCCAGTGCGGCTGCGGCGGCCACGGCCACGAGCACGGCGGACGCTGCGCCTGCGGCGGGCACCACGACCACGAGCAGGAGTAGGGCTTCTGGCGGGCACCCACACGGGTGCCCGCCTTGCGCCTTGCCATGCGCGGCCCTCCGCCTGTCGCCGCTACGCGATGTCTCCAGCCAGACCGCGCAGGATGCCGTCGAGGACGAGGCGCGCGTCACCCTCAGGATCGGTCATGGCCTCCTGCAGGGCCCCACGCCAGGCCGCCAGGAGTACCGGTGCGACGGCGCTCGGGGCCCAGGGCCACAGCCCTCGCAGGAAGTCCACGGTCGCAGTGTCCCCTGCTTGCGCCGGCTGCACCAGGAACAGTCTCGCGCTGCGGTCCGCCTGGACCAGGTCCCACGCGGCGAGCAGTGCTGCGCGTACCGCCCTGGCGCCAGGCGGCGCCTGATCGGCCGCCTCCGCCATGACCGCACGCAGGCGGCTCCCGCTCAAGGCAAGCACTTCGTGATAGAGTGCAGGCTTGCCGCCGAAGTGGTGGTATAGCGCCCCTGTCGTGACCTGGGCACGGGCGCAGATCTCCTTGACGCCGGCCTTCGCGTAGCCTTGCTCCGCAAAGACTGCGGCCGCCGCGGCAAGGATCCGCGCGCGCGCCGGTGCCTCGCTGTCACTCATAGCGTGATCGTAACACATTTACGTACGTACGTAATCCGATTACGTACCGCACCCGTGCGCGGTTCGAGGTCGCAGAGTCGCGGCGGATCGGACGGCGCTACTCCCGGTTGTCCGCATCCCCGCGAGAGTGTTCCCGCAGAGCTGCGACGAGGCGGTCCATCTCTTCCTGGGCCGCCCGCCGCCGGCTCGGTCCAAGGGACCCGACACGTGCGCTGAGCTCTGCCAGCCGCATCTGCATCAGGTCCCGCTCGATCGGCGATGCGCGTCGGGCAGGCCTTTCAAGGGCCTGCATGTGCAGGCTGCGCGTGGCGACGCGATCGCGGAACTGCCGGTCGTGGGAGACGAATACGACCGTCCCGGGGTAGCTGAGGAGCGCGGATTCGAGTGCCTGCCGGCCGGAAAGGTCGAGGTGGTTCGTCGGTTCATCCAGGAGGAGGATGTCGGCGCCGCGCACGAGACAGCAGCAGATCTGGAGCCGTACGCGCTCGCCCGGGCTCAGCCTGGAGACCTCCTGCAGGGCCGCGTCGCCGCGCAGATGGAAGTGGCCGAGCAGGGTGCGCGCCATCGCAGCGTCAGGAGCTCCCGCCGAGAGCATCGCGCCGAGTGCCGTTCCCGCCATAGGCAGGGGATCCTCCTGCTGCTGGAAATGGAGCCGCGTCGAGGGGTTCAGCGTGAGCCTGCCCAGCATGCGGCCCGCAGGCCGGTCCGCCGCACGGCCGAAGGACGCGAGCAGCATAAGGAGGGTCGTCTTGCCGCTGCCGTTCGCGCCTACCAGCGCCAGTCGCTCGCCGCGCCTGAGATCGAAGCTCACGGGACCGAACGCCGGCTGATGCCCGCCTTCGTAGGTGAACGCGACGTCCTGCGCCCGCACGAGGAGGGATGGCAGGTCCCGCGGTGCGAGAAAGGAGAAGGAGAGTGGTTTCTCCTCCCATGGTTTTTCGACGCGCCCCTGCTCGAGCCGCGCGACTCGCCGCTCGGTCGCGATCGCCTTGTGCATGAGTTTCGCGGCTCTGCGCTTGGCGGACGGGTTGCGCTCGCCGGCATCGCGGTGGGCCTTCTCCGCCCAGTTGCGCTGGCGGAGGGCAGACTCCCGCACCCGCTCGCGCTCCCTGCGCCAGGAGTCGTGTTGGTGGCGCTGGGCGGCAGCCTCTGCGGCGATCTGCTGCGCGAACTGCACCCACCCCCCCGCAAAGCTGCGCAGCCGGCCTTGCGTGACAAAGAGCACCCGCCCTGCCATGGCCTCGACAAAGGCGCGGTCGTGGCAGGCGAAGAGCACAGCGCCGGTAAACGCCCTGAGTGCGGCTTCCAGCCAGGCCAGCCCCTCCGCGTCGAGGTGGTTGGTCGGCTCGTCGAGCAGAAGAAGATCGGGCTGTCGACCGAGCGCGTCCTGGATGCGCCGGCGCATGCGCTGACCGGAGCTCAGGGCATCTGCCGTGCGCATCGGCGCCTGCGCGACATAGGCGACGCGCCGAAACTCCTCGTAGCGCAGCACTCCGCTGCGGCCAGGCCCTGGCTCCCCTGCGAGGATGCGCAGAAGCGTCGACTTGCCGCAGCCGTTGTCCCCAAGGAGCGCGACGCGCTCCCCTCTCGCGATCTCGAACGATACATCGGACAAAAGGTCTCGGTCTCCGAAGGACACGCAAAGACCGCGCACGACCAGCATGGCAGCAAACCTCCCGGGAACGCGGGGTGTGCCCCGCATGGTGCATCCCGGGCGCGACTGCCCAGGAATGCCTAGATGCGTGCAGCGGTCTTGATCATGTCAACCTCCGAAGAAGCGGATGGGCGCAGTATACCATACTGCACGCGGCGCTTGGACGGCGCAGGAGACCTTCAGATCCCCCGCGAACGCCCTGGCGGGCCGAATCGCTGGACACCGCTCGCCACGAAGGGGGAGTCTCGGCTTGGCACAGGTAGCGCTGCGCCCGATGGGCGAGGACGAGTACAGATCGTGGTACGAGGAAGCGCTCGCAGGATACGCGCAGGACCACGCCGCCACCGGCTGCGCCGGACGAGGCGCGCGAGATGGCGGCCAAGGAGTTTCAGGAGCTCCTGCCGGACGGCCCGCGATCCAGGGAACAGCACCTCTATACGATCGCGGACGCCGAAACCGGCGCGTGCGTCGGCATGATCTGGTTCGCCGAACGCGCGGCGCCGCAGGTGCCGCATGCGTTCATCTACGATCTGGTCGTCTGGGAGCGCCACCGTGGCAAGGGCTACGGCAAGGCCGCCATGCTCGCGGTCGAGCAGAAGGTGCAGGCGCTCGGCCTGCGCCGCATCGCGCTGCACGTCTTCGGCGAGAACCTGTCGGCGATCGGTCTGTACGATGGCACTGGCTACAGGACCACGAACCGGCTCATGGCGAAGGATCTGCCGTGAAGGGAGTCGCACGTGCCGTGTCCGACTCCTGCGACAAGATGCCCTGGGAGGGCTGGGCATGACGCAAGCCTTCGCGCATGGATTCCTGCTCGCGTTCGCGCTGATCCTGCCGCTCGGCCCGCAGAACACGTTCATCCTGACGCAGGGCGCGACGCAGCCCAAATGGCGCTCTGTGCTGCCAGTGGTGATCACGGCCGCTCTCTCCGACACCGTCTTGATCGCGCTCGCGATCGGCGGCGTCTCGCTCGTCCTGCTGGCCATCCCTGCGCTGCGCACCGTACTCAGCATCGCGGGCGTCCTGTTCCTCGCGTACATGGGCTACAAGACGTGGACGGCGCACGCAGGCACTGGCGGCGACGTGCCGTCCGGGGAGTGGACGCTCAGCCGCAAGGTGCGGCACAGCCTGTCGGTCTCGCTGCTGAACCCGCACGCCATCATGGACACCGTGGTCGTGATCGGCGGCGGAGCAGCGATCTACACCACGATGGCCGACCGCTGGTCCTACGCCCTCGGTGTGACCTTCGTTTCCTGGATCTGGTTCCTCGGTCTCTCCGTCGCGGGGCGAGCCATCCACCGGGCCGCCAGGAGCACTGCGGCGCAGCGGACGCTCGACCGCTTCTCCGGCCTGCTGATGTGGCTGGTCGCGGTCCGCTACGCCTGGCAGCTCGCCTGGTCCGCGCGCTCGTAAAGCGAGGATCGCGCCGGCAGTTGCATTCCCTCCGAGCCCCGTGCACTGCGGCATGGCGTTGTCCGAAAACCGCCAGCATCTCGACCGCGGATGCGGCAGAATGGGGCCATGATAGAACCTGAACTCTGCTACCGCGTGATCGAGAGCCGTGATGCCAGGTTCGACGGCGTCTTCTTCGTCGCCGTCACCAGCACAGGCATCTACTGCCGGCCGAGCTGTCCCGCCAGGACGCCCAGGCGCGAGCACGTGCGTTTCTACGCGACGGCGGGTGCGGCCCAGCAGGCAGGATTCCGCGCGTGCAAGCGCTGCCGTCCTGATGCGAGCCCTGGATCGCCGGAGTGGAATCAGCGCGCGGACACCGCGGGCAGGGCGATGCGGCTGATCCTGGACGGCGTCGCGGACCGCGACGGCGTGCAGGGACTCGCCAGGCGTCTCGGGTACAGCGCGCGCCAACTGCATCGCGTGCTTGTCGCGGAACTGGGGGCGGGGCCGCTGGCGCTGGCACGCGCGCAGCGGGCGCACACGGCACGCGTCCTGCTGCAGACGACAAGCCTGCCGGCGGGGCAGATCGCGTTTGCTGCGGGCTTTGCGAGCATCCGCCAGTTCAACGCGACGATCGCCGAAGTGTTCGCCCAGACGCCATCGCAGCTGCGCCGGCGTGCCGACCATTGGCTGAGGGGACCTTCGGACGCCGGCGCGATCCGGTTGCGTCTGCCCTACCGGCCTCCGTTCGACTTCCCGGCACTGCTGCGCTTTCTCGGCGAGCGCGCGGTGCCCGGTGTGGAGGCGGTGCAGGCCGGGACGTACATGCGGGTCCTCTCGCTGCCGCGCGGACTTGGCATCGCCAGGGTGCGCCAACCGGAGGACGGGCAGAGCCTGTACCTCGCGTGCGAACTTGAACTGTCCGACGTCCGCGACCTGCCGGCTGCCACCGAGCGGGTGCGGCGCCTGCTCGACCTCGATGCGGACCCCGTGTGGATCGGGGAAGACCTCGGCCGGGACAGCGTCCTCGGGTCTATGTGGACGTCCAGACCGGGCCTCAGGGTGCCGGGTACGGTCGCGGGCGAGGAGATCGCGATGCGGGCGGTGCTCGGTCAGCAGGTGTCGGTGGCTGGTGCAAGGACCTTGGCCGCCAGGCTCGCCGAGGCCTACGGCGAGCCGCTCGCAGCGCCGCGCAGCCCTTTGGCCCGCGCCTTCCCGACCGCCGCCCGCATCGCATCGCTCGACCCGGAGGAGCTTGCGATGCCGCGCGCCAGAGGGCGTGCCCTGGTAGGACTCGCGCAGGCGCTCGCGCAGGAGAACCTGCAGCTGGATCCGGCGGCGGACCGCGAGGACGTGGCGCGGCGCCTCATCACGATGCAGGGCATCGGTCCCTGGACCGTGGCCTACATCCGCATGCGCGCCCTTGGCGATCCGGACGCCTTCCTGCCTTCGGACCTCGGCGTGCGCAAGGCTCTTCTGTCCCTCGGCCATGCGGGCGATCCGCGATCGGCCGAGGCTCTATCGGCCAGGTGGCGGCCGTGGCGGTCCTACGCCGTACAGTATCTCTGGACGAGCCTCGACGCCGGGACGGCCACGAGCACCACAGGGGGAGGGTGTCGAGATGATGGGAGATGATCGCATGGCAGAGAGGTATGTCTTCCTCGAGCCGGAGGTGGACAGGTATTTCAGTATCGACCCAAGCCCTGTCGGCGACCTGCTCCTGGTCGGCGACGGCCAGGCGCTGACGGGGCTCTACATCGGCACGGAGGACCGGCCGCTGTCGGTCGACCGCTCCCTGCGCCGGTCGGACGAGCAGTTTCGACAGACGCGCGAAGAGCTCCTCGCCTACTTCGGCGGAGACCTCGAGGAGTTCCGCGTGCCGCTGGCGCCACGCGGCACACTGTTTCAGCGTGAGGTCTGGCAGGCGCTCCTGCGCATCCCGTTCGGCGAGACGAGGAGCTACGCAGAGGTCGCTGCGTCCATCGGGCGGCCGGGATCAGCGCGGGCCGTCGGGATGGCCAACGGACGCAACCCGATCTCCCTGATCATCCCATGCCATCGCGTCATCGGTCAGGACGGGAGTCTCACGGGCTACGGCTGGGGGTTGCCGCGCAAAGGCTGGCTGCTGGCGCACGAGGCTGCATGGAAGGCGGGAGGGCCAGGACCGCTGCCGAATGGGCCGATGGAGCGCAGCCAAGGGGCATAGGGGACCGCGGGGAGGTCCAGGACCGGACGCACGCAGGTGGCAGGGTGGAGCTTGATGCTCGCCCTGCCACCCGCTGGGATGACATGACCTTTGCGGTCGGCGCCCCGGCAACCGGGGTTCGCTAGGACCCTGCCTGGTCGCAGTAGGCGTGCACAGCCTTCTGGTAGAAGGTGGCCAGCCCCGGCTGCAGCTTCTCGTAGGTTTCGGTGAAGCGCCCGTCATCCACCGCAAGGTCGCCGAGGCCGCGGAACATCTCGACAGGGCACAGGTAGAAGCGGTCGTTGATGAAGGTGTGCATCCTCTGGATCGCGGCAACCACCTCCGGGTCGTCAGGGCGCCTGTCGGCGAGTGCGGCGATGCCCCTGAGGATCCCGGTCTGCTCCTTGAGGATCACGTCCCAGTCGGCCTGCGTGTACCCCTGTGTCCGCTCCCGGGATTCTTTGTAGGCCGCCGTGTGCCCCCACCTGCGACGGACCTCCTCCTCGTACTGGCCCGCGTCGAATCCGTCGAACATCACCTTTTCGTCCAGGGCGTTCCCCTCCTCCATGCTTGCGATCGTCCGGTCGACAGCCCGGATCAGACGCTCGATCCTGTCCTTGCGACTGCACAGCAGCTCGCGGTGGTCCAGGAGGGCCTGCCTGCGGTCGAAGCCAGGCCTCGCCAGGATCTCCCTGATCTCGTCGAGGCCAAGGCCCAGCTCCTTGAAGAACAGCACCTGCTGGAGCCGCTCGAGATCGCTGCGGCTGTAGATCCGGTAGCCCGCTTCAGTCCGCGCGTCCGGGTGCACGAGACCGATCGCGTCGTAGTGATGCAAGGTCCGCACGCTCACGCCCGCCAGTGCCGCGACCGCCTTCACCGTGTAGCCCATGCCCGTGCCCCCCCGAAGCTCATGCAGGTTGTCGACAGGCATTACCTCGGGCAGAACGCTACACCCTGACGTCGCGTGAGGGTCAAGCGCAGAGCTTCACATGATCCGGTGCGCCCGCCCGCGTTGGGAGCCGCGCGGGGCTACCTCATGTCGTGGTCGGACGTCCGGGTCTGGTCCTGGGCCCGCCATCCGTGGACGGAGCGCCGCCGGCTCCGCCATCCGACAGCTCTCCTGCAGGCCCGATGCGCATCAGGTCCGGCAGCGCGGCGATGATCATCACCTGCTGGCTGTCCTCGTCTCCTTCACTCGGCTGGTTGACGAGGTCGCGCAGCGTGGCAAGGTCCGCTTCATAGGACCTTGCGGACAGAAGGCGCAGCGAAATCATGCCGCTCTCGCGCGCGAGCACCGTTCGGTTCCAGTCCTCCGGCGACATGGCCGCATAGCGCTCCGACGCGCGCAGGAAGAGTTGACCGACCGTTGCGCAAAACGCGGCCCAGCGCGCCTGCCGCTCAGCCGTCGAGAGACCGCTGCTCGCCGTATCGTACCAGCCCGCGTCCGTGGCGTCCGAGATGGCCGGGAGCACATGGTAGTACTTCTCGACGTACGTGGGCCCGGGGACGACGCGCGGTGCCGCGAGCACACCGAGCCGGTTGAGCACGCGGATGTGGTGATAGACATTGTTGACGCTCAGGCCCAGGCGCCGGGCAAGCTGCGTCGCGGTAAGCTCGCCCGCCGCCTGCAGCTCCAGCAGCAGGTTCGCCCGTGTAGGTTCCGAGAGCGCCTCGAGGTAGTTGCGCAGCATGCTCTGCAGATCGTCCATGATTGTACTCTAGCACAGGTTGCTACCATCTTCGCGTACCCATACCATAGTGTTGCTATGGTATGGGAGTGATGTCATGGGACGCGACCTGATGATCCAAGGGCACATGCTTCACGTCGAGGAGTTCGGCGCAGAGGTGCATCCGAGTGTCTTGTTCCTGCATGGCGGTCCCGGTATGGGGGCGTACCACTTCGAGACGCGCCAGGCGGAACGGCTGCAGGATCGGCTTCGCGTGATCACGCTCGACCAGAGGGGGGTCCTGCGGTCGGCACCGCTTGAGGATGGCGAACCTCTCGGGGTCATGGACCTGGTCGCCGATTGTGAGGAGCTCCGCCAAAGGTTCGGGATCGAACACTGGTCGGTCATCGGGCACTCGTTCGGCGGCTACCTGGCCGTGCTGTACGCCCTGACCCGCCCGGCGTCGGTGGACCGTCTCGTGCTTGATAGCGCCTCTCTTGATCCCGGTTCGTCTGCGCGCTCCCTCCTTGCCGCGGCGGCCATGGAGTTCGCTCTGCATGGGGATCAGGAGAGTGTCCGCACGTGCCTTGCGCTGGCCCATGCCCCCAAGGACGCGTCCGTGCCCCACCTTTGGCAACAGCTGACGGTCTGGCTCGGTCGGCTGGGAGAGTGGCGGGACAATCTCTACATCCACGGCGACGACAAGCGGCTGGTGGATGACGTGATGGACGCGGCGCCGTTCCCCGCCGAATGGTGGCAGCGCGGCGGCACGCATCAGGTGCGGCTGGTCGCGGAAGGTGCCATCTTCATGCCGCTCCTCGACCGCCTGGCGGGCGTACGCCAGAAGACGCTGATGATCAGGGGCCTCTACGACCCGGTCCTGGCGAGCGACCAGATGTCGGCCTACCTGGCGGCCAAGCCGGAGACGGAGCTCCGCATCTTCCCAAACAGCGCCCACTTTGCGCACTTGGAGGAACCCGACCGGTTTGCAAAGGAAGTGCTCGCGTTCCTCGGCGACGTTTCCTAGCCTCAGGCGCGCTGCGCTCGGCTTATCCGCACCGGGAAAGGGAGGCGGACGGATGCCTCGCCGCTCCAGGCTGCCCGTGCCCGTCTTGGCGGTGGTGGCAGCCAGCACGATGGACTCCCTCGGCGCATCGGTCGTCAGCTTGGCGGTGATCTGGCTGCTCACCGGTCTCACGCATTCCGCCGGTGCAATCGGACTGTTCTTCATGATCGTCGAGCTGCCGTACCTGCTCCTCCTGGTTCCCGCAGGCATCTGGGCCGACAGGACGAATCGCAGACGGCTCGCGCAGCTGGTGCTGGCGCTGCGCATCCTCGCGACCCTCGCGATCGCCTGGCTCGCGCATCTGCACCAGGTGGCCTGGTACGCGATCACGCTGGCCGTCGTGGCCCAGGAGTCCATGAGCGCGGTGCTGCAACCGGCCTTCGGTGCCTGGCTCTTCGGCATGACCTCCCCCGAGGACTTCGCCGTTCTCAGCGGCTGGCAGCAGGCGGGCAGCCACCTGGCCAACCTGCTCGGCCCGACCTTCGGCGGCATCCTGGTGGCTGTCGCAGGGATCCCCGGCACGATCGCCGCCGGCGCAGTGGCCGGCGTGGCGAAGTGGCTCGGCATCGCCATGAACCGCCGGCCTGAGCGGCCGCGCACGAACGTCCCGGACAGCTCGGACAGCGGCTTCCTGGCTGGCTGGCGATTCTTGCGGCAGAATCCCGGCATGCTGGGAATGGTCCTGTTCTTCTCGGCGACGAACGGCCTCAACGACGTGGAGGCGGTCCTGGTGCCACTGCTCGCGCGACTCGTGCTGCACCTCGCCGCCTGGCAGTTCGGCCTCCTTGCCACCGCCTTCGGCGTCGGCGGAATGGCAGGTTCCTGGTACGGCGTGCGGCTGGACGCGAGAGGTGTCAGGCACCTTCGACGCGCCTTCGCCGCGATGGTGGTCTTCGGCCTCGCCATCATCGCCATGGGCTTTGCGTTGACCGCATGGTGGCTCGGCCTCTCCTACTTCGTGCTCGGACTCTCGTTCGCTGCGGCGGAGGTGGTGACGAACGCGCTCTGGCAGCGCGCGGTACCAGACGAGGTGCGCGGGCGGGTGATGAGCACGATGAGCACGCTGGCCCGCACCGCGAACCCGATCGGGTACGTGCTGGCCGGATGGCTGGGAGCCGTCGTCGGCATCCGGGCGGGGCTCTGGTTCGGTGGCGGCGCCATCGTCCTGCTGACCGTGATCATGATGCTGTCACGGCGGGTGCGTGTATTTGAGCTGAGCCTCGCCCCGGCCGCGCTGGCGGGTGCGGGTTCCCCGCAGGATCTCAGCGCCCTGCCGCCACCGCCACGATGATGGCTGCGGCGATGAGGGCCGCACCAGCCACCGTCTCGCCGTACCGCCCCGCCCACCGGCGCAGGCCCTGTCCAGCGTGCAATCCCAGATACGTGAACAGCGCGGCCTGCGCGGCGAGTGCCGGAGCGAGCACCGCGAGCGGCAGCCGTGCCGCCCCGGCAGCCAGGCCGGCCGCCAATTCGTCCATGCTGACGCTCAGCCCCGCGACGATCAGGCCGGCGCCCATCAGCTTGCGCTGGAACTCCTCTGCCTCGCCATCCTCCTCATCCCCGTCACCGCGCAGCTCCCTGAGTCCCTCCACAATCTCGTACACGCCTAGCAGCGCGAGCAGGGCGGCGGCGACCCAAACCGCATAGCTCGACACGAGGTGGCCGAGCCAGCTGCCGATCAGCGCGCCGACCAGCGGCATGCCACCTTCGAACACGGCGACGATCAGGGCAAGGCGCCGACGGTCCACCACACCTGTCGCGCCGAGCCCTGCAGCTACTGCGAACGTGTCCACGCCGAACGCAGGAACGATCGCGAGCACGGTCCATCCGCTCAACACTGGTCTCCCTCGCGCCAAGGCGCCCTCAGAATGGCCATCCCGCTCGCATCTATCGTCGCAGATGCGCTCGCGCTCGGCCAGGGGCCCTGATCCTCCCGCTCCCGGCACAGCGCACGCCCAAGGAAGAGAATGCCGGGACGCCTCGCTGAGGGCGGTCATCCCCACACAGCCACTCTCAATGTGACGTCGTATGCGTCGCGCCCCGAAGACGCCAAGAGACCCTCGCAAACGGGCCGTCGACGGGCCGGTTTCTGCTCCCCGAGGTGGGAACGCGCTCACCATATGGAACGGCGCTCAAGTTCGTCAGGCAGGTTGCTTTCCACGCAACATGGTCCTTGGTAGCCCTTAGGCGTGGGCCTACGCTAGCGAGCGAGAGGCCTCACGTCCGTCCCCCCACGTCCGCTTGATCCGCCACGGTACGTGGCCTGGGGCGCCGCAGCGAGAGGCAGAGTGCTCACCGCCTCCCCTGCCTCTCACAGGTAGTCAGGAAGGATGCGGTGTTGTGGCGAGGGTCGTCATAGGCATTGGCAATGGCGCAACAGAGCAACTGCTCATGTCTTCCGCGGTCGTCGCGAAGGCGGTGGCCCTTGGCATGGACGTCGACATCTACCTCTTCCAGGGCGGGATGAGGGCGTTTCGCAGAGGCGCCGGCATCCACCGCAGCTTAGGCGACGTGCGCGAAACGCCGCTGCAGAGCCCGGTGCCCGACCCTTTCGCGCCGCTGCAGGAACTCCGGGCGACAGGTCGGGTGCACATCCACGCCTGCCCGGCCGAGGACAAATCGGCCTCACCGACCCGGCTGCGCGATTTCTCGCCCCTCGTCGACGACATCGTGGGACTGGGCAGCTACGTGTCCAACTCGGAGGGAAAGGACGTGCTGCACATCTACTTCGGCCCATGTGCCGAGGAGCACGACATGGAGACGCGAGTCGAGGGGCCGAAGAAGCCGGCACTGAAGGTCCTCTAGCGCCACCCGCGCGCAGGCATGCGCCAGTCCTTCGTCGCGGCGTCACGCTGCACCACGGGATTGCGGCGCTCCGGGAATGGCTTGGCTGTCAGAGATGTGCGAGGGGTCGCCCCCGTCAGGGGCGACCCCTCGTGCTTCATCTGGAGGCGCAGGTGGTCGACTCAGGCCTGCGCAGCCAGCTCATCCTCTCGGGACACGACCTCGAGGTCCTGGCGGGCGGGCTCCGGCAGGAGCATCGTCAACAGCACGCCGACCATCGCGAAGAGGAAGGTGATGCGCAGCGTCCCCGCCACACCCAGGGCGGCGCTGAGGATCGGGAAGACGAACACCCCGATGAACGCGCCCACCTTCGCGAAGCCGGCGGAGAGCCCGTGGCCCGTCGTGCGCATGTTCACCGGGTAGAGCTCCGCGCTCAGCACGAACGTCGTCGTGTTCGGCCCGAACTCGGCGAAGAAGTAGCTGAAGGCGTAGATGATCAGGAAGGGAACGAGCATCGTGGTGATGCCCGGGATCACGCCGAGGGCGAGGAACGCGAGGCCCATCAGCGTGAACCCGATCCACTGCAGCCTCTTGTGGCCGATGTCGTCCATCTTGAGCAGCGCGAGGAGATATCCCGGCACTGCGGCGACCACGAAGATCATCAGCGTCCAGGCCATCGTCTCCATCGTGCTGGCACCTGGCGCCACCGCCTTGACGATCAGCGGCGTGGAGATGGAGTTGCCGTAATAGGCGTAGTCGAAGACGAACCATGTGCCGGCCGTCCCGAGCAGGAGGCGCAGGTAGCGCGGATCGCTGAGGAACTGCCAGAACCCGAGGCGCACCTTCGGCTCGCTCTCCGATGTGATGGCGACCTGGCCGCCCGTGTAGTCGCGAATCGCGCGGGACGCATCCGACACCTTGCCGCGGACGCGCGCGACGTAGCGCGGGGACTCAGGCAGCGTGCGGCGCAGGTAGATGACGGCCAGTGCCGGCAAGGCCCCCAGTCCGAGCATCAGCCGCCAGGCCACGTCACCGTTCACGCCGGCGGCGAGCAGCGTCATCGCCACGATGGGGCCGGCGATCAGGCCCAGCGCCTGCATAGAGAAGACAAGGCCGACGAGCTTGCCGCGATCCCGGCGATTCGCGTACTCGCTCATCAGCACGGCGGACACGGGGTAGTCGCCACCGATCCCCACGCCGAGGACGAAACGGAAGATGATCAGCCACATGATGTTCGGCGCGAACGCCGACGCGATGGCCCCGATGGCCATGATCGCCGCTTCGAGGCCGTAGATGGACTTGCGGCCGAACACGTCGGCGATGCGCCCGAAGAGGAACGCGCCCACGAAGGCCGCGATCAGGGCGGTGCTGGAGAGCAGGCCGAGCGCTGTGGCGCTTGGAGCCCACTCCACCTTGATCAGCGTCACTGCGGCGCTGATGATGAAGAGATCGTAGGCGTCCGTGAAGAACCCCATTCCCGCCGTCAGCACCGTCCGCAGATGGAACAGGCTGAGCGGCGCGTCGTTGAGCGCGCCGGTGAGCGCACCGCTACGCTGACCCAAGCAATCCCCTCCTGGTGCCTCATTTTGGGGTATGCGGCATCCGTCCCCCGGCACCACGATCCCATCTCGAGATGAATCTCCAAGGGAGGTTCCATGAAATGTCGGTTGCGCCGGTGGCCACTATGGTGACGCGACTCGCAGTCCGACGAAGGTGTCTGGGACCGCCCGCCAGGCATCGCACCTGAAGACACCGCACACCCCGACGCCGCGACGCTTTGCCACCCTCATGGCGGAGGCCTCATCCGAACCCGAATGAAATCCGATCAAGGTTTCCCGCAACCCGAACTGCCGATCAGCCCTCTTCGTTGCAGCGAAGAGTCTCAGCAGTTGGTGCTCGATGGGCGCCTAACGGCAACTGCGTGAAGGCGCTCCTGCTGCAGCCATCGCCGAAAAGGGCGGGGGTAGCGTCCGTCGGGCGGATCTACGTCAGGGGAACTGCACGGGAGGAGCCGTCCCGATGGACGGGGCGGCTCCTCCTGGCGTTCCTTCCCCGGATCAGCAGCGCGAGTAGCCGCAGGACGTACAGTGGGCGCATCCTTCCTCGTGGACGAAGCTCGGCGAACCGCACTGCGGGCAGAGATCTGCTCCGTCCTTGCCGCGGCTCGCCGCCACCTGGAACGCCGGGCCACCGCTTTCCCCCGTGTCGCCGTTCAGGTGACGGTTGAGTATCTGGCCAAGCGCGTCGACCACCGAGAGGACCCTGCCTGGTCCGAGCCCCATCTGGTTGGCCCCGCCGATCCCCTGCAGTTGGTCTGCGATCAAACGCAGGCGCCGTCGCGCGGGGATGCGGCTGTCGGTGCGCAGGAAGACGCTCATGATCCGTCCGAGGGCCTCCATGAAGCTCTGCACCTCGGATCCTGCTCTCCCAAGCAGCAGGAACACTTCGAACGGTTCGCCCTCGGACTCGTTGATGACGATGCGCGTCGTGCCCGCCGGCGTGTCCACCCTGTAGGTGTGTCCGTCGATCACCGCCGGCACCGGATGTACCTCCGGGCCCGTCTCCGGTGCCGGAGCACTCGTTTCGAGGTGCAGCACCTGCTCATGACGGCTCTTGTCCCGGTAGATCGTCACGCCCTTGCAGCCCAGGTCGTATGCGAGTTCGTAGAGCCGCTTCGTCTCCTCGGCGGTGTACGACTCCGGCGCGTTTGCGGTCTTGGAGATCGAACTGTCGGTCCAGCGCTGTATGGCCGCCTGAATGCGCACGTGCTCCTCGGGGCTGAGGTCCATGGCGCCGACGAAGAAGGCCGGCAGCGCGTCGTCGGGGTGTGCGTCGAGCCACTCCTGCGCGACCGGCACATACTGCTCGTCCAAGCCAAGCCGCGACTGGCGCATGTACTTGAAGGCGTAGAACGGCTCGATCCCGGTGGAGGTGCCGACCATCGTCCCGACCGTTCCCGTCGGGGCCTGGGTGAGCAGGGTGACATTGCGGATGCCCTTCCGGGACACGATCTCCCTGATCTCCTCAGGCATGCCGCGCATGAAGCCGGACTGCAGGAACTTGTCGGCCTCGAAGGCCGGGAAGGCTCCCTTCTCCTCAGCGAGATCGGCCGAGGCTCTATACGCCGCAACCGCGATGAAGCGGTAGAGCTGGTCTACGAAGGCGACGGCCTCCTGCGACCCGTACCGCATGCCCACCTTGATCAGGAGTTCCCCGAGCCCCATCGTCCCGAGACCGATGCGACGCTCCCGCTCCTGGTTCTCGCGGTTCTCCTCGATGAAATATGGCGTCGCGTCCACGACGTCGTCCAAAAAGCGCACCGCCGAGCGCACCGACGTCGCGAGCCGGTCCCAATCCACCCGATCGCCGTCGGCGCTCACGAAGCGGGCGAGGTTGATGTGGCCGAGCGTGCATACGCCCCAGGCTGGCAGCGGCTGCTCGGCGCATGGGTTCGTGCAGATCAGCGGGTTGAAGTACCAGCTGTTCGACAGCTCCTCCGCGCGGTCGGAGAACACGACGCCGGGCTCCGCGGACGCCCATGCGCTCTCGACGATCGCATCCCAGATCTCGCGCGCCCGCACCGTCTCATGCACCAGGACCGGCTTGCCCGCCGCGAGCCACGTCTTGAGGTCTCCGTTCCAGCTCCTGTCGTAGTCCGGGTCAGCGGTGTCCGGGAACACGAGGTCCCAGGCGCTGTCCTCCTTCACCGCCTGCATCAGGGCGTCGCTGACACGGACGGAGATGTTGGCGTTCTCCACCATACCGGGGGTGCGCTTCGCCTCGATGAATCGCAGGACGTCCGGATGCCATCCGTCGATCTGCAGCATGAGCGCGCCCCGACGGCTGCCGCCCTGCTCGACAAGTCCAGTCGCGCGGCTGTAGAGGTCCATCCAGGAGACCGCCCCGGACGAGCGCCCGTTGACGCCGCGCACAGGTGCGCGCGTCGGGCGCAACGAGGAGATGTTGATGCCGACGCCGCCCCCGCGCGCCATGATCTCGATCATCTGCCCCAGCGTGGTGATGATGCCTTCGCGGCTGTCCTTGGGTGACGGGATCACGAAGCAGTTGAAGAATGTGACGCCGTGATCCGTCCCCGCTCCGGTCCAGATGCGACCGGCTGGAACGAGGCGCAGGCTTTGGATCTCTGCCGCGAACGTCGCCGCGGTCGCTTCCTGCTGCTCGCCGCGCTCGACTGAAGCGACGCCGCGCGCGATCCGCCCCGCCGCCTCCTTGAGTGAGGTCTCGAGCGGACGGTCGCACTCGACGGCCTTGCGCTCCAACGCTTGGCCCGCCAGAGGACCTGTGAGCATCTCCGCGCGTAAACTGCCGTCGGGCAGCACTTCCCCGATCCGCCCGATGTCCTTCTTCGGCCAGCGGGGATCTGGATCGATGACCACAAGGGCCAGATCCCCTGGAGCAAAGCGCCGCTCGACGTCCTTGAGGGCATAGCGGTCGAGGAAGATCTTCCAACTGAGATCCGAGGCGAATTCGTGCATCGGGAGGCTCATCCCCTACGGTGTTGTTCGGAAGAAGCATCGAAGGGACACGCAAGGGCGTTGGGCTGTGTCGCACTGCTCCGGCCGTCCGCCGCAGCGCCTGGTGCAGGACTTCGACGGCTCCCGTCACGAGATCCAGTATGAGGCCATGGTGTGCAAGCCAGGCACTGCCCGCGGGCTATCTCTCGGCGTCTTGGGATCGGCGGCAAGAGCCCGCCCAAAAATCCTGCATCGGGTGCAAGTCCGGCGGCGCCACAGATGCCGAGGAGATCTCAGACCGCGGTTTCACGCTTGCGGCATCGGGCCGGTACGCCGCAGAGCGTTATGCAGCATCAGGATCACGACATCCGTGCCGAAGGCCTGCCGCGACGTGGCCAGGGAACCGACGACGTCGTCCGTCACGCGCGCCGCCGCCTCGCAGGACATGGACCTCGCCTGGCCGCAGCCCCAACTGGGGCAAGCGTCGATGCGGACGTCCATGCGGGTCACGCTGGCAAGGCGATCGCCTGGGCCAGCTGCCCGCGGGATGGGGGCGCGGCCGCCACGTGGCGGTGCTTCCCTTCAGGCGGTCGCTGGAGAAGCCTCAAAAGGGACACTCCTCCCGGACGGCCGCGGAGAGCCCTGCCCCCTGCGGCAGCAGGGGGCAGTTGACGCCAGCCTCCGGCCTTGGCTCGCCTGTGTGCGCGACGATACGGTGGGACTGCCCTAAGTTTACTGGCAACGTTGAGACATTTGAACCCGGCGAAATCCGTGTGCCGGTTCCGGATGCCCGGGTCGGCCGGGGGCAGGGGGAAACCGAATCTCGTCCCGTACATGGCGGAAACAGCGGGAGCGGTGCGTGTCAAGGCCTTTCGTACAGATGTGTCAACAAGTTTAGTGAGGATCAAGGAGTGTCGTCGGGCTAGTTGATCCAGACGTCCTGGGCGATGGCCCAAGAGTGATGCGGGCCGTGGGCGAATCGCTCAAGGACGTGCATAGACGTCAGCTAGGTCCGCAGTGTCCACACCCCACACTCTAGCGCCATTCATTGCTGCCTCGCCCGTCGGATTGCCATCTGCGCCACAGAACTCTCTGGCTTATCTGCTAGAATCCTGCCCGCGATGACGACCGCCTCTTCGTCGCTGACTAAGCGTTCGGGGATGGCGTGAAACAGCAGCAGGTACTCCCACAGTTTAATGTCACTTTGGTTGAGATCGAGAGCCTGTCTCGCGTGGAACAACGCAACCACGTAAGCCCCCTCGATGTGGTTCAAAGCGGCTGCCATGATCTCGCTCGCGAGGTAGTGTGACGCCCAATCGTTGCGGCGCGTTACCATCCCCTGTGCGATCGCGTAGGCGACAATGCTTCCGGTGGAGAATGCGTACTCTAGCAACGCAGAGCGCGCAGCCTCGGGTGACAGACCCTCTAGCAATTCAAGTGCGGCCTGTAGATCTGCGCGATCAACGCACTCCGCGATTGAAGCCGCCACTGCCTCGCCCCTCTCCGAGCAACTACCGTACGGGTGTGTCGACAAGCTTCGTGATGCTCACGGTGTGTCGTCAGGCTGGTTAATCCAGACGTTCTGGGATACGGCGAGGAGACGCGGTCTGCCGCGGATGAAGCGTTCGGGATGGCTCGCGTACGCGGCTGCCAAGACCTCCGCGCGCCGCTCGGTGATCTCGTCTACCATGCCGTGATGCACCGCCGCTGGGGTGAGCAGGCCGATGCCGCTGTGGCGATGCTCGTCGTTATACCAGCGGAAGAAGTCGCGGCAGAAGATGCGCGCCTGCTCGATGGAATTGAAGCGATCGGGGAACTCGGGACGGTACTTCATGGTCTTGAACTGGGCCTCGGAGTACGGGTTGTCGTTCGAGGTATGCGGCCTGGAGTGGCTCTTGGTGATGCCGAGATCGGCCAGCAGGAAGGCGACGGGCTTCGAGGCCATGGAAGAGCCGTTGTCGGCGTGGATGATCAGACTGCCTGGCTCCACGCCTTCATGCCGGACGCTGTCCGCGATGAGCTGCTTGGCCAGTTCGGATGATTCCTGGGACGCCAGGAGCCAGCCCACGACGTAGCGGCTGTAGATGTCGATCAGGACGTACAGGTAGTAGTAGGTCCATTTCTGCGGGCCCTTCAGCTTCGTGATGTCCCAGGACCAGACTTGCCGGGGAGCATCGGCCATCAGTTCCGGTTTGACTCTGGCGGGATGCGTCGCCTGGGCGCGCCGTTCACGAACTTCGCCCGCCTGGTGCAGGATGCGATAGAAGGTTCGGATGGAGCCAAGGTAGGTACCTTCGTCGAGCAGGGTCGCGTAGACGGCAGCTGGGCTCTGGTCCTGAAAACGCTCGGAGTGCAAGATGTCGAGGATGGCTTGGCGTTCCGCCGCCGAGAGGGCTCGCGGCTGCGGACGTGGCGGCCGTTTCAGCCGTACCGGACGTGGGCTCTTGCGGTGCTGCACGTAATACGTGGCGCGCGGTCTGCCGACCGCCCGACAGGCGGCTGTGACGCCCACGACGGGACTCAGATCGGCGATCGCAGTCTCGGTTATGACGTGGGCTTGTCTTTGGTGCTCCCGAGGGACAGATCCCTCAAGAGCTCGGATACTTTTCCCTGGACCTCGATGACCTTCTCGGCCCGCTCCAGGTCCCGTTTCAGCCGCGCGTTCTCCTGGCGCAGCCGATTCACCTCCCCGTTCAGGGGATCTGCCGGCTTACGTCCGCGCTTCTGGTCTAGCGCCGACTTCACGGCCGCATCCCGCTGCTGCCGCCACTTGCTGAGGAGCGAAGAGTATAGCCCCTCCCGCCGGAGCAGAGCACCGATTTCGCCCGGCTCCGTGCAGCGGTCTGCCTCATCCAGGATTCTCTGTTTGTATTCCGCCGTGTACTGCCGACGCTGTGCCCGCGGCGGAACCTCTACGTCACGTGCTGGTGGCTTCGGCGTCGGGATCATCTCCCGCAAGCTAGCCTGTCCGTCCATCGCTCACTGCTCCTTGCCTCGCTTGGCCGCCGGGGCAGAGGAGGGGGGCAACCTCTCGGTTTCCCACCCTTGCCCCCCCCTTCCCACCGGATGTGCATACACATTCTCTCCGGATCCGGCGCCTACATCAAGCTTGGCAGAGAGGGGAGTGATCTGCGAAAGGACGTTACGTCCCTGGCGATGTCTGGGGACAGCCCGGCACCGAGGCGACGGATGACCCGTGCCTGTTACCTGCTCCACAAAGAGGTCACTGCCTGCGCACATTCCTGATTGGAGCGGGGAACAGTGATCTACCGCCCGCCGTCGTAGGTCTCCAAAGGCATGGTCATGCTGGCGGGTTTGGCCAGGAATCCGCGGAGCGCCATGCCCCTTGCACCAGGATCAGAATGCGATTCGGACCCAGACGATCCATAACGCGATAGCCGTCCGTGGAACCTGTGGCCACGCCTTGCGCGTTCGGACGGCAGTAGCCGTCGATGCTGCATGTGCCATCCTCGCGTACAAGCAGTTGGCCGATGAGACCTACTGCGACCCATTCGGGGCGCTCCAGGCGGGAAACATACCGGCGGTTCGGGTCCCAAGCCGGATTGAGTCGCGGTTGCGTCTCTTCGTGTTCAGGAACCACGACGTTGCCTTCAGAGTCCGTCACCGCCGGCACGTGTACCCTCGTGACCTGAACGCGTCCCCACTCGTCTGTCAGGTAGCGCCCCTGCCATTGAAGCGCGGGCGCGTTCCCCAGGAACCCAGGCGCCCCGGATGTGACGCCCACGACGTGGTCGTCCGGACCCGCGATCTTCACCATCCGCCCTACGAGTGTGACGAAGTAGCCAGGTTCGATGGTTTTGCCGTCCACCGTCTCGAAGAGTTCCGCGTAGTCCGTAGCCGGACCGCCGTAGACGCCGTCGATGAACATGTCACCCGTCGACCCGATCAGTTTCGCCGCAAGCCCCGGAACGCTCGGCGAGGTACCGTTCGCGACGTACCACGAGAAGTCGGCATCGGCCGCCCCGTACCGGCCCATGACATGCGAGCCCGGGTGCTCGTTCGTGCTGGTGCCAAGACCTTCGGCGTGCGCATAGGCTCCGCTCGCGGTGCTCGACGCTCCCTGCGCGTGTGCGTAGCTCCCGCTCGCCAGCGTCGAGGTGCCTTCCGCGTGTGACGAGTACCCGCTCGCCGTTGTTGACGTCCCCTCGGCATGGGCGTAGCTCCCGCTGGAGGTGGACCCTGATCCTTCAGCGTGGGATGAGTATCCGCTTGCCGTAGTGGAAGTGCCCTCCGCGTGAGAGTAGCTGCTGCCGGCTGTGGTGGAGCCCCCCTCGGCATGGGATGCAAAACCGTTCGCTGCTGTGGATGACCCTTCCGAGTGCGCGTTGTCCGTGCTGGCCCTCGTCACGCTGCCCTCCGCATGTGCCGCACTCCCGCTGGCGAAGGTGCCAATGCCCTCCGCATGGGCGGAGCTGCCTGAAGCGCTCGTGCGGCTTCCTTCAGCATGCGCCGCGACTCCGCTCGCCGTGTTGAGAGTCCCTGATGCCCCCTGACCTTCCGCATGGGCAAACCGGCCAGTCGCCAGGGTCAGGTTGCCCTCTGCATGAGCCCCCTCGCCGCTCGCGATATTCGCGTTGCCTTCACAGTGGGAAGCCGCACCGCTTGCCAGCGTGCCCACGCCTTCGGCATGAGCGAAGTTGCCTGGACCGGCGGTGGAGGCGCTGCCCTCCGCATGTGCTCCGAGGGCGATCGCGGCAGACGCAACTCCCTCTGCGTGGGTGTAGCTCTCCCGAGAGACGGTCTGGCTCCCCTCAGCGTGGGATCCCTGCCCGATGGCGGCTGTACTCTCACCCTCGGCATGGCTATTGGCGCTCGGGCCGGCAATCGTGGAAAGCCCCTCTGCGTGACCGGCCCTGCCGACTGCTGCGGTCCCCTCGCCTTCCGCGTGCGAGCAGGCACCGGTCGCAGCCGTTCCACATCCTTCAGCGGCTGCGCACTTCCCGGTGGCGATGGATTCGCAGTGCCGTGAAGTCTGCTCATCAATGCCCATTGGGATCACTCCTCGCGATTGTCATGTTATTTCGTAACCTTCGCGAGGTGCTCGCGACGGCTCGGGCAAGCCAAGAACGGGTGCAGAAACCACCCGACCCTGACCATGCCGCCTGGCGGGGTGAGGGTCTTCAGAGGCGGGAACAGTCCGACATGGCGGCAATCGAGCGGTCCTATCCGGCCGCAAGCTCGTTTCGGCGATGGCGTCGGCCAGCGGACACCTGCAGGGCGCCCTTGGATGCACCACAAATGCGGTCATAGGAATCTATCTGAGGAAACAGCGAGCCGCAGGGTCCTCCAGGTCATACCGTGGTATAGAGGTCTCTTTGGCATCGCACCCAGACGCACGGTCCTTGCGTCCGCTGCGCCGTCCTCACGTTCTTGGAGAGCCTCACCATACGAATGCGAGTGGGGCTGAGCATTGTGAACGGTCTCTGGGGCAGGAATCGACCATTACCGGGCAGGGCCCTTCTCACGGAGTGGAATCTAGATGCGCACGGCTTTCGCGCTATCATAACCATCCAAGGCAGCGAACTCCCCAGGAGGGTGGCGGCGCGCCGCAGTCTCCTTTTTTGCGGTGCCAGGTTGACGGACTTTCACGGCCTGTTGGTCAACATCGATCCACGGACGAACCGGTTCCGCCTGTGGGATCTGGATCCGGGGAACCAGGAGGGCTTTGGAACTCGGTTTCTCGATCAACGGCATGGACTCGTCTGGGTAAGTTCCTTCGGCTCCTCCGTGAAGCTCGTCAACCTCGTCAGGCGGTCACAACTGAGTTGGGATCTCGGAGTGGTTGCTGCGGGCCTTGCCGTGCTCAACGATGGGACAGTCATGATGCCAAGCAGCGGCCAGCCGTCAGGACGACTCCATCGCCTGTTCCCGCGGATCCGGCGACTGATCAGCTGGACCCTTCCCGAAGAGCAGGTTCCCTTTAGCGGGGTGGTGGGCCGCGATGGATGTTTCTTCTTTGCGGAGCGCCGGCTCTCCCGTATCGCCCGATTCCGTACAGAAGACAATGGCCTCCAGGAGTGGCAGCTGCCTGCCGGGTCCAATCCACAGGTGATCTCCATGGATCGCCGAGGGCGAGTCTGGTTCTCCGACGCGAACTTCAACGATCGGATCGGCCGCTTGGATCCGCAGAGGAATACGCTGGCTCTCTTTGTGAAGCCGGGGATCGTCACGTTCTCCGTACGCCCCGTCGATCGTGTGCGCGCCGGGAGAGTGGTCGCCGCGGCGGACTTGGTGTCCTACCTGGACCTGCTCTATGAGACCCGCGTGCCGGAAGCACCGGTTCGGGTATGCCAAACTGTGCTGGCTCCAGTCAGCAAGAGCGTATCGCCGGTACGTTCGTCTATTGGCGCCTCGACGCTGGTCATTTCACCGACCGAACGAAGGCTACTTCCCGTGGACCCGCCAAACATCCTCAGATACCCCACTCCGACGGTGGCCCCGATCGACCTGGTGGAGCACTTCGGCGCTGTCTATGCCACAGCGGGAGTCTTTGCCGAGCGCAAGGGGCCATCTCGCCTCTTTCGACTAAGCCCCCTACGCCAAGATTGACGTGGTCGTCGGCCCGCAACTGAAGGAGCCGCACAACTGTTACGCTCGTGGACTGACGCCACGCACCACGACAGTGCCATCGGCGCATACGCGGTCATCGGTCACCGGCGCGGACGTGTTTCTCTGGCGTCTTTGCACGCCGGGGCCCTGCAAGGCGTTAGCGGCTTGGGGCACCGGTGGAACGAGGCATGCCCTGTAGACGTCAAAGGCCCCAACTGCTATACCAAAAGCTGGGTGGCTTCCTGGACGCGGGACCACGTCATCCTGCCTTCCATGCCGCCCGGATCCCGCGGGGAGGGGCAGACATGAGGAAATGGCTGGTCGCAGCCGCTGCGCTCGGCCTCCTGCTCATGGCATACGGAGCGCAGCCACGGGCGGCGCCGCCGCCGCCGGTTCCCGCCGTGGTCGACGGTATTCCCGTGCACGCTGTCGCCTGGAACCGGCCTCTGCCCTACGTCAGCCGGCCGCTTTACATCAACTGGCGGACGGTGGCACCCGGCACGTTCAAAATTTCCACAAGGTCCGCTGTCCAGACGGTGCTGCGCTACTGGTGGCCCGCAAGGGACAGGATCAAGGCCATCTACGTGCAGGCGGCGGGCCTGCGGGGCCTGCAGTTCCTTGAGCCGTTCGACAACTTCTCGAGCAGGGTCGTGTCCGCCTACGTGGTGGAACTGGTCGGCCCGACGCTCAACCTCGGCGGGGCGCCTGCCCCCATTACGCCGCCCAAGGAAGATTTCGACATCTTCTGGATCAACGGACGGACGGGCACCTTGCAACCTGGCGTGGGCGGAAGCTGGCCCTTGACGGCCCTGGTGCCCAACGCGGTCCCGCCGCGGCCCGTCTACGACCTGCTGATGACGAGCACCGTCTACAAGATCGAGCCCGTCGGGTTCTCAGATGTCTTGCACTGGTACGTGATCAGCGGTCACCTCAACGCCAACCCCGCCACTGGTTGCGTTCTGGCCTACGATCTCCGGGACCTCCGACGGCTACCGACTGTCGTGCTGGTGCCCGACGTCGGCGACCTCCGCATCACCGGCTTCCTGGGTGACCGGCTCGTCTACGTGCGCAGTACGGTGCGGGGTATGGGCGCATTTCACTTGGGATCAACGGAAATCACCTGGATGCGGCCCTAGCTTAGCGCTGCGACACGGCGACGCGTGGCGTGCTCGGCTACCACCGCTCCCGTGTCACCAACGGCATGCTCGAAGCCTTCAACGGCTTGATCCAGTCCGCCAAGCGCAGGGCGCGAGGCTACAGAAACCCGCAGACCCTCATCCTCATGGCCTATCTCATCGCCGACAAGCTCTCCTTCAACCTCCCCAACCCTGTTTGACCACTCGAAATAGCGAGGAGCCTAAAATCCTTGGTGCTTTGACGCGATTTGGCTGGATGAACTCGTACGGGCCGCGGTCGTACATCGCCGCCCGCAGGGAGTCGCGGACCTGACGCAAATACTTTTGCAGTATCGGACTTTATTTTGTCGCTACACAGATTGATCCGGCGGCCTACTAGTGGCCGCCGGATCTCTTGTTGAGAGTCCCCGACTATATTAGTTGGGTCCCGGCTTTATTCAACAGTTTCCCAACTTTATTAGAAACGGACACATGGTTCAACAGGGACATCAGTCGGCTGAGATAATGGTCAGTTTACTGGCAAGGTGGGCATATTCGAACCGTGTTGAATTCCTCGCTGTCGGTGCGCTCCACCGCGTCTGCGCATCCCATACGGTTTGATGTTGTACGTACACCTGTTATAATGTCCTCGTAGAGGGGGCGGTCATGTGCCTGTTCTTCGGATCACGACAGTCGGTAACTCAGCCGGGGTCGTCCTTCCAAAGGAGATACTCGTAAGGCTTCGAGTCGACAAGGGGGACAGCCTGTACGTGAGCGAGGCGCCCGACGGGATTCTACTGACGCCGTACAATCCCGAAATAGCAGAGCAGATGGACCGCGCCGAAATCATCATGAGGAAGCACAAGGATGTGCTCAGGAGACTTGCCAAATAGATGCGTGAACCGATCTGGGTTTACGCGTCCGTGGTAAGGGCCATTCACGGCCGACAAATCGCCGAACACGGCGGTTCACCTGGCATCCGAGATGCGGGCCTCGTCGAATCAGCTCTCGCTCATCCCCGACACGTGTGGCAGTACGAGAACGGTGCAAGTGTACCTAGGCTTGCCGCCGCATACGCCTACGCGCTCACATCTGATCATCCCTTTACCGACGGCAACAAGCGGGTGGCGCTCGTTGTCCTCCTGCTGTTCTTGGATTTGGACGGATGGCAGCTCGAGGTGCCAGAGGAAGAGCTATACGTTCACATGCTCGAGCTGGCCGCTGGCAACATCAGTGAGGCGAGGCTCGCTAGTTGGTTGGAAGATCGCTGCCGCGTCTGCGACCGCGGCAGCTGAACCGAACCAAACCGAAGGGCCTCGCGGACTGCGCGAGGCCCTTCGCTCTTCTGTCGTTGGGTGAGCTAGATTACTGGCAGGGTGGGCATATTCAAACCATGCTGAATGCCCCGAATCGTTCCAGAAGGTATGTATATACATCCGGACGGAAGGGGGGCAGGGGGAAACCGGAGGTTGCCCCCCTGTTCCGAGCCGCCTCTCAGCGGCCGAACGGATAACTGGGACCAGCAGGCCACTCTGACCCGCTCCCTTGGGGCTGCCCAAAGACATCCTCGCGAGGTATGCTGGAGGGCAAGCAATCCAGCTATGCGATGCCATGATGCCGAAGGAGATATAAACCTCTGGAAGATAGTTTGCATCCACCTCGCGAAGCCATGGAGGCTGACCGCCCGCGCGTAGAACATGTTCTCGTCGAAGTCGGCCTCTCCATCGACGGCATCATGGAACCCGGTACACGGTATTGGTTGGTTGAAGACTTCGACGGCCGTACCGTGGGTACAGTTGGACTGGAACTTGGGGATGGCGCCGCCCTCTTGCGCAGTGCCGCGGTCCACCCGTTTCGGCGTAGCCAGGGGATCGGTAGGAACCTCGTGGAGCGAGCTCTCGCGACAGCGAGGGACGTTGGCTGCCGACATGTCTACCTGTTCAGCACGGGTGCCGGCGCTTATTGGCAGCGGTTAGGTTTTCACGAAGTCCCTGTGGCTGAGGTCGCTTCGGCGCTACCAAAGGCGCCTCAGGTCATGAAATACACCGCGCTTGGATCACTTGCGAGCGAGGTTGCATGGCGAAGAGAACTGGGGTAAACCGCAATCGCCTCTGGTACATGCACCCCGCCACTTATAGCCTCGTTCCAATTGATCGGACAATTTCTTGCCGTTCTCGGTATAGTACGCAATTACAGAGACCCTGCACGGCATACCGTACAGGGTCTCTGGTGTGTCCTTGGCTCCTAGACCGACATTACTTCAACTAAAGGAATCCTTCATCTGTTGCAATAATTCCTAGTTTTTACTGGTACAGTACCATTATTCAAACCATGCTGAATGCTTGGTGGCTCC
>JAJZVM010000074.1 GCA_021845645.1 Bacillota bacterium
GGACTCTCGAAGTCGCAACTCCGACTCTGCGGAGAGGAATATTCATGGAACACGCTGCGACGTGCGAGAGAGCGAAAAATCAAGGAAAACTTGCGGACCCAACAAACGCTAGGTTTTCTGGAGCGGTCCCCATTCTGCCAATCGTAGGCCCTGGCGCCCTCTTGATCGGCATCGGCGGCGTCCTGCTGCGTCATGCGCGCCAAGGGGCGTAAACGCCGTCTGCTCGGGGCTGCGCTGATCACAATCGGCGCAGCCGTCGTCGCTCTGCCCTTCGTGCTGCCCGCCTACGCCGCCTGGCGCCAGGCCCAGCTCGCGTCTGCCCGGCCCGCCTGGCGCGCGGCCAGAGACACTGCCCGAGCGGGGGGCGCTTCGGCTCTGGCGTCGCCGGCTGCACCGGCTGGCGCTGCCGTCGCCGTGCCCGCCCAGCCCCAGGTCGGCCAGGTAGCCGCATTCCTGCGTGTGCCGAAGATCGATCTCGCCGCAACCGTGCTGCAAGGCACCGCCGACGCCCTGCTCGCGTCGGCGCCGGGGCACGAGCCGCAGAGCGTGATGCCGGGCTCCGTAGGCACTTCGGTGATCGTCGCGCACAACCTGACTTTCTTCCGCCACATCGATCTGCTCCGCCCCGGCGACAGGATCGTCGCAGGCACCGCCCAGGGCGTCTTCACCTTCGAGGTGAGCCATTCGCTCCGGGTTGCGGCCGATTCGCCCCTGCCGAACACCCCCTGGCCGAGCATCGCTCTCGTCGCCTGCTATCCTCTGAATGCCCTCTACTACACCCCTCAAAGGTTCGTCGTGGAGGCGAAGCTCGTTAGCGCCTCGCCCGCGCCCGCCGAAAGCCTCGCGAGCCTTCGCCCGAGCCCGCCGCAGTTCCTGGCGACCTTGCCGTCCGATCTCGCGCAGGTCCCGCTCCGGCTGTCCGACACGCATCTCGAGGTCGGTCAGGCTACGTTCAGCGGTGGTCCGAGCCTGAAGCTGAGCGCTAGCGGTGCGAGCTGGAGCCTCGTGGCGCAGAGCATCCGCATGTTCGCCGCCTCCCTCGCTGCGCTTGCGAGACCCGGCGCATCGCCGCTTGCGGGCTTCGGCCCCGGTCCGGCGCTGGTCGGCTTCGCCGGCCCGGGGCCCTGGCGCGTCGAGCCTGAGGCGCCGCTCGACATCGCGGTCCAGCTGAACCCAAGCGGCGTCCCTGTGGCGGTCAGCGTCTCCACAGCCGCGGCGCGCGTCCGGGGCGATGGCGTCGCAAGGGTCGCGCCCTACAGGGTCGATCTCGCCGTCAACGGAGCGACCCTCCAACTGACGCGGGTGTACAGCCTCTGAAGTCGCTGCGCGGGCGTCGCAGTCGCCAGGGAAGGCACGCAAAGGGCAGGCGCCGCGTCGGGCCCTTGGCGGGGCGCACCCGCGCTAGGGCCCGACGCGGTCGGCTCCCCTGCAGGCTATGCGCCGCTACGCTCGCGCTTCGCGCGACGCGTTGCCCATCTCGACGAAGGCGATCGCCAAAACCATCAGCACGACGTGGTACCAGAAAGAAACGCCCGGCCAGAAAAGATAGCGGCCTATGACCAGCAAGGCCCCCAGCGTGCCGAGGCCGGCGCCCGCCTGGACAAGCCGCCTGCGCGGCGCGGAAGTGGTCGAGAGCAGCCAGGCCGGCACGAGAAAGACAAGGCCGAGCGCGATATGCAGCCAAAGCACGGGGCCCCGGTCGGCGTAGAGCCCAAAGGCGGCTCCCAGCCCCACGAGCAGCGCGCCGAGAAATCCTGCGCGGACGAGCATCTTCAGCATGGCCGAGCGTTCTGCGTCGCTCGCCTGCCTTCCTTCTGCGCGAGGGGCGCCCCTCGCGGGCATCAACCTCCGCCATCGCCCGAGCCAAGGCCTCCGTCGTCCCCGCCGCCCTGGCCGGAAGAGCCCTGGACCGTGCCGGGTTGCACCTGCAGCGTTCCTTGTACCCCATTTGCGCCGAAGAGAGCGAGCTGCCCACCCACGCTCAGCGTGCCACCGGGCCCGCTCAGGATTGCGACGAAGTTTCCGCCTTGCAGCTCCGTGAGCGCTCCAAGGTACAGTGTCCTGTCCGCTGGGGTACCCAGCGCAGCGCTGCTGCCGCTCAGCGCCACGCCACCGCTCGGCAGCGCCTCGCCTTGCAGCACGAGCGTCAAGGATTTGTACGGCCCGCCTTGCACACGCAAGTGGAAGGTCAGCGTGACGCGTCCCTGTGTGTCGGGCCCGGCCTGCGCCACGCTGCCGGTGAACGCCGCGGCGTAAGCTGCTGGCTGGCTGAGCGCCACCGTCTCAGGGGCGCTTGAGCCGCCAGAACCCTTGTCGTTGTTCGCGATCACGTTCCAGCCCGGCCGGAGCGGCCCTGCCGCGGCGAAGCCGGCTCCGCCCAGGGCGATCAGCGCGGCCACGACGGCCCAGCCTGGGCGCGGCGCGACGCGCGGCCGCCCAGCGGGGCGCAAGAGGCGCACAAGTGTGAGCCCGACCACCGCCAGCGAACTCAGCCCATAGATGGCGATGCCCCACGCGGTCCGCGTGTCGCTGCCGTCGCCTAGGCCGTGCAGTGTCGCAAGGAGCCAGACGACGAAGGTGAGATAGTGGAGCCTGCGCCACCAGGCATAGCCGATCTTGGGCCGGAGCCACCCTGTCGCGACCACCGCGAGGCCGAGATAGGCCGCCACGATGCCGAAGGCCATCCACAGCGGCCTGTAGTGGCTCGCTCCGGGTAGCAGCACCTCCCGCACGGTGAACGCCGTGAACGGGTCCAGCCAGACCGAAATGCCGTGGATAGCCGTGAAAACACCGGCAAGAAGCGTCAGGTACTGGTGCAGCTGATCGTTGACGAGTCGCGGCCAGTTGCGCCGCGACTGCCAGCGCTGACTCAGCAGGAGCCCCAGCACCACCGACAGCGTGACGAGCACATAGGCGGTGAACCCGGAGGCGCGGGCGATCAGCCATTGCCACTCCACGTCTTGCGGCTCACCCCGTCCCTTCTGGCCAGAACCCGGCCCGCAACCTGCGACCGTCGCTTGTCACGAAAAGTCCTGCGAGGCCCCGCGCGGCGAGGAACTTCTCCCCCGCCGCGACGCCCATGTTGAAAACCGTGGTGGCGAGGACATCCGCCTCTTCGCAACTCGAGGCGATCACGCTCGCCGTAGCAAGTTCACCCTGAACGGGATAACCCGTCGTCGCGTCAAGCAGGTGGTGACGCTCGACGTCGCCCTGCAGCCAACGCCTGCGCCTGGGACCGGATGTCGCGACGGCGCCACGCTCCAGGAGAATCACCCCGTCCGCGAGTCCCTCGACCCCGACCGGCCACGCGTCGTGGCCTTCGGGCAGCCCGCGCACCGCGAGGTCGCCGCCCGCGTTGACGAGCGCAGTCTCTATGCCCTCGCGTACGAGAGCCTCGAGCGCCGCGTCGACCGCCATGCCCTTGGCGATGCCGCCGGTGTCGAACCCGGCGCCGCAGGGCAGAGTCACGATCCGGCGCCCCGGATCGATGTCGACCGCGCGCCACGCGCCGCCGGGCGTGGGTGCGGCGTCAAGCGGCGGCAAGGGAGCACGTTCGATCTCGCTGAACGTCCTGGTGTAGCCGAGGCGCTCGATCTGCGGCAGGAGAGTGGGGTCGAAGACGCCATCGGTCGTCCGGGCCCAGGCGATCGCCCGCAAAACGACCTGCAGGAGGAGCTCGCTCGCCATGAACGGTTGTCCTGCCGAGCGGTTCAGGGCGGAGAGCTCGCTATCTGGACGAAAGCGGCTGAGAGCACGGTCCCAGCGCTCGAAAAGCCCCATTGCCACCGACACGCCTCGCGCCAACTGCTCCGCCGGCGCATGCACCTCGACCGTCGTGCCCATGGAGCGGAAGCTGACGGAGGCTAGGGCCAGCCTCGCCACGCTAGGACACCGTGCTTTGCGTGAACGGCTGTACGCTTTGGCCACTGCTGAAGCTGAAACCTGGGCTCTGGGACTGGCCAGGAGCCTGCGCGGGCGACAGGCCAGGGGCTGAGGCGCCGTGGGTCGAGCCGCCGCTTCGGCTGGTGACGCCCGTCAGATGGTGCGCCGCCGCCTGCCAAAGCGCCGCAAAAGTCAGCAGAGCGGCCCAGGTGACGACGCGCTTGATGGTGCGCGCCCGGCCCACAGCCGCTTCTTTGCTCATCTCGCGTCGGACAGCGCCAGGCATGGCCAGCGGCTCCGCGTGTTCTTGCATGCCAGCCCTCCCTCGGCACGCATTGTGGCAGAGGGTCCTTAAACAACGCTGAAGCCAAACTTAACGCCGGCTAGGGCCGCCGGGCGGCACCTGCCGAGGTACATGCCCGATCGCAGCCTGGCCGAAAACTGAAAGAACGCCCCCGTCCAAATGCGACCAACCGTGGCCTTTGGCGCACCATGGTCGCTCGGGTCATCTGGCCAAAAACGGCGCCGTGCGGTCTTCCCGCGGCACGGGCAGAGACCCCAGGCGCCCTTCAGTCGCCCGGCGCGGGTTCGCCCGCCGGCGCGAGCCGCAACTGCTGCGGTGTCGCGGTAAACCCAGGCGATGTGAAGTGCACGAGGATCTCCATCGCCGCCATCTCAGGCGCCTCATCGGCCAAGCGACTGAGACGCAGCAGGAGATTCGAGAGCGCTTCCTCGACCTGCTGGTCGTCCTCCTGGCCGATGGCGTGCAGGCAGCGCCGCGCCAGCGCCTGGGCGTCGCGGTCTGTCAGCGGGACGATGCGCTCGAGCGGGGCCGCCCGGTTCCGAGAGGCGGGCTCGATCGCCATGATTGGGCCGAACAGCGGGTCCTGGGCGATGCTGATGCGCGCGCAGAACGTGCCGCTTTCGGCTCCCTCGCGGCCGACGGCAAGACCAAGATGCTGCAGTACGTCGGCAAGGACTTCCGGTTGTTCCAAAGCGGCGCCGGCTGGCACCCTGCCCCGCAGCAGGTCGCGCGCCGCCTCCGTGTCGCAGTTCTCGAGGTCGGGAATGCGTCCGCGCGGCTGGTTCCTGAACCGCGCGTAGCGCACCGCCTGTCCGAGGGCGCGCACGGCCCGTTCCGGGAAGGGGTACACGGGAATGCGCTGGCAGGAAGTGTCGATCCAGCCGAGCGGCGCCTTCCCGTCCATCGGCAGCAGGAAGTTGGCGACGATCGGCTTCGCGGGCCCTCCCTGCTCCTGGGCGACCTCTTCGACCGCCTCGGCTACCTTGCGGGCCACCTCGTCGCTCTGCGACATGCCCACAGGGATGAAGAGGACGATCACCGCGTCGACATCCGGGCTGCGCAGCAGCGCCGGCAGGGCCTTGCGGTAGCCATCCGCCAGGGCCTCGAAGCCGAGGTCGATCGGCGGCAGCGCGAGCTCGAGCCCCTCCTTCGGCAGGCTGTCCACCGTGATCACCGCGCCGCCGGCCGAATTCGTCACCACCGCGATGCGCCCGCCCTGCGGCAGGATCGCCCCGTCGAGCAGCGCGGCAACGTCGAAAAGTTCTTCGAGCGTGTCCGCGCGCACGATGCCGGCCTGCCGGAACAGCCCCTCGAAGACGCGGTCGCGCGGCTCTGCGCCGTACTCCGACACTGCGGCCCCGCCGCGCGTGCGGGCGCTCTTGACGACCAGCACCGGCTTCACGGGCGTGAGCCGGCGGCAGATGCGCGTGAACTTGCGGGGATTGCCGAAGGATTCGAGATAGAGCGCGATCAGCGACGTCTCGGGATCGCTCTCCCAGTATTGCAGCAGGTCGTTGCCGGAGACGTCCGCCTTGTTGCCCATGCTGACGAAGCTCGAGACGCCGACGCCCAAGCGGCTTGCATAGTCCAGGATGGCCACGCCGAGGGCCCCGGATTGGCTCGCGATCGCGAGGTTGCCGCGTCGCGGCATGGTCGGCGCGAAGCTCGCGTTGAGCGGCGAGGCCTGCGACGTCGTGAGGAGGCCGAAGCAGTTCGGGCCGAGAAGCCGGATGCCCGCCTCGCGCAACCGGTGCGCCAGCTCTTGCTGCGCCGACGTCGCGCCCGTGTCCGAGAAGCCGGCGGACAGGATGGCGACGGCGCCGACGTGCGCCTCGATGCACTGGTCGACGATCTGCCGCACCTGTGGCGCCGGTACCGCGAGCAGCGCCAGGTCAACCGCCTCGGGCAGGTCGTCGAGGCGCGGATAGGCCCGCACGCCTGCGACGGCGCGCGCGCTCGGGTTGACCGGGTAGACCGTACCGGAGAAGCCGCTTTCCACGATGTGCCGGAAGACGACGTGCCCGAGATGGCTCGGGTCGCGCGAGGCACCGATCACGGCCACGGTCTGCGGATGCAGGAACGGCCTCAGGGACGCTGCGGTGGCCATCTGCTCGCGCGTGTCGCGCAGGGCGCGACCGCGCTCGGTCTCAGCCAGGGGCAGGACCATGCGGACGGCCGTATAGTCGCCGGGGTCGTAGTGGTGCTGCACCTCGAAGCCGGAATTGCGGAACAGCTGGATCATCTTCTGGTTCTCCTGCAGCACATAGGCCTCGAAGCGGCGCAACCCATACCGCCACGCGACGTCAGCCATCTCCTCGAGCAGGAGCGTGCCGATGCCGTAGCCGTGGAAGCGCTCGTCCACAACGAAGTCGATCTCCGCTCCCTCTTGGTCCGTGCGCATGAAATGGCTGATGCCGATGATCGTGTCGCCCGAGATGAGGAGGAGCGCGTACTTGTCGGGAAGATCGCTCGCCAGCATCTCCGCGATCGTTTTGTCGTCCACCTCACGCACCGCATGGAAGAACCGGTAGTAGAGGGACGTCTGCGAAACTCCCTGGAAGAGATCCTTCAGCATCGCGCGCTCCGCCGGGCTGCCCGTGGCCTCACGCACGTCCGCGACCCGACCGTCCCGCAGGATCACCCGCAAGGTGATCACCTCCGACCATCGCTCTCCCCTATTGTGCGGCTCAGGCGACTCGCTCGCCATAGGCCCCTTGTCGCGATTTCCGCTAGGCCGGCAAGGCCGTTTCGCCAGCATCTCCGCGCACGTTCCAAGCGGCGCGACAAGGCGCTATGATGCCCGTAAGACCCCGGCCGTCCGCAGCGCCTCAAGGCCCGCGAAAGAGGTGCCCGCCCTTTGCCGCACAGCACCGGCCTCATCTACAGCGACGCCTACCAGAGCTACCGCTTCTCGCCGGACCATCCCTTCAACCCCATACGGCTGCTCTGGACCTACGAGCTGATCCAAGAACTGCGGCTGCTCTCCCCGGCTGAACTCGTGGCGCCAAAGCCCGCGAACGACGAAGACCTCCTCAGGGTGCATGCGGCGTCCTACATCGCGGAAGTGCGCCGCCTGTCGCAGGGCGGACAGGTCAACGAGTCGTCCCTCCTCTATGGCCTCGGCACCGAGGACGACCCGGGCTTCCCCGGCATGCACGACGCCGCGGCGCTCGCCGCGGGCGGGTCGCTCGCCGGCGCGCGGGCCCTGGCCGACGGGCATCTCCTGCACGCCTTCAATCTCGGCGGCGGCCTGCACCACGCCTTCGCCGCCCAGGCCGCGGGCTTCTGCATCTACAACGACATCGCGCTCGCCATCCTGGCCCTGCGCGACAGGGGCCTCAGGGTGGCCTACATCGACATCGACGTCCACCACGGCGATGGCGTGCAGGAGATCTTCTACCGCGACCCCCAGGTCCTCACCGTCTCATTCCACGAGAACGGCCGCTACCTCTTCCCCGGCACCGGCGGCGTGCAGGAGCTCGGCGCCGGCAGTGGCCTCGGCGCCACGCTGAACGTGCCGCTCGAGCCATTTACCGACGACGCCTCCTGGCTCGAGATGTTCGAAGCCGTCGTTCCCGCCGCTCTCGCCACTTTCCGACCCGACGTGCTTGTCACCCTGCACGGCTGCGACGGGCATGTCCTGGACCCGCTCGCCGACATGCGCCTGTCGACGCGCTTCTACTGGCGCACCGCGGCCCGCCTGCACGAACTTGCCCACACGTTCGCCGCGGGCCGCTGGCTTGCCCTAGGCGGCGGCGGCTACGAGCTCCTGCGGGTGGTGCCGCGGGCCTGGACGCTCGTCTGGGCGGAGATGCGCGGCACCCCCCTCCCGGAAGACGCCGAGGTGCCCGCCGACTTCAACCGGCGCCACCAGCCGCCTGGCGCGGAGCCCCTGCCCCGCCTCGTCGTGGACCCGCAGGACTTCGTCCCGCCCCTTGACCGCCAGAGCGAGATCGCCGGGCGCAACAGGGCCACACTGGCGCGTCTGCGCCAGATTTCGCCCTTGCTCTGAGGCTTGCCACCAACCGACACGTTGCGACAGCAGGAGTTTGCCTTCGGATTGCGAACCGCTGGGCACATGAGAGGTTGCTGGCAGCGATGGGCGGGAGGTGCCGCCCTTGCCCTGCTGATCCTGTCGAACGCCGCTTCGCCCGTCCATGCGGCGCCTTCCCTGTCGGAACTCGAGAGCGAACTGCACGACGTCCACCTGAACCTGGTCGCCTACACGGCAAAGGCGAACCAGCTGCAGCAGGCGGAGAACCAGACGCAAGGCCAGCTGAACGCGGTGGACGCGCAACTTGCCGCGACGCAGGCCAGCATCTCCGCGACGCAGGCCAGCATCAAGGCGATAAGACAGCGGATGGCCGTCACGTCGCGCCGCCTTCTTGCGACGCGCCGGTCGCTTGGTCGCCAGCAGGGCGGTCTCGACGCCGTGCTGCTCTACACCGAGCAGTACGGACCGCTCGGCTACCTGGCCGTGCTGATGCACGTCGCCAGCTTCGGCGACTTCGTCACGCGCGCGAGCGACGTGATCGAGGTGGCGTCGTTCGAGAGCCTGCTCGTGCACAGCCTGAACCGGGACGCCAACGCCATCCACCGGGACCTGATGCGGCTCGCCCGCAGCCAGGCCGAGCTGGCGCGCCAGAAGGCCTCCCTCGAGCAGCAGCGCGCGCAGCTTGCGTCGGTCGCGGACCAGCGCCGGCAGGTGCTCGCGACGCAGCAGGGGGAGAAGCAGCAGGAACTCAAGATCGCGGCCTCCCTGCAGGCGCAGGGACAAAAACTCTGGGACGCCATCCAGCAGATCAAGGCCGAGCTGGCCGACGGGCAGGTCAGCCAGAGCCAGCTCCTCTCGATCGTCAAGTCGATCGCGTCGGTCTACGGCATCGACCCGCTCCTCATCATGGCGGTGATCCGCGAGGAGAGCGGCGGCAACACGAAGGCCGTCTCGTCGGCTGGGGCCAAGGGACTGATGCAGCTCATGCCCGGGACCGCGTCGGAGCTGGGCGTCAGCGATCCCTTCAACCCGGTCCAGAACGTCCACGGCGGCATCGCTTACCTCTCCTACCTCATCAACCTCTTCAAGGGCAATATCCCGTTCGCGCTGGCCGCCTACAATGCGGGGCCGAACGCCGTGAAGGCCTACGGCGGCATCCCGCCCTATCCCGAGACGCGAAACTACGTCAAGAACATCATGTGGATGTACGAGCACGGCATCTGAGACCGAGGCGACCGCAGCCCGAGACAAGGCTCGAACGGAGGAGTCCAGGTGCGCGTACTGGTGACGGGCGGAGCCGGCTTCATCGGCTCGAACACGGTGGATCGGCTGATCGACGAGGGCCATGACGTCTCGGTGGTCGACAGCCTCGTCACGGGGTTTCGCGAACACGTGCACCCCAAGGCCAGCTTCCACCAGGTGGACATCACCGACGAGGCGGGGCTGGCCGGCGTGTTTGCCGCGGAACGCCCCCAGGCGGTGATCCATCTCGCGGCGCAGATGGACGTGCGCGTATCGACCCGAGAACCGGTCTACGACGCGCGGGTCAACATCCTCGGCAGCCTGAGCGTGATCCAGTGCGCCATCGATGCCGGCACGCGCAAGATCGTCTACGCCTCGAGCGGCGGCGCCATCTACGGCGAACCCGACTACCTGCCGGTGCGCGAGGACCATCCCGTGAGGCCGCTCTCGCAGTACGGCGTGACAAAGCACACGGTGGAGCACTACCTCTTCCTCTACGCGCACCAGCGGGGACTTCGCTACACCTCGCTGCGTTACGCGAACGTCTACGGCCCGCGCCAGAATCCGGCGGGCGAAGCCGGCGTCGTCGCGATCTTCGGACGCAGCATGCTGCTTGGCCAGCCCTGCCGCATCTTTGGCGACGGAGCGCAGACGCGCGACTACGTCTACGTCGGCGACGTGGCCAGGGCGAACGTCATGGCGCTCACGCAGGCGGACGGCGAGGCCCTGCACATCGGCTCCGGCGTCGAGACGAGCGTGAACGAGCTGCACCACAGGCTTGCCGCGGTCTGCGGCGGGGCCGCCCCTGCGCGTCACGAGGCTGAGCGCCCAGGCGAGGTCCTGCGCATCTCCCTCGACCCGTCCCTCGCCGCCGAGCGCCTGGGCTGGGAGCCCCAGGTGCCGCTCGAGGAAGGCCTGGGGCGCACCGTCGCCTACCTGCGCGACCGCATGTCCGAGGGCCGGCTGGCCTGAGGGAACAGCTCCGGGCAAGTTGGCACAGGCCGGCAGGCTTTGCGCCTCCCCGCCTCAGGTCGTCTCCCGCTGGCGCGGCCCCATCAGGGGGCAGCGGTCGCCGCGAAGCCCATCTGTGCCGCCGCGCTGGTCCAGACGCTCAGCCCAGGGGCCGCAGCCATGGCGCGGGCGGCAGCCAGCGCAGCCACCAGGCGTATGGCGGCAGCGTCGAGAAGACGAGGGAGTCACCACCAGCGAGCGTCAGATCGGGGAAGGACCAGCGCCGTCCGCCTGCAGCGGCTATGGTCAGGGTTCCGGCGTCCTGCAGCCATGGCATGTGCAGGCGCAGGGAGGCGTCCCCGCGCGGTCCGGCGCTTGCGCTGAGGTGCTCGTGGCGGCCCGCGAAGCTCAGCCGAGATCCGGCCGGCAGGCCGGTGATCCGCACAGAGTTCCCCCGGTACACGGCGAAACCGGCGAAGGCCGCCGCGTAGCGGATGTGCCGCGCCTGCACCTCGAGGTAGACCTGGAAAGGCGGGGCGATCGCCAGGTCGAGATGATCGCTCGCGTAGAAGAGGCGGGATCCGATCCAGACCTTGGCCAAGTGGCGCCCGTCGGTACGGATCGTGAGAACGTAGGGTCGGTTCCGAGGCAGCCAGCGCTGCGCGGGGGCCGACTCAAACATCAAGGTATGCGCGTCGCGGATATTGCCAAAGGCATAGCCGGCCTCGACCAGGGGTTTGTGCCCGTTCCAGGCCAGGTTCGAGACAACGATGTAGTTGATCATGCCAGTGGCTTTGGTCCACCCGGTCTGCACGGCGACGACCGTCTCCGCCGTCTGGTGCTGTTCCGGATGGACTGTCAGAGGCTCGACCGTCGCCTGCACGTAAGTGTCGGCCGCGAAGACGTGGCGGGTCACCGCAAAGTAGCCGTGGAAGGCGGAGTCCGCACTGTCGTCGACCCCAACAGCGAGCCGCCCCGGGTGCCAGTCCGTAAAGCGCAGGGCGGTGGGGGCGCTGCCGCCGAATGCCCAGTCATGGCTCGCGGGTCGGTGTTCAAACGATGTGTTGGCCAGAGTTCCGCGGTCCACGAGCCTCAGTACGCCGCCGTGGCCGCCGACCCAGCCGAGGGAGTGCCTAAGACCCATGAGGCCAGCCGCCAGCGCCGCCAGGCCGAGCAGCATCCCAGCCAGCCAGAGCCATCGCCGCACATGCCATCATCCTCACAGCCCTATTCCAGGCCGTGCGTCCTATTCCTCCCAGTCCTCCAGGTGGGCGGCGCTGCCTTGGTCGGGCGTGACCTGCCTACAGCCCCCGTCGGCACCCGCGCAAGCCGGCAGCATAGCGACGCGAACAACCGAACAACCGATGTCTGGATCTTTCGAGCCAAACGGGCAACGGTTGACGCTGGCCGCGTCGCGGCCGTACCCTCCACCCGCGAGCCGTGGCCGGAAAGCGCGTTCCGCTACCCATGCGGCATGGCGAGACAAGCTTCCCGGCCGCTCTCTTGCCGCGCACTCCGAGCGCGGGGCTCTGCGCTTGGTGCAAGCGCGAAGCTGGGGCTTGGCTGTGTTGGAACCACGTCATAACGCGGGACGGGGAATGATCCGGTCCGGACCGCATTGCGGCGGTCAGTGCCCGGCTGCGCTGCCGAGCAGCGCGACCACGACCGAGCCGAGCGCGATGAACGGCCCGAACGCGAACGCGTCCCGCGCGGTCGCCCTGCGCGTCACGAGAAGCCCCAGGGCGTAGAAGCCGCCCAGCAGCACGGCGAGCAGGAGTGTCGCGAGCCCCCTCCGCCAGCCGAGCGCGAGGCCGAGGACGCCAAGGTACTTGACGTCGCCGAGCCCGAAACCGCCGCGACCGAGCCAGGCGATGAGGAGTCCGAGGCCAAGCAGCGCGATCAGCCCGTAGAGACCGGCGAGATAGGCGGCCAGCCCGCTTGGCGCGAGGGCGATCAGAGCGAGCAGGGCCGCCGCGAGCAGCAGCCGGTTGGGGATGGCCCTGCGATGCAGGTCGACCGCCGACGCCACGAGTCCGAGCCAAAGCACGAGAAGATCGATCCCCAGGCTGCGGCCACGACTCAGCAGGAGCACGAGCGCCGTCCCCAGGATGGCGAGCACGTCGAACCAGGGACCGACGGCTGGGCCGGCGCCACACGCCTTGCATGCGCCAGCGGCACCATGCCGCAAGATCGGCGCGAAGGTCCGCGCGGGCAACATCGCGCCGCAGCGCCTGCAGCGCCCGGGCGGCCCGCCCTGCTCGGGCGCGAGCATCTCCGCCACCGCCAGGAGGGCGCCGGCGGCCACGACGCCCGCCGCGAGACTGGCCACCGCCAGCACGACGCCCTGCACCGCCCGACCCTCTCCTTCCGGGTCCGGTCTTAGGCGACCTGCACCTGCGCAAGAAGCCAAGCGCCCATGTAGTGCTGCAGGGCCGACTCCCCCTGCCCCAGTTCCTCCTCGATGGCCGCCACCTGGCTGAGGATGGCCGGTGCCGCCTCGGAGTCCGGGGCGAGTTCGAGCGCGCGGTGGAACTGATCGAGTGCGGCGACCTGCATGCCGAGCCTGAGCAGCGCGTACGCCCGCTGCAGGTGAACAATCTGCCGCGACGGTATGCCGAGCGCGAGCGGCGCCAGGTCGCCCGCGACCGCTGCCGCCGTCCGGGGCAGGGCGCGACCCGCAAGTTGCTCGTAGAGCAGGCTGTACTCCTGGGTGGCGCGCTGCGTCGTGAAGAAGGTCAGGGCGCGCTCCCGCGCCGCAACGCCGAGCCGCTCGCGCAATGCCGCGTCCTGCAGCAGGATGATGATGGCGACCGCGAGGCGGGCCGGATCGCGCGAGGGCACCGTGATGCCCGTATCCGCCAGGGCCTCCGACGTGCCGCCCACGTCCGTCGCGACGACCGCAAGGCCGCTCATCATGCCCTCGATCACGGAATACGGGAAGGCCTCGGACACGCTGGACTGGATGAGGATGTCGGCTTCACGGTAGAGATCGGCCGGATTTTCCGAGTGGCCCTCGAACAGGACCGTCTCCTCAAGGCCAAGCTCGCGGCGGAGGTCGAGCATCTGCTTGTGGTAGTCCTCGACCGCGATCGAGCCCCACACCGCGAGCCGGACGTCCGGGAAGTGGGCGTGCACGATCGCCATGGCGCGCAGCAGGGTCTCGATGTCCTTGTTCGGGTCGATGCGCGCGATGCTGAGCAGGCGCGGCGGCCAGTCGTGGCTCCCCTGCGCCGGGGCGAACACCTGCGGCGAGACGCCGTTGTAGACGACGCCGATGCGGTCCGGTGCCGCGCCGAGGAGCTTTTCCCAGCGCGCGTTGAAGGCGCAGACGGGCGCGATGCGGTCGGCATAGTGCAGGTTCGCCTTGACGATCATGCGCACCGTCGCCAGGAGGAAGCGCTTCGAGAAGCGGCTCATGTTGCTGCGCCCGACCGAGAGGTACTGCTCACGCAGGTAGACGCCATGCTCCGTGAGCAGGTACGGCGTGCCGTACTCGATCTTGGCGACGATGCCCGCCATGCCGCAGAACGCGGCGGCCGACGAGTGGACCACGTCCACGTCGGGCAGCGGCGTGTTGAGCACGGTGAAGAAGTGGTAGACCCAGCCGAGGGCCTGTGCCGCCTCGAAGACGGTCGGCTCCGGCCAGACGCCCGCCTCGGCCGCCTCGTGCAAGAAGACGCGGAACGCCTGCCAGACCACCTCGGCCTTGAACGTCTCGCGGTAGTCGAAAACCTGGAAGTGGCGGTGCATGGCCGCAAGCGCGTTGCCCACCACCTCGGGCCGCTCCCCGTCGAGGCGCATCTGCCCGAGCAGGGCAAGGAACTCGGGCAGGAAGTCCCTGGCCACCTCCTCCTCCGTCGTGCGCTGCTTCTGCAGGAAGATCTCCGAGAACGGCATGTGCTCCTTGTGCTCCGACGGGTCCTGCGTCCCCCAAAGCGGCACGGTCACGACGCGGCCGATGCTGGGCGGCAGGTCGAAGCGGCTGCGCACGAACGGGTTCATGGCGACGGCGAACACGGTGAAGTCGACCTGCTCCACGCGGTGGACAAGCATGTCGCACCACGTGCTCACTCCGCCGAGGTGATAGGGGTAGGTACCTTCGGTCGCCAGCATGACGCGCAGCTTGCGAGGCATCCCCCATCCCCCTTTCACGCAAGGTCGCCTATTTGTCTTCGCGTAATGACCGAAAAATGTGTTCCAAAATAGAAGGGTTTCGCGGATAAAGGCATTTGGACCGTGCATGTCGTAGTTTGCCATGGTAAAGATCGTTTTGGCAATGGCATGCAACGCGTCAGGGGAGAGATCATGAGGAGCATGGCCGGCGGAGGCGCCACCGGTTCCCGGGAGCGGGCCGCCCAAGCGCACGATCTGCTCCTGCGTCAGGTGGTCGAAGCGAACGGCGACCTGCAGGACGTGATGGACGTGGCCGCCACGATCGAGTCGCTCGGCTGGAGCGACCGGCGCGTGGAGGACGTGTTCGGGTTGCCCGGCGTGTTCGATCTGGCCGAGGAGATCTACGGGGCCTTCCTCGCCAGCGTGCGCTCCGATCCCATCCCGCCGCGCCAGGATCTGCGCTGGTACCACGTCGTGCGGCTCGTCGCGGGCGACTTCGTCCACGGGCTGCTCTTCGCCCTGCCGATGGTGGTCTCGATCGGGGCCATGATCGTCCTGCACATCAGCATCTGGTCCTACCAGTACTACTCGGTGGCGCAGGCGACGGCGCTCGGCATCGCCACGTTCCTCAGCTTCGTCGTGACCGGCGGCTTCACGCAGGCCATGGCCACGGTCTACTACGTGCTGGTCGGCATGCAGGAGGGCGCGCTCGTCGAGCGCACGCTCTACCAGATCATGCGCTGGGGCACCGGCGCCGCGATCGTCGTAGCCATCGGCATCGTTGCCGTGGACTCGGTCTTCCCCATGTTCCCCTTCTCGCTCGCCTTCTTCATGGTCGGCTACATGGTCATGATGTCGGTGCTCTGGCTGGCCTACGCGGGCCTCTACGTGCTGCGGCGGGAGTACATGCTGACGCTGCTGACGGCAGGGGCCATCCTGATCGCCTACGCCATGTGGCGTCTCGGCCACCAGGTCATCCTGGCGCAGGCCGTCGCCATGGCCGCCGCGACGCTGGGGGCCGTCGGCAGCTGGCTCGTCATGTTCCGCCGCCAGACCCGCAAGTGGCAGCACATCGGGCGCATCGTCAAGACGCGCACCTCGCAGCTCGCCTACGCTGCGTCGAACTACTTCCTCTACGGCGTCCTCTACTTCGCCTTCATCTTTTCGGACCGCCTCGTCGCGTGGACAACCGCGACATCCTTTCTGCCGTACAGCATCTGGTTCCGCGGCCAGTACGAGCTGGGCATGGACTGGGCGCTCTTCTCGCTCATCCTGCCGCTCGGCGCCACGGAGGCCTTCGTCGGTTACCTCATCCGCTGGCTGATGGTTGCGCAGCACCGCTTCACGGAACTGCACGTCGAACAGCTCGCTGTGGCGATGCGCGCCGTGTACCTAAAGTCATTGGCAATCTTCGTCGTCGTCGCCGCACTCGGCATGGTCATCGTGCGCATCGGCCTGCAAGTCGCCAGGCAATATCCGATCTTGCGCGGGGCGATCCCGATTCGCGGCATCGAGCCGTTCGTCTTCGCATGGGCCAGCTTCGCCTATGTCTTCCTCGCGCTGGCGCTCTTCAACGTCCTGCTCATGTTCAGCCTCGCCTACCCCCAACTGGCCCTCCGCTCGCTCATGCTGTCGCTCGCCGTCGACATCACCGTCGGGGTCGTCGCGACGCGGGTCTGGGGTGCCTACCAGTATGCCGTCATCGGCCTTCTGGCCGGCGTGATCTGTCTCGTCGTGCTGACCACGGTGGACGTGCTGCGCCTCCTGCCGCGCATCGACTTCATGCTCTACCGCATGTCCTGAGGAGGTCCGGCATGCCCCTCCCCCTCGCGATCGAGCTGCCCGCCCTCCTGCGCCTGCTGGTCGGCGCCGCCGCCATCTTCTATCTTTGGCCCAGCTACGCGATGCAGGTGCCCCAAGGCGTGCCGCGCGGCGACGCCGCGCTCGGCAACGCGGGCCGCATGCTGCTCTGGCTGATCCTGGGCGGCTACATCCTCGCGGTGGTCCACTTCTTCAACGCCGCTGGCCTCATCCTCGTACTGCTCCTGGTCCGCTTCGCGCGCCGACCGTCAGGCGGTCAGCCAGGCGGCGCAGGCGCCGGTCCCCGGCAGCTGGCGCAGGGTCTCCTCCGGGACCTGGACGACCTCGGCAACTGGCCGCAGCGCGCGCTTCTTCGGCTGCGCGCCAAGCACTCCGCACGATCTTGGTACGCCGCCCTGACGCCCTACCGCGTCCTCGCCGGACTCGGACTCCTCGCCGTGCTCGGCGTCTCGATCTGGCTCAGGTTGGACCTCGCCTTGCAGCACGCCGCGCTGCCGTTCAGCGATTCGGACGTGACGCTGTTCTGGTCGAAAGCCGTGAACGAGCAGCTGCTGTTCCCGAACGGCGTCTACCCCTACGGCTACTACCTGACGCTCGCCGCGCTGATGCGCCTCAGCGGGGCGGCGCCGATCGTCGCGGCGAAGTTCTTCACGCCCTTGCTCGGCATCCTGATGGTGGTCTCCGTAGGCTACGTCGCCTACCGCATCTCGGGCAGCGTGGTGCCGGCCATTGTCGCCGTCCTGGTCTACGGCACCCTGCCGCACCTGCTGCCCTACAGCTATCTGCGGCAGGTGGGCATCGACGAGCAGGAGCTCGGCACGGCGCTCGTCCTGCCGGTGCTCTGGTTCACCTACATGTCCTGGCTGCGCCCTGATGGCTGGTACCGCGGCACGGCGCTCGCCCTGCTCACCGTCGCCGCCCTGACGCATCCCGTCGGCGCCCTGGACGCCGCCGCCGCCGCCATCGCCGGCACGCTGGCGGCCTGGCTCACGTCGGGCGTGCGCTGGCCCACTCTGTCCTGGTACCTCCGGTGGACGCCCGCCGCGGTGCTCGTCTCCCTCCTGCCGATCGCCATACCGCTCGCGGCCGGTCTGCATCTCGACACGGCCGGCAGTGCTTTCGCGCTCAGCGTCAACCTGCAAGCGGCGCCGCCCATCGACCCCGTCGCGCAGCTCGCCCTGGCGGTCGCCGTGGCACTGTTCCTGGTGCGGCTGCTGCGGCTCGCGGGGGATCGCGGCACGCGCGAGCAGCTTGGCGCCGCGCTCGCCGCGCTGCTTGCGCTCGCGCTCGCCCTCGCCATCCAGGAGGCACCGATCTTCGGCATCCACTCGGCGGTACTCGTCTCGCGTTCGGGTGAGTTCGCCGCTCTGACCGAGGCGCTCTGCCTGGGGCTCGGCCTCGCGGCCGCGGGGGAATTCCTCGCGCTCATCCGTCCAGCCCTTGGCATCTGGAGCAGCCTGGCACTCGCCCTGGGCCTGACCGCGGCCGCCTGGAGCGCCGTTCCGCCCGCGCCGTTCAACGCGTTCGCGTCCGCCCGCTGGCTGCCGGACGACTTCGTCGCGGCCTACGCCCGGATCGCCGCCGCGCAGCCGCCGGGAACCTGGCTTGCCGTCTCGGACGACAGCGGCTTCGACTACGCCTACGGCCAGGGACTCTTCATGACCGCCCAGGACTTCTCCTCGCATGTGGGCACCCAGGGCAGCTGGCCTGTCTACCATTTCCCTGGGCGGCCAGCGGCGCCGCTGGCCGCGCGCACCGTCTTCCTGTTCGTCGACCGGCGCATCGTCGTCGCCCCAGCCTACCGGCCCGTCGTGCTGCCGAGGCGCCGCAGGGCGCAAAGGTTGATCAGGCGCTGGCTCACCGCCTGGCAGGCAGGACACGGCCCGCTTGCGGTCTACTTCCGCGGGCCCGACCTGACCGTCTACGAACTCACCTCCCCCTCCCCGCCTTAGGCGATTGCGCAGAACGCCTGAGCCGACAGCCAAAGGAGGACCAAGATGCCCCTGCCGCTCGAAATCGTGATCGGGACCTTCGCGCGCCTCATCCTCGGCGGGATCGTGGTGCTCTACATCTGGCCGCGCTATGCGTTCGGACCTGTGCCGGAGGCATCGCGCAGCGACGCCGCCGTCGGCTATGCCGCGCGGATGCTGCTTGCGCTGATCGTCGCCGGCTACGCCCTGGCGGCGACGCATCTCTACAGCTGGCTCACGCTCGTGCTGGCCCTCGCGGCGCTTGCCTTCCTGCGCGACAGGACGGAGCGCAGCCAGTACGAACTCGGACGCGGCAGGCGCTTCGCCGCGAGCCTGCTTACGGAGCTGGACCGCCTTGGCAGTTGGCCGACGCGCTTGCGCGAGAGCCGGCAGGCCCCGCGCCGCCGCCGCGCAGGCGCGCGCCCCCGCATCCATGCAGTCGAGCTGGCGGGGGCGGCGCTCCTGCTCGTGGTGCTCGGCGTGTCGGCCTATCTCAGGCTCGCGTCGCCCCTCCAGCACGCCGGCATCCCCTTC
>JAJZVM010000201.1 GCA_021845645.1 Bacillota bacterium
CTACGGATTGTTCGGCACGCTCAGCCAGAAGCCGGGTCCACATGTGTGGCAGCGGTTACAGGACTACCTGCGGCGGCTCCCGAGAGACAAGGTGCTCGACTACGAATACGACCGCCTCCGCACCGTCTACGAACCAGGCAACAAGAGCGACGAGGCTAGGATCGCGAGAACCATGGCGCTGATGTCGCTTGCCGCCGGGTCGGTTTTCGGTTTGGGTAGCTTGTACCGGTGATCGGCTTGGAGCCCATTCAACCATCGGTCTGCGTGTAAGGCAGAACCCCCGTCGCTGCGGTCTCGGAGACCCGTCCCACACTGGATGCCTCGACCGGTGTTCGAGGAAGTCGGTCCAGTGGCGGGGTTGCGAGTACTCAAGCTCTCCGGCGTCCTTTCCGGCCGTGTAGCAGCTCAAGAGAACACGGTCCCCAGAGTGCTCCATCCACGCAGCCTCAGTCGCGTCGGTGCGGAAGACCGCTACAGCTTCGCAACAAACGCCCGTGCCTCGTGGAGCGTTGCACCGGTCAGGGTCCGGTAGCGTTTGATCGCCTCGAGGGTCTTGCCGGCGTGCGCCAGGTCGATGATCTCGTCGGGAACTCCGGCGGGGCGACCTCGTGGAACTTCAGAAAGCGGTGTGGCCAGCCCACAACACCTCCCAATAGCAAGGCGCGCGGAAATATTGAGCTCCGCCGGGACCGCGGCCGCCAGGTGGACACCAGCTCTGATTTCCTCCTCGGTGCGCCCGGCAGCATCGAGCACCCGGTCATCGTCGAGTAAATACTGGCCTCCCAGGTGCCACGCCGGCACGGGCGCGGATCGTGTCTCTCTGTACTCCGGGCGGGCGATTGGCAGCCTCCTATCCATTTTGGGCTTTCCAAACAGCGTCCTCCTGGGTACACGTGTCACCACGGTGACTGAGCAGCGGGTCAGATCGCGGTCCGGCTTTACCTGGGGTGCCCGCTCTCGGAACCACGCGGCGATAGCGACGCTGTCGACGATTAAGCCGGAGAAGCTTGCTTCGAAGTCCGACCTTCTCCGATCAGCGACAATCGTTGCACGGTGCCCTGGTGGAAGGGCGCTGTATGTCCATTGGCTCTGATGGGGCGTCTCTGCCTCGGCTTTTCGATCGCAGTACGCTAGTGCGCGCAGGTAGCGCTCGACGGGGTCTGCGACCTGGAGGATGCGGTCCACCTCGGTACGTTGCGCGTCCCAGCGGGCTCGGGCCGCTTCTGCTTCTTTGTGCTTCTTGTCCGCTTGGCAGGCTGTACACCAATCGACATACTTGGTCTTTGGGTCCAGCGCTTGGTGCGTGGAGCAGAACGCGCGCCCACAGTGGTAGCAACGTCCGACCGAAGTCACCCCGCAAGCGTCGATCTCGCAGCCCGCGGCACTTCCCCCAGCCGGGCGTACGTATTTGAAGACGGCTTCGCAGTGCCCGCACACGTAGCTGCCCGGCTTGAACTCCGTCACCTCAGAGGAGCCGCAGGCCTCGCACTTGATGATCTCTACGGCCACGGGTACGTCAGGACTTTCCGGTCGGCGTACCACAGTTAGCGCAGAACTTCTCCGCGCCCGTCAATGGCTGTCTGCAGTCCCGGCACAAGTTCGCAATGAGACTCGTGCCGCACTCGGGGCAAAACTTGGCACCCGGAGGAGTGCCGTGGCCGCATGATGAGCAGCGGAGCGACGTGGGTACTCCCGCTGACCCGGCAGCAGCTCCTAGAACCTCCGTTGCGGTCTGCGCCTGGCGCATCACCGCAAGCCCCAGTCCCAGCCCAGCGGCTGCGCCGACATCGCCTCCGGCCCCGCCAGGATTGGATGCGGCGTCCTCGATCGCGATCGCGCTCTTGTACCGGAGATAGCTGTCCAGATCCCCGATCGCGGCCATCCCGCTGCGTTCGTCGATTCTCGCCTGGACTTCATCGGGCGGAGTGATCGATTCGATCACGAAGTCGACGAGCTCAGTGCCGTAGGAGGCGAACTGATCGACTACGCGGATCTTGGCGGCTGTCGCCAGCTCGGAATACCGCGCCGGCAGATCGAAGATCGACTCGAGTACTGCCGCGACGGCCTCGGCCAGCGAGCTAACCACGAGCGACTTCAAAAAGCCCAAGACATCCTTCGTTGTAAAGACGCCCTGGGTGCCAACTACCTTGTTTGCGAACAGCACCGGATCAGCGACCCGGACGGCCATCTGGCCGTGTGCCCGCAGGCGTACGAGGGCGAGCTCCTTGTCGCGGTAGGCAATTGGGTCGCGAGTGCCCCACTTCACGTTGACGAAGACCTTCTGATTGACGAAGTACACCTCAGCCCGGAACGGCGACTCGCCAAAGACGCGGTCGGTGAGCCGCTCGGTGAGGAGCGGAAGGTTCAGCGTCGATAGCGTGTGACGGCCCGGTCCGAACGCGTCGTAGCACTTCCCGTCGCGGAAGAAGAGGCCGACCTGGCTTTCGCGCACGATCACCTGGGCGCCCAGCTTGAAGTCGCCAGAGCCGGCAGCAGGCACCCGTCGGACCATCTCCTCGCCGGTGCTGTCCAGGGCCTCAATTACCTCAATCGTCATTCGGGCTTCACCGCCAACCCAGCTCGAGACCTTGTGGCCGCCATCACCTTGTGGCCGCCATCAGGTCAACGCCTTTCGCCGGTCGAGCGTCGTCACGAGATGATCGATGGCGGCTTCAAGGGCGGCCAGATCCGGGCTCTGGCCGGCGGCCGTTTCCCCGGCCGCCCTGTGCGCCAGGTCATTGATCATCTGCGCATCCCCGATCGTCTCGCTGTCCCGCGCTTGGAGCTCGGCGAGTTCTGCCTCACGGATAGGATTCGGGTCGCCGAGCGGGGCATATCCATGGAGCGCGTAACGGTGCCGGTCGGCGGCTGTGCTCAGGCGAACTCGGAATCGCTCGATCGTCTGCGCGTCCTGGTGCTGACCGCGCGCGATCAACTGCCGCTGAGCGCGGACAAGCTCGCGCTCGGCATCCTTGAGCCGGTCAACACCTGCATCGCGCGACTGCCTGGCGGCCGCACGCTGGCGCTCGAGGCCCGAATAGCGCTGGTAGGAGCGACGGCCGAAGCGCCATACCGCTACCCCCACCACCGCCACCGCCACCGCCACCGCAACGATGACGAGAACCAGCAGGACGATACTCAGAGTCTTCATCGCGAAACCTCCTCCTCAAGTTTAAGCGCCGCCTCCGTGGCCTCTTCGAGGCGACGGGGCTCCAGAGCGGGAGCGCGACGAACCTGCCGGGCCAGCACAACGCACAGTTCGCTCAGATGCTCGGTCGCGTCGAGTCGCCCGAGATCGGGCCAATCACCTCGCGCACGAGCGTTAGCTGGAGACGGGACATAGTCCGACGCCACACGATCGCGGATCATGGCTAGGTGACGGGCCAGCTGACCGATCTGCTCGGCA
>JAJZVM010000075.1 GCA_021845645.1 Bacillota bacterium
CCGGCGCCAACCCGGCCAAGTCCCCCTATCACGGCCCGCTCGTCTCGATCACCACGGCGGGCGGCTGCATGGGCTGCGGTGACGCTTCGGCGGCCGCGTTCTTCGCCTACGTCCGGCAGAACTGGTCGCAGTTCAGGGTCGTCGACGGCCCGGCGCCGAAGCCTGAGCAGGTTCTCTCGCTAGTCGCGCTCTCGCCGAACGTCGTCGCCTATCGCCTGCCCAACACGGGAGAACTCGAGGTCAACGGCGTCGCCTACTCGGGCCTCGTCGATCACCTGTCCGGCCTGCCGTTCGAGCAGATGAACGTCACCCTGCCGCAGAAGGACCATGGCCTCGCCACCCTGGTCCTGAACTACTTCCTCGCGAACGATCTGCAAAGTTTACCTTAGCCGCCGACCTCAGCTCACCGCGTGGCACACACCATAGATCCAACGACGCCCCTCGGCCGCCGCCGAGGGGCAGCTTCGTTCCTTCGCCGCTTCCCACCACCCGGACGTCCCACCGGCCACTCACATCCGTCCACACGCGGACTTCTGAATGTACGACTTTCTATCATTTGGCCGCAGGTGGAGAAAGCTGCCACCCGGAATTCGCTGCCAACCGCGGAGCCGCAGTGCAGGTCATCGGCACCTCGGGCGGGTGGCGACAAGGGGAACGGCGGATGGACACGACAAGGCTCGTCGAGATCGACGGCGGTTACCATGTCTGGACGCGGCGTGTCGGCGAGGGGCCGATCAAGCTCCTCACACTGCACGGCGGACCGGGCGCCAGCCACGAATACTTCGAGTGCCTCGAGCAGTTCCTGCCGCGGCACGGCATCGAATTCTACTATTACGACCAGCTCGGCTCGTACTATTCGGACCAGCCCGACGACCCATCGCTCTGGACGGTCGAGCGCTTTCGCGAGGAGGTCGAGACCGTCCGCCGAGCCTGGGGTCTCGAGGACTTCTACCTCTTCGGCCAGTCCTGGGGCGGCATGCTGGCGATCGAATATGCCCTCAAGTACCAGGAGCACCTGCGGGCGCTCGTGGTCTCCAACATGGCGGCCAGCATCCCGTCATATGTGAGACACATCAACGAACTGCGCAGTCGCCTGCCGCGGGAGATCGTGGACCGTATGCTCGCCTGCGAGGCGGCGGGCGACGTCGAGAACCCGGAGTACCAGGAGCTCGTGCAGGAGCACCTCTACAGGTACTACATCTGCCGGCTCTGGCCATGGCCCGATGCCGTAGTGCGCACGTTCGCCCACATCAGCGCACCGGTCTACAACACCATGCAGGGCCCGAACGAGTTTCTCGTCACCGGCCCGTTCAGCGCGTGGGACCGCTGGGCGGACCTTGGACAGATCCGCGTCCCCACCATTCTTCTCGTAGGCCGCCACGACACCATGGACCCGGAGGACATCATCGAGATGGGCCGCCGCATCCCACGCTCCCGCGTCGGCGTCTGCGAGCGGGGCAGCCACCTCTCTTGCTGGGACGACCAGGAAAGCTACTTCGGCCACCTCGTCGCCTTCCTCCAGGACATGGCGGCGGGCAGGCCGGTCCAGCGGTAGGATCTGCGCCGTCAGGCGCGAGGAGGTGGTCTCAACCTCAGTCTCCCGTGGCGTGCTACCCCGGTTGGGCGCTCGCACGTCGCGGCCCGGACGGACTCGCGACCTGATCGCGTTCCCGGCATTTGGTCACTCCCAAGGAAAGCAGGTGCCGAGCTTGAGCCTTCCTCCGGAAAACCAGCTCTCCATCGAACGGTTCGGTTACAAGCAGGAGCTGAAGCGCAGCCTCAGCTTCTGGGACCTTGTCGCATACGGACTCGTCTTCATGGTCCCGATCGCCCCGATGGGCATCTTCGGCCAGGTCATCCAGACCGCCAATGGCATGGTGGTGCTCGCCTACCTGATCGGCCTCGTCGGTATGATTTTCACGGCCTACAGCTATTTCCGGATGTCGGAGGCCTTCCCCGTCGCCGGCTCCGCCTACGCCTACGTCCAGCGCGGCTGGCACCCGGACGTCGGGTTCGTGGCGGGCTGGATGATCCTCCTGGACTACATCCTGATCCCCGCCCTCCTGTACCTCGTCTCCGCCGCGTGGCTCACCGCCCTCGTGCCCTGGATGCCCACCTGGGGCTGGGTCGTGATCTTCGTCGTGATCAACACCCTGATCAACATCGGCGGCATCGAGATGACCAACGCCGCCAACTGGGTCATCCTGGTCATAGAGGGGATCACGTTCGTCCTCTTCTGCGTCACGGCGATCGTGTATGTCAGCGGCGGACACGGCGGCACCCACTTCACCGTCAGCCCGATCTTCAACGTCCACGGCTTCAGCCTCTCGATGGTCGGCGCGGCCACCTCGATCGCAGTACTGAGCTTCCTCGGCTTCGACGGCATCAGCACGCTATCGGAGGAGACGCGCGGCGGACGTCAGACCGTCGGCATGGCCACCGTCTGGTCGCTCGTGATCGTCTGCTTCCTCTTCATCGTCCTCACCTATCTGGCTGCCGTGTCCTACCCGAATTACATGCACTTCCCCGACGTCAACAACGCCTTCTACTACGTCGCCCAGCGCATCGGCGGCGCCTGGTTGAGCATGCTCTGCCTCGTCGTCACCGTCATCGCCTGGGGCTTCGCGAACGCCCTCGCCGCGCAGGCCGCCGTCTCGCGCATGCTGTTCAGCATGGGCCGCGACCGGATGCTGCCGCAGATCCTCTCGTGGGTCCACCCGACGCGCAAGACGCCGGTCGTCGCAACCGTGCTCGTCGGCGTGCTCTCGATCATCGTTACTTCGTTCCTCAGCATCGAGAACCTTAGCCGCCTCGTGAACTTCGGCGCCCTGACGGCGTTCATGCTGCTGAACCTGACCGTCATCCTCTACCACTATTTCCGCAAGCGCTCACAGCGCTTCCTGGCGCACTTCGTGATGCCGGCGGTAGGCTTTGTCGTTCTGCTTTACGTCTGGGTCAACTTCGACCACCTGACCTTCTACATGGGGCTCTCCTGGTTCGTGCTCGGCATGGTCATCCTGGGCATCACGACGAAGGGCTTCCGCCAGCTGCCAAAGGAACTCGAAGGCGTCTAGCCAATACGTGGCTCCGGGAAAGGAGGAAGATGGAGCATGGCTCTCCATCACCTTGGCAGCGAGCGTCTCGTCTACGCCATGTCCCGCGAGAACGCGCCTGTTCTCACCATCCGCAGCGGGGACACGGTGGAGATCGAAACCGCCGACTGCTTCGAGAACCAGATCCAGTCCGAGAGCCAACCCTTCGTCGCGATCAACTGGGAGCACGTCAACCCCGCCACCGGCCCGATCTTCGTCGAGGGCGCCGAGCCCGGCGATCTGCTCGCGGTGCGCATCGAGCGGATCGAGCCCGGCGACCACGGCGTCATGACGACGGGCCACGATATGGGCGTCTTCGGCGACGAGCTCGCGGAAAGCGCGATCCGCATCGTCCCGATCCGAGATGGACAGATCGAGATTCTCGGCCACCACTGGCCCGTGAACCCGATGATCGGTGTGATCGGCACAGCCTCCGCGGGGGCACCGGTCGCCAACGGCACCCCGGGCGAGCACGGCGGCAACATGGACTGCAAACTGATCACCGAAGCGGCGACGCTGGTTCTGCCGGTGAACGTGCCTGGCGCCCTCTTCGCGCTTGGCGACCTGCACGCAGCGATGGGCGACGGTGAGGTCTGCAGCACCGGCGTCGAGATGCCGGGCCGCGTCACCGTCACCCTCACGGTGCTGAAGTCCGCGGACCTGCCCACGCCGTTCCTCGCGGACGACGACCTGGCCGTCGCCATCGTCTCCCGCCCCACGCTCGACGAAGCGGCGGCAGAGGCCGCCAGGGCGATGGCGCACTGGCTCCAGCGCAAGACCGGCATGGCCCTGTCCGAGATCGCGATGCTGCTGAGCGCCAAGGGTGACCTCAGGATCTGCCAGATCGTCGATCCCCTGAAGACCGTGCGGATGGAATTCAAGAGAATCTGGCTCGGCGAGCTTGGTGTCGATCTCGAGGCGATGCTCACCTGAGTTCCCGGTTCGCAGCGGCTCCCGGGCGCCTAGCGCCCGGGAGCCGCTTGCTTCATGGACACCTAACCCATCGGTTAACACACCAGCCACGAAGAGCCGGCTCCGATCGGCGCGCCGTACGCGCACGCCCCCATGAGCGGCCGAACAACCCTCGCCCGCATACGCCCAACGCACCCATGCCTACGACCCGCGCCGATTGCCGGAGGGTCCCCAAAACCTCATATGGGGCCAATGTTCCGCGGAGCCGGTCAAGAGGGGGCCCGGCCCCGTATATAGGTCATTTGAGAGGTGATGCGCCAAAAGCATGACCACGTGAAGGGACTGGCTCCGACGAAAGGAGGTCAGATTGCATGGCACGTGTCACTCCGATCAGGGAGGGACATCTGAAGAGGCGCCTGACGGCTCTGGACCTGACCATGGCGTCCATCGGCGGCATCATCGGCTCCGGCTGGCTCTACGGCTCGATGCGGTCCGCGGCCATCGCCGGACCGTCGGCCGTCTTGTCCTGGATCATCGGCGGCATCGCCGTCATCCTCATCGGCCTCGTGTTCGCCGAACTCGGCGGCGCCATTCCGGAATCCGGCGCCCTGGTGCGCTACCCGCAATATTCGCACGGCACGTTCGTCAGCTTCGTCCTCGGCTGGGCCGCGGTGCTCGGCTTCGCGTCCCTGCCTCCGCTCGAGGCGGAGGCAGTGGTGCAGTACGCGAACGTCTACATCCCGGGTCTCTACGTGCACGCCCAGTTGAGCGCTCTCGGGCTCCTGGCGGCGTTCGTCCTGATGATCCTCTTCTTCTTCCTCAATTACTTCAGCGTCAACGTTTTCGCGAAGACCAACACGGTCTGGACGATGATCAAGATCGTGATCCCCTTCTTCACCGTCATCCTGCTGCTCGTGACGAACTTCCACGGCGCCAACTTCACGGCGGTCAAGGCCGGCGGCTTCGCACCGTTCGGAACGTCCGCCATCCTGCAGGCCGTACCTCTCGGCGGCATCATCTTCGCCTTCTTCGGCTTCCGGCAGGCCATCGACTTCGCCGGGGAGGCCAAGAACCCGCAGCGCGACGTACCGCGGGCCGTGATCTGGTCGATCCTGCTCTGCGTCGTGCTCTACGTCCTCTTGCAGACCTCGTGGATCGTCGCCATGCCGGCGTCCGTCCTGGCGCACGGCTGGGCGGCCATCAACTTCAGCTCCCCGTTCGCCAACCTCGTCCTGACCGTCGGCTTCGGCTGGTGGGCGGTCATCCTGTTCGCGGACGCCCTCTGGTCCCCGGCCGGCACCGGCAACGTCTACACCGGCTCCACCGCCCGCGTGTTCCTCGCCCTGTCGCGCAACGGCTACTTCCCGCGCGCCTTCGCGTCGATCAACCCCAAGACCGGCATCCCCGCCTACGCCTTGATCGGCACCATCGTCCTCGGGCTGATCTTCCTGCTGCCGTTCCCGTCCTGGGCGCTGCTCGTAGGCGTCGTCTCGAACGCCTACGTCGTCACCTTCACCTCCGGCCCGATCGCGGCCGCCGTGCTGCGCAAGACGGCGCCGAACCTCAATCGCCCCTTCTTCCTGAAGGGCATGAACTGGATCGCGCCGATCTCGTTCATCCTCTGCAGCCTGATCATCTACTGGACCGGCTGGACCGACGACTGGATCGTGCTGCTCGGCATCCTGCTCGGCGTCGTCTTCTACGCCTATGGCGTCTCGAGCTTCACGAATGACCGCGAGAAGTTCGCGGGGCAGCACCTGAAGGCCGGCTACTGGCTCATCGCCTGGCTCGTCGTCGAGCTGATCATGAGCTACATCGGAGCCAAGAACTTCGGCGCGCCGCACCAGATCATCCCCTACCCGTGGGACCTCGTGGTGATCATCATCTACTCCATCTTCTTCTACTACTGGGCGGTCAGGAGCGGCTGGAAGACGCCCGAGGCCGTCCGCATCGACCAGGGCAAGTTCATCGACGATCCGGCCCTCGACATCAAGGACTGATCTTCCCCAGGCAGGAGGCCGGAGCCCGATCGGCTCCGGCCTTGCGTTCCCTTGCCCCCCACCAGGACCGTGAGAGATCGGGTGGCTCCCTTCCATGAAGACCTTGTTGCCGGAACAGGCGGAAAGGCTCTTGGCCATCGTCCGCTGGCTCCTCCTGACCTCCGTGGGCGGTGTCGCCGCCGGTGCGGCGGCGAGCTGCCTCCTCTGGCTACTGAGGCTCGGCCCCGAGACGGTCGCGCTTCTGCCACCCGCCCGCATCTGGCTGCTCCTGCCGCTGGGTGGCGCGCTGGCGGCCACGATCCTCCACCGTTTCGCCGCGGATGCCCCCGGCCAGAGTCTCGACAACGTCCTCGCCGCCTACCGGCAGCGGGACGGCGACATCCCTGCCCGCACGGCGCTGGCGAAGACGTTCGCGACGCTCGTCAGCATCACGGTGGGCGGCTCGGCCGGCCGCACGGGTCCCGCGGCCTACCTGGGCGCCCTTGTCACCTCCTTGCTCGCGCGCGTCGCGCGCCTCAGCCCCGGGGACCGGCAGCTGATGGCCCTCGCGGGCGTTGCCGCCGGCTTCTGCGCCGCGACCGACGCGCCGGTGGCGTCGGCCGTGTTCGCTCTCGAGGTGCCCCTTGCGGGCAGGCCCAGCTACCACGCCCTGCTGCCCGTGGGCGTCTCAAGCTTCGCCGCCCACATCACCGCCCGCTGGCTGCGCACCCCCACGCTGCCCGTGCGGGCCTTCGTCGCCCCGGCCGCGACGCCCGGCATGGCCCTGAAGATGGTCGCCTTGGGTCTCGCCGCGGGGCTCGTCGCGGTGATCTACGTCGAGTCTCTGCGGCGCGGGCGCGGCGCGGCCGCAGCGCTCCTGCGGCACCGGCGCCTACCGCCCTGGGCCCTGGCCGCCGGCGGAGGCCTTGCCCTCGTCCTGCTCACCCAGGTCTTCGGTCGGGCCTACCTTGGCCTCTCGCTGCCGCTGCTCGGCCTCGCGCTCGCGGGCAGGCCCGTCCCGCCGCTCGCATTCCTCGCCAAGATCGCCTTCACCTCGCTGACCCTCGCCACCGGTTTCGGCGGCGGCGTGATCACGCCCGCCCTGGTGATCGGATCCACCCTCGGCTCCGCGCTCGTAGGCGTCCTGCACGTCATGCCACCGCTTGCCGCCGGCGCCGGCATGGCGGCGCTGCTCGGCGCGGCGGCGAACGTGCCCGTCGCCGCCACCCTGCTCGCCTTCGAACTCTGTGGCCCCAAGGCAGGTGTCCTCGCCTTCTGCGCCGTGCTGCCGGCGTACGTGCTCGCGGGGCGCCGCAGCATGTTCCCGAACCAGCTGCCGGCGTTGAAGCGGCTGCCCGGCTTGCGGCGAGCGGTGGCCGAATCCTCGTCCAAGGGGACGGACGAGAGCGCCCCGGGACCTGATCCCAAAAAGTAGGCACCCGCTCACCGGACCTGTGCTACGCTGCAAGTGGACACGGGTGCCTGGGGGAGGCGTCGAAGTGCCCGCTCTAAAGGCCGTCCTCTTCGACGGCGGCAATACGCTTTTGGATCTCGACTACCCCTGGCTCACGAAGCTGGCCCGGCGCCTCGGGGCCGCCGACCCGACGCCGGAGGCGATCGGCCGCGCGGGCGCACGGCTGATGCGCCAGCGCAGTCTGCGCTACGGGCGAACACCCGCAAGGCAGGACGCGCAGGCGGTGTTCGAGGAGTCCTTCTCGGCCATCGCTGCGGAGCTCGGCCTGTCGCCCATGGCCGCGGCGGAGTTCGCCCGCAGGGCCCACCTGGAGGACCGGGAACACCCGCAGGGGCTTTGGCGCTGCCCGGCGCCAGGAGCCCTCGCGACCCTGTCGGCGCTGAGGGCCCGAAATCTGCACCTGGGCGTCATCTCGAACTCGGGCGGCAAGGTCGAAGCCCACCTGGGACTCGCCGGCCTGGCCGACTACCTGGACCTCGTGATCGACTCGTCGCAGGTCGGGGTGGAGAAGCCGGACCCGGCGATCTTCCGCTTGGCCCTCGCGCAGCTCGGACTCTCCTCGCACGAGGCGGTCTACGTCGGCGACCTCCTCGACATCGATTGCGCGGGAGCCCGCGGCGCCGGCCTCACGCCCTACCTCTACGACCCCTACGACGTCTACCCCGACGTGGAGGAGCAGCGGGTGCGAGCACTGCGCGAGCTCCTGGATCACTTCTGACGCCTGCGCAGCCCGCAGGGCTTGGGCAGGCTCGCCCTCGGCCCTCAGCGCCGGTCGGGCCCGCGCCGTTCCCCTTCGCTGACCGCCGCCAGGGCCTCGCGCATTTCCGCAAGGCCGTACGGCTTGGGCAGGGCGGCGCGGAAGCCGTAACGGGCCGGATCGAGCATCGCGTCATGGGTCGTGTATCCGCTCGAGACCAGGCCCCGCAGCATGGGGTGGATGGCCCAGAGCTGCTCGAAGAGTTCCCGCGCCCCGAGATCGCCCGGCATCGTGACGTCGAGGATCGCCACCTCATAAGGCTTGCCGCGCGTGACCGACCGTCGCATCAGGGCTAGTGCCTCCTCGCTCCCGGCGGCCACCTCGGCGCGGCAGCCGAGTTCCTTCAGCATCGCCGCTCCGGCCCTGCGCACCGCGGCGTCGTCATCGACGAGCAGGACGCGCAGTTGGCGGCGCAGTTCCGCATGCGCCGGGGCTTCGGGCGCGGCTGCCGCTGCGACCTCTTCCAGGGCCGCAGGCAGGTAGATCGTGAAGATCGTCCCCTGGCCCGTCCTGGACTGCACCGCGATGTGTCCCTCGTGGTGACGCACGATGCGCCGGGTGGTGGCGAGGCCGAGACCCTGCCCGCCCTGCCGGGTGGTGAAATAGGGGTCGAAGATGCGCGGCAGGTGCTCGGGCGCGACACCGTGGCCAGAATCCGCCACCACCAGGCGCACGTAGGGCCCCGGTGGCAGCGGCACCGGCGGGTCCGCCTCGGGCAGCGCGACATTTTCCGCCTGCGCGCGCAGCACGCCGCCGTCGGGCATCGCCGCGACCGCGTTCATCACGAGGTTCTGCAGCACCTGCGCGAGCTCGCCCGCGTCGCCCCGCACCGCCCGGAGGTCATCCGGCGCCAGGATCTCGCTCTTGACGCGCGAGCCGCGCAAGAGGAACGGGATCACGTCCGCGAGGAGCGGCCCGACTTCGGTCGGCGCGAAAGCCTGGGCATCGCTGCTGCGCACATACTTCGAGAGCTGATGGGCGAGATAGGCGGCGCGATCACAGGCCGCCGTACCCTCCGCGAGCAGCGGCTCGACATCGGCCTGGCCCGCCGCCGCCTGCTGCGCCAGCGACAGGTTGCCGCGGATGACCGTCAAAAGGTTGTTGAAGTCGTGGGCGATGCCGGCCGCCAGCTGGTCGAGCGCCTCGAGCTTCTGTGCGCGGAAGAGTTCCTCTTCCGCCTGTCGCAGCTCCGTGACGTCCATCACCGTAGCCGTGACCCGTCCCTGCCCGCCCGTCGCGCCAGGGACGCCTTGGGCCTGCATCAGCCAGTGCCGGAGGCTCCCGTCCGGCCGGACGACGCGATATTCGAGACGCACCGTCTCGCCGAGCTGGGCCGAGGCCCAGGCCAGTTCGACGCGGTCGAGGTCCTCCGGATGCACGAACATGTGGCGCAGATCGCGCCAGCGCGCAGAGGGTTGCCGCTTCCACTGCAGCAGTTCGAGCAGCTGCTCGGAGAGCGTCACCTCCCCCGTCCCTCCGTCCCACTCGACCCGGCCGAGCCCCGCGAACTGGTAGGCCTCCGCGAGCTCGGTGCGGCTTTCGGCGAGCTTCGTGGCCATCTGCCGCTCCCCGGTGACATCCCGCGCGTGCAGGAGGATCGCGCCGATGTCCGCCCGCTGGCGCAGATCCCGCAGGAGAATCTCCATCATCAGGTAGCCGCCGTCGCGATGGCGCACCGGCAGCACCCGGCGCTCGAGCCGTCCCCTCCCCGCGAGGAGGCGGCCGAGCGCCCTGGGCCCTGCGGCCGGGTCCGCCAAGGCGACGAACTCGAAGCACGACCGTCCGACCATCTCCTCGGGGTCGAAGCCGAGCACCCTGCGCACCTCCGAGGCCACGTGGCGGCAGACGCCCCGCTCGTCCAGCGTCGCGAGGAAGCCTCCGGTGTCGCCGAGCAACGCATCGTAGTACTCGCCTGCGCTGGCCATGCCGCACCTCCTCGCGATCTGCGCGACCATGTTCCAATCCGTGACCGAAGACAATTTGTCCCTCAGCGCACCGACTCCTTCCATTTATGGGCGGCAGACAAAGAAGGACCGCTTGGCCCCTGCCATCGAGGGAAGCGATCCCAGCGCGGATCACTGGATGTAGGTCCAGGTCTTCCCGCCGTCGGCCGAGCGCAGGAGGCCTGTGGTCGTCTCGAGCAGCACCGTGGACCGTCCCTGCACGGCGATCGCGGAGGCGACGCCGGTCCCGCCCAGATCCAGCCTGCGCCAGTCGCGGCCGCCGTCCGTTGTCACGATGTATGCTCCCTGTCCGCCGTAGCGCTGCACGACGGCGAAGCCGGCCTGGTCGGCCGCCATCGCGGTGCCGGGCGCGGCGTACTTCGGCAGATTGGGCAGTCGCAAAATGGTTCGCCAGCGCTGGCCACCGTCCCGCGTCGCGTAGATGGCGAGTCTCTCCCCGTCCTCCACGTAGGCGTAGCCCACGTCGGCGCTCGCGAACGCCGCGGCCCAGGTGTAGCCGGCGGGCAGACGGCCGTACCGGCGCCAGGTATGGCCCGCGTCCATGCTGCGCAGGACCTCGCCGCCACTGCGCCGGGTCACGAGGGCGACGGCCCGGCCGCCAGCGAAGAAGCGGGCATAGCTCGGCTCCTCGGGGAGCACCACACCGCCCGCTCGCCACTCCTTGCCGCCGTCGTCGGTGGTGTAGAGCAGCGCTCCGCCCGCGGCGCTCTGCGCCAAGAGGTAGCCCACGCGGCCGCCCGGGAAGGAGGCGAACCAGGGCGGATCACCGGGCAAATCGCCCTGCTCGGTCCACGTCCGCCCGCCATCCTGGCTCGAGAGCAGGGCCTGCGCGGCGTCAGCCAGCCCGACGCCGTCGAGGCGTACCCCGTCGCTCGCCGCGAACGCGCTGGTCGGCAGGGAGGCGGGCCAGACGCGGCGCACCCCGCCAGGGGGCGTGATGCGGACAAGCGCCGTGCCCGCCGAGCTTCCCGGCGGCAAGGAGCCCGCGATGGCATAGGCCACCCCCCCGACGGGGTCGAGGGCCCCGGCCGTGAATCCGCGGGCGAAAAACTGGTGGAAGCTGCGGCCGCCGTCCACGGTCACGAGAACGCCACCGGCGCCTGGACCCGCTCCCGGCGAAAGGGCGATCCAGCCCGTCTTTGCGCTCGTGAAGACAGGCGGGCTCGCCCAGCCGGCCTGGATCTGCGCCCCCCAGCGGTAGGCCGTCTGCAGCGTCTGCCACGTGCGCCCGCCATCCCGCGTCTCTTCGAGCCCCGGCAGGCAGCCGCCCATCGTGCAGCCCTGAAGATCCGGCAGTGCGGCGAAACCGACCGTCGGCGAAAGGAAATCGAGGGCGAAGGTGCCCGTGTTGCCGACGGAACTCTCGCCGACCGCCTGCAGCACCCGCCAATGCTCCCCCGCGTCGTCCGTGCCGAGGATCGCTCCCCGACAGACCGACTGCGGGCCCTGGCCACTGCAATGCCAGCCCGCGACGTAACCCTGGTTCTCCGAGGGGAAGTCCGCGTAGGCAGGCAGGTAGCCGCCTGTCGCGACGCTCTGCCAGGTGCGCCCGCCATCCCGTGTCAGCTCGAGCGACGACGCGGAGAACTCCCCGCCCCGCCCAGGCCTTGCGGCGATGGCATAGCCGAAGTCGTTTGCGAGGAAGCGGGGCGGGGCGTAGAAGACGCCCGCAGCGAGCCGCGTCCACGTGCGCCCGCCATCGGTCGTACCGAGAAGCCGCTGCGGCTGGCCGGGGTTTGCGAGCAGCACCCAGCCGAGTTGCGGGCCGACGAACTGAAGGTCCGAAGGGGACCCGGGACCGAGGGGGGTCCAGGCAATGTCGGCGCCACCGTTCGCGGTCCGACCGAACGCCGCGACGCAGTGGCCCTGTCCTTGGCCGCAGCGCTCGCCTGCGACGTAGCCCCGCTGGACCGTGAGGAAGTCGAGCGCCGCAAGGGACCAGGGCTCGGGCCCGACGCGGCCGTCGATCGTGCCGACGATCCGTCCGACCGGCGCGGCCGGTCCCGCGGAGACGCCGGTGCCGCAGGCCGCGACGGCCAGGGCCACGGCCGCGACCACCGCCGCCGCCCAGCGCCTGGGACGCGCCCGAGCAGCCATACGCCTTCCTCCTTCGCTTGCGAAACGAGCACTGGCGCTAAGTTCCTTGCGCATCGGCCGGGTCCCTCTGGCAATCCGCGCCTCGTGCAGGGGTCGTCCGCACCCGCGACGCATGAAGGCAGGACCGCCCGGTTACGCCAAGCAGGGCCTGCAGCCGCGCCCGCTCTCTGCTAGAGTTGGTCGGGGGGAGTTCTTGCCACCGGCCGGGGCAGTTCTCACAGGGAAAGGAAGACGCTTGATGGCAGAGACCCTCAAAGGACTCAACTCCCTGCTCGTGCACGAAGGAGAGGCTCCCGATCCCGTCTCGGGGTCCATCACCTCTCCGATCTACCAGACCTCGACGTTCGCGTTCCCGACGAACCAGAGCATGGCCGACTTCATGAACGAGCAGAAGGAGGGCTACATCTACACGCGCCTCGGCAACCCGAACTTTACCGTCGCCGAGGCGAAGATCGCGAAGCTGGAGGGCGCGGAGAAGGCCCTCATGCTCTCCTCGGGCATGGCGGCGGTCGCGACCGCCCTGATGGCGTCCTGCGGCGCCGGTGACCACCTGATCGCCCACGCCGACATCTATGGCGGCACGTTCGGCCTCCTGCACGATCTCCTGCCGCGCTTCGGTGTCGAGACCACCTTCATGGACCTCAGGGACCCCTCCGCGCTGCGGGGCGCCTTGAGGCCGGAGACCAAGGTCGTGTACCTCGAGACTCCGAGCAACCCGACGCTGCGGCTCGCGGACATCGCGGCCATCGCCGAGATCGCCCACGCCAACGGCCTGCGGCTGATCGTCGACAACACCTTCGCGACCCCGGTGAACCAGCGGCCGCTCGCCCTCGGCGCCGACGCCGTCGTTCACAGCGGCACGAAGTATCTGAACGGCCACAGCGACGTCATCGCCGGCGCCGTCGCGGGCCCGGCGGAATTCATCCTCGCCTGCAGCGACGTCGCCCGCAAGCTTGGCGGCACCCTGAACGCGTTCGACGCCTGGCTGCTCGGCCGCGGCCTCAAGACGCTCGCTCTCAGGGTGCACAAGCAGAACGAGAACGGCCTGGCCATCGCGGAGTATCTCGAAGGGCACCCGGCCATCGCGGAGGTGCTCTATCCCGGCCTCCAGAGCCACCCGCAGCACGAGCTCGCGACGCGCCAGATGACGGGCTTCGGCGGTGTTCTGAGCGTGCGCCTGAGGGGCGGCCAGCCGGCCGTGGACCGCTTCCTCGACCGCGTCCAACTCTTCGGCCGCGCCGTGAGCCTCGGCTCGGTGGAGTCGCTCATCACCCAGCCGGTGGCGGCCGTCCACCGCTTCGTGCCACCGGAATTCCAGGCGAAGGGCGGCATCACCGCCGATCTCGTGCGCATCGCGGTCGGCATCGAGGATGCGGAGGACCTGATCCGGGACCTCGGGCAGGCCCTGGCCTGACGCATCCCGCTGTTCGCAAGGAAGGATGATCCGGCCCTGGACGTCGATCTCCACCTGAGACCGCTCGGCTCGCTCGAGGCCAGCTTCGCCCGCGACGAACACCTGGCCGAAGGCGAGGATACCCGCAGAGCGCGACTCTGGCTGCACGGTCCAAGCCTCGTCCCCGGCATGCGCGACATGCGCCTGCCGGGGGCCGAAGACGCCGTCCGGCAGTTCCGCTCCCTCGGCTACGAGGTGCACCTGCGCTCCTCCGGCGGGCGGCTCGTCGTGCTCGACGAGGGCGTCCTGAACGTCGCGCTCGCCTACGCGGGCGAAGCTCTGCCCGGCATCGAACCGGGCTTCCAGTTGATGGCCGATGTACTGTCGGCAGCCCTCGGGGATATGGGTCTTGAGCCCGTCGTCGGCGAGGTGGCCGGCAGCATCTGCTCCGGCCGCTACGACCTCTCGATCGGCGGGCGGAAGGTGGCGGGCCTGTCGCAGCGGCGCCGCCGCAACTTCGCTCTGATCCACGCGTTCCTGCTGGTCGAGGGAGACGGCAAGGGCCGGGAGGATCTTGCCACCTCGTTCTACCGTCTGGCCGGCGCCTCCGCCGAGGAAGGGATCCGACCGGGCACCATGGCGGCCTTGCGGGAATTGCGGCAAGACGTGACGGTCGCCATGGCGGTCGATGCCCTCATGCGGGTGCTCACCCGGCTCTGATCGGCCTGCCACATCCTGGCGAATCCGCTTGCAGGGCGCCGTCTGGCGCCCTGCCCTGCTGTCGCGGCACAGCCATGGCCGGGATCCGGACCAAGCCGGCACGCGCTCCCCGTTCCACGGCCGTGGGCAGGATGTCACGCGGCCATGGCAAAACCTCTGCGCAATGAGAGAGCGCCGATGGGCGGAGGCATCCAATGCGCAAGCTCCTACCTCTTCTCTTGGCCGGCGGCATGGTGCTCGCCGGATGCGGATCTGGCGGGCCGAGCGTGAAGCCCGCCGGACGCGCTCCTTCGCCACGTGCGGTCGAGAAGTTCCCGCCAGCCGTCGCCATGGCGGCGGGGTCGAGTCGCGTGACGCCCGTCGTGCGCATCGCGTGGAATGGCGCCCTTCCCTACGGCCAGCGCGTTGGGACGACGAAGCCGCCGAAATCCTACCGGATTGCGCCGCGCGCGGCCGTTCTGCGTGCCGTGGAGGGCGTCCCCGCGCATTCCGTCGACGTCGTCTACATGCAGACCGCCGGATTTGTGGGACGGCTTTCGACCGCTGGCGGCGTGACGAGAGAGCCCTCCGCCTATCTTGTGGAGCTTGTCGGGGCGAACCTGAGCCAGGGGCTGAAGAACGCGGCGGGGCCCAAGCCCCCCAAACCGCCCGTCGTCGAGTTCATGATCGTCCTGGTCAATGGCCGGACGGGTACAAGCGAACTGATCGAGTCCGGCGACGCGCACGCGGCGGATGCGGGTCCCTACATTTCTCAAGCCAGCGCCGAGGCGATCGCAGCGGCGCCCGAGTGGGGGACGACGCCGCCTAAGCTCCTGTCCGCCAAGCTTGAGACCGTCGCGGCCGCGAGCACGCAGCTTGGCTCGCGTGCCGCCGCGCTGACCATTCCGAACCATGCCATGGTCTGGGTTCTCACGCTCAAGGGCACCTACAACCCGGCTGCGTGCCTCGCGACCTGCGTGCCCGTGCTGTACGACCAGGTCTACAGCGTCGTCGAGGATGCCATGACGGGCCAGTGGTACGCGTCGGGATACTTCAACGCGCCCCTGACCGGCCACATCTCGCGCGGGGAGGCGACGGCCGCCGCCCGCGAGAAGGCGCAGACCTTCGGAACGCCGCCCGCGAAGGTTCTCGCCGCGACGCTCGAGACCGTATCGGCCGCCGATCGCCAGGCCGGGATGCGCGTGACCACCGCTCCCACGCAGGCCGGAACAAAGGTGTGGCTCGTGTGGCTGAAGGGACCTTACCAGCCCGTTTGCAATCCGGTCGGCTCCCCTTGTCCAGCCGTAGCCAACGCGGAATACTTCGTCACCGTCCAGGCGATCTCGGCCGAGGTGCTAGGGGTAGGACGCAATCCCGACGCGCCTGGTGCGCCGAAGGACTGACCAGATCCGGTCCAGGCATCGCCTCCAGCTCCCACCGCGCGGCGACGCTCCGAAGAAGGCACGGCTTCGCCGTGGCGGCCAACGCCACTGTCCTTGCCAGGTTCCAACCTATGGCATAAGCTGGCATCCGGAGGCTGACCATGCCGAGACGCACCTTCATCATGGTTCTGATGGCGCTCATCCCGCTCGCGGCTGGCTGCGCGACGCATCCCGCCACGGCGGCGCCCTCCGCAAAGCGCCCTGCGGTGGCAAGCCGCGCCTTGGCCTGCCCCACCCCTCGCACCGTCTACCTCTTCAATGCGACGGGCGGCATGGCGAGCCAGGAGAGCATAACCTGGCTTCGCCTTTCCCTCCTGACCCTGCCCCACGCGTCCAATGGGCGCATGTTGGAAGCTGTGATCCCGTCCGCCACCACCTGGACTCTCCGTGACCTTCGGGTGGATCTGCGGGACAGCCGGAGGATCTCTTCGTTCATCCAGAATGAAACCCGGAGCAATCCGGCCATGTACAACTACGAGAACCCGAGCGTCGTTGCAGCGGATGTCTGCTTCTCTTCCTGGAACCGCGTCCGGGTGCTGAAACTTTCGGTGGTATCGGGCAAGGCGGCCGACCGCGCCGCGCACCTCACGCGCGGTTTCTACGGCGTCTCCCCGACCACCGTCCGTCCGGGCGGCGTCCTGACGATTCTGCTCCTGCAAGGCAGCAACGACGACGCGCTCTACCTGCACCCATGGAGTGGCACTGTGCGCTGGTGGGCGGTGCCCTACGGGAAGATCGCCGCCTACCCCGTCGTCATCGCGCGGACCTCGACCGGCACCATGGACATCCTGCGGATCGAGCTGCCGCAAGATCTGCCGACGGGCCGATACTTCCTCGCGCTCCTCGGCGAGCAGGAGGTCCAGCACCTCGGCCCGGGCTTCATGAACGGCAACTCGGATGGAGACTTCAGCTTCGAGGTGCGGTAGTGCCCGCCCAATGCCAAGCCACGGGCGGCGCCGTGGCGGCTCTGCCCGTGGCTTCGTTGCTGTGGGTCGGTCAGGCGCCCAGCTTCTCCACCTTGATGGCGCAGACCTTGTACTCGCCCGTGCCGCTGATGGGATCGACGAGGTGGCTCGTCAGGGCGTTCGAGGGACTTCCCGCGTGGTGGAAGCTCATCCAGACCATGCCCGGCGGCACCCGGTCCGTGATCTCGATCGCCGTCTCGAGCTCGCCGCGCCTCGACGAGACGCGCACGCGGCTGTCGGCCGCAAGGCCAAGAGCCTGGGCGTCCTCGGGGTTGATCCAGGCGTGCTCCTCGCCCCAGAGCGCCATGATGCCCGGCGAGTAGGCGGTCGTGACGTTGTAGTGCTCGCGCACGCGGCCGGTGCTGAGAATGAAGGGGTACTTCTCGTCGGGCAGCTCGCCCGGCGGGATGTGCTCGACCCCCTGGAACTGGCCCTTGCCGCGGCTGAACTTGCCGACGTGCAGAATCGGCGTCCCGGGGTGGTCGGGCGTCGGGCACGGCCAGTGCAGACCGTCGTGCTCGATTCTGCCGTAGCTGATGCCGGCGTAGGAAGGCGTCAGTGCGGCCATCTCGTCGAACACCTCGGACGCGTCCCGGTAGGTCGCCGGCATGCCCATGCGCGTCATCACCTCCGCGACCGTCTGCCAGTCGCTGAGGCCGGCGAGCGGCTCCACCGCCTTGCGCACCCGCTGCACGCGGCGCTCGGTGTTCGTGAAGGTGCCGTCGCACTCGGCGAAGCTGCCGCCCGGCAGCACCACGTCGGCGTACTGCGCGGTCTCCGTCAGGAAGATCTCCTGCACGACGAGGAACTCGAGGTGCTCGAGGCCCTGGCGGATGTGGTTCGTGTTCGGGTCGGAGAGGACCGGATTCTCGCCGAGGATGTACATCGCCTTCAGCTCGCCGTGGTTCGCGGCGTCGAACATCTCCGGGATCTTGAGCCCGATCTCTCCCGAGAGCGGGACGCCCCACGCCTGCTCGAACTTGGCCTGGATCTCGGGGCTCTGCACGTTCTGGTAGCCCGGGTAGACGTTCGGCAGGGCGCCCATGTCGCAGGCTCCCTGGACGTTGTTCTGGCCGCGGATCGGGTTGACGCCGGTGCCCGGCCGGCCGAGGTGGCCGGTGAGCATGGCGAGGTTCGCGCAGCTCATGACGTTCATCGTGCCGGAGACGTGCTCCGTGATGCCGAGCGTGTAGTAGAGGGCGGCGCGGTCGGTGGTGGCGTAGAGGCGCGCGACGGCTTCGAGCGTCTCGACCGGCACGCCTGTGATCTCCGCGACCCTCTCGGGTGTATAGCGCTCCACGGTCTCGCGCAGTTCCTCGAAGTTTTCGCAGCGCTCCTCGATGAACGCCCTGTCCTCGAGTCCCTCCCGGAGGATGATGTGCATCAGCCCGTTGAGGAGCGCGATATCGGTGCCGGGCCTGAGCTGCAGCCAGTAGTCCGCGAGATCCGCGAGTTCGGTGCGCCGCGGGTCCACGACGATCAGCCGCACGCCCTGGCGCCGGGCCTTCAGCATCTTGTAGCCGATCACGGGGTGGGCTTCCGTCGTATTGGTCCCGATCAGGAACAGCAGCTCCGCCTGGTCGATGTCGGCGATGGGGTTCGTCATCGCGCCGCTGCCGAATGTGGTGGCCAGACCGGCCACCGTCGGGGCGTGTCAGGTACGGGCACAATGGTCGACGCTGTTGGTGCCCATCACCCCCCGCGCGAACTTCTGCATGAGATAGTTCGTCTCGTTCGTGGTCCTGGCGGAGCTGAG
>JAJZVM010000076.1 GCA_021845645.1 Bacillota bacterium
GTGCGCGTCATCGGCAGGTTCGTGCCCCAGACGATCATGTACTCCGCGTTGAACCAGTCCGCGCTCTCGGGCACGTCGGTCTGCTCGCCCCAGATCTGGGGCGACGCGATCGGCAGGTCCGCATACCAGTCGTAGAAGCTGAGGATGGTGCCGCCGATCAGCGAGAGGAAGCGCGTTCCGGCGGCATAGCTGACCATGGACATCGCCGGGATCGGCGTGAAACCGACGACGCGGTCCGGGCCGAAGCGGCCGATGGTGTCGACGGTGGCGGCGGCGATCAGTTCGGAGATCTCGTCCCAGCCCGCGCGCACGAAACCGCCCTTGCCGCGCTGGGAGCGATAGGCCTCCCGCTGCGGGCTCGACTGGAGAAGCCGCCAGGCGAGGACCGGATCCTTCGCCGCCTGGAGCGCCTCGCGCCAGGCCTTGATGAGGCTGCCGCGCACGTAGGGATAGCGGATGCGCAGGGGGCTGTACTCGTACCAGGAGAAGCTCGCGCCTCGCGGGCAGCCGCGCGGTTCATACTCCGGCGTGTCCGGCCCCAGCGAGGGGTAGTCGGTCTGCTGCGTCTCCCAGGTGATGATCCCGTCCTTGACGTGAATCTTCCAGCTGCAGGAGCCCGTGCAGTTCACGCCGTGCGTCGAGCGCACAACCTTGTCATGCTGCCAGCGATCCCGGTAGAGCCGCTCCCAGTCCCGGCCGCGCGGGTTCTCCTCGCTCCAGCCTTCGTTCAGGCGAGGACCGCGCCGCAGGTAGGTGAGAGCGTTGCCGAGTGCGTTCACGCGTTTGGTCATGCGCCTTGTGCCCCCTCGGTAGGTTTCTTCGCGCCCTTGAGGGCGCCTGAAAGCTCTGGCAGGAAGGTCTCCTCCTCGAAGAGGGAGTGCAGGCGCTGAATCTGGAGAAGCGCCTGGAGGCGCTCTAGTACGCCCTGCGTCACCCTGCCCTCACGATCGAGCTCCTGCTCCACCTCGCCCAGGAGAAGGCGCATCAGCTCGTGGTCCCGCATGGCGGCGACCACCTGGTCGCTCAGGCCCGGCAGGAGCTTTTGGACCTGCGGGAAGAGGTCCTGCTCCTCCGCGTCGGCGTGCGCGAGCACCCGCAGGCGCCACCCGAGCGCGAGCTCGCGGGCGAGCCGCAAGGCCGTGGCAGCATCCTCTCCGCCCGAGGACTCGAAGAGGAGCTTCGTACCCAGTTCCATTTCTGCACGTGCGGCATCATGGATGTCGTGATGTGCACCCTTGTCCACCAAAGACGGCCCCACAGGCATTCCCCCCAACCGCTCGCTTAAGCCTCGCCGCTGCAGAAAGGGCCGTAAGTGCTCCAGGTCACCTGAACCGTGGGGCAAACGTCCACCGTCGCGTAGGCCGATTGGGCCTTGCCATTCAAAGCTTCTCATTCTTGTTCTGTGATCCAAAAAGAGTGTCGCGCTCGGCAACTCTGCGAACGCGCGGCGCTTTGGCCGCCAATCGAACGCTTCGAGTAGGCCCATGGCACCCAATTGATAGCGGCAGACACGTCGCAGTGCGCACGTTCCACGCAGAAACGGAATTCCCTGTTTCGTCGGCTTGTCGAGGACGAGAGCGCGCCCGCGCATCAGAGCGTGGGCGCGCTCTCTCCACTGATGAGCGCTCAGCCTTCGTGCGGTGGCATAGGTTCCCCAGGCAGGTAACTCTCCACCAGCGGATACTGCATATGCGGCCTGAAGCCTGCGCCGTAGGCTGCGATCTCCGGCCGCTCCGTGAGCTGATCGATGCCATAGGCCAGGGTTTCAGGTCCTCGGGAAAGAGCTGTGAGGTCATACTCCCTGCTCATGATCAGGGCTTCCTCGGGGCACGCCTCGACACAAAAGCCACAGAAAATGCAGCGGCTGAGGTCGATCTCGTACCGCGACGGTGCCTTCTCAACCCTGGGGTCCTGCACCTCCTCGGCCTCGATCGTGATGCACTGGGCGGGGCAGACGGTCTCGCAGAGGTAGCAGGCCGTACACTTGAGACTGCCGTCCGCACGGTGCGTGAGTATGTGTACCCCGCGGAAGCGGCGCGAGTATGGCTTGCGCTGCTCGGGGTACTGGATGGTGACATGCTCGCGACCCACCGTCGCCCGCACCATGTTGCGCAGGGTCACTTCCATGCCCGCGAGAGTACCCGCTGTGCTGCTCAGGATGTCCCTGCCGGACTCAGCCGCCTGACGAACGTCAACGACCCGCGAAGCCTTCCTGGCCATAGTGCATCCTCCCTTCGGGCGGATAGGCCGTCGCCGACCGGCTCTCGAGACTCGCATAGCTGAGATCGCGGAACACAGGCACGCTGTCCGCAATCTCCCGGAAGATCTCTTCGGGCATTGTCTGCCGGCGGGCTGCCGTAGCGCAATGCCAGAGGTCGCCGAGCACCTCGACGGCAGGGCGGACCGCTCCCCGCGAAGGGACAGCCTTGCCGGCGTGCTGCGTCAGCCCTTGGTAGTTCGTGTAGGTGCCTTCCTCCTCGGACCATGTGGCGACCGGCAGCAGGAGCTTCGCAGCCGTGAGATACGGGAGCTCGTGCGTCGTGAGCACGACGCTTGCGGATACCAGGTGCAGCAGGCGTGTGATGCGCTCCCTCGTCTCTTTGCTCTCCTCACCAACGAAGGGCGGATAGTACAGCATGAGGAGCCCTTCGATCGCCCCACTCTCCGCCAGCGCCAGCAGCTCGTCGAGCCCCTCGCCGCCGTCGAAACCGAGGTGCAGGGCGCCCATCGTGTTCGGATGCTTGTCCAGGCGACGCAGGAGGTTGTCCTGGCGCTGCGAGACCTCCTCGATCTCGCGGTCCAGGCGGAACGCGAGACGATGGAGCGGGAACACCGTCTGGACGTACTGCCGGAAGAGCCAAAGGCTCTCGTTGGTGGCGGAGGCTGAGGCGAGAGCCGCAAGCGGCCGTCCCTGCGCGGCGCTTACCGCCCGCAGGCTGTCATGGGCCAGGGCGACGGCCTCGCTCCAGTCGAGCTCCGTCGCTCCCTGGCGCGGATGCATGAGACGCGGTGCAGCGTCGAGGGCCCTGAAGCTCAGACGGCCCTCGTCGCAGATCCAACTGCGGTTGACGCCCGGGTTGCGGCGCGGGACCATGCGCTCGATGCGGCCGCCAAAATGGTCGATGCGCACGTTGCAGCCTGTGCTGCAACCGGCGCAGACCGAGTCTGTGTGGCTCAGGTGCCACACCCGCCGCTTGAAGCGGAAATCCCGGGATGTCAGGGCCCCGACCGGACAGACATCGGCGAGATTGCCGGCGTAGGGATCCTCTAGGGCCCGATCCTCGAACGCCGCCAGCTCCACATGGTTGCCGCGGTGCACGAACTGCAGTTCCGCGTAGCCTGAGACCTCTTCCGAGAAGCGCACGCAGCGCGAACACATCACACAGCGCTCCTGGTCGAGCACGATGCGCGGGCCGAGGCTGACCCGCTTGCGCTTGTGCACCTTCTCCACAGGATCGACATGGCTCTGGTGCTGTCCGTAGTCCGGGTGCATGTAGAAGTCCTGCAAAGAACACTCGCCGGCCTGGTCGCAGATCGGACAGTCGAGCGGGTGGTTCACGAGCAGGAACTCGAGCACGCCGTTCACGGCCTTGGACGCCACACGGCTCTCGTGCGGCGTCCTTACCACCATTCCGTCCACGACGGGCGTGGCGCATGCCACCACAGGCTTCGGGAACCCCTCCACGTCGACGAGGCACATGCGGCAGTTGCCCTCAGGCCGAAGGTCCGGGTGGTAGCAGAAGCGGGGGATCTCGACGCCCAGGCGGTCCGCGGCCTGGATCACGCTCGTCCCCTGCTCCACCTCGACCTGCCGTCCATCGATCGTCACGATAGGCACGTCTCAAGACCCCCCTTCACAAGGCTGCGGTCGGAGGGCCGTCCACCGCTTGCGAACGTGCGGCCTCCTCCGCCGGCGGGCCGAAACGCCCGGTCCTCGGTCCATGCCCATGCCTCTGCCAATCGGGCTCATGGGGTGCTACCGCAGGCAGGAGCGCCTCGAACTCACCGCGGTACTTGTGGATGAAGCTCCGCACCGGCTGGACCGCAGCGTCGCCGAGCCCGCAGATCGTTCGGCCCTCGATGTTGTCTCCGACACGCAGCAGGAGGTCGAGATCGTCCGGTCTCCCCTCGCCCGCGAGCAGCCGCCTGAGAACCCAGGCCATCCAGCCCGTGCCCTCCCGGCAGGGCGTGCATTCGCCACAGGACTCGTGCGCGTAGAACTCCGCGATGCGCAGGAGGGCATGCGGCATGGACGTCTCCCCGTCGAACACGATCATGCCGCCGCTGCCCAGCATGGTGCCTGCGCCCTGCATGGACTCGTAGTCGATCGTAAGCGGGGCTGCCTCGTCAGCTGTCAGGATGGGCACCGACGTGCCACCTGGGATGACCCCCTTCAGGCCTCGGCCCCCGCGGACGCCGCCGGCCTCGCCGCGCAGGAACTCCATCAGGGGATAGCCCAGCTCCACCTCGTACACGCCGGGCCGCTCGACGGCGCCGCTGACGCTGATGAGCTTCGTGCCCGCGCTCTGCGCCGTGCCGTGGTCCTTGAAGGCTTCGGCTCCTTCGGCCATGATGCGGGCCGCGCAGGCGAGCGTCTCGACGTTGTTGACCACCGTCGGCTCCTGCAGGAAGCCGTGCACCGCCGGAAAGGGCGGGCGCACGCGCGGATATGCCCTTCGCCCCTCGAGCGACTGGATGAGCCCCGTCTCCTCGCCGCAGATGTAGGCGCCTGCGCCGAGCTGGATCGTGATGCGCAGGTCGTAGCCGGAGTTCATGCAGTTCGGTCCGATGATGTCGGCAGCGATGGCCTCCTTGAGCGCCGCCGCGAGCGTCTCGGCGACCCCGGCATACTCCCCGCGCATGTAGACGTAGGCCCGGTGGGCGCCGATCGCGTAGGCGCCGATCGCCACACCCTCCAGCACGAGGTGCGGGTCGCGCTCGATCAGGTAGTGGTCCTTGAACGTCCCGGGCTCGCTCTCGTCGGCGTTGCAGAGGAGGTAGACGGGCTGGCCCTCCCGGACGTGGATGAAGGACCACTTGCGTCCCGTCGGGAAGCCGGCGCCGCCTCGCCCCCTGAGGCCGGACGCCTCGATCTCCGCCACCACTTCCTGCGGCGGCAGGCTGAGGGCCTGCTTGAAGCCGAGGTAGGCGCCGGAGCGCAGGGCCGTCCGGAGCTCGCGCTGGGCGGGGTCCAGGGCGTTGCGGGTCAGTAGCTGCGCCATGCCGCACCTCCTTACATCTTGGTCAGGGTGTGGACGGCTTCGGCTGCGACGGGACCGACGAAACGGTCGTCGACCATGGCCGCCGGCGCCCGGTCGCAGTCGCCGATGCACTCGACGAGGCGCAGGGTGAACCGGCCGTCTGCCGTGGTCTCGCCCGGCCTCACCTCTAGCAGTTCCATGACCGCCGCCGTCACCTCGTCCGCGCCACAGAGGTAGCAGGAGATGCCGCGGCACAGGCTCAGGACGTGCTGGCCGGTGGGGGTCTCCGTGATCTGGTCGTAGAAGCGCGCCACGCCCTGCACCACGGCGGGGCTCACTCCGAGTAGTTCGGCGATGTAGGAGACCTCCTCGCGTCCCACCTTGCGGCGTTCGCGCTGCACGACCCGCAAGGCCGTGAGGAGCGCGTGGCGCGGGGAATCCTCCTCCGCCCTGGCGACTTCGATCTCCCTCAAGGCATCCTTGGACAGCATGGCTATCGCTCACTTTCGCCCGCGATGATGTTGAGGCTGCCGAGGGTGGCAACCACATCGGCGGGGTTCATGCCCCGAATCATCCGCGGGAAGGCCTGGTAGATCGCGAACGAGGGCGGACGCACCTTGACGCGGTACGGGTGCTCGCCGCCGTCGCTCACGATGTAGAAGCCGAGCTCGCCGTTCGCCGCCTCGCTGTAGCCGTACACCTCACCCACCGGCGGCCGGATACCATGCATGATCAGCTTGAAGTGGTCCATCATGTCCTCGATGTTGGTGTAGACGCCGTACTTGGGTGGCAGGGCGACGAGGCCGTCGTCGACTATCACAGGACCCTCGGGCAGGGCGTCGAGGGCCTGACGCACGATGCGCAGGCTCTGGCGCATCTCCTCGAGGCGCACGAGGTAGCGGTCGTAGACGTCGCCCGCACTGCCGACGGGAATGTCGAATTCGAACTCATCGTAGTGGTAGTAGGGATGCGCCTGGCGCACGTCGTACGGCTCACCGCTCGCGCGCAGGCAAGGGCCTGTAAATCCGTACGCGATCGCGTCCTCGCGGGAGATGGCCCCGACACCCCGCATGCGGTCGCGGGCGAGAGCGTTGTGCGTGATCATGCGGTCCGTGTCGCGCAGCACGGGCGGGACGTGCGCGAGGATCGCCTCGACGCGCTCCCTGAAGTTCTGCGGCACATCCTCGGCAAAGCCGCCGATGCGCACGAAGCTGACCATCATGCGTGCGCCCGAGCATTCCTCCAAGAGATCGTAGATCTCCTCGCGGATATTCCAGAGATAGAAGAAGCTGCTGATGAGCCCCATGTCCATGAGATTGGTGCCGATACAGACGGCATGGTCCATGATGCGGCTGAGTTCGCTCAATATGACGCGCAGGTACTGCGCGCGCTCGGGAATGGTGACCCCCATCAGCTTCTCGACCGCCATGGCGAAGCCGGAGCTGTTCATGAAGCTCGAGCAGTAGTTGAGGCGATCGCAGTACGGGATCATGTTGTGGTAGGTGTGCGTCTCGGCCATCTTCTCGAAGTTGCGGTGCAGATAGCCGAGCTCGACGTCCGCCTCGCGCACCTTCTCGCCGTCGATCCTGGCTACGATGCGGAAGGTGCCGTGCGTGGCCGGATGCGAGGGGCCGATGTTGAGGATCGTCGGATGCTGGACAATCTCGAGATCCCGCTCGCCGGCAGGCGACCTTTCGGCGATCGGCAGCGTCGCCGCCTGGAAGAAGGGCTGGCGCAGGCCGGGTGGGTAGTCGCGTCGCATCGGGTGGATGTTGCCGAAGCCATCGTGCGTGAGGATGCGCCTCAGATCCGGGTGACCCAGGAAGCGAATGCCGTAGAGATCGTACGCCTCGCGTTCGAACCAGCCTGCCGCTGGCCAGACCGAGGTCACGCTCTCAATGGTCGGATCGTCCTCGCCCACCCCGACCTCCAGTCGGACCCTGTGGCCAGTGGTGGTGGAATAGAGGTGGTAGACGGCATCGAAGCGCGGCCTGCGGGTGAGGTAGTCAACGCCGCAGACGTCAAGCAGCATGTCGTACCTTAGCTCCGGGTCGTCGCGCAACATGCGCGCGGCTCCCGGTAGCGCCGCGCGGTCGAGGCGCACGGTGAGGTCGCCGCGGAAGGCGCGCGTGCCGAGCACGGCGGGGCCGAACTCCGTCTGCAGCCGACCGGCCAGCGCCTCGTCGACGTCGGACGAGGAGGTCGAATAGGCCAGGAGCGCGGGAGCAGGTGGCGAGAGGGCCGTCGCCGACGCGTCGTCCGTCCGGGGATGGGGTGGCCGCTCGTTCGCACCGCGACGGAAGGTACCGTCCTTGATACCCTGCTGCAACTTCATGATGGCGTGCAGCACGGCTTCCGGCGTCGGCGGGCAGCCAGGAATGTAGAGGTCAACCGGCAGGAACTCGTCAATCCCCTGGACCACGTGATAGGAGCGGTAGAAGCCGCCTGAGACCGTGCAGGCGCCCATCGCGACGACCCACTTGGGATCCGCGATCTGCTCGTACACGTTCTTGAGGACCGGCATCATCTTATCTGTGATCGTGCCCATCACGAGCAGTAGATCGGATTGTCGAGGGCTGAACCGCAGCACCTCGGAGCCAAAGCGCGCTATGTCATAGCGCGAGGAGCCGACCGCCATGAACTCGACGGCGCAGCATGCAGTGCCGAAGGGGAGCGGCCACATGGAGCCGCTTTCGGCCCAGCGTGCCAGCGCATCGAGACGCGTCGTAATGAAATCCCGCGGTGTGGTGTCCACAGACATGCATACACCCCCCGCGGCTAGCGTTCACCATAAGCGCAGGGAGTCCTTTATTGTGATGTTCATCACCGTCTATAGGTGATTTGTATCACATCTTGTTCCGTTGCCATGCGATGTTTGCATCTACGTGCACACGGATCAAAAACGTTCTCTCCAAACAGACGCCATAGGCTTGTAGAGGTAATTTACTAAGACGGCTTTCGGAGCAGCACCGATCAGTAGGTCCTTCCCGGTCCTGCCGAAGCGCACGCCCTACGCGGTCACGTCCTCGACGCGAAGCCCGAGAATCTGTTCCACGTCCATTCTGCGCAGCCCCTGTTCCTGTCGCGTCGATAGGCAGGCCCTTGCGGCACGCGGCCAGGTTGAACGCCGGACCGCGACGGTCGCCTCTGCGGCCGAGAGGTGGTCGCGGGACCCTGCTGCGTGTGACGCGTGCACTATGCATGCGGCTTCCCTCGTAGACGATAGGAACAGAAGAGACGTCCGCGTGCGGAGCTGGAGATAGCGACAGGTGCGGCGAGCTCTGGCATCGCTCCGTGCCGCTGGTGTTGCAGGCCGGCTCGGGAGCCATAGTCGCCGCGGCGGCCGGTCGGGTGCACCGCCTGGAGGAGCCAGATGCCTTGGCGCGAGCAGGACGGTGCAGCACAAGCTGGCGGTGAAAGGTGGCGCGCGCTGCCGCCAGGCCCCGGGGCATGCGGGCAGATTGGTGGAGGCGCCCTCCGTCGCGTACCGATGGCTCGTTGCGGAAAGGAGGAGCGCCCCATGTCACACCCCCGTCGCAACCTGCGCTACGAGGTCATCCGCTGGGAGCGCGTGACGCCCGCGATCGTCGAGCTGACGCTGCAGCCTCGCTCGGCGCCGCTGGCGTACACCGCGGGCCAGTACGTACTCTTGGCCGACGCCGAGGGACGGCTGCCGCAGCGCTCCTACTCGATCGCCAATGCGCCGTGCCCAGACGGCCTCCTCACCATCCTCGTGACGCGCGTCGACGGCGGCGTACTCACAACCTGGGTCCACGAGCGCCTCCACCCCGGCGACGAGGTGTCGCTCGAGGGCCCGTATGGCACGTTCATGCCGCTCACCGACCGGCCCCTCCTCCTGCTTGCGGGCGGCTCAGGGCTCGCGCCGATGCGCGCGATTGCGCTGGCCTCGCTCGCGCGGCGGCCGATCACGCTCTTCTTCTCCGCGCGCACTCCGCAAGATGTGATCGACCGCAGCCGCTTTGAGGACTGGCAGCGAAGCCACACGACCTTCCGCTACCTCCTGACACTGACGCGCAGTGACGATGCCCCATTGAGGGGTCGCATCCCCGACCTGCTCGAAGAGGCCGTCGGCACTGCAGCGGGGCATGAGGTCTTCATCGCAGGCTCCCAGCCGTTCGTTCGGGACTGCCTCAAGGCCGTTCGCAGACTCGGCGCGGACGCGTCGGAAGTCCACACGGAGCCGTTCTTCTGCGAGCCGCAGCCCTGGCTCGCCCTGCCCGACGACCTATCTAGCTCCTGAGGAGGCCTGAAAATGGCGGACATCTACACGAAGCTCGGCGACGACGGTACGACAGGCCTCTTGTTCGGCGGACGGGTATCGAAGGCCGCTGCCCTGATCGACGCGATCGGCACGCTCGACGAGGCGTCCGCGGCGCTTGGCCTCGCGCGCGCAAGCACCGCGGACGAAGAACTTGCGGCACGCATCCTCGAGGTGCAGCGCGGTCTCTTCGTCGCCGGTGCCGACCTCGCTGCGAACCCTCGCGCTCGCGCCCAGCTCGTGGCGGGCATCTCCCTCGTCACGGATGCGATGGTCAGCCGCGTCGAGGAAATGATCGACGCGCGCGTGGCCGCGCACCCCTTGCGCCCGGTGTTCCTCGTGCCCGGCGCGAACCTCCCTTCCGCGTCGCTCGAACTCGCACGGACGGTAGTGCGCCGCGCCGAACGGCGCCTGGTCGCATGCCAGGAGGAGGAGCAGGTCCCGAATGCGCGGATCCTCCCCTACCTCAACCGCGTCTCGGATCTGCTCTACATCCTCGCGCGCTGGGCCGCGGGCGACGACGAGGAGCCAGTCAGCCACGACCCGGTCGACCGCCCCTGATCCATCGCGGCCACCGCCCCCAGGCCGATGCCACCGGCGAAGGAGGTGCCCCATGACCCAAGAGAGCGAAGACGTACTGGCCCAGGAGCTTGCAGCGTTGCTGGCCGACGACTTGCGGCGCCTGCACGAGCTCGGCGACGCCGACAGCGCCAGCCGCATCGCGGCCAGGGCCTGGTCCCTTCTCCGCGACGGCCATCCCAAGCAGGCGCAGAAGATGGACGGCCTCCTGCACCTCTTCACAGGTGCGATGCATCGCCGCTGACGCCGCTCAGGCCAGGCCCCCGAGCCTGGCAACAAGCGTACGGATACGCGACGTCCGCGCGGTGGACCATGCGGTCGCGTACAGGTATCCCAGTCGAACCGCCGACACTGGGCGGGGCGCCAAAACGCCCCGCCCAGTATGCGTCGTGGGCGCATCGGGACACGACGAAGCTGATATACGCGATTGCAATAGTAGGTATTTCATAATGCATCACTCCGTACGACTGCGCCATGCCTATTCTGAGTTGCCAGATAGGAGATGATGCTCGTGCCAAACAACGTGGCATCGGCAAAGTCCCGGACCGAAGTGGAGTCGCTCGCCGCTTTTGCGGTCGGAGCGCGCTGGGAGAGGCTTTCGGACGAAGCTGTCGCGGCGCTGAAGATTCGGGTGCTTGATGCGCTCGGTTGCGCCATCGGCGCCCTGGACGCGCCGCCGGTGCAAGCGGTGCGAAAACTCACCGCGACGCTTGGCGGAAACCAGCTCTCCACGTTGATCGGCGGCGGGATGACCGCCCCGGACCGCGCTGCCTTCCATAACGGGGCGGCCGTGCGCTACCTCGATTTCAACGACGCGTACCTGGCGCCGAACGAGACCTGCCACCCGAGCGACAATGTCGCGCCGCTGCTCGCCGCGGCGGAGTACGCGGCGGCCAGCGGCCGGGACTTCCTCGTCGCCCTCGCCGTCGCCTACCAGGTGCAGTGCCGGCTTTCCGACGTCGCGCCGGTGCGCCGCAAGGGGTTTGACCACACGGTCCAGGGCGTCTACGCGGCCGCGGCCGGCACCGCGCGCGCCATGGGGCTCTCCTTGGAGCAGGCAGCGAACGCCGTCGCGATCGCGGGCACGGCGCAGAACGCCTTGCGCGTAACGCGCACGGGCATGCTTTCGAACTGGAAAGGCTTCGCCTTCCCGCACGCCGCGATGAACGCCGTATATGCCGCTCTCCTGGCTCAAAGCGGCATCACGGGTCCCCTGGCCGTCTTCGAAGGAAACAAGGGCCTCAAGGACGCGATCACCGGCCCCTTCGAGATCGACTGGGCACACGAGAACCTGGAACGCGTGACCAAGACCATTGTCAAGCGCTACAACGCCGAGATCCACGCGCAGTCGGCCATCGAAGGCCTGCTCGCGCTGCGCCGGCGGACCGGCGTTCCCGCATCCGCGCTCGCCGCGATCGAACTGGACACGTTCGACGTCGCCTTCAACATCATCGGCGGCGGTGAGGAGGGCGGAAAGATGGACATCCGCACGAAGGAGGAGGCCGACCACTCGCTGCCCTACATGCTGGCCGCCGCCTACCTCGACGGGGACCTCGGCCCTGCGCAGTATGCGACCGAGCGCATTGTCGCGAAGGATGTGCAAGACCTGCTGCAGCGTGTGGAGGTACGCCCCGATCCAGCGTTCAGCGCCCGCTTCCCGCAGGAGATGGCCTGCCGCGTGACACTGCGCACGAAGAACGGCAAGGCCCACAGCATCGAGCGGGCGGATTACCCCGGCTTCACCACCCACCCGATGCGCTGGGAAGAGGCCGTGGAAAAGTTCCAGTCGCTCGCGCACGCCGCGGATCCCATACGCGTGCGCGACATCATCACCGCGGTGTCCCGCCTCGAGGAGATCGCGGTCTCGGACCTCACCCCGCTGCTCGCAACGGTCCGGTCCCACTAGAGGAGGAAGCAGAGATGCAAGAGCGCGCGTTCTCCTTCCTGCGCACCAATCGTCGCCCCGAAAAGCCGCGCACGCGCGGCGTCACCGAGATCCGCGGTCCATACTACAGCGTCGTCGGGCCACGCTACCTCTCGGACGTCATGGAGACGGCAGGCGACTACGCCGACATCCTGAAGTTCGCCGGCGGCTCCTTCAACCTGCTGCCTGAGCGCTCGCTGCGGGATCTCATCGAGATCGCGCACCAGCACGACGTCAAGGTTTCCACCGGCGGCTTCCTCGAACACGTCCTGACCCAGGGTCCGGACGCGGTCGACGCCTACCTGCAAGAGTGCCGCAGGGTCGGCTTCGACATCGTCGAGATCTCCACGGGCTTCATCACCATGTCGATCGACGACATCCTGCGCCTCGTGGCGAAGGTCGCAAGCCTCGGGCTACTGCCGAAGCCGGAGGTGGGAGTGCAGTTCGGCGCCGGCGGCACGACGTCCGCCGACGAACTGGCGTCCGAGGGCGTCACGGACCCCGCCCGCGCGATCGCGATCGCGAAGCGCTGCCTCGACGAGGGCGCCTACATGATCATGATCGAGTCGGAGGGCATCACCGAAAGCGTACGCACCCCCCGCACGGACATCGCTCAGCGCTTTGCCGCGGAACTCGGCACGGAGCGCGTGATGTTCGAGGCCGCGGATCCCGAGGTCTTCGCGTGGTACATCAAGAACTACGGTCCCGAGGTGAACCTCTTCGTCGACCACAGTCAGATCGTGCAGCTCGAGGCCTTGCGTCAGGGTCTATGGGGCACGAAGAGCCTGTGGGGCCGCGTGCTGACCTACTAACCGAAGGGGGTGGCTGTGAAGGCAGCCGCCCCCCCTTTCTCGCCCGCGCCGTCGTCCTGCCGTTTTGACCGCGCGCGATGATGAAGCGGCCCCGTCGCTACGGCGCGTGACGTGTCTCACTTCGCCTTGCGACGGGGTGGCCGATACTTCGGGAGGTGCCGCCAGGGCGTCTGCCGGCCAGGGCCGTGCACGCCCGGTGCGACGTGCGAAAGGAGACCCGTGGCAGTGGAAGGATTTCTGGAGGAGCTTGCGAGGGCCACCCCAACGCCGGCCTCGGGAGCTGCGAGCTGCTACGTGGGGGCAGAGGCCGCGGCGCTCCTCGAGATGATCGCGGGATTCGCAGCGAAGAAGGGCCATGGCACAGGTGAACCGTTTATCCAGCTGGGCAGGAAGCTGCGCGCGGCCTTCCTAGCCCAAGCCGAGAAAGACTCGGCGGCGTACACGCAGGTGATTTTGGCCTATCGTCTCCCGAAAGCGGCGCCGGGCCGAGGCGATGCCATCGCCCAGGCGCTGCGGGCGGCGACGCTCTCCCCTCTCGCGGTGCTCGACCTCACGATCGAGCTGATCGAGGCGATCCGCGAAGCCGAAGCGATCTGTCCCGCATCGATGAGATCCGACTGGGAGAGTGCCGTGGTCCTGTGCGGCGCGGTGGTCAGTGTCTCCGCCAAGAACGCTGCGGCGAACTTCGAGGGAGCGGAGGGCGCAGACGGGCTCAAGCGTCAGCTGCAGGAGAAGCTCGCCCAGTTGGCGCAAATCACGCCGCAGCTCTGACTGTCCGGCCATGCCACGGGCCTTGGCTGCCGCCGAGGCGCGCTCTGCGCCCCGTGAGGTAAGGCCGCCGGAACTCTTCGATCCGCAAAGACCGCATGGGTGCGCCTTCCGCACCCCAGGCGGTCACGCGCCGGAGCGGCTATGTGTCTTCTCATTGTCCCTATCGACGATGAGACCAGATTCATAGGGTCAGGGATCACCGTATAATGCGGGCATAGGACACAAACATGCACGCCCCGGCGCCATCTTGCGCCTCTTCTCAGGCCGCCTCGTGCATGGTGCTGCAAGCGGATCGAGCGGCCTCGACTTCCTCCAGCGGATCGCGCATCGCGCCGTCCATCCTCGCAGCATGGGCGGCGCACACACGATGCTCAGGGCTCTCCGCTTGTCGTCGAAGTGCCCTGAGCCGGGTGCTGGGTGCCTCATGCTTCAGGCGGTTGTCACCATGGAGCTGCGGGCCACCGCTCAGGCCTCAATTGACGGGTCTCTCGGCGTCGCCACCCTGTGGCGGGCGGCGAGGCGCACCTTGAGGAAGATGTCGATCGCCATGAGCAGCGCACCGGTCGCGAAGACGATATCGCCAGGCATCCGCAGCCATTGCCAGAGCGTAGTCGTGTTGTAGAAGGCGAGGCTGCGTGCGTAGACGTAGCCGTGTTCGTAGACGGCCGCGAGCTGCGCGAAGCCGATCGGCCAGAAGTTGAGCAGGAGCCAGAGCACCATGCCGATGTTGTAGAGCCAGAACGCCCAGGTAGCCAGCTTGTCTGACCAGCCCTGCTCCCCGACGATATAGCGCAACGCGAAGTACATGAGCCCGATGCCGAGCAGGCCGAACGCTCCGAACATCGCCGTGTGCGCGTGGGCGAGTGTCAGGAAGGTGCCATGCTCGTAGTAGTTCACGAGTGGCGCGTTGATCAGGCCGCCGAGCACGCCGGCGCCGAAGAAGTTCCAGAAGCCGGAGCCTGTCAGGTAGAGGAACGCCGTGCGGTGCGGGAACGTCTCCTGGCGCGTCTTGCGCCAGTTCTCGACCGACTCGATGATCATCAGGAGGAGCGGCATGACCTCGAGGAACGAGAACATGCTGCCGAGGCTGATCCAGACCCAGGGTTCGCCGATCCAGTACATGTGGTGGCCGGTGCCGAGGATGCCGCCCAGGAAGACCAGGATCAGCTCGAACCAGGTGACGCGCTCGGCCGTGCGCCGCGAGACGAGACCAAGCACGACGAGGAGATACGCTACCGCGACGACAGCGAAGAACTCGAAGGTCCCCTCCACCCAGAGGTGCACGACCCACCAACGCCAGAAGTCCGTGAGCGTGAAGGAGTTCATGATCCAGGTGATTGGGAACATGCCGAAGGCGTAGAGAGCGGCGATCGAGACGCTCGAGTAGAGCAGGAGGTGCTCCAGGCTGCCGAAGCCCTTCTGGCGCCGAATGGCGGGCAGGAGCGCTCTGCCGACGATGTAGACCCAGAGGATGAGGCCGACGAAAAGCGCGAGCTGGTCGAAACGGCCGAGCTGCAGATAGCTTAGGCCCTGGTTGCCGAACCAGAACCAGCTGTTGCCGGGGAGCCAGCCCTTGATGCCGGCATAGAGTCCGAACAGCGTCGCCAGGCCGACGATCCAGACCGCGACGAACAGGATGTCCACGAGAAGCCCCTGGTGCTTTGGCTCCTTGCGGCTGACGAGCGGGGCCAAGAAGAGTCCGCCGCCGATCCAGGAGATCGCGATCCAGAAGATGGCCGTCTGGATGTGCACGGCCTTGAGGACGTTGAAGGGCAGGATCTGCAGGAGATCGATTCCGAAGAAGCTGCTGCGATCCGCGTAGTAATGGGCCATGGCGAGGCCGGCGAAGATCTGGATCAGAAACAGGAGAGCAACCGAGACGAAGAACTTGCCCGTCTTGCGCTGGCTCTCAGTGAGCTCGGGAAAGCCTTGCACCTCGACCGTGCCGGGTTCCTCGAGCGGATCGCGAATGTGCGCGAAGTAGAAGTAGACGGTGGCGCCGATCGCCGCCAAGAGGAGTCCGATCGAGGCCCAGGTCCAGATGAAGGTCGCCGCGGTGGGAGTGTTTCCCGCGAGAGGATCATAGGGCCAGTTGTTTGTGTAGGAGTAGTCGAGGCCGGGGCGATGGGCAACCGACGTCCAGGCCGTATAGATGAAGAACTCCGCGACATCGAGGGCCTTTCCCTGCGTGAGCACGCCACTAGCAGTGTAGCCGGCCTGCGGCTGGGTGCGCAGGAGTCTTGCCGCGGTCGCAGCAGCGATCTGCTGCATCGCCTCGCCCTCGACATCCGAGACCACGATCGCCTTGCCCTGGAACTCAGTGCGCTGCAGATCGCGCCGCGCCCGAGCCTGGACCGTCGCCTCCTCGCCCGGTCCGAGCCTGCCCAAGGGGACGCCGTACATCCGCTGGGCGTAGATGCTGTTCATGCGCAAGGCCGTCTGGTGCAGGGCCAGTGCGGTGAAATCCTCGCCGAAGTAGGCTCCGTTGCCGTATAGGCTGACGTAGTCCATGAGATCGGCTTCCTGGAAGGCAGCTTTGCCGGCGATCAGTTCGGTGCCGGTGAAGACCGTCTGGCCAGACGCTGTGACAAACCTGCTGGGGATGGGCGGGCTCTCGCGGTAGGTCTGCACCGTCCCCCAGGCGAAGACGGCTACGACCGCGACAAGAACCCCCAGGAACACGCGTTTCAGTACGGTCGTGATGTGATCCGTACGGGTGCCTCCTTTCGCACACCTGACCGCTCGCGCGGCCAAGACCATGCTGGGATGGCGTGCCGTCACGGCGCGTGACGTGGGTCACCAAAGTGGAGCACTGTACTCAGGAATGTCCGCTCGGCCACGTCAGGCGGTCCAGCCGGGCAGCCGCCCTTGCCTGCCTGGGCCTGCAAGTTGCATCCGGACGGACAGAACTCCCTTCCGTCGAAAGATGTCCAGTCCTACAGAGGGGCGTTCCCGGGGCAACCGCGGAGATCCCGCGTAGCGCGCCAGGGCAGGTGGCGCGCGGGCGCCTCGGCTCACCGTCAACGCGCCCCTGTGCAACGTCAGGTCGGTCGCTCTTTCCCCGGGTCGCCTGACGCATGCTGATGCTGCAGATGGACGTCCCGGATGCTCGGGTCTGAGGCCGCGGCGCACCGAAGCGTGGATCTGGTCACCGAGGACTTCGCGTACAAGCAGGAAGGCTCTTGGCTTCTTGACAGGAAGGCTCTTGGCTTCTTGACAGGAAGGCTCTTGGCTTCTTGACTTGTCAGCGACCCAATTTCCGAACCCAAATACGGAGGGTGCCAAATGCTGAACGCCGAGCGGGTTTGTGGGCAAGGACAGCCATCAGACCTGGGCGCGACGCCGAACCACCCCGAACATGATCACGTGCGGGTCTGTGAGCTTGCGGTACCGCGCCCGACGTTCTTCACCGACAGCCCGGCGTCGCTCCGGGCGCATCTCCTCCGACTGGCCGGGTCTGGCTCGCACGCGCTCGCCGCCTCCGCCCTGCCGCAAGAATCATGAGGCTCGCTGGAAGTTGCCTTGGCTTCGGGCGTCAAGGTTCGCTGGCGCGGCAGGCGCCGCCTTCAGGACACGGCCTCCCTGATTGAAGCCGTCGGCGCCGCGCAAGTGGTGGCTGCTGTGGCGCGTGCTCTAGCCTTATTCGGCGGCACCCAAGGCGCACTCTCTGCTCCCTCGGTGGAACTTCGGCGCCGAGTGTGTCGTTCTAGAGGTGTGGAAGCAGCCGCCTACCATGCGCAGCACCGCATCACACACCGGGTCGCAGTCTGCAACACGGCTCGCGAGGCTAGCGGTGAGCCGATCTCCAGGCGATCACCACCGTCGCGGGCTTGCGGCAACTGCGGCCAGGATCTGCGCTCCGTATCCTACCTGATGGCACGGCCTAAGCTCAGTCCCTAAGGAGGTATTGCCGATGCGAAGTCGTGCCTGGCTCCTCGGTGCGGCCCTGTTGCTCTGGGTCACCGCGTCAGGCTGTGGCGCGCCAAGTACCTCGCCGGCACACGTGACGCCGGCATCGGTGGCCAAGGCCAAGGCCGGGTGGAAGCTCGCCATCGTGCGCAAAGGCGACCTCTACCTCGTGACGAAGCCGGACGGCCCCGAGATCAGGCTGACGAACGGCCTCTCGGCATCCCATCCGCTCTTCTCGCCCGACGGGCGCTACATCGCCTTCCTGAACGGCAACCAAACGGCGCCCGCGAGCACGTACCGGCTCGGCATCGTCGGCACGAACGGCAAGGGTCTCAGGCTCCTCACACCCGGCGCCGGGATCCTGCCGGGGAGCTACGCCTGGAATCCCGAGGACGACGTGCTCGCCGCCTGGGGTCAGAACCTGGTCCTGATGCGCCCGGGCGACTCGCCCAAGATCGCGGTGCGTACGAAAGGAAGCATCGGGGCGTTCGCCTGGGCGCCAGGCGGGCAGGGCTACGCCTACACGGTGATGCCGCCGCCCAAGGACTTACCCGACGCCTCGGACACCCTCTGGGCCGTGAGCGGCAAGAACTCCGCGCGTCTCCTCGCCACCGCACCCACTGCCTCGGGCATCGAGCTTCAGGGCTACTGGCCAGGCGGGCAGGGCCTCCTCTACTGGATCGACCCGCTCCACTCGGCATCGCTCGCCGCGGACGGCCTCGCGCTCGAGAGCCTGCCGCTCGGCGGCGGCGCGAAGCGGAGCCTCGCGACGACGCTGCCGTATCCTTCCTGGGTACAGCCGGACGGCAGGGAGAGCATTCTTCTCGTAGCCGGGCCGGGCCGCCAGACCTGGACCGAGAAGGCGCTCGAGCGCTGCGATCCCGCGAGCGGAGCCTGCAGTGTCCTCCAGACGGGAGCGGGCC
>JAJZVM010000018.1 GCA_021845645.1 Bacillota bacterium
GACCAGTTCTGCCGGACGTAGGCGAAGAACGCGGCCGCCGAAGCGTCACCGCAGCCCATGCAGCCGCCCGCCGTGGTGATCGAGACGAGCGGGCCGTGATAGGGGGACTTGGCCGGGTTGGCGCCGGGCGGGTAGAGCGTGACGCCGCCGCTGCCATCCGCGCCGTACATGCCGAGCCCCGTCCAGCCGGCGGGACCCAGGAACACCGTGCCGGACCAGTACGCTGCGACCGCCCCCTGCCATGCGGCGGGAATGGAGACGGTGACGGAGCTGGGTGCCGTCCGGCCGTAGTCGACGGCGAATCGTGTCGGAACTTTCTCGACCGGCAGGGTGACGGTGACGGTTCCTTGCGCCCCGGCGTGCGGCGGTCCATCCGGGACCGACCGGTAGGACACGTGGGCGGGGGTGTGCTGCGTGGCTTTATGCGCCTTTCGCGGTGCGGTGGAAGGAGTGGAGCCGCAGGCGGAGAGCAGCAGGACGCACACGGAAGCCAGGGCAAACAGGGAGGCCCTTCGCATGGGTTCACGTCCTTGACGGCGATTCGGTCCCGAGGCTCGCGGATGTGCGCGGCCTAAGCCGCTCACGCCGATCAGGATCGGCCCTGAACGTACTCCCGGTACCAGGCGTCGAAGTCTTTGGCCACGATGCGGGCCCCCGTGAGCCCCTCGGCTTCCTCGGAGGCCAGGAAGACGATCGGCGGGCCCATGATCTCGGCAGGCAGCAGCCTCGACGCGTTGACGCCGTCCGGGATCATGCCGGTCAGGGTGGCACCACCGGGGAGGAGCTGGTTCACGGCGATGCCGTACGACCTCAGGTCTTCCGTCATGATGCGGCTCAGGGCCTCCGCGCCCGCCCTGGCGGGCCCGTAAGGGACGAAGCCGCGGCGCTGCATGGTCTCCAGGTTCATGGTGACGTTGACGATGCGGCCCCTGCCCTGGCGCACGAAGAGGGGCGCGAAGGCCCGCGCCACGAGAAAGTAGCCGGTGAGATTCGTGCGCACGACGTCCTCGAAGCCGGAGACGGGCACCTCGAAAAAGGGGCGGGGGTCGGTCAGGAAGCTCGGGTTGACGGTGCGCATGCCGATGCCGGCGTTGTTCACGAGAAGGTTCAGACTGCCGAACTCGGCCTGCACCCGCTTGGCCAAGACTTCGACCGACGCCTGCTCCCGCACGTCGACCCCGGCCGCGTGGGCCCGGAGCCCGAGGTCGCGGAACTCCTCGACCACCTGCCGCAGGCGCTGGCCCGGGCGGGCGGCGACGAGCACGTCCATGCCCGCTTCCAGCAGAGCCGCGGCCATCGCCCGGCCTAGACCGCTCGTCGCGCCGGTGACGAGTGCGGTACCTTCGAGCTTCGCCATGCCATCACGCTCCTCGGCTGTCCTACGGCGCGTTCTCACGGGATTCCTGCGCCAAGGCACGGCTGGAGGTCGTGGCTCGTGTGACGCAAAGCCGCGGCCGGTCGGCAGGAACCCTTGGCCGCACCTTGAAAGGAGTTGCCCAAAAGGGCAGCGGGAGGTGGCTGCGTGCGGTACAACACGGGCGGTGGAGCTGGTCGGACCAGATGGGCTGTCGGAGCGCTCGCCGCCATGGCCGCCATGTCCGTGGCCGCCTGCGGCACAGGTCCCGGTCATGCGGTGGCCCAGGGCACGAGCCTCAAGGCCCTCCTGGGCATGAAGCCGCGTCCCAGCGAGGTGCGGCTCCTGCCGGGTCAGCCGCCGCATCTCGCGGCGCTCGGGTTCGAGACGCCCGAGGACGGCTGGGCCGGTGGCCAGGGCGTCATCCTCGCGACCCGCGACGGCGGGCGGACCTGGCGGCCCCAGTACCTCGGCAGGGGCAACGTGAGCGGCTTCTCGATCCTCTCCCGGACCGTGGCCTTCGCCGCCACCAGCGTCGGGCTGCTCGGCACGAACGACGGCCAGACCTGGAAGAGGATCAGCGCGCAGCCGCTCTGGCAGGTCCAGTTCCTCACGCCCACGCAAGGGTATGGCCTCGGCGAGGCCGCCGGGACCTCGTATCCTTCGTCCTTCAGCCTGCTCGCCACGACGGACGGCGGACAGGTGTGGCAGAGGCTCCGGGTCGGCCCCGTCGAGCAGGCCTGCTTCTTCGCTGGCGGTGTCGGCCTCGCGGTGCCGACGACGCCCTACTTTGGCGGCGGCCTTACGGTGCGGCGCACCACCGACGGCGGCCAGACCTGGAGCACCGTGCTCCGTGTGCCTGCGGCGCACGCGGCGAACCTCGCCTGCACCGGGGACGGAGGCGCCTGGTTCGTGGCCGCGGGCGGTGCCAGCATGAGCCAAGAGTCCTATTCCGTCTTCCGCAGCGGCGATCGGGGCGCCACATGGACGGCGGCGCTCGCCGTTTCCACCGCGGGCGCCGGGCCGGCGCCGGGCGACACCAAGGGAGCCGCGATGGGGCCGGGGTCCTCGCCTGGGCCGATCGCGGCCCTCAGCAGGAACCAGGCGGCGATGACGGGTCTCTGCGAGGCCTGCACCGGCAGTGGCATCGCGATGGTGGAGACGACCTCGGACGGCGGCGTCCACTGGCGCAAGACGCCCGCCCAGCCACCGGTCTCGGCGCCCGACGTGCTCTCCCTAGATGCCTTGACCCCCGAGGACATGTGGCTCCTCTTCAATGTCGGTTCGGGGCAGTCCGAGATCGCCGCGACCACGGACGGCGGGGCCGCCTGGCGCATCCTCTACACCGTGCCGCGGACCTTGCCTCCCTTCTCCCTGACCTACGCGACGCCCAAGGTCGCCTTCGGCTTCGGCTCGAGCGCCTATTCCCTGCGTGTCGAGCGCAGCGACGATGGCGGCCGGACCTGGCGGACGGTCGGGCAGCTGCCCAAGGGCACGAACCCGTACAACTACAGTCCGATCGCGGCCGTGGGCACGCGCGACCTCTATGTGGTGGCATCGGGCGTGCTGCTTCGTTCGAGCGACGGCGGGCGGAACTGGCGCGTCGTCCGCAAGGGCATCTCCGGCAATGTGCACGGACTCAAGTTCACGACGCCGCAGGCGGGCTGCTACTCGGTAATCGGGGCGGGCCAGTCGCGGCAGGACTTCGAGACCCGCGACGGCGGCACGACGTGGCGGAAGGCGGCCCTGCAGGGTGTGCCGGCGTCGGTCTGCGCTGTGGCCGGCGGCCACCCGGCGCTCGCCAGCGAGGCCGCGGGGCTGATCCGCCGCCTCACCGCCCCCACTGGTAACGCAGCCGTGCTCCCGGACTATCTGTCGCTCGCGGGCGCGACAGAGAGCAGCATCTGGCTCGCGTTCTCGAACGATCCCGGCAGCAGGCTCTACATCCTCTCGGCCACCAGGCCGCCCGCGGTGACCGCGTGGCCGGACCAGGAGATCAATCCCGCCGCTCTCGTGCCGTTCGGGGACCGCGAGGCCTATCTTCTCACGACGGACGGTCGGCTGCTGCGGACGACGGATCAGGGCAGGACGTGGACGCAGCAGCCTTGAGGGAGGCAGGCGAGACATGCGCCTTTGGGACGGCGATCTGCGGCTGCGCGAACTGCAGGCGGCCGACATCGACACGGCTCTCGGGTGGTACCAGGATCCCTACGTCTTGCGCATGTCGGAGGGGCCTGCGGCGGAGCCCTTCGACCGCCAGCGCGTCGAGCGCATGTACGCGGTCCTTGGAGAGCTCGGCGAGCTCTACGTGATCGAGGTGCCTGAGGGCGACGTCTGGCGTGCGATCGGCGACGCGACGCTCGCGCGGGACACCTTGCCGATCGTCATCGGCGAGCGCAGGTACCGCGGCAAAGGCATCGGCGGGCGGGTCCTGGACCTCCTGATCGGGCGGGCGCGGCAGCTCGGCTGGCCACGCCTCGAGGTGAAGCACGTCTACGCCTACAACGAAGCGAGCCGCAGGCTCTTCCTGAGCCGCGGCTTCGTCCAGGCGGGAACCGGGGTCGAGGGTGTCGACACAGCTTACGAGCGGTATCGGCTGGAGCTTTAGCGGCCACTCCGCTCCTACGGCGCCTGCACGCCGCGCCGCATGACCGAGGGCACGAGTCCCCGGCAGAAACGGCCGAAGCGCACGTCCTGCAGGCTTTCGCACGCTTTTTGGGCCCTCGCCGCCTGCCAGCGCACCTCCCGGAGCCGGGCGCGCGCTGAGCGCATGGTGCCGAGAAACGCCTGAGCCTCGGCCTGCCAAGAGAGCGCAAGGCTCTTGCGCTCTCCCTCGATCGTCTGCAGCGTGCCCGCGGCCTGCGCCCTGAGACCTGCGACGTCCCGCAGGAATGCGCGCAAGGCCGCGTGGCGCTGCAGGCGGAGTTCCTGGAGCGCCTGGCGGAGTTCCTCCCCGGCCTTGTGCTCCTCGAGAGGCGGCAGGGCTGACGGCACGGCGGCGCGTGCCAAGGCCGCGACCTCGCGGTGCCACTGCGCGATGCGCCGCGCCCGTTCGCGATCGATCGCCTCGATGTGGTGCCGCCGCCCATCGCGGCCCACCGCAAGCTGCTCGCCGACTGTTTGGAGGTCGTAGGCGGACAGGATGCCCGCCGCGACCAGCTGCAGCTTCGCGACGCGCCGCACGTCGAGGAGCGGGTCGTCCATCACGCGGTGGCTTTCGAGAACGCGCCGCTCCTCGCTGGCCTGAAAGGCCCGCAGACGCTCCTCGCGGCGCCTCTGCGCGAGGTCGCGCAGCTCGCAAAGGCGCCGGTGGTAGCCTTGCAGCCCGAGAGCCTGGCGCAAGGCCCGCTCCTGCAGGCGCAGGTCGCCCTGCACGACCTGCGCCTGCGCCCGCAGCCGCTCCTCATGCCGCTGCCAAGCTGCCTGGGCCACGGCGTACCGCGACGAGGTCGCCTGCAGGAGGGCGACGGTCCTCCGCTCGTCCCTGCGCAGCCGGGAGACCCGCCGGCGCAGGGCGTGGGCCCTGCGGGCGTCGTCGCCCAAACGATAGCGAAGGTAGAGGACGAGGGCCCCGAGACCGGCCCAGGGCAGGACGCCGAGGGCGAACCCCGTGCGCACGGCGGGACCCAGCGCGAGCGGCAGCCAGACCCCGGCGAGCCACGCAGCCGCGATCCAGCGGTCGAGCGGGGCAGGACGCGAACGCTCCTCCGGCGGGGGCGCGGGCTCGGGCATGAGCCAGCCGGCGGCGCTCCCCACCCACTGCGTGGCATCGGGTGGCAGCCAATCGTCTGGCGCCCGGTCCACCTGAAGGGGCTTGGCGCGGGACGGCACCGGCGACGGCCGCGGGGCGGGCGAGACCCGTCCGGCGGCGGGTTTCGCGGCTTCGGCCAGGACGTCGCGCAGCGGCAGGGTGCGGGGCAGCGCTGGCACCTCCCGCGGCGGCCGCGACGCAGCCCGCAGCAGTCGCTCCCCGAGCTCCGTCAGGCCCGGACGCCCAAGAGCCCTCAGCCGCTGCCAGACGGCCGCATGGGGATCGAGAAAGTCCTCGCGGCGGAAGAGGAGACACTCGTCGCCCGCGCCCTGCTCCTGCCAGAGCTCAGGGCGACAGGCGAGCGCCGCGATCGAGAGGAAGACGACCCAGCCCGAGAAGCGGTCGAGCCAGGGACCGAAATCCTGGTGCGCGCGGCCTGGATGCTGATAGTTCGGGTGGCCAAGCTCGAGCGACGGCCGAGCGGCGAGCGAGGGCACGTACATCCCGTCGTAGTCCAGGAGGACGAGGCGCCCGGAGTCCACGAGGACGTTGCCGTGCTGGAGGTCGCCGTGGGCGATGCCGCCCTGCTCGAGGTCATGCAGCAGGTGGAGCCACGAAACGGCCAGATCCTCGAGAGCCGACACGTCGCCGAGGTGGCAGCGCAGGTACTCGTCGAGACGTTCGCCTCCGGCCCACGCCATCTTGACGATGGGCTGCCAGCTGCCGGCGACGAGCACGCCACGCTCCTGGAACGCGAAGGGGACGAAGTACGGCAGGTGACCGCCGCGCAGGCGCCTGGAGATCTCGGCGTAGCGCTCGCCCTGCTCGCCCTGGAGATGCTGGAAGCAGCGCACCGCCCAGTCTCCGCCCTGGCCCTGCAGGCGAAAGACGACGGCCATGTTGCCGCTTCGCGCCTTGGGCAGGCCCATGGCGTCGCACTCCGGCGCGCAGAGCCGGAGATCCGGGTCCGAAAAGACGAGATGAGGGTGCTCGACCGCCTCCTGGTAGGCGCTCAGCTGCGCCGCCATGGCGCCGCCTCCCGGCATTTGAGGGCCAAAAGCGTCACGTCGTCGTTGCGCAGCTGCCCAGTGCGGCGCCGAACGGCTACCCAGCGGGCGAACTCCCGGGGACCGGCGTCCGCGAGGCGGAGCAGGGTGGGGAACGGCCGGCCGCGCCGCTCGGCCTTGCCGAGGCACCAGTGGGCAAGGGCGTCGCTCATCAGGAGAAAGCTGTCGCCCGGCCGCCACTCGCCTTCGGCTTCGGCCAAAACGGTGTCGGCAGCGAGGCCCGAGCAGATCGCCTGGGGCCGCAGCGGCAGATCTCCCTCCGCGCGGAACGGGAAGGACCTGACGAGTCTCCCGCCGCGCAGGTGGAAGAGGCAGCTGTCACCGATCGCGACGGCGCGCCAGCGCCGCGTGCCCGCCGCGCCGCCCACGGCGAGGCCGACGAACGTGGCGTAGGCACCCGCTCGCAGCTTCTCCTCGGCGTACCAGGGCAGGGGGCGGACGCTGACGGCGCCCTGCCAGCGCTGGCGCAGGTCCTCGAGGTCGGCCCCGTTCCCTGTCCCCGGCTGCCACTTACCCTGGGCGTAGGCCTGCACGAGCATGGACGCCCAGAGGCCCGCGAAGGACGACTCGGTCGCCCCGTCCGCGACCGCAAGCCGCCAGGTGCCGCTCCCGGGGTCTTCCTGGCAGGCCCAGGCGTCCTCGTACTCCCGGATGGACGAGCCCGCCTTTGGCAGGGCGTGCGCGCGGCAGGTCGGCATGGAGGGTCAGCGGAGATTCGCGGGGCGCGTGCCGATGTCGAGGAAGCTCACGAGCGCCGCCGGCTCCGCGTTGAAGATGAAGCCGCGGGCGCCGGGCCCCGCCGGGTAGCCCTCGAGCTGGAGGTGCGAGCGCATCGTGTCGGGGAGGTCGCTCGAGATCTCGTAGAGCATGTGCGCGTAGGGGTCCTCAACCCCGGGATCCGCGGCGGGGAAACTGATCTCCCGGCTGGCGTGGGATGAGATGTGCACGTTGAAGAGCATCAGGTTGCCGTCGGTGGTGGCGAGGCCCCGCAGGCTCTCGGCCGCGAGGGAGGGATCGCCGTCCGTCGACTCGCCGTCGGTGATGTGGAAGACGATCGGGGGGTGGCTGAAGGGGTGGGTCTGCACCCAGTGGTCAAGGACGCGGCGGGCCTCCGCGAACGCCTCGCACATCGGCGTGCCGCCGTGCGCGACGGGGTCGAACCAGACGGGGAACTTGACGTCCTGCTCGACGGTGCCGCCGGCGCCGTCCGGGATCTTGCGCCGCCGCGTCTCGATGCGCAGGGGCGCGTCCGCGAGATCGGCGACGGCCACGAGCTGCCGGCCCGTGAGCGGTCCGCCGTAGGCCGGCCCCACCTGGTCGCAGTAGCCGAGCACGCCGACGTCGAAGTAGTTGCGCACGCCTTCGTCCTTGGAGCACTTGAGCACGATGTTGCGCAGGAGGTTGTTGACGATGGTCGCCACCTCCTGCGCCTTGCTCTCGTGCACGCCGCCTTGCGCTCCGCCCCAGGGGTCCGCCATCGATCCGGACTGGTCGATCAGGAACAGGAAGCAGGACGGGTTCGCCCGGCTGATCTCGGCACTGTACGGCATGGACCCACCTCCAGGTTGTCGGCCAGGACCCATAGGTGGCCCTGCGCGCCGAGAGAGGTATATGCCGAAAGGGGTCGTCCAAAGGCCGATCCAACCACCGGTCAGGCAGGAGCCGGGGCCAGGGCGCCATATCTCTTCTCGTGGACACGGATTTGGAGGAGGCCGGGACGATGGTCGCACTCGTGGCGAGGTACCTGGTCCGGGAAGGCATGGCGGACGACGTGGCGAGGCAACTGCGGGACTTCGCGCCCTTCGCGCGGTCGGAGCCGGGCTGCAGCCAGTACGTCGTGCATCAGGATCCCGCGGAGCCCAGGCGCATCATGCTCTACGAGCAGTATCTCGACGAGCGGGCGCTCGAGGCCCACCGCGAGACCGAGCACTTCAAGTCGGTGATCGAGGGTCGGGTGCTGCCGCTGCTCGAGCGGCGCGAGCGGGAGATCTACACCGTCATCGGTTAGGGCCAGAGTGGATGTCCGCCGCCGGCACCGGTTGGTGCCTCTGCCTCGGCGGTGCTAAGGTGGAGCCCATGGAGCGCATGGCGCGGCGGCGGGTTCTCGGCCCCGAAGACCGGCCGGGACGCCGCCTGCTTGGTCGCCGCAGGAGAGGAGTCTGACATGTCCGACGTCACCGTCATCGGCGGAGGGCTCGCGGGCAGCGAGGCCGCCTGGCAGCTGGCAGAGCGCGGCCACCGCGTGCGGCTCGTGGAAATGCGGCCGAGCCGCTCGACGCCCGCCCACCACACGGGGGAGTTCGCCGAACTCGTCTGCAGCAACACCTTCCGCTCCGACGCGATCGATCACCCGGTCGGACTGCTCAAGGAGGAAATGCGCCGCCTCGGCTCGATGATCATCGAGGTCGGGGAGCGCCGCCGCATTCCTGGCGGCACGGCCCTGACCCTGGACCGCGACGACTTCAGCGCCGACGTGAGCCGCAGGCTCACGGAGCACCCGCTGATCGAGGTGGTGCGCGAGGAGGCCGAGGGCATTCCCGAGGGGCCGACGATCATCGCCACGGGTCCCCTGACGTCCCCTGCCCTGCACGAGGCGATCGTCGCGTTCAGCGGGCAGGGCGAACTGGCGTACTGGGACGCCGCTTCGCCGATCGTGACAGAGGACTCGATCGACTGGTCCCGGGTCTACTTCGCGAGCCGCTACGGCAAGGGCGAGGCGGACGCCTTCGCGAACTGCCCGATGAGCGAGGAGGAGTACAGGGCCTTCTGGCGGGAACTCCGGTCGGCCGAGACCCACGAGCGCGAAGCCTTCGAGGACGAGCGCTACTTCGAGGCCTGCCTGCCGGTCGAGGTGCTGGCTGGGCGTGGCGAGGACACACTGCGCTTCGGTCCCCTGCGCCCTGTCGGCCTGCGCGACCCGAAGACGGGACGGCCACCGTACGCCGTGCTGCAGCTCAGGCGCGAGAACGCCTCAGGGACCCTCTGGAACCTCGTCGGCTGCCAGACAGGCCTGCGCTTCCGCGAGCAGCAGCGCGTCTTCCGCATGATTCCCGCCCTGCGGGAGGCGGAGTTCGAGCGCTACGGCGTGATCCACCGCAACACCTTCCTGAAGAGCCCGGCGGTGCTTCTGCCGACCTTGCAGGCGCGCATGAGGCCGGACCTCTTCTTCGCCGGCCAGATCATCGGCAGCGAAGGGTACGTCGAGGCGGCCGCGGGCGGCCTTGTCGCGGGCATCAACCTCGGCCGCCTGCTGCGCGGCGAGGCGCCTCTCGTCTGGCCGGCCACCACCGCGATCGGCGGCCTCATGCGCTACGTCTCGGCCTCGGATCCGGAAGGGTTCCAGCCGATGCACGTCGCCTTTGGCCAGATGGATCCGCTGCCCGATCCGCCCAGGCGCAAGGAGCGGCGCAAGGCCGAAATGGCCGAACGCGCCCTGCGCGATCTCGCGAAGTTCGCTGAAGAGCGGGGTATCGAGCTTGGACCGGGTGCGGCGCGGTCTGCGGACGAGGGCGAGGAGGGGGCGCGATGATGTTCGCAGGCGGCAGACGGTTCGGAGAGGAGCCGGAGGGACCGTACGGCGAGGAGGCCCTGCGCATCGATCGGGAGATCTGCCGCCTCGTGGCCGAGCGCGACCGCCTGGCGGCGGGGGAGCGGCTGCATCCGGGAGCGGCGCGGCTCCTCGAGTGGTCGAAGGAATTCGGCGTCGGTGAGCTGAGCCTCAGGAACCTCTTCGCCCAACTCGCCGCCACGCCGCGGCTGGAAGCGCTGCCGCCGACGCCCGAGGGTCTGCGGCGGGTGCTCGAGGTCATGCGCCGCGTGGAGCGCGACGGCCTCGCCGTCACCTTGACGCACTGCATGCAGTACGTGAACGCGAGCGTCATCCACTGCGAGATCGAGGCTCTAGGCTACCGGATTCCGCACGGCTCGGTCCTGCTCGAGGTGGAGGGGACCGGTTACGAGTCCCGCCACCACCATGCGCAAGGCGGCGGTGGCAAGTGGAGCGCCGCATTCGTCATCTGGCCGGCCCTGCCCGACGACCTCCGGGAGGTGACGTTCATCCTGCGCCAGGGCGTGGCCATGGAACCGCCGGTGGAGACGCCGCTCGAGATCGGCGCCCCCCTCGTGTTCGGGCCCGCTCAGAAGTAGAGGTTCAGGGTCTTCCACCGCATGGTGGCACAGCACGAGCAGCGGGCCGCGAAGCGCCGCCGCTCGGATCGTTCGTGGCCTGGGTTCAGCGAACGAGAGGCCGCATGCTGGTCGCGAACTTCTCCAGCGTCGCCACCGACACCCCGCGCCCCGTGAGGTAGACGAGCACCTGCCTATGGTAGGTACGGCCGACGCCCCGATAGGTCGTCTTGCCGCCCAGGTACCAGACGAGGTGGAAGTTGCCCGAAGGGCCCTGTGCGAAGTGGATTTGCCCCACGCCGACGGAGAACTTGCCGAGCTTGGTCAGCCTGAGGTGCTTGGCGGCCGTCAGGAAGCGGATCGCGCCAAGCAGCGAGGTCTGCACCGTCGGCAGCTCGCTGACGCCCACGACGCCGGGCAGCATCGCGCCGGTCTTGAGGTCGGAGGAGAGCTTCTCGGGCGCGCAGGTCAGCCCGAACTGCCAGAACGGCAGTTCCTGCTCGGACGTGGGTGTCAGGGGCCCGATCGCCACGCGCTCCGCGGGCTCATAACCGCCCACGCAGCGGTAGTGCGGCACCTCGGGCGCGAGCAGGCCGAGCGACGCGGGCAGGGACGTCATGCGCTTAGGCGCCGAGTCGTTGCGCTCGAGCCAGACCGGTACCGAGGGCGAGCTCGATGGCTGGGGCGTTCTGGTGGCACACCCGGCGAGGAACACCAGCGCCAATGCGCCCAGCAGTACAGCGGAAGCTTTCACGTCGACCCTCCGTTCTCGGCGGGGCTGGCCTCCGGGCTCAGGACCTTGACCATGTCAACGCGTGAACCGCCACCAGTTGAACGCCGTCGGGGTCATCCCGGTGCCGGACCAGAAATCAGTCTGTGCGATGGTGCCCGTCTGCCCCCGCGAGCGCACCTGGAGCATGGGCTGGAAGACGTAGACGCGGGGTCCCGTGGGCGGTCTACCGGCCAGGACGAGCGCCTGGGGCCCCTTCGGCCGGTCGCAGGCATCGGGCGTCATGGCGCGCAGTACGGCCGCGAGATGTTGCGGGGTGCCCTGCGTTGCCGCCGTCGCGTTGGACACGGAGACGCAGCGCGGGCTCTGCCAAGGGCCTGCCACCGGGTTCGCGGCGGCCACCGCAAGGACGTCCTGCGGCACCCTGCTCAGGATCACGGCGAGGGGAGAGGCCTGGCCAGGAGCATACGACGTGACCAGGGACACGAACCCGGGCATCGTCTGCACCGTCTGCGCGGGCATGGCCCAAAGGTGTTTCATCGGACGGAAAGTCGCTCTATAGCCCGACCAGGCGATGCCGATGCTGGCGATGTTCCCGGCTTCCAGCACAGGCGCGATGCCGTCGACGCGCAGGTTGACCGCCACGGCCCGCGGCGCGAAGAAGGACACCGGTGCGGCTTGCGCCGCGGCCGAGAGCTGTCCGCTCGGTGTGTCAAGGAAGACAGTGGCCGGCGGTGGCGCGGTGTCCCATGGCCACGTCCGCACCCAGAATGCGATGACATCCGGCGGCTCCATCGAGAGGACTCCGCGGGTGTCGGGAAGGTAGTAGCCCGGTCTGGCACGCGCCGGCAGCCACCAGGCGAGCAGCGCGAGAGCGGCGGCCGCCACCAGCGCTGCCGCGGTCCAGGCCAGGGCGCGCAAGTACTGTCCTGCGGCCATATCGGCAGCACCTCCGACTAGAAGACTATTCCTGGATGCGAGGGAAGTCTACGGAATCCCGGGGGAGAGGGGACGCAGGATCCCGCACGGTCTTGGCGAACCTCCCGCACCAACCGGTCGGTCTGGCATCCTGCGGCTGTCCGGTGCCGCGGGCGCGGCCGGCCTCTCGCGCGGGGGAGGACGACGGGATGAAGGTGCCACTGAACGTGCGGCGGTTCCTCGATCACGCGGCCAGCATCTACGGCGACAAGATCGGCGTCATCGACCAGGACGGCCAGTGGACCTACCGGGAGTTCAAGGAGCGCGCGTGGCGCCTCACGAACGCCCTCAAGGCGATGGGCGTCCAGGCGGGCGACCGGGTCGCGGTGCTTGGCTACAACAACCACCCTCTGCTCGAGGCCTACTACGGCGTCGTGCAGTTCGGCGCGGTGCTCGTGCCGCTCAACATCCGGCTGACGCTCGAGGAGATCGCCTACATCGCCTCGGACTGCCAGCCCAAGGTGCTTCTCTTCGACTCCGACTTCGAGGCATGGGCGGTCGAGTTGCGCACCCGCCTGCCCGGTCTCTCGCTCGTCGAGATCCGCATCGAGGGCGGCCACCAGGGCTACCAGGGCTACGAGGAGCTTTTGGCGCAGGGGTCGCCGGAGCCCCTTTTGGACATGGTGGACGAGGACAGCGTGGCGGAGATCTTCTACACCTCCGGCAGCACCGCCCGGCCGAAGGGCGTCGCCCTGACGCAGCGCAGCCTCTATCTGCACGCTCTGCAGTGCGGCTTCGGCATGGGCATCGACGACACGATGGTGCTGCTGCACACGATCCCGCTCTTCCACGTCAACGGCTGGGGCACGCCGCACTACGTCACGGCCCTTGGCGGCACGCACGTCATGCTGCGCCGCTTCATCCCCGCGCAGGTGCTGGAACTCGTGGAGCGCTACCGCGTGACCAACGCCGCCTTCGTCCCGACGATGGTCGGCATGCTGCTTTCGGAGCCGACCCGCGAGATCCGGGACCTCTCGAGCCTGAGGCAGATGAACGTCGGCGGCGCGCCGTCGCCCTCGAGCTTCGTCGCGGCGAGCATGGCAGCGCTCGGCGGGGAGTATCTCGGCGGCTACGGTCTCTCGGAGAGTTCCCCCGTCGTCTCCGTCTCGCGCCTCAAGTCCAGCCTGCGCGACGCGCCCCGGGAACTGCAGGACCGCCTCAGGGGCTTCGCCGGCCTGCCGATGGTCGGGGTGGAGGTGCGCCTCGAGGGGCCGCTCGGCGAGGAGCTGCCCTGGGATGGGGAATCGGTCGGGGAGCTTCTGGTGCGGGCGGACAGCGTGATGCAAGGCTACTGGAACCTCCCGGAGGAGACGGAGGCCGCCCTGCGCGGCGGCTGGCTGCACACCGGGGACATGGCCTTCATCCACCCCGAGGGATACATCAAGATCGTCGACCGCAAGAAGGACATCATCATCTCCGGCGGCGAGAACATCAGTTCCACCGAGATCGAGGACGTGCTCTACGGTCACCCGGCGGTGCGCGAGTGCGCGGTGGTGGGCCGGCCGGACGAGAAGTGGGGCGAGGTCGTGCACGCAGCGGTCTCCCTGAAGCCGGGCCTGGCGGCGGCGACGCCCGAGGAGATCCTCGCGTATGTGCGCGGCCGGGTGGCGTCCTTCAAGGCGCCGCGCACGATCGAGATCTGGGACGATCTGCCGAAGACCGGCACGGGCAAGGTGCTCAAGACGGCCATCCGCAGCCGCCTGCGCCAGGAGGCGGAGGGGCGGTAGGCGGGAGGCCTTTTCTACCACGGCGGCAGGATCCTGGCCGCACGCTCGCGAAGGCCATGGCAGCAGAGAAGAAGCGGGGTGGCCCTCTTGCCTTCGGACGATGACGAGATCTTCTCACCGGATGACGAGATCTCGTGGATGGCCCTGACGGCCGGCACCAAGGTGGTCACGAGCGACGGCAGGCACGTCGGCCACGTGACGCACGTGCTCGGCGACCTCTCCGAGGACGTGTTCGACGGCATCGGCGTGAGCCATGGCCTGCTAGGGCAGGTGATGGTGCCGAGGCGCGCGATCGCGCGGATCACGCGCGCGGCCGTGCATCTCTCCGTTTCCGAGGCGGAACTCGGCCAAGTCACGAAGGCCTACGCCGAGGAGCGCATCTACGACGCCAAGGAAGGGCGCAAGCCGCGCTGGAACCGCGAGGAGGACGACGAGCGGTTCTGACGCTTGGGCGGACGCCCCGGCGTCCGTCTCCGCGTCCGGCATACCGACCGGTCGGCTTGCTCCCCTGATCCGAACGCGACGAGGAGGGCCCAAGGGATGGATTTTCGCCTCTCGCCCGAAGAGAAGCTGATCCTCGAGACGGTGCGCACGTTTGTGGACACGGAGCTGATGCCGCTCGAACGGGATCTCCAGCAGGCGGAGCTCGAAGGGCGCGGCGGGGACTTCCCCGACGACGGGACCTTGCGCCGCCTGCAGGGGAGGGCGCGCGATCTCGGGCTCTGGGCGCTCCAGGTGCCGGAAGAGTACGGGGGCCTCGGCCTCGGCCAGCAGCTCATGGCACTGATCACGATGGAGGTCCACCGCTGCCTCGTGCCGTTCCAGTTCGGCGGCGGCGCGGACAACATCCTCTTCGCGGGCACGGAGGAGCAAAGGCGCGCGTATCTCCTGCCGACCATCGCCGGCGAGCGGCGCTCCTGCTTCGCCTTGACGGAACCGACGGCGGGCTCCGACGCGACGAACATCCGCCTGCAGGCCGTCCCCGACGGCGACGACTTCGTCCTTACGGGCGAGAAGATCTTCATCACGGGCGGCAGCGAGGCGGACTACGCCATCGTCTTCGCCGTCACCGACCGCGAGAAGGGATCGCGCGGCGGAATCACCTGCTTTCTCGTGGACCGCTCGATGGGCTTCACCTCGCGTCCCATCCAGACGATGGGCGCGTGGTCTCCCGCGCGCCTCACGTTCGACGGCGTGCGGGTGCCGCGGCGCAACGTGCTGGGGGAAATGGGGAGGGGCTTCGAACTCGCCATGCGCTGGATCGTCAACGGCCGCGTGATCATCCCCGCGCGGGCGGTCGGGAGGGCGCAGCGCCTCCTCGAGATGGGCGTCGACTACGCCCGGCAGCGCGTCGCGTTCGGACACCCGATCGGCGACTACCAGGCGATCCAGTGGATGCTCGCCGATTCCGAGGTGGAGATCGAGGCGGCCCGCTGGCTTGTCATGCACGCCGCCTGGCTGCAGGACGAGGGCATCGACAACCGCCACGAGGCGTCGATCGCCAAGCTGCACGGCGCGCAGATGGTGAACCGCGTCGCGGACCGCGTGCTGCAGATCCACGGCGGCATGGGCTACACGAGGGAGCTGCCGATCGAGCGCGTCCTGCGTGACGTGCGCGTCTTCCGCATCTACGAGGGGACCGACGAGATCCAGAAGCGCACGATCGCGAAGGATCTCCTGCGGGGCACGGCCGGACTCGGACGCTGGGAGTAGGGGGGCTCGGACGCATGGTCGACCGCTCGCTGATCGGGCGCAGGTCGGAGGTCGAGGTCCACGAGGTGGAGCGCGGGGCGATCCGGCGCTTCGCGGCTGCGATCGGTGACGAGGCGCCCCTGCATCGCCAGGGCGAGATCGCGCCGCCCACCTTCCCGACGACCATGCGCGGAGAGATTCCAGGGCTCGAGCTCGACAAGAAGCGGATCCTGCACGCCGGCGAGGAGTACCGGTACCGCCGGCCCCTGCGGGCGGGCGACGTCCTGCGCGTCGTCAGGCGGGTTGAGGATGTCTATGAGAAGCGGGGCAGCCTCGGCCCGATGACCTTCATCGTACTGGCGGCAGAGGGCCGGGACCCCTCTGGGGAGATCGTCTACGAGAGCCGCACGACCATCATTTACCGTCAGGAGGCGGAGGTATGAGGAGCCTGCCGCAGGCGGGCGAGGAGATCCCGTGCCTCGAGAAGGAGCCGATCGGGAAGCTGCAGCTGCTGCACTACGCCGGCGCCTCTGGCGACGACAACCTGATCCACGTCGACATGGAGACGGCCAGGGCCGCAGGGCTCGAAGGCGTGATCGCCCACGGCATGCTCTCGATGGGCTTTCTCGGCCAGCTCCTCACGGACTGGGCCGGCGCCGGGACGGTGCGCTCCATCACGGTGCGCTTCTCGCGCATGGTGCGCCTTGGCGACCGCCTGACCTGCCGCGGCGTTGTGCGGGAGGTGCAGGAGGAGGCGGGAGGCGCGCTGGTCCGCCTCCTCGTCTACGCGGAGAACCAGGCCGGCGAGCAGGTGACGGAAGGCGACGCGGAGGTCTTCCTCCAGGACTGAGATCGGACGCCTAGGGAGGGCTTTGCATGGGTCAAAGAGTGGCGATCGTGACGGGCGGCGGGCGCGGCATCGGCGCTGCGACGGCGAGGATTCTCGCGGCGCGGGGCGATCGCGTGGCGGTGACGGACCTCGACCGCGCTCCGGCCGAGGAGACGGCCGCGGCGATCCGCGCGGCGGGCGGCGAGGCGATCGCGATCGCCTGCGACGTGTCGCGCCGGGCGGACGTCGAAGGGGCGGTCGGGCGGGCGGTGGAGACCTACGGCCAGCTCGACGTGCTCGTGGCCTGCGCTGGGCTGACGCGCGACAATCTCCTCCACAAGATGACGGACGAGGACTGGGACATCGTCGTCGCGACGCATCTCAAGGGGAGTTTTCTCATGGCGCAGGCGGCCCAGGGCCACATGGTGGGGCGCCGCTACGGCAAGATCGTGCTCACGTCCTCCACCTCGGCGCTCGGCAACCGCGGCCAAGCCAACTACGCGGCCGTCAAGGCGGGCATCCAGGGACTGACGCGGACGCTTGCGATCGAGCTCGGACCCTTCGGCATCAACGTCAACGCCGTGGCGCCGGGCTTCATCGAGACCCGGATGACGCGCGCGACGGCCGAGCGGATCGGCGTCGACTACGAGGCGATGAAGGAGCACGCCGCGAAGGAGATCCCCTTGCGGCGCGTGGGCCAGCCCGAGGACGTCGGGCACGTCGTCGCGTTCCTCTGCAGCGACGAGGCGAGCTTCGTCTCGGGGCAGATCATCTACGTGGCCGGCGGGCCGCGCGGCTAGGGGGCGGCGGATGCACCTCGTCGTCCTCTTGAAGCGCGTGCTCGACCCCGAGATCCCGCAGAGCGCCTTCTCGCTCGATCCGGAGCGCAAGGAGCCGACCGTCCTGCGCCACCCGTTCGTCCTCAGCGTCTTCGACGGCAACGCGCTCGAACTCGCCCTCAGGCTGCGCGACGCGCGGGCCGATGCGCGCGTCACGGCGCTCACCTTCGGGCCGAGGGCGGCGGAGGACGTGCTGCGCAAGGCCCTGGCCCTCCAGGTCGACGAGGCCGTGCACCTTCTCGGCGACGAAACCGGCCTGCCGGCGGGACGCAAGGCCCGGGTGCTGGCGGCGGCGATCCGCCGGCTGCCGCCGGCGGACCTCGTGCTCTGCGGCCGCCAGGCCGCCGACTGGGAGGCGGGCCAGCTCGGTGGCATGCTGGCCGAGGCTCTGGGGTGCCCCTGCCTGCCGTTCGTCTCCGGCCTCAGCCTTGCGCCGGGCGGTTTCGAGGCGGTCCAGCAGGTGGAGAGCGGGCAGGCCGTCTACCGCCTGCCAGGCCCTGCCGTCCTGACCGTGACGAACGATCCCGGCAACGTGCTACGCCCCGCCAGGATCAAGGACGTGATGGCGGCCCGCGGGCGCGAGCTTACGACGATCCCGCTCGAAGAGCTGCTGCCGGGAACAAAGAGCGACGAGGCCCGTGTGGAGACGCTCGACCTGCGCCTGCCGGCACCCAGGCGGCGGGCGGAGATCCTGGACGGAGGCGGTGCGGCGGGGACCGCCGCCCTGCTCGCGCGGCGGCTGCGGGAGCTTGGCGCCGTCTGATGGGAGGGGAACCCTTGACGAACATCGTGACGGCCGTCTGGGCCTGGGGCGGCCGCGTTTCCGCGGCAGCCAGAGACCTGGTGCAGTCCGCGGGCACGCTCGCGGCCGAAACGGGCGGGGAACTCGGGGTCCTGGCGCTCGGCACCGGCGCGCAGATCGCGGCGGACACCTTGCGGGCGGCCGGCGCGGACGTGGTGCTGACCTGCGAGGAGGAAGCGCTCGACACGGCTCCGGGCGAGGCGGGCCTTGCGGCGCTCGTCGCCGGGTGCGAAGTCTTGCGGCCGTCCCTTGTGCTGCTCCCCGCCGACAGCCTCGGACGCGACTGGGCGCCGCGCCTCGGCTACCGCCTTGGCGCAGGGCTCGTCACGGAGGTGACGGACTGGTCGCTGGAGGAGGGCCGGCCGGTCTTTCAGCGGCTCGTCTTCGGCGGCAAGGCCATCGCGACCATGACGGTGGCGGGCGGGCCGGCCATCGCCACCGTGCGCCCCGGCGCAGGCCGGCGGGACGAGCCGCCGCGGGCCGGTCGGGGGGAGGCGCGGGATCTCGGCCTCGCCATCGAGGCATGGCCGAGTTGGCCGCGGCTCTTGCGGCGCCAGACCGAGGAACGCCAGGGGCCGGGCCTCGAGGAGGCGAGGGCGATCGTCTCCGGCGGGAGGGGCCTCGGCGGTCCGGAGGGCTTCGAGCCGCTCGGGGAACTCGCCCTCACGCTCGGTGGAGCGGTCGGGGCGTCGCGGGCGGCCGTGGACGAGGGCTGGGCCCCGCCCACCTGGCAGATCGGCCAGACCGGCAAGACGGTGGCGCCGGATCTCTACGTCGCGGTCGGGATCTCGGGGGCGAGCCAGCATCTTGTCGGCTGCTCGCGCGCCAAGACGATCGTCGCGATCAACCGGGATCCCGAAGCTCCCATCTTCGACTACGCCAGGCTCGGCGTCGTCGGCGACTGGCGGGAGGTCTTGCCGGCCCTGACAGTGGCCCTGAAGGAGATGCTTGCGGATTGATCCTGGAGGAGACGGTGGCCGAGAACGCGTGGCGGCTTGAGGATGGACTCTACCGCATCCTGCTGCCGATGCAGTGGTCCGTGCCGTTCGTCAGCGTCTACCTGGTGGAGAGCCGGGGGCAGAGGATGCTGATCGACGTCGGCATCAACGCGGAGACAAGTCTTCGAGCGCTCGGACGGGCGCTCAAGGCGATCGGCGTGCCGGACGGCGCCCTCGACCTCCTGCTGCTGACGCATCGCCACCCGGACCACGCCGGCGGCGCGGCGGCCGTGCGGCGGCGCTGGGGCGGGCAGGTCCTGCTCCATCCCGCGGATCTCGCGCCGCGCGCCGGGGGAGAACGCGAGGCCGCCACATGGGCGGCGGAGCAAGGTGTGCCGGAGCAGGTCATCCGGGAGTTCGCCGGCTTCAAGCCGAACGGCGGCATCGAGCTCGGCGACGCCGTGACGCCGCTCGATGCCAGTCGGGCGATCCGCGTCGGCGACCTGAGTTTCGAGGTGGTGGAGGTGCCGGGCCATTGCCCGGGCCAGGTGATGCTCTTCGAGCGCAGCCGCGGCTGGCTGTTCTCCGCCGACCAGGTGGTGGAGCCTGAGGCGCCCAACGTCTGGATGAGCCCCGGGGTGACGGGCGATCCCCTGGGCGGATACCTCGCGAGCCTGCGCCGCACCAGGGAGATCGAGGCGAAACTCGTGCTGCCGAGCCACGGCGTGCCGCTGCGCGAGGGGCTTAGGGAGTTCGTCGCGCGGCAGCTGCGCTTTCAGGAGGAGTTCCTCGGGCGTACCCTCGCGGCGCTGCCGCCGGAGGGCCTCTCCACCTGGCAGGTGGCCCGGCGGCTGGCGCCACATCGCCAGGACCCCTCGGCGCTCGCGGAGACGCTCGCGGCGCTCAGCCGCCTGGAGGCCACGGGGATGGCGCATCGCGGAGCGGACGGTCTCTGGACCGCGGCGGCTTCGTAAGGGCGATGGCGGAGGAGGCGGCAACGATGGGCGAAGGCGGACTCGACGAACTCTTCAGCCTCAAAGGGAAGGTGGCCCTCGTCACCGGTGGATCGCGCGGTATCGGGCTCGAACTGGCCGAGGGTCTCGGCGAGGCAGGGGCCCGTCTCGTGATCACCGCGAGGCGCGAGGAGTTTCTGCGCGAGGCCGAGGCATCCCTGAGGGCCCGCGGCATCGAGGTGGCCGCGATGCTTGGATCGGTGGCGGAGGAGGCGGACGTCCGGCGCTGGCTCGATCAGACCATCGCCATCTATGGGCGCATCGACATCCTCGTGAACAACGCCGGCATCAGTTGGGGCGCGCCGACGCTCGAGATGCCGTTCGAGCGCTGGCGCCAGGTGATGGAGACGAACGTCGACGGCACCTGGCGCCTGACGCAGGCCGTCTGCCGGCAGATGGTGGCCCAAGGCGACGGGGGGCGCATCATCAACGTCGCCTCGATCGCCGGGCTCGCCGGTGGCCGTCCGGACGAACTCTCGGCGATCGGCTACTCGGTCTCGAAGGCGGGCGTCATCGGCCTGACGCGCACGCTCGCGACGCACATGGCCCCGTACGGCATCCTCGTGAACGCGATCTGCCCCGGGTTCTTTCCGACACGCATGACGCGCGGCATCCTGCAGGAGGCGGAGGCGATCATCGCCCAGCGCACGCCGATGGGACGCATCGGCCGGCCGGGGGAACTCAAGGGTCTCGCCGTCTTCCTGGCCGCACCCGCGAGTTCCTACATCACCGGCCAGGCCATCGCCGTCGACGGCGGCGCCACGGCCTGAGCGGCGGAGGAGGCCTTGTCATGAGCGATGCCGTGATCGTGAGCTCGGTGCGCACCGCGATCGCCCGATCGCCCGGGGCGCTGCAGGACGTGCCGGTGGAGAGGTTCGGCGCCGCCGCGATGCTCGAGGCCCTGCGCCGCGCGCGGCTGGAGCCGGGCGAGGTGGAGGACGTGATCTGGGGCAACGCGATGGCCGGCGGCGGCAACGTCGGGCGCCTGACGGCGCTCGAGGCGGGCTTGCCGGTCGAGGTGCCGGCGATGACGGTGGACCGGCAGTGCGGATCGGGGCTGCAGGCGATCTGCCTCGCGGACCAGGCGGTGCGGGCCGGGCAATGCGAGGTCGTGCTGGCCGGTGGCAGCGAGTCGATGACCAGGGCCCCCTACCTGATGGAGCGGCCGACCGGCGCCTATCAGCGCATGCCGCCTGCCTTCGTGCGCGCGAGGCTGGCGCCGGACGCCGTCGGCAATCCGCCGATGGGCGTCACGGCGGAGAATGTCGCGGAGCGCTACCGGGTGAGCCGCGAGGATCAGGACGCCTTCGCCCTGCGCTCGCAGGAGCGGGCCGTGCTGGCGATCCGCGAAGGTCGCTTCAAGGACCAGATCGTACCGCTCGAGCTGCCCGCGGGCCGTGGTGCCAGCCGAACCTTCGACGTCGACGAGAACCCCCGCGCGGACACGACGCTCGAGCGCCTGCAGGCGCTGCGGCCCGCCTTCCGCCAGGGTGGCACGGTGACGGCGGGCAACTCGTCGGGCATCAACGACGGCGCCGGCGCGGCGGTGGTGATGTCGGCGGCGCAGGCCTCGCGACGCGGCCTCGAGCCGCTCGGCCGGCTTGTGGCCTGGGCCGTCGCCGGCGTCGATCCGAACCTCATGGGCATGGGTCCGGTGCCGGCCGTGCGCAAGGTGCTGGAAAAGACCGGCATGGACCTCGACGCCATCGACCTTGTGGAGCTCAACGAGGCCTTCGCGAGCCAGACCCTGGCCTCGATCCGCGAGCTCCGGGTCGACATGGAGAAGGTGAACGTGAACGGTGGCGCGATCGCCCTCGGCCACCCGATCGCCGCTACCGGCGCGATCCTGACGGCGAAGCTCCTCTACGAGCTGCGCCGTTCGGGCGGCAGGTACGGGATCGTGACGGCCTGCATCGGCGGCGGGCAGGGCATCGCGGCCATCTTCGAGCGGCTCTGAGCCTGAAATCCCAAACAGGAACCGCCTGCGGCATCCGCCGTGGGCGGTCCCCGCACGATCGGCCAGCTTTAGCGCGAGAGCGCTACCTGAACCCAGGCGACACCGCCGTCGGCGGTCGCGTAGAGCTGCCCGTTCGAGAGCAGCCAGCCGTGCGTCCGGTCCGCGAAGGTCAGGGCGGTGGGGTAGAGCTGCACGGATGAAGGGAGGTTCACCCTGGTCCAGGTACGGCCTGCGTCCGTACTGCGCAGGACCCCGCTGTCACCGAAGAGCCAGATGTTCGTGCCCACGGCCGCCACCACCGACGCTCCCACCTGCCCCTTGGCCGGGGGCCAGGGCCAAGCGGCCATGGGCTGCCACGTCTTGCCGCCGTCGCTCGACGCGACGAGTCCGTATTGGCCGGTGACCTCGGGCTTGCCCGCCGACTTCTTGACCGTCTTGAGAAAGACGGTGGCGTAGGCTTCGTGCGGGCTTGCCCATGCCACCTGCTGCGGGTGGCCGAGGGGGAAGGAGCCGACCTCCGTCCAGTGCCGCCCGCCGTCGGCGGTGCGCCAGGCGTTGCCGAAGTCGTCCATCGCAAGCCCCGCCTGCGGGGTCGTGAAGGCGAGCTGGGAGATCTGGATCGTGCCGAACTGCCCCTTCGGGAGCATGATGGGCCGGAAGCTCCGGCCGCCGTTTCCCGTGTAGAGGAGCACGTTCAGGCCCTGGTGGGTGCCGTAGAGAAAGCCCTCCCGCGAGGTGAGGAAGTCGATCGCCGAGAGGGTCAGCCCGTCCGGCGCCGTCAGGTACGAGTGCCAGGTGCGGCCCAGGTCGGTCGTCTCGAGGACGCTGCCGACCCGCAGTTGAGGCACGGCGAACCCGACCTTCGGATTGACGAGCGACACCGCCGCGAGTTGCCCGGGACCCGAGGAGGGCCAGATCCGCGTCCAGGACATGCCGCCGTCCCTGGTCGCGAAGACGCCGGACTGCGTCGCGGCGAAGCCTCGCTCCCGACTCAGGAAGTCGAGCGTCGGGATGCACTGCGCCATGGTGCAGAGCTGCCCGCCCGTGGACCAGCTGCGGGCGCCGTCGGTGCTGCGGGAGACGCCGCTCGGGGCGGCCCGCCACGCCGCGTCGCCCAGGAAGAAGAGCGGACTTTCGCTGCCGCCCATGCCCTGGCAGCCCATCGCGCAGCCTTGGGTGGACCACGCGAGCTGCCAGGACGCGCCGCCGTCGGCCGTGTGCATGACGGCGAGCATGTCAGGGTTGATCTGGTTGCAGACAACGGTGAGCCAGGCGTCCTTGCCGCCGGTGGACTGGGCCGAGCCCGCGCTGCAAGCGGCCGCCGCCTTGGCGGGACCGCCGATGTACTTTGCGAGGCCGGAGACCTGGATGAACGTGTCGAACGCCGGGGCGATCTCCGGCGCCTGCAGCCCCGCGATCCAGGGCGACCACGCGACGCCGCCATCGTTGGTGCGGTAGGCGCAGACTCCTTGGGCGCCCTGGCCCACCGCGATCCCGACGGGTCCTTTGAAGCTGACCTGCTGGAAGGTGCAGGTCTGGCTCGAAAGGGCCTGCGTCCAGGTGCGCGCGCCGTCCGTCGAGCGGAGGAGCGCACCGCCCGCCACGGCCCAGGCGTCGGCGCCCGACTGGAACGCGAGACTCGAGAGGGTTTTCGTTCCCTGGTAGCGGAGTGCCCACGTCCGGCCGCCGTCCCTGGTGGCGAAGATCCTGGTCGGACAGCCTGCGTATGGACAGTAGCCGGAAGCGGTCCAGGCGAAGCCGTCGGCAGGGCTCGGAAAGGTGAGCCGGCCGATCTGCACCTTTGTGCTGAACTCGCGATGCCAGGTCGCGCCGCCGTCGGATGTGCCGATGATCGTGCAGGGGCTGAGCGGGGAGGGAGCGCCGGGAGCGGCGGGCTGCCCGTAGCCGCAGCCGACGATGGCCGAGCCTTGGCTGGGAGTCTGGAACTTGAGGTCCACGGCGGGCTGCTGCGCCTGGGCGGCGGAACCTGAGGCCGCCTTCACGGTGCCCTTTAGGCGCCGCACGATGTTCGGCGCCGGGGCGGTGCCGGACGGGCTCGCCACCCCGGCCGGCGGGCGCAGGGGCAGGTTCAGGAAAACGACGAGACCCGCGACCGCCAACACCGCGAGGACCACGGCCACCGCTCCCAGGATCCGCAAGCCGCGCCGCACCAAGCATCACCATCCTTGCCCGCATCGTACCGGAGCGAGGTGACGGACTCGCCGATCGTTGTTGCGGAGTTGTTACAGTTCCCCGGGCGGCGCGGTCTCGGGCAGCACGAGCGAGACCTCGAGTCCGCCGCCCTCCCGCAGGCGGAAGGCGATGTCGCCCTGGTGGCGCCGCAGTACGTCGCGCGCGATGGCGAGTCCGAGTCCTGCGCCGCCGGTGGCGCGCTCCCGCGAGGGCGAGAGGCGGCCGAAGCGTTCGCCGAGCCGGCCGAGGTCTTCTGCCGGCACGCCGGGGCCGCGGTCCGCGATGACGATCTCCGCGCGGTGACCGTCGCCGCGGATGGATACGTCGAGAGGCTCGCCGTCGGACGAGTGCCTGACGGCGTTCTGGAGCACGTTCAGCACGGCGCGCAGGAGCCAGTCCGGGTCCGCGAGGACCCAGACCTCGCCTGTCTCGACGCGCAGGTCCAGGTGGCGCTCCGCGATGGCCGGCCCGAGGACCCAGAGCGCCTCCCGCAGGCAGTCGCCGAGGCGCAGAGGATGCAGATCGAGGGCGATGTCCGGATTGTCGAGCTTCGCGAGCTCCAGGAGCTGCGCCACGAGGCGTCCCAGCCGCTCGCTCTCGCCGGCGATGCCCTGCAGGGCGTCGCGCACATCTCTTGGGAGGCCGCGGTCGGTCTGGAGCAGGGATTCCGCCAAGGACTCGATGCCCGCGACCGGCGTGCGCAGTTCGTGCGCGGCGTCGGCGACGAAGCCGCGGCGCAGGGCGTCCAGCGCCGCGAGGCGGGCGGCCATGTCGTTGAAGACCCGACTCAGCACCGCGACTTCGCCCTGGCCTTGTGGCGGCACCCTTTGGCCCAGGTCACCCTCCGACATGCGGCGTGCGGCCAGCGTGAGCCGTTCGATCGGTCCCGCGATCGAGCGCGCGAGCAGAAACCCGAGCAGGGCGAAGACCAGGGCCGCCAGAAGGCCGACGGCCCAAAGGCGCCTCTGCAGGGCCGTCAGCTCCTGCTGGACCGCGGCGAGCCGGCGGACGAGAATCACCTCGCCGCGGGCGGAGAGGCCGGCGCCCACCGGTGCCGCGGCGATGACGGTCCAGGTGCCGTGCGGCGTCAGGAACGTCGCTTCGGGGTAGGCGGGACCCGAGAGACTCGAAGGAATCGCGGGCCCGGGTCCGCCGACGCTGGCGGCGAGCACCTTGCCGCCTTGGAGCCAGTAGACGGCGCCGCCGGCCGCCTGTGCCGCGCTGCGCGCGACAGGGCCGAACGCCTTCGCGTGGCGCCCGATGGCCGCCGCGAAGGTCTCGGACACGCCCTGGACGGCGGTGAGGGCGCTCGCCTGGGCGCGAGTGAACTCGGCCTGCGAGATGGCCTGCACGCTGAGCCCGGTCAGGAGCCCGGTGAGCAGCAGGGCGCCCAGGCCGAAGAGGGCGGCGATACGCCAACGCAGGCTAGCGCTGCGCAAGGTAGTAGCCGACGCCGAAGCGCGTCAGAATGAGGCGCGGCTCGGCCGGGTCCCGCTCGAGCTTGCGCCTGAGACGCCGCACGTGGACGTCCACGGTGCGCAGATCCCCCGGAAAGTCGTAGCCCCAGACATCCTCGAGCAGGCGACTGCGCGGGAACACCTGTCCCGGGTGTCGCGCGAGGTGCGCGAGCAGGGCGAACTCGGTCGGCGTCAAGGGCCTGGGCTGGCCCTCGACGCGCAACTCCTGCAAAGGGAAGTCGAGCTCGACCCGGCCGTCGTCGAGCCGGAGAGGCTGTCCCGTGTAGGTGGCGCCCAAGCGGCGCAGGATGGCGCGAATGCGCAGCACGAGCTCGCGGGCGTGGAACGGCTTCGTGAGGTAGTCGTCCGCGCCCAGCTCGAGACCCAGGATGCGGTCGACGTCGTCGTCGCGGGCGGTCAGCATCAGGATCGGGACGTCCGACTCCTGGCGGACGCGCCTGCAGACCTCGAGCCCGTCCATGCCAGGCAGCATCAGGTCGAGGAGCAGGAGGTCCGGCCGACGCGCGCGCAGGGTCTCAAGCGCGCCCGGACCATCGTCCGCGGTGTCGACCTCGTAGCCGCTTTCGCGCAACGTGCGCGCGACGCCGTCGCGCAGTGCCTCCTCGTCATCGACCACCAGGATGCGTTGGGCCGCCACCGAACCACCTCCCCCGGGCGTCGTCGACGGACATGCCGCGATCCTGTCGCAGGAGGCCGGGACGTGCCCCTGCTCTTAAGTTCTCAAGGCCATGCTAGCCGCGTTCGGCAGTGCGGTCAAAGCGCCCGGGGGCCGTCCGGCGGCGCATGGGCGGTCGTGCGCCGAGGCGATCGGTGGTTCTCCCCGGTTACGCCGCCGCAAGTCGCGACCGGACATGGCGAGGGCGCCGCCCGGGGGCGGCGCCCTGCGGGTCCACGGCCACGCTAGCCGAGCCGGCGCCGGATGCCGGACCAGACGGCCAGCCCGAGGACGACGCCGACGACGACGGCCGCCAGGGCCAAGAGCAGGCGCATGAGCAGGCTCAGCAAGACGGCGAGCGTGATGACGACGACAAGCAGGACCAGGATCGAACTGCCGGAGCCGCCCCTGGAAGGCTGTCCCGCCATGACGCAACCTCCCTCGTTCGTGTCCTATGCCGGTCGACAGAATCTGGCGACGGTTCGGTTTCCTGGGCCTAGCGTGGCCGCCCTCCATCGATGACCATGCGGAAGAGCGTCGAGGCCATCTCGCCGGGCGGAAGGGGCCCGTCGGGCCTGTACCAGCGGAAGGCCCAGTTGAAGACGCCCAGTACCGCGAGACTGAACAGCTTGGCGTCGAGGTCCGGCCGCAGCTGGCCCCGGTCCTGGGCCTCCTCCACCAGGCTGCGCACCGCGAGTTCGTAGCGGTCGCGCTTCGCCTGGACGATGCGGAACTTTTCGTGGGTGAGAAAACGGGCCTCGTTGTGGAAGACGGCCATGTGGTCGTGGAATGTCGACATGCTCTCGAGGTGGTGGCAGAGGATGGCCATGAGGCGGTCGAGCGGGTCGCCGTCCTCCTTGGCCATCCGCTCGGCGTACTCGAGCAGATGGTCGATGAAGGTGTCGTGGAACAGCAGCAGGAGGTCTTCCTTCGAGTCGAAGTAGTGGTAGAAGGCGCCCTTTGAGCATCCCGCCGCGTCGATCACGTCCTGGAGCGACGTCGCGTGGTAGCCCCGCTCGCCGAAAAGGCGCAGGGCGGCGTTCAGGAGGTTCGTGCGTGTGTCGTCAACCGGATTCCTGGCCTGCCTCGATATGACCGCTCACGTCCTCCGGTCGGTCTACTGGGACTGGTCCCTTTGATCATCATAGCGCAGAGTGGCGACCGCGGCCCGAGGCCGCCGCCCGCCCCTGTCGCCCAACATGTCCACCCGGGCCGCTCCTAGCCAGGTGCGGCTCCCTCAGGGGTCCGGCCAGACGGCGAAATGCTTTGAACCCGGGAGTCCCCCGGTGTGCAGGTAGTCGCCGTCGGCCTGCATGTGCAGGCCAAGGGCGCCCGTATAGAAGTCGCGCGCGGCGGCCGCATCCCTCGACACGGCGTGGCACCTCCCGGAGCGGGTACGTGACGTTCGCTCAGCCCGCCTGGACCGGCCGAGCGCCTATCTGCGTGTGCGTCGCGGGATAGGTTCGCCACGATGGGACGCGCCTTCCCCCGGCTGGGCCGGATCGCCTTGCGCCCGAGGGGCGTACATGCCATTGTGATCAGGACTGCGCTTTGCGAAAGCGCCAAAGCAGACGAAGGACGGTGCCCGATTGCCGCTCACGGCGAGGCGTCCCTGGGTCACGATCGCTCTAGGGTTCCTGCTGCTCGCCGCCGCGGTGCCGCTGCTCTCTCAGGTGACCGATCACCTGGGATCCGGCGGCTTCTCCGCCCCGCACAGCGTGGCCGCCAAGGCCGACGCCAGCGTGGGGCACCTGGTCCAGCCGGCATCCGTGCCGACGACGCTGATCGACGGTTTGTCGGCGAGCCGGCTGCAGGGCATGGCGAAAGTCTCGGGCATACCGGCGCAATGGCTGCACGCCCTTGGCCCGCGCTCCGAGGTGCTGGTGCCCGGACAGGACAACGCGGCCGCGAAGCGCTTTCTCACCCTGGCCAGGCGGGGCGGCGCCACGCTGACGGCCGTCAATGCCGATAGCCTCGGCCGGGCTGTCAGCCACCAGGCCATCCAGGCGTTCAGCTCCAGCACGGTGGTGGCCGTGCCCGCGCTGCTCATCCTGCTGCTCCTGGTCTTCGGGGCCGTGCTGCCCGCCTTGCTGCCGCTTGTCACGGCCGGAGCCGGCACCGTCCTGACCTTGGCCGTCGTGGCGATCGTCGAGCGCTACGTGCCGCTCTCCGTGTATCTCCTGCAGATCGTCAGCTTCCTCGCGCTCGGCGTCGGCGTCGATTACGCGCTCTTCGTCTCGACGCGTTTCAGGGGCGCGCTCGAGGCCGGAGCGGGCGTGGAGGACGCGCTCTCGCTCGCCATGCGCACCTCCGGGCGCTCCGTGCTGTTCTCGGGCCTGGCCGTCGCGCTCGCGATCGGGGCGCTCGTCCTCGGCGGCACGGCGTACTGGCGCGGCATGGCCCTCGGCGGCGGCGCGGCGGTGGCTTCGGTGCTGCTCGTGACCCACACCCTGCTGCCGCCGCTCTTGCGGCTGATGGGCCGCCGGGCGAGCCTCGGCCGCATCCGCTTCGCCATGCCGGAGTGGCGTCTATGGCGCATCCTGGCCAACTGGGCGACCGCGCGACCCGGCATGGCCCTGACGCTCGGGCTGCTGGTGCTGGCGGTGCCCGCCGTGGCGGCGCCGGCCATGCGAGCCAGCATACCGGCCGACATCGCGGCGATGCTGCCGCGGAGCTCGCCGCTCGCGCGGGCGCAGGCGGTGGAGCAGCAGGTGCGGGGCGCCGGCGAGATCGCGCCGTTCGTCGTGGCCCTTTCGCTGCCGGAGAGCGTGACCTCGCCGTCGGCCTGGCAGACGGTCGGGCAGGTCACGGACAAGCTCCGTGCGATGCCGGGCGTCAAATCGGTCGCATCGCCGAGCGGACAGCTCAGTCCCGAGGTGCTCGCGGCAAGCGCCGCGAGGCCGCAGAGTCCCTTGCGGGCGTTCGTCAGCGGGCCACGCTCCGTGGACCTCTTCGTGACGCCGACCTCGGGACCCGATAGCCAGGCGACCTTGAGCCTGCTCGGCCGCATGCAGGCGGGCCTCGGCCGGACGCAGGGCGCCCGGGTGGCGATCGGCGGCCAGGTCGCGGCGGTGCAGGAGTTCAACAGCTATCTTGCGGCAAGGCTCCCGGCGATGGCGCTGGCGGTGGTGCTGGTCGCTCTCCTGGTGCTCTGGCTCGCGACGGGCTCTCTGCTGCAGGCCGTGCTCGGCGTGCTGATGAACGCCCTCGTGACGCTCGCGACCGCAGGCATCCTCGTCACGGTGATCGAGCGCGGCGCCTTCGGCATCACGCCGCAGCCACTGAATCTGGCGGTCACGCCGCTCGTCTTCGTGATGCTGTTCGGCCTCTCGATGGATTACGAGGTGATCCTGCTGCACCGCATCCAGGAGCGTCTCCGGCAGGGCGACCTGCCGAGGCACGCCGCGACGCACGCCGTCGCGACGACGGGCGGCATGATCACGGGCGCAGGCCTCATCATGGTGGCCGTGGTGGCGGCGCTGCTCGTCAGTCCCTTCGTGGTCCTGCAGACGCTCGCGATCGGACTCGTCAGCGCCGTCCTGCTCGACACGCTGGTCGTGCGCACATTCCTCGTCCCGGCCGCCGTGACGCTGCTTGGGCGCCACGCCTTCTGGCCAGGCCGGAGCCAGCCGAGGCACCTGGCGAAGTAGATCCCAAGGACTCCGCGGTCGGCCCTGGCATCGGTCCGGTCCCGGCGGAGCGGATCCCGGTGACGGCAAGTCGCTCCGGTCGGCGCGGGCCTTGCCTTGACGTCGACTGCAGGAAGAGCGGCAACGGGCGCGAAGAAATATGAGTACATAGGTGATGATTATCGGATCGGTATCAGGGGGGAGTTTCCGTGGCGGACGGGTCGTCCCGGACCGCGGCGGACGGGGCCAGTGGCCCGATCCGCGTGTTCGGCGTCGATGACCACCAGGGTGTGCTCGAGGGACTGAGGCAGATCATCTCGGACCAGAGCGACCTCAGCTGGGTGGGTCAGGCGAGCTCGATTGGCGACGCGCAGAGCAGGCTCGCAGCGCTGCGGCCGGACGTGATGCTGCTCGACAGTCGGCTGAAGAGCGAATCCGGCCTCGATCTCTGCGCCTGGACGCGGGAGCGGCTGCCCGAGGTGCGGGTCCTGATGCTCACGGGCTCCACCGATGCCGCCCTGCTGCTGCAGGCCCTGGCGGCGGGAGCCACAGGCTTTCTGATCAAGCAGGCCAGGGGCCGCGACATCGTCGACGCGATCCGGCGGGTGCGCCAGGGCGAGGTCGTCTGGGACGTGCGCATGGGCCAGGCGGTGCTGCAGCACTTCCGGGAGGTCGGGGGCCAGGGCGTCGGCAACGAGCGCCTCGAGCGCTACCGCGAGCGCGTGCACAGCCTCTACCAGGGCATGACGGCCATCGCGGGCATCCGCAGCGTCGAGGAGATGCTGCAGCGGGTGCTCTCCCTGGCCCGCGAGCTGACCGGGGCGCGCTACGCGGCGCTCGCCGTGCTGCTGCCGGACGAGTCGATCGCCCAGTTCCTCACGGAGGGGCTGACGCCCGGGGAGATGCGGGCGATGGGGGCCCTGCCGCGCGGCAAAGGGCTTCTGGGCGAGGTGATCCATACGCGCCGGCCCCTGCGCGTCAACGACATCCCTTCACATCCGCGGGCCTCCGGCTGGCCGCCCGGCCACCCGCCGATGCGCACCTTCCTCGGCATGCCGATGCTGGTCCACGGCGAGGTGGTGGGGCACCTCTACATGACCGACAAGCGGGGTGGCGAGGCGTTCTCGGCCGAGGACGAGGAACTTGTCGGCCTGCTCGCGAGCCTGGGCGCCGTCCTCGTGAAGAACCAGCGCCTCAACGAGGACCTGGGCAGGCTGGCCGTTGTGGAGGAGCGCCAGCGCATCGGCATGAACCTGCACGACGGCACCTTGCAGACGATCTACTCGGTCCTGCTCGGGCTCGACGCGCTGCTCGGCGAGATGCCGGAAGGCAGCCGCACCTACGATGCGGTGAACCGCCTCGCGGAGCGGCTGCGGGAGGTGACGGACGAGATCCGCCGCTACGTGCTCGACCTCAAGTCCGACGCGCGCCCGCTGATGAGCACGGTGGAGGAGATCGCGCAGGAGCTCGGCCTCGGCGAGAAGCTGCGCATCCATTCCTCCGACATGTCCTATACGCAGCTGCCGGAGGAGACGGTGGAGCACCTGGCGCGCTTCACGCAGGAGGCCCTCAGCAACGTGGCGCGCCACGCCCAGGCGACGCGGGTGGACGTGACCTGGCGACGGGTGGGCGACGAGTTCCAGCTGATGATCGACGACGACGGCGTCGGCTTCGACACGAGCCAGCCTTCGCCGCCTGGCCACCATGGCCGCCGCCATCTCGAGGAACGCGCGCGGCTGGCCGGTGGCCGGCTGCAGGTGGACAGCCGGCCGCACGAGGGGGCGCGGATCCTGCTGACGGCGCCGATGCCGCGCTGAGATCCCCGCTGGACCCGTCACGAGGCGCTCGCCCGCTTGGGCGGGCGCCTCGCGCTTCTTTGGACCGGGCGTGCCGCACCCCGGCAGGCTCTCGGCCGTCGCTGGCGAAGGATGAGGCCTGTCCCCAGAGTGAGCGCGAAGGAGTGCGACGGATTTGGCGCGGCTCGTCCTTGGACTCGTGCAGATGAACCTCTCGGTCTCGGTGGCCGAGAACCTCGAGAAAGCCGAGACCCTCCTCCGCGACGTGCGCAGGCAAGGAGCGTCGATCGCCCTTCTGCCCGAGCTGTTCCCGCTGCCCTGGGTCGCCGCGGGGGAAGACAGCCGGGCGTTCGCCTTCGCGGAGGACGAGGACGGCCCGACGCTCGGCCGCATGCGCGCCATAGCGGCGGAGGCGGGGATCGCCCTCGCGGTGCCCATCTACGAGCGCAGCGGCGAGCGGCGCTTCAACACGACGTTCGTCCTCTCGGAGCACGGCGACATCCTGATGCGCTACCGCAAGAACCACGTGCCCTACCACCCGGGCTGGTACGAGAAGTACTACTACGAGCCGGGCGATCTCGGCTTCCCGGTCTTCCGCCACCAGGGCACCACCTTGGGCGTCCAGACCTGCTGGGACAACCTCTTCCCCGAGGGCAGCCGCATCCTTGCCCTGAAGGGCGCGGCGGTCATCCTGGCGCCACGCGGTTCGGGCGACTACTCCCTGGGCCGCTGGCGGACGACCCTTGCGGCGAATGCGATGGCCAACAACTGCTTCGTCGCGACGGTGAACCGCATCGGCATGGAGAGCGGCGGCTACATGTTCGGCGGCGACAGCCTCGTGGTCGGACCGGATGGCGAGGTGGTCGCCGCGGTCGAGGGCGAGGATGTGGCCCTCGCGGTCGAGATCGATCTGGGGAAGGTGCAGGAAAGCCGCGTTGAATGGCCGTTCCAGGGGGACCGGCGCCCTTCGCTCTATCGCGAGATCTCTGAGGGTCCCCGCTGATGCGCGTCGAGGGGGATCGCTGGCTGCCCGATCCCGCCACCTTCGCGCAGGACCAGGACCGCCTCTGGGGCGACTTCTACGTCGATTCCGAGGTCGGTCGGCTGCGCTCGGTGCTGATGCACCGTCCGGGTCCGGAACTGGGGCTCGTGTCGGGCGAGGGCTACCGTGACCACCTCTACGACGCCCCGATCGACGAAAGGCGCTTCCTGCGGCAGTTCGACGGCCTCTGCGAGACGTATGAGCGGCTGGGCGTCTCGGTGCGCCTGGTCGAGGGGCAGGTCGCGGATCGGCCGAACGCCGTCTACATGCGCGACCTCTACACGATGACGCCGGAGGGCGCCATCCTCGCCCGTCCCGCGACGCGCCAGCGCCGCGGCGAGGAGCGGGCGGTCGCCGCCACCCTGGCCGCGCTCGGCGTGCCCATCCTCAAGACGGTGAACGGCCAGGGCACGTTCGAGGGGTCGAACGTCGTCTGGCTGGACCGGCAGACCTGTCTCCTCGGAACCTCGAGCCGGACGAATCAGGCCGGCGCCGAGCAGGTGGAGCGGGAACTGAGGGGGATGGGGGTCTCGGACATCCTGCCGGTCGCGGTGCCCTACGGCCAGATCCACGTCGACGGCTTCATCTCGCCCGTGGACCGCCGCCGCATCGTCGTCGCGCCCTGGCTTCTGACCTGGGATCTCCGGCTTGCGCTCCTCGCGCGCGGCTTCGAGCTGATGGTGCAGGAGGACCTCGATGAGGTGGGACGGCTCGGCACGAACTTCGTGACCGTCGCGCCGGGGGTGGTCGTCATGGCGGAGGGCTTCCCCGAAACGCTCGCACTGCTGCGCGGCCATGGCGTCGAGGTGCATCTCGTGGCGATGGACGAGATCCTGCGCGGTGGCGGCTCCGTGCACTGCTGCACCGGCTTCCTGCGTCGCGATCCCGTGTAGCGGCGGAGGAGGCGGGCAGTTGGCGAGGCTTCTTGCCCCGATCCAGGGGCGACTCGTCCGGCGGGGCGGTCGTCTTACGACACCGTACGGCCACGACCTCGAGAGTCCCTTCTGGGCAGGGGCGGAGATCGGCTTTCTCGAGAGCCGGGAGGCGGCCGCGGAGGCGGCCGCCGAGACCCTGCGCCGCGGCTGGATCCTGGGCGTGCACTATCCGCTGGTCCAGGCCCACGCCTGGGACTGGGCGCCTTTCTGGCTCGCGCCGCAGAGCCCCGTGCGCCAGGAAGCGCGGCGTACGGCGCAACGGGCGATGGTGCAGGCGAAGGAACTCGGCGCGTCCTACATCCTCTTCCACTATCCTTGGCCCGCCCTCGTCGACCGGGCCGTGCCCTACGAGTCTCTCGGCTGGAAGATCCCGCCCACGGCTCAGGAGGAGCGGCTCTGGCCGCGGGAGCGCCTCGCGGGCCTCTCCGAGGAGATCTTCGCGGAGCTCGAGGCGGTGTCCCGGGAGCTCCGCCTGCGGGTCGTCCTGGAGCTCGACGGGCCGAACCGCGTCTGGTTCGATCCCGATCCGGAGCGGGACCTCTGCGCGGCGCTCTTCACCGCCCACGGGGGCCTCGATCTCTGCCTCGACACGGGACGGCTCGGCCTGCTCGCCCGTCAGCACGGCGGCGACCCGCTCGGCTACACCCGGCGCTGGCTCGACTTCACGCGGCATGTGCATCTGCACGGAGCGTGTTGGGAGCGGCGCCAAAACCACTTGCCGCCGCTCCCGGAGCACGAGGGGGACGGGGACTACACCCCGGCGGTGGCGATCGCGCGCCTGGTACTCCGCGCCCACCCTGAGACCCTGACGGTGCTCGAGACGGATCCGCGGGGCAGGTCGGCCGAGGAGGCGGAGCGCAGCATGCGCTACTGCGCCGGGCTCTGAGCCTGTGTCCGATGAGTCCCGGGGCATGGGGGAGACGCGCCGCAGGGAGTCCAGGGCGGCGGTGCGGAGTGGCCCTGGCATGGGCCGCGGGGAAGGACGGGGCCGGTGCGGCCAAAGCCGCGCCGGCCCCCGCGTTCGCGCTGCTGGGTCAACTGTCGCGGTGCTTCAGGATCTCCTGCAGCACGGACGCGTAGTCCGCTCCGCCCCGTCCGGACTCTTCCACCTGCCTCAGCCAGGATTCCGCCGCTCTGAGCAGCCTCAGGTCCCGGCCGCCCTCGGCCCCTGCGGCGGTGACGAGTCCGGCGTCCTTGAGCGCGAGCGACAGGGCGAAGCGGACGGGGAGGGCGTCCTGTTCCGTTGCGGCTCGCCGGCGCTCCGCCTGCGCCCCTAGGGGCGTGTGGGCGAGAACGCTGAACGCCGTGTCGCGCGGCAGGCCAAGTCCGTCGGCCAGAGACAGGACTTCCCCGAGCAGACCGAGCACGCCGATCAGCGAGGCGTTCGCGACGAGCTTCGCCCGCGCGCCGTGCCCGAGGCGGCCGACGTGCAGCGGCGTGCCGAGCGCCTTGAGCAGGGGCTCAGCACGGGCGAAGTCGTCGCCCGTGCCGCCGACGAAGATGGTGAGCGCCCCGGCCTCCACCTCACCGAGACTGCCGAGCACCGGCGCGTCGACCATGCCGGCGCCAGGCGGCAGAACCCTGGCGAGATCCGCCACGGCCCTTGGCCCGACGGTGGACATCTCGAGAAGCAGCGCGCCCGCGCGGAGCCCCGCGAGGAGGCCGCCCTGGCCTTCGGCGACCTCCCGCAGGGCGTGCCCGTCGCGAAGCATGGTGATCACGAACTCAGCGTCCTGTGCGGCCTCGCGGGGCGTCGAGGCCCTCCGTGCGCCTTGCGCGAGAAGATCCGCCGTCCGTTCATGGGTCCGGTTCCATACGGTCAGCCGGTGGCCAGCGGCGAGAAGTCTCGTCGCCATGCGACTGCCCATCGCGCCTGTGCCGAGAAACGCTATTTCGCTCATGGCATCAGCATAGCCGATCCGTGCGGACGGGACACGGAGGCCCGGCAGGACACGCCGCGCCGCCGGGCGAAGTGGGGCCGAAAGGCGATCCAGCGGGGGAGGGCGGTCCTTGGCGGCGGAACTGCGTCGGGACAGGCTCGTGCGGGCGCTCGGCACGGCGATCCTCGTTCTCCTTGCGCTCTACATCGCCCACCATGCGGTGGTATCGGATATCGGCATCTACCAGCGGTACGCCAGGGGCTTCTCCTTGCACGGGAGCTTCCCGCGCGAGTATCCGCCGTTGGCCCTCGTGCCCATGCTGCTCGCAAGGTCGCTCGCGCTCGCCTTCCATCTCAGCTTCACGCAGGCCTGGCTCCTGCTCTCGGCCGTCGTGCTCTACTTCCTGGCCCTCACGATCGACCGCCCGACGGTGCTGGTCGCGCTCCTGCCGCTCGCGTCGCCGCTCCTTGGCACCTACGACATCTGGCCGATCCTCTGCCTCGTGCTGAGCTACCGCCTGCTCGAGCGGCAGCCGACCCTGAGCTGGTTCCTGCTCGGCGTCGCGATCGCCCTGAAACTCTTTCCGATCCTCTTCATCCCGCTCTGGTGGCAGCAGACGCGGCGGGGTTGGGGCTACCTGCTCTTGCCGCTCGTCACCTTCTACCCGCCGGCCTTGGCGTCGGTGGTGCACTACCAGTTCGCTCGCCAGGCGGAGTGGGAGTCCACCGTGTCCCTCCTGAGCGCCATCCTGACGCCGTCCTTGATGGTGCTCAGGCACGCGTTCGGCTCGGTCGAGTACTACAGCCTGTGGTCGGACCGCCTGAGCCTTTTGCTCGACGGCGTCTACCTGGCCTTCTTCGTCTGGATCGCCTTCCTGCGCAGGGATCTCCGCCTGATGCCGCGCATGCTGCTGCTGCTCTCGCTCTGGTTCCTCACCAACAAGGTGCTCTCGGTGCAGTACGTCTTCTGGGTCGTCTGCCTCGCCTATCTCGAGGGGCAGAACCTCTGGGCGTTCGGCGCGCTCGCCTGGGCGACGGCCCTTCTCTACCCCTGGCTACCCGCGGTCTACCAGGGGGCACAGGCCCTCCTCGGCCTGCCGGCGACCCTGCAGGCCGCCATGCGCCTCGCCATGACGCTCGTCGCGGTGCGCCTCGCGGTCTGGCTCGGCATCGTCGTGGCTCTCCTGCGCCCGCGGGTCGCAGCGCCTGCGCTGCCGGCGGGAGAGGCGGCGGACTGACCCAAGGTCGGGCGGAAGGACAGGGCCGACCGGAGGCGAAGGAGAATCTCCCGGCCAAGATGAGGAGTGACGATCGATGGCTCTGCCTGACCGCTTTCCCGCGCTGCTCGTGGAAAAGGACGAGAGCGGCTTCCGCTTCGGCGAGAAGGAACTGACGCCTGCGGACCTGCCCCAGGGGGAGGTGACGATCGAGGTTCGCTACTCCGCCGTGAACTTCAAGGACGGCCTCGCCACCATCCCGAAGGGCAACGTCGCGCGCGGCTACCCGCTCGTGCCCGGCATCGACCTCGGCGGCGTCGTGGTGGAGTCGGAAGACGGAAGGTTCCGCGCGGGCGACCAGGTGGTGGCGACCGGCCACGACCTCGGCGTAGCGCACCACGGCGGCTACGCCGCCTACGCGCGCCTGCCCGGGGACTGGGTCTTCAAGCTGCCGAGAGGTCTCGACCTGCGCCAGGCGATCGCCATCGGCACCGCCGGGGTCACGGCGGCGGAGGCCATCCTGCGCTTCGAGCGCGAAGGCCTGCGCAAGGAGATGGGACCGGTGCTGGTCACGGGTGCGACGGGCGGTGTCGGCTGCCTCGCGGTCGACATGCTCGCGGGCCTCGGCTACACGGTCGAGGCGAGCACGGGCAAGCCGGAAGCCGAGGCATTCCTGAAGGCCCTCGGCGCGCAGGCGATCGTGCCGCGCGTGGAGCTGCAGCCCGAGTCCCCGCGGCCCCTCGACCGGCAGCGCTGGGCGGCCGCCATCGACCCCGTCGGTGGCAGGACGCTCGCGACCGTGCTCAGCCGCCTGCGTTACGGCGGGCTCGTGGCGTCGGTGGGACTCACCGCGGGCTCCGGCTTCGAGACGAGCGTCTTCCCCTTCATCCTGCGCAACGCCACGCTCTTCGGCGTGGAGTCCGCCTACCTGTCGCGCGCCGAGCGCGAGGTGATCTGGCGGCGCATGGCCGACGACCTGCGGCCCGCCCATCTCGACAGCCTGATCACGCATGAGATCGCCTGGCCCGAACTGCCAGCTGCCCTCGAACGCATTCTTCAGGGCGGGGTGACGGGCCGGATCGTCGTGGCCCTGCCCTAGGCGACCCCGGGGCCAGGGAGTCCAGGGCGGTGACGCGAGGGGAGGCGGAGGAGATGGCAGGGAACCCGCACGAGGGCTGCCCCTTCTGCAACTGGGCTGCGGGCACGCCCTTCGTGCACGAGGACCCGCTGGCCGTCGCGCTGATCGATAGGCGCCCGATCAACCGCTACCATGTGCTGGTCGTGCCGAGAAGGCACGTGGTGAACTTCGTCGACCTGCCGCCGGAGCTCCTGACGCATCTCTTCCGGCTGACGCAGGTCCTCTCGCAGGGCATACGGGACGTCTGCCGACCGGATGCCATCCAGCATCTCACCGACGACGATCTCGCGGGCCATGGTTTCAACCTGGTCCCACACTTCAAGATCCACATCATTCCCAGGTTCCAGGGGGACCGGGTGCGCATCGACTGGGGCCGGGGGCCCGAGCCCAGCCTCGCCGATCGGGGCCAGTGGGCGGCCGAGCTGCGCGCGGCACTCGCGGGCGAAGGCGGTGCGGCAGGGCCCGGCGCGCCTTTCCGAAGCCGATGACGCCGGGCAAGGCAGCCAATGGGAACCGCGAGTGGTTTCGCCGCTATTACGGCGACGACTATATGGACTCCGTACGACAGATCCTCGGCTGGGAGCGCACAGAGCGCGAGGCGGACTTCGTGCTGCGGGTGACGGGCCTGCGGCAGGGGGCGCGCGTCGCGGATCTCGGCTGCGGCGAGGGACGCCATGCCCTCGCCCTCGCGGCAAGGGGCATGCGCGTGACGGCGCTCGACATCAGTCCGTCCTTCATCGAACGGGGGCGGGCCGAGGCAGTGCGCCAGGGACTCCACGTGGACTGGGTCCTGGGCGACATGCGCACGCCGCGCCCGGGACCGTACGATCTGATCGCGCTCCTCTTCCAGATCTTCGGCTACTTCTCGGACGAAGAGAACCTGGAACTCCTGCGGGACTGGCGCAACGCGCTCGCGCCGGACGGCCGCCTGATCGTCGATGTCTGGAACCGCGAGCGCATCCTGGCCGACTTCGTTCCGCACGCGGAGTGGACCGCGGCCTCGGGCCTCGCGGTCCGGGAGGAGCGGACCTGGGACGCGGCGACAGGACGCCTCGCTGTGCGCTACCGGTACCGGCGGCGGGAGGGGCCGGCGCGCGCATACGACGCGAGCTTCCGCCTCTACGGCAGGGAGGAGATCACGGCGCTTCTCCGGCAGGCGGGCTTCGCTCTGGACCGCGTCTTCGGCGACCTCCAGGGGGCTCCATGGCGCCCGGACAGCCCGCGCCTCGTCGTCCTCGCCGCCGGGATCTGATGGTGGTTTTCGGGGCCTCGCGGCGAGGAGATCGCCTGCGGGCCCAGAAAGCATTGCGAGGAGCCGGAGCGGGGAGGTAGGGACATGTCGGCGGGAGATCGGATCACGGCAAGCGCCGAGGCCCTTGCGGGGCAGCTCACGGAGTGGCGGCGCCACCTGCACGAGCATCCGGAATTGAGTTTCCAGGAGTACGAGACGACGGACTTCCTCGAGCGCACGCTGCGGGGCTTCGGCGTCGACCCGGTGCGCAAGACCGAAACCGGCCTCTGGTTCGATATCGAGGGCGCGAGGAGCGGGCGCACCGTGCTGGTGCGCGCCGACATCGACGCCCTGCCGATCGAGGAGGAGGCGGACGTCCCGTACAGGTCGGGACGGCCCGGCGTCATGCACGCCTGCGGTCACGACGGGCATACCGCGATCGCGCTTGGCGTGACGAAACTCCTGCTCGAGCGGCGGGCAGCGATCGCCGGGCGCGTCCGGGTCCTGTTCCAGCCGGCCGAGGAAAAGCTGCCCGGCGGAGCGCCGATGATGATCCGCGCCGGGGTGCTCGAGGGCGTCGACGAGGCCGTCGGCCTGCACCTCATCCCGATGCGGCTATGGGCCCCTGGCGGCGTGTTCCCCGTCGGGAGGGCGGCCCTGATCGACGGTCCGGCCATGGCCGCCGCCGAGGAGTTCCGCATCCGCATCCGGGGCGTGGGCGGGCACGGGGCGGCGCCGCATACGGCGGTGGACGCCATCGCCTGCGCGACGCAGGTGGTGAACGCTCTGCAGCATATTGTCAGTCGCCAGGTGGATCCGCTGCAGCCGGCCGTCGTCACCGTGGGCACGTTCCACGCGGGATACAACTTCAACGTCATCGCGCCGCAGGCCGAACTGACCGGCACGGTGCGGGCGTTCGACGAGTCCGTCCGGGACCGCATGGAGGAGAGTCTCAGGCGCATCGTCCGGCAGACGGCGGACGCGTTCGGCGCGGCGGCGGACGTCGAGTACATCCGCGGCTATCCGCCGCTCGTCAACACCCCCGAGCAGGCGGACGTGGTCCGGGGGGTCGTCCGGGATCTCTACGGGTCCGAGGCTCTCGAGCCGGCGGTGCCGATGATGGGGGCGGAGGACTTCGCCTACATCCTGCAGGAGCGCCCCGGGGCATTCCTCTGGCTGGGCTGCGGCAGCGAGGAACTCGAAGCCACCTACGCGAACCACCACCCAAAGTTCGCCATCGACGAACGGGCCCTCCCCATCGGCGCGGCCGTGCTGACGACAGCGGCGCTGCGTCTGCTGGAAAGGTAGCGAGACGCCACCTGAGTCCCCCCGTTCGGGGGAGCGGGTGGCGTCCCTCGGTTTCTTCGCGATGCGCAGCAGGAAGCGACGCTCTTCTGGGCGTCGCTTCCTGCTGCGCGAGGCCGCAGACGTGGCTGGGCGGAGAAGTTTTAGCAAGGTGGACAGCGCGATGCCGCGCCAGGGTGGTGCGCCAAGACAAGAAGCCGCTAAGAAATAGGGGCCGGCCCCCTCGAAACCCCCAGAGACCCTCCGCTTGGTTCGCATTGCTCTAGCGAACCACCTTACTGCAATGCGCCCCGCCTCTTGGCGGGTGCGTCACGGGAGGGATTCTCTCTTGGGTACGTTATCGCTCCTTTGGGAGCTTCTCGCCGATCGCAACGCGCGTCGCGTGATCTTTGCGGTCACGGTCGGACTCGTGCCGCTGGCCACGCTCGTGCCGGCGGCCCTGGCGCCGGGACTGGGCACCGCAGGTGGCCTTGGCGGTTTTCTGGCTCTCCTTGTCTTCTCCGCCTTCAGCACCGGTCTACTGCTGCTCGGGTCGAGCGCGGCCGTCGCTGCCGTCACGGTTCGGCTGCAGGGTCTCTCCTGGCAGGAGTTCAGGGCGCGCACGCTCGCCGCGGCCATCGGCGGACTCCTGGGCCTGGCCGTGGTGGGCGGCGTCGTGGTGCCGGCACTGGCGCTGGTGTTTGCGCTTGTGCCGCTCCTGCGCTGGCCTGCCTTCATCGTCGGCCTGATGGCCGTCGGCTGGCTCGCGATGCTGTCGGCCGCCGCGGCCGACGTCGGTCCCGTGAACGCGCCCAGGGCGTTGCTTGAGCTCTGGCGCCGGCAGGTGCTCCATGTTTCGCTCCGTCTTGCCGTGCTCTGCCTCCTGATCGCGACGGTGCTCGGCATCCTCGTGCGCTCGGGGGTGCAGGCGACCCTGGCCGTATGGCTCGCGGCCGCCGTCGTCTGTCTGGCGCCGGCCGGCGCCGGATTCGTCTGGCAGGGCGCCTGGCGCCTCGAAGGCCTGCCGCTTTGGGTGGACAGGTACCTGCATGAGACCGAGGAAGGCGTCATGCGCTCGGTGACCACGGCCCTGCGCGATTGGATCTTCGTCTCGCAGCAGGAAGAAGAGCCCCCGATCGCAAAATCGCCCTCGCGGCGAACCGCGCTTGCGGGTAGCGGCCGATTCGGTTCCGACAGGGCCTAGCAGGCCGTCGCCCGTGTCCGGTGGCGGCCAGGGCGGACCGTATCGTCCGGGCCCAAGGCACGGGTCCTCGCCGCGTGAGGGGGGAGCCTCGATGATGCGCAAGACCTGGATGCTGGCCCTGCCTCTGATGTTCCTGCTCGCCGCCTGCGGCACGACCGCGAGCGCGGCGAGCGGGCAGCATCACGCGAAAAAGGCCGGCTCCTTCCAAAGCAGCGGCGCTACCGCCAGCGGTACGGGCTCCGTGGCCATAGGGACGGTCACGGTGGGTGGCAAGAGCGAACAGGTGCTGACGACGCCGTCGGGCCTGACGCTCTACTACTTCACGCCCGATACCGCGACCCAGGCCACATGCAGCGGCGCCTGCGCCAAGATCTGGCCGCCGCTCGTGCTCGGGTCGGGCCGGCCGTCGGCACCGCCCGGTCTCAAGGGGACGCTGGGCACCGTGCAGGGCGCGAACGGCCTGCAGGTGACCTACAATGGCCATCCGCTCTACGCCTTCTCGGGCGACAAGAAGCCGGGGCAGGCGAACGGCGAGGGACTGCAGGGCAAGTGGTACGTCGCCACCGTAGGCCTCGCGAGCGGGGCGGGCGGCGGTGTCGGCACCTCGTCGAGCGGCGGTTCCTCGAGCAGCGGCTCGTCCGGCAGTTCCGGCTGGTAACCGAGAACTACGAAGGCGCCCTCCCGGCGGAGGGCGCCTTCACGCCGCAAAGCGTCAGATGCGGTCTTCGGCGGCCGCGATCTCGAGCGGCAGTCCCTTCGGTTCCGGCAGGGCGTAAATCGTGAGCAGCGCGCCGAGCAGCGACACGACGGCCAGGATCGCCATCGTGCCCGCCAGCTGCAGGTGCAGCACGAGCAGTGGCATCAGGAAGGCCCCCAGGAACGCGCCGAACTTGGCGCTGCCGGCCGAGATGCCGTCGCCGAGTCCACGGATCTCCACGGGGAAGACCTCCGCCGGGAAGATGAACGTGGTGACGTTGGGGCCGAACTCGATGAAGAAGTAGCTGACCGCGTAGACGGCCAGGAAAACGATCGGCAGGGCGCGCACGGCCGGGATCAGGGCGATGACGCCGTAGGCGGCGGTCATCACGAGGAAGCCGCGCCACTGGATGCGCTTGCGGCCACTCTTGTCCACGCGGCGGACGGCGAGCCAGTAGCCTGGGACGGCGGCGACGAGGAAGATCAGCGCCGCGATCAGGGTCGAGAAAAGGAGCGAGGCGCCCGGCAGCAGGGCGCGCAGGATGATCTGCGACGAGACGCCGGTGCCATAGAACGCGATGTCCATCAGGAACCATGCGCCAGCCGTGCCGAGCAGGCGTTTGCGGTAGATCGGATCCGTGAGGCGCGCCTTGCGGCTGCGGCTCTGCACCGTCGCGTTCTGGAGGTCGATGCCGGCGACGTCGTGCACCACCTGCGCAGCCGACTGCGCCTCGCCGCGGACGGTGAGCGCGTAGCGAGGGGTCTCCTTGATGGTGCGGCGGAGGTAGATCACGGAGGCGGCGGGGATCGCGCCGATGGCCAGCATGAGGCGCCACGCGAGGTCGTGCGGCACGCCGGTGGCGAGGAGCAGCGCGGCCATGGCCGGTCCGGCGAGAAGGCCGAGCCCCTGCATCGAGAAGACGGTGCCGATCATCTGGCCGCGGTTCGAGCGGTTTGCGTACTCGCTCGTGATGATCGCCGAGCCCGCGTAGTCGCCGCCGACGCCGAAGCCCACCAGGGCGCGGAACAGCATCAGCTGCCAGACCGTGTGCGAGAAGGCAGAGAAAACGGCACCGAGCGTCAGCAGAATGACCTCGATGCCGTAGATGCTCTTGCGCCCGAGAAGGTCCATCGCCCGGCCGAAGACGATGGCCCCCAGCATGGACGCCAGGAGGGACGTCGAGTTCAGCCACATCAGGTCCGTGGTGGATAGGTGCCAGATCGGTGTCAGGATCGCGGTGACCGTGCCGATGATGAAGAGATCGTAGGCGTCTGTGAAGAAGCCCATGCCGGCGATGAGAACGGTGCGCCAATGGTAGCGCGAGAAATCTGCCTCGTCGAGCGCGTGGTACACCGACTGGATATCCGACGTCTCCGTCAGCAAGCAGCGGTCGCTCCCTTGACCTGACGCACTGCGATGCCCCAGGACGCTCCTGGGCCGGGTCCGAGCACGCCCATCGTGCCCCTTGCAAGACTAGCGTATCACGTTTGGCCCCGCAATGGGCCCGCGGCGGATTCGGGGGCCTGCGGGACGGGCGTGAACACAGCCCCGCGGGACGGGCGTGAACACAGCACCGCGGGACGGGCCGGCGAACCTGGGTGGCCCTGCTTGCATGCCCGGTGGCCGCTCAGGCGTGACAGACGGCCCTCGGGGGAAGGTTCCGGACGGTCGTTTGTCGCCCATTTCTTCGTTTCCGGGCCGATAGGCCCTAGCGCGGCGACTTTTTGGGCGTTTGGACCATGGCATTGGAAGTAGGGCGAAGGGAGTAAGCATTGACCCCGTTTGGTGATGGGATGGGACAGTTGCTCGACGTACATTGCAATTGGGAACGAAATCACAAGGCGCCGACACGGTGCCATGTGGGAGGCAGAACAAGATGTCGGTTGTGGAACTGGCGACGCTGCAGGTCAGCAAGACGGTGGACGCGCGCGGAACTTCGTGCCCCGGTCCGATCCTGGCGGCCAAGAAGGGCATCGTGGACGTGAAGGTCGGGGAGATCATGATGGTCCTCGCCACCGACAGCGGCACCAAGAAAGACCTGCCCGCCTGGGCCAAGAAGATGGGTCACGACTACCTCGGCGTCCTCGAGGAAGGCGGCATCTTCAAGCTCTACGTCAAGCGCCTCAAGTAAGCTGATCGCTCGGTAGCTGCGCGAGCTGCCGCAAACGGACGACCCAACCTGCGAGCCAGAGCACGCGAGCGCCCGAAGAGGGCGCCGCGGGGCCCTGTGGGTTCCTCTACCCGCAAACGGCAGATGCGCAGGACGCGCAGCGTGCCCCGCAGCCCGGGAACCGTCACGCGCAGGGCAAGAAGGAAGAGGCGCGACGCATCTCGGGCGGGGCGCGCGATCCGGCTGGCCGGAACTTGCCTGCGTCAAGCCCTGGAAGGCTTGGTGCCAGAGGAGGCAATCGTCGATGGATACCACCAAGAAGACCATCATCCTGTTCAGCGGGGATTTCGACAAGGCCCTCGCCGCGTTCATCATCGCGAATGGCGCAGCCGCGATGGGTGACGACGTGACCATGTTCTTCACGTTCTGGGGTCTCAACGTCCTGCGCAAGTCGGTCGCGCCGCCGCACAAGAAGAGCTTTCTGCAGGGCATGTTCGGCGGCATGATGCCGAAGGGTCCGGGCAAGCTCGGGCTCTCCAAGATGAACTTCGCGGGCATCGGCCCCAAGCTGATGCGGCGGGTGATGCGCCAGCAGAACGTGAGCTCGCTGGAGGAACTGATCGCCACCGCCCGCGAGCAGGGGGTCAAGATGATCGCCTGCAAGATGTCGATGGACGTGCTCGGCCTGAGTGAGGACGAGTTGATCGACGGGCTCGATTACGTCGGCGTCGCCACGTACCTGGGCGAGGCGGACGAGGCCGGCGTCAACCTGTTCATCTGATGCATCCGGAGCCGACGCGGCGCCGCGTGGCGCCGCGTCGGCAGGATCCGCGGGCCGCCCGGCAGGCGGGCGGCATTCCCAGACGCCCGGCATGACGAAAGGTCATCGACGGCAAGGAGGGCTTGAAGTGAGTCAATCGGCCACGACCCGCGTCCTCGTCTTCTCTACGAACAACATCTCCGACCCTGGCATCGACCTGGCCGGGAGCAGGCACCTGCACTACTCTCCCGGTGTCGTCGTGATCAGCCTGCCGTGCGCTAGCGGCATCAAGCCGAGCTGGATCGTCCACGCGCTCACCCACGGCTTCGACGGCGTCTTCATCGCCGCGGACGGGGACGAGTGCGCCTACCTCACCGACTGCAGCAAGCGGTCCGCCGGCATCGCAGAGCAGGCGCAGGCCGAGCTCGTCGAACGCGGGCTATCGCCGAACCGGGTGCGTCTCGCGGCCGTCTGCTCGGTCTGTGCCGAACCGTTCACCAAGCAGGTCACCGAATTCGTCGAGGATCTCTCGGAGGCGGTGGTATAGATGGACTACGACGTCCTGGTTGTCGGCAGCGGCATCGCGGGCATGGAGTCCGCGATCAAGCTCGGCGACATGGGCAAGAAGGTCCTGATGGTCGAGCGGGAAGGCAGTGTCGGCGGCCGCGTCATCCTGCTCAGCAAGGTCTTCCCGACCCTGGACTGCGCGAGTTGCATCACGACGCCGCGCATGGCGGCTTCGATCCACCACGACAACATCACGCCCTGGACCTACACCGAGGTGGAAGCCATCCGGCGCAATCCGGACGGCACCTTCAAGGTCAAGGTGCAGCGCAAGGCACGCTACGTGGACGAGTCCGCCTGCACCGGCTGCCAGCTCTGCGAGCCCGCGTGCACCGTGGCGGTACCGGACGAGTTCAACTATGACCTCATCGCGCGCCGGGCCGCGTACATCCCCTTCCCGCAGGCGGTGCCGAAGAAGGCCGTCATCCAGCGCGAGGGCACCTCGCCCTGCACGGACACCTGTCCCGCGGGCATCAAGGCCCACGGCTACGTCTCCCTGACCCGCAGCGGCAAGTACGAGGAGGCCTTCCAGCTCATCCTCGATGCCACGCCGCTGGTCGGCACGCTGGGGCGCGCCTGTTACGCGCCGTGCGAGGGCGAGTGCACGCGCGGGGACCTCGAGGGCACATTGCCGATCCGCCGGATCAAGCGCTTCGTCGCCGACCGGCACTACGCGAACTACGACGGACCGAACGTCACGCCCGACGAGCCCAACGGCAAGGCGGTGGCGATCGTCGGTTCCGGCCCCGCCGGCCTGACGGCGGCATGGCAGCTGGCCCGCAAGGGCTATCGCGTCAAGATCTTCGAGGCCGACAAGGAGCCGGGCGGCTTCCTGCGTTACGCCCTGCCGACCTACCGCCTGCCGCAGGAGGTCGTCGCGCAGGACATCGGCAACGTGACGGCGCTCGGGGTCGAGATCGCCGTGAACTCCCCGGTGCAGGACCTCGATGCCCTCAAGCTGGACGGCTTCGACGCGGTCCTGCTGGCGACGGGGACGCCCCTCTCGACCAGCATGGGCGTGCCGGGCGAGCAGTTGAAGGGCGTGCTCGGCGGCCTCGACTTCCTGCGCGACGTGCGCCACGGCGTGACGGCGGACATGCGGGGTAAGAAGGTCGTCATCGTCGGCGGCGGCAACGTGGCGATGGACGCCGCGCGCACCGCGCGCCGCCTGGGCGCCCAGGAGACCCTGGTCGCCTACCGGCGCGGGCGCGAGGAGATGCCGGCGCACAAGGCGGAAGTGGACGACGCCGAGGCCGAGGGCGTGAAGTTCCAGTTCCTCGTCGCTCCTGTGGAGGTCCTTGGGGACGCTTCCGGCAAGGTGACGGGCCTCAAGTGCCAGCGCATGGAGCTCGGACAGCCCGACGCGTCGGGCCGCCGCCGGCCACAGCCCGTCAAGGGCAGCGACTTCGTCATTCCGTGCGACGTGGTCGTGGCCGCGATCGGCATGTCGCCCGACACCGCGATGTTCACGCGCCTGCTCTCGCTGGGCGAAGGACGGCGCATCAAGGTCGACCCGAAGACCCTGCAGAGCGAGGTTTCCTACATCTTCGCGGCCGGCGACGTCGTCACCGGCCCGTCGGACATCACGCAGGCCGTCGGACACGGCCGCCGCGCCGCCCACTTCATCGACCGCTGGCTGCAGGATCAGCCGATGGACGGCTTCTTCGCGCTCGACGACCGGCTCGAGGTGATCGACAAGGCCAAGGTCATGGCGCGCCAGAAGTCGTTCTCGCACCGGGACCCGGTCACGCTGAACCTCCAGCACGAGAAGGCGCCGCAGGACTTCCACGAGATCGAGCCGGCGCTGACGGAGGAGGAGGCCCTGAGAGGAGCCGGAAGCTGCCTCGACTGCGGCGTCTGCTCCGAGTGCGGCCAGTGCGTCGCGGTCTGTCCGCCGGACGCCATCCACCTGGACGCGAAGCCCGAGACCTTCGAGCTGGAGGTCGGGGCCGTCGTCCTGGCCACAGGCTTCCAGCTCTTCGACGCCGCCCTCAAGGAGGACTACGGCTTCGGCAAGTACCCCAACGTCATCACCGCGACGCAGATGGACCGCCAGCTCGCGCCGACGCGCCCGTTCAACAACATCCTGCGCCCGAGCGACGGCAGGGTGCCTGACCGCATCGCCTACGTCTCCTGCGTCGGCTCGCGCGACAAGACCGTCGGCAACCCGCTCTGCTCCAAGATCTGCTGCATGTACACCGCGAAGCAGAACCAGCTGATCATGGGCGCCCTGCCGCTCGCCGACGTCTCAGTCCACTACATGGACGTCCGCGCCGCCGGCAAGCGGTACGAGGAGTTCTACGAGCAGGCCAAGGCGATGGGCGCCAACTACATCAAGGGTCGCGTCTCCAAGATCACGGAACTCGAGAACGGCAACCTGATCCTGCGCTACGAGGACATCGACAACGGCGGCGCGATCACCGAGGCCGAGTACGATCTCGTGGTGCTCGCCGTCGGCGTGCAGCCGAACCACGAGGCCGAGAAGCTGTTCCCGGACGAGACCTTGCACCTCGACGACTTCTTCTTCGTCAACGAGCAGAACGACGACCTCAGCCCGGGCGAGACCAACCTGCCAGGCGTCTTCGTGGCCGGCGCGGCCTCAGGCGCCAAGGACATCGTGGACTCCATCCTGCATGCGGGATCCGCCGTGGCCCAAGCGGCGTCCCATCTCGAGAAGGCCAGCGCGAAGAAGGTGTCCGTATGAGCGAGCGTCGCATCGGCGTCTTCATCTGCCACTGCGGCGGCAACATCTCCGACTATGTCGACGTGGCGGCCGTGCGGGACGCCATCAAGGACGAACCGGACGTCGTGGTGGCGGAGACGACGATCTTCGCCTGCGCCGACGCCACCCAGACCGACATGGTGCAGGCGATCAGGGACCACAACCTCGACGGGCTCGTGGTGGCATCGTGCTCGCCGAAGCTGCACACCTTCACGTTCCGCGGCGTCTCCCGGCGCGCGGGCATGAACCCGTACCTGTACACGCAGGTCAACATCCGCGAGCAGAACTCGTGGGCGCACACCGACGACCACGAAGGCGCGACCCGCAAGGCGATCCAGCTCGTCAGGGCGGGCATCGCCAAGACGCGCCTCTCGACGCCGCTCACGCCGCTCGAGGTGGAGACGACGCCGAAGACGCTCGTGATCGGCGGCGGCATCGCGGGCCTCAGGGCCGCCGTCGGCCTCGCGGACATCGGCCTCGGGGTCTTCCTGATCGAGAAGGAGCCGGAGATCGGCGGCTGGGTCAAGAAGTTCGGCACGATGTACCCGAGCGGCCGTCAGGGCGGCAAGCTGATCGACGAGCTGATCGAGGAAGTCCGGCGGCGGCCGGAGATCGTGGTCTTCACAAACGCCGAACTCGTCTCGAAGTCCGGCAGCTTCGGCAACTACAAGGTCGAGATCAAGATCAGCGGCGAGAAGTCGATGGGCCTCGCGCTCGACGTCGGCTCGATCGTCGTCGCCACGGGCTTCGACACCTACCAGCCCGAGGTTGGCGAGTACGGCTACGGCATCGACGGGGTCGTCACCCTGCCGAAGTTCAAGCAGATGGTCGACAGCGCGAAGGGCGAACTCGTCTACCATGGCCGGCCCGTCAAGAACGTCGCCTACATCTACTGCGTCGGCAGCCGCCAGCCCGAAGGCAACGCCTACTGCTCCCGCTACTGCTGTGCCGCGACGGTCCACGCCTCGCTCGAGGTGGCGGACGTCGATCCCGGCATCCACCAGTACCACCTCTACCGGGACATCCGCACCTACGGCAAGTTCGAGCTCATGTACACGCAGTCGCGCGAGCGCGGCTCGGTCTACATGAAGTACCCCGAAGAGACGCCGCCTACGGTGACGCGCAGATCATCGGGCCAGCTCACGGTCACGACGCGCGACCTGCTGACGGGTGGCGAGGAGCTGGAGATCCCGGTCGACCTCGTCGTGCTCGTCACCGGCATGGTGCCGCGCAAGAACGAGAAGCTCACGAACGCCCTCAAGCTGCCTGTCGGCAGCGACGGGTTCTACAACGAGATCCACCCGAAGCTCCGTCCGGTCGAGACCGTCGTCGACGGCGTCATGATCGCCGGCGCCTGCCAGGGGCCGAAGAGCTCGTACGAGAGCGTCGCGTCAGGCCTCGCGGCCGTGACGCAGAGCGCGACGATGCTCAAGAAGGGCGTCGCGGAGCTCGACCCGATGGTTGCGCAGGTGACGCCGGAGTCCTGCACGATGTGCGGACTCTGCGAGGAGACCTGTCCCTACGACGCCGTCAGCCGGACCGAGTACGAGGGTCACGAAGTGGCCCAGATCGACGCGGCGGTCTGCAAGGGCTGCGGTGGCTGCGCCCCGGTCTGCCCCGAAGACGCCATCGACCTCAGGGGCTACACCGACGCGCAGATCCGGGCCATGATCGAGAACCTGGCGGAGGTGCCTGTCGTATGAGCCGCACGACGCCCCGAGACGTTCGGGAGGTCATCCGCGAGGAGCCTCTGATGCACCGGCCCATCCTCGAGGCGGTGGCGGCGGGGCCCATGACCGTGCCCCAGATCGCGGAGGCGATCGGCCGTCCGCCGCGCGAGGTGCTCTACTGGGTGATGGGGATGCGCCGCTACGGCAAGCTGGTGACCTCGGCGGATCCCGACGACGATGGCTACTACACGTTCACCGCGGTGGACGGGGGGGTGCCCTCATGAGTTCTCTGGTCGACGCGAGTCTCCTGACCGACATCAAGAAGTTCGGTGCGGCCGACGTCTCGGCGTGCTTCAGCTGCGGCAACTGCACCGCGATCTGCCCGCTCTCCACCAACGACGGGGCGTTTCCGCGCCGCATGATCCGCTATGCCCAGGTGGGCATGAAAGACGCCCTGCTTTCGAGCAAGGAGCTCTGGACCTGCTACCACTGCGGGCTCTGCTCCGACACCTGCCCGACGCAGGCCGATCCCGGGGGCTTCATGGCGGCGGCGCGCCGCTACGCCATCGCGAGCTACGACCGCACGCACCTCGCCTGGACGATGTACACGCGGCCCGTGCTGGCGTCCCTGATCGCGATCGTGCTGGCCGTCTTCTTCGCGGTGTTCATGTACGCGTCGCACGGCGCCCAGAGCCGGACCTCGATGGCGCTCTTCGGCTTCATCCCCGAGCCCCTGATCCACTACACCGGGCTTGTGGTCATGGTGATCGCCTTCCTGGCGGGTCTCGCCGGCATCATCACGATGGTGCGCGGTATCTCGCGACGCGAGGTCAAGCTGCGCGGCAAGAGCCGGGTCACCGGCTGGAAGGCGCTCTGGTCCGCCATCGGCGTCGAGTCGATCGGGCAGAAGCGCTACCGCCAGGACTGCTCGGCCGTGCAGGAAGTGAAACCCTGGTACCGCCGCCGCTGGCTCGTCCACTCCCTGACCATGTGGGGATTCCTCGGCCTGCTCGTCGCGACCGTGGTCGACTACGGCCTCAGCCTGATCGGCGTCAAGATGCCGGGAACCCCTGTGGCGATCTGGTACCCGACGCGCCTGCTGGGCACCCTCGCCGGTCTCGCGATGATCTACGGCGTGACGATGTTCTTCATCGACCGGGTGCGCAAGGATAACCAGTCCGCGAAGAACTCGGAGCCGGCCGACTGGATGCTGCTCGTCCTGCTCTGGGTGGTGGGTGTGAGCGGCTTCCTGATCGAGATCTCCCTCTACCTGCCCCAGCCGCCCGCCTGGGGCTACTGGCTCTTCCTCTTCCATGTCTCCGTGGCCATGGAGCTCATCCTGCTCGCGCCATTCATGAAGTTCGCCCACGCCATCTACCGTCCGGTGGCCCTCTACTATCTGGCGCGCGCCGGAGAGACGGAGGGCATGGCCGGGGAGAGCGCGGCCGACTGAACGAAGCGGACCGAGAAGGCCTTCGGGAACCACGAGGCGGGGGCCGAGCGAGCGCCCCCGCCTTGCCTATCGGGCCGTGTGGAGGAGTGTGGCGGGAAGGAAGCGATCCTGTGGCAAGGATGGTCATCGGCATCGGGAACGGAGCGCCGGAGCAGCTGGTGCTTTCCGCAGCGCTGGCCACGAAGGCGGTGGAGATCGGTCTCGACGTGGACATCTTCCTCTTCCAGGGCGGCATGGGCGCGTTCCGCGACCGCGGCGTCCGCAGGCACCCGCTCGCCAACTCCGCGGAGGTACCGGACCCGTTGCAGGGGTTCGCGCGACTTCACGCGACCGGCAAGGCCAGGATCCACGCCTGCCCTACGGAAGGCGGCAGGGCGCGCGCGCGACTCAAGGACTTCTCGCCGCTCGTCGACGACGTGGTGGGTCTCGGCAGCTACGTGGACAGTTCGGAAGGGCCTGGGGTGCTGCACGCCTACTTCGGGCCGTGCGCCGAGGAGAAGGCGCAGGAACCAGAGCCACGCAAGCCGACGCTTCAGGTCCTCTAGCCGGGAGGTCCCTCCGCGATAGGCCTGATCCCGCAGCCGGCGGCATACGCTGCGATGGCGCAAGAGCGTGCCGGCTCGGCGGCGGGGAGGACCAGACGGGCCGCCTTCGCCTCTTGGCCAGCGCAGGGAGCGGACGCGCACAGTCCGACGTGCACTTGTTCATCCGATCACTAGTGCTCCCTGACGCAGTGGCTCCGCCCCGATCCAACAGGGGTCGGGATGACACGAAGGGAGGACCCGATATGTCCAAGATGGTCGTCGGCATGGCGAGCGGCAGCGTCGAGAAGCTCATCGTCGCCAGCACCATGATCGGGGGGGCGGTGGCGCTCGACACGGAGGTGGACGTCTACCTGCTGCTCGGCGGCGCGCGCGCCTTCCGCAAGGACGTGGCGGGTACCGACAGGATGGTCCACGACTATCCCCAGCTGCGGGCGGAGATGGAGGCCGGGCTCAAGGCGAACCAGATCCCGGACCCGTACGGGTTCCTGCGTCAGCTCAAGGCGGACGGCCGCTTGCACATCCACGTCTGCGCCACCGCGGGCAAGATCTGGGGCGCGACGGCGCTCGAGGACTTTGTCGACCTGGTCGACGACATCGTCGGCATCGGGGAGTATGTGATCAAGTCGGGCGAAGCCGACAGCGTGCAGGTACTCTGAGCCAAGGTCCAAGGCGGGGGCGCTCCCTTCGGGGGGCGCTCCCGCCTCTTCGATGGGTCGACAGGTCTGCCGAGAATCGGTTTCCGCCCCCGTACCCGGAACCTCTTGAACGAATGCGCCGCGGCAGGGTGGTACGGGCTCTACCGCTTGCCCACGGCGCCAAGACAACCTTCGTGGAGCCCAGCGGAGGTCCGCCGCGTGGTGGTCGGCGGCGCCGTCTCGCAGGGATGTGCTGCAACCCGATCACGTCTGCGTGATCGGGCGTGGGACGTTCGCGCGTCTCGGCGGCATGGCGCGATGCCCCCATCGGTCACAACCGCGCGAGCAGAATGTCGGCGCACCTCAGGGGAAGGCTCGCCATCAGGCGGCCGTCCGCTCCGATCACCATGGCGCCGCCGACGTAGTCGTCGTCCAGGTAGTTGACGAGAAGCGCCGTCGTCTGGGCCTTGCGTACCTGGGCCTCGTACTGTGGCAGCTCGTCCTGATCCCACCGCGTCTGGTCGTGCCCTTCGCCCGCCAGGGCGCGGGCGAAGGGCACGAGGAGTAGAACCGGCCGCTCTTCTCGCACCCGCCCGACGAGGCGTTCGTCGAAGAGGTCGCCGCAGATGAGAAAGGCCACGCGGCCAAATTCGGCCTCGAAGCATGCCACATCGCGGCCCTCGCCATAGATACGCGGATCGGCGTCGGGGCCGTGCCAGCCTGGGCTGACACGTCGGTAACGGAAGACGGGCTTGCCACTGCGGTCGATCAGGAGCGCTGAGTCGTAGAGGCGGCCCTGGTCCTCTTCGAGCAGGCCGAGGGCCACATGCAGCCGAAGACGCTTTGCCTCGGCGCACACCGCCTGGACCAGGGCGCCAGCCACAGGTGTTCCCAGAGCCGCGTCGTGGTCAGGGACGTCGTCGTTGGCCAGTCCCGTGAACGACGCCTCAGCGAACACCACCAGATCCGCCCCGCGCTCCGCCGCCCGTCGCATGGAACGGAGCAGCTCTTCGAGGTTTTGATCCAGACTCGTCGTCACTCGTTGCACCGCGAGCGCAGCGCGCATCATGAGGCCTCCCCGCGCATCATGCCACTGGCGAGGGCACGACGCCGTCATGTAGACGCAGGATGCCAGCCCAGTCCAAGACGATTGTGCCATAAACAGGTATTCGTATGGGACCGTTGAAGAGTGGGGCAAGAGACAGCCAAAGTGGGTGGCCGAGTGTTCAAACGCTGTCTCGGGACGCTACTTCTGCTCGGTGTGGCGCTCGCGGTAGGGCTCGTCGGTGGGTGCTCCGCGCAAACGGCGCCGACGCAACGGCGCAAGGCGGTCTCGCGATCCCGCCGGCAACGTCAAAGGCGGATGGAGAGCCGATCAGCCTCAAAGCGGTGTCCCTGCCCGCGGCTATCGCCCGCCACCTGCCCAAGGGTCTGCAGGTCTTCAGCCTCTTCTACTGGAGCCGCGGCGTGCGCTGCCAGGCTTATCTCGACGTTCCCGCAGGCAAGGAGGCGCTCCCTCTGCTGTTGGAGCTCCACGGCGGGGAGCTTTGGAATGGCTATCCGCCAGGCTACACGGCCTACGCCGTTGATCCATCCATCGCCGCGGGCATCGCCACCAACCGCGCCATCTCCTTCCTGCCGAACTACGCCGGGTACGGGCCGAGCCGGGGATCCCCCGGCGATCCGCACCAGAACTATCTCGACGTCGCGAACGGGCTCGCGGCCCTGGGCCGTATTTCGGGCCTCCACGTCCTGCCCCGCGCCACCTACCTCTTCGGCCTCTCCATGGGCGGAGACGTCGCCATGATCCTGGCGGCGCACGACCGCAATGTGCGCGCGGCCGAACTCGTGAGTCCCTATCCGGGGCCCGTGGCGATGATGGAGTGGATGAACGCGCAGGGAGTAGGCTCGCTCACCGCCTTGGACTCACTCGACTTGGCAGCCATGGTGGATCATTACGGCGGCGACCTGAACGCCGCGGCATACCGTAATGACTCGTATGTGTACAGTTCGATCCACGTCCCGGTCCTGATCATCGGCGGGACGAACGACCCAGGTTTCCCGCCGCCACTTCTGCGGACCATGTACCATGGCCTCAAGCGCTACGACAGCCATGTGACCATCCGGTTCTTCAATGGCAGCCACGCCCCGGACTCCACAGCCGTGAACCAGGCGGAAGCCGCCTGGTTCAACGCGCATGGGCTCAAGTTTGCCTGGCCCTGGTCTTGACTCGAGCCTGGCGCCTACGGACGGCCCATGGCCAGGATGACGACGCATCATGCTCCACAGGGAGGGCGACGGCTTGAACCTGCCCAAGGAACCCGCTCTGCCGCCGAACCTTTTGGCATACGCCGACGCGCTGACCAGTGCCGTCTTTCTCGACGAGATCGCTCCGTCGCCCTGCGACGTGCTGTTCGTCTTCGGCGGCACCCATCCGGGCCACTGGCAGACCGCCTTGCGGGCGTATCGCAGCGGATACGCCGAGCGGATCGTGGTGACGGGCGGCGTCAAGCCCGGAGTGGAGAGGCACCCGGACTGGACCTGGGGTGAGGTGCCCGAGGCCCACGTCATCGTGCGGGAACTCCTGGCAGGCGGTGTGCCGGAAGAAGCCATCGCATGGGAAGATCAGTCCAGGAACTCACTCGAGAACACGCTCTATGCGCGGAACGTCTTCGACTTCCGTGCGGTGCACCGTCTCATGTTCGTCGGCAAGAGTCTGGGCGCCGGCAGGCAGCAGGCCACGCTGCTCAAGGTCCTGCCGGCTGGGATCGAGGTTCTGCCCTATACCTTCGACGCGGTGTTCCGAGGTGAACTCGTGAGCAGGCGAAACTGGACGGACACCAAGGTGGGCCCAGCGCGGGTTTGGGGCGAGTACCTGCGCATGCGCATCTACGGCGCTCGCGGCGACATCGTGGACAGCGCTCCTAGGTGCGATGGCCTGGAGGCGTTCGTTACGCCCTATCTTGGGAGCGTTGCGCCATAGGCGCGGAGGTGCCGACAACGCTGAAAGCGCCTGGGGCAGCGCTAGCAAAAAGTCCGCGTTCCTTGCCACGGGAGACCTCTACGGGGCGTCACCTTTGAGGAGGTCCCGAGTCCGAGGCGCACCTGCTGCCAGTCAGGGCTCCGCGTCCAGGTAGTGCGCCGCCACCTGGCGCAGGGCCGCATCCGGCGCCAGGGTGAGATCGATCGGGCAGAGATCCGCATGGAACCAGTCGTCGACGAAACGATGTGCCTGAAAGCCCTTCATCTGCCCTGCGCGCTCGAGCAGGAAGGCGGCGAAGTCATTCGGCCCACCGCCTGGCGTACCTGCCCAGGCGGAGAGGACGTTTATGGTGTCAGGGATGCCGATGGTGCGGGCAAGGGCCCAGAGCGCAAGGGGGCCCTTCTCACGCGAGATGGTTTCTAGAGCGGGATGCGAGCCCGCCCCGGCGAGAGGCGCCTTGGCCGCCTCGGGCTGGCGGCCAAGAGCCGCCATGTGGCTCGCGATGGCGGCGTCGACGGCCGTGGGCTCACCTCGCAGCCCTTCAAGATAGTCCTGGAGGAAGTGGGCGATGGCCTCGGCAAACCGGTCGGGATCATCCTCGAGAGGGGTCCAGAAGTGGGACACTTCGTGGGCCACTTCGCGGAACGTCCGCGCGGAGTCTTCCTCGGCTGTCTGGGTGATGATGTCGAAGAGGTTCTGCGAGCCCCAGCCAGGCGGTATGGCGACGAAGGTTGCACGGCCCTCGCCGACTGGCGGCGCTCCCAGCAGCCGTTCGAGTGCCTCGAGCGCGAAGGCGCCTGCGGCGGCGGCCGACGCGGCCCAGGATTCGCCGCCGGGGAGGTAGTGGACCGAGACCGGCCCTTCGCGTCGCGCCACGTAGCGTCCGGCGTAGAGATGGATGCCCGGCGTGGCCGCGGTGCCCGTGCTCTCGAAGGTGAAATGGCCATCCGGGTGCTCCGAGCGTCGGGCGCCCGCCACAAAACAGTTCCAGTCGGCGGGACAGCGCACTCTGAGCGCGAACGTCGCCCGCGACCAGGTCCCCGTGAAGCCCTGCCAGGACAGGGGGCCAGGCACCGGATACCACAAGACCTCCGGCCGCAGGACGGCCACATCGCGCTGGACGGAGTCGTGCATGTAGGGCCCGAGTTCGCGGTAGCCGACCAGGGTACCGCCGTAGTGGAGGGTGAGCGTGGTCTCCGTTCCGGGCTCGACAGCCTTCTCGAGCGTGACCGTCACGCGATTGACGAAGAGCGCGTCCGTCCAGTCGAGCGGAATCCTGCGCTGGGCCTGCCGCAGCGCGAGGGGTACGCCGGACGTCTCGGCGGACGTGACCTCGAGCAGGCGGTAGAGCAGGAGCCGCACCTGGCGCACGGGCCTTGCGCCCTCGTTGCGCAGGCGCAGCGTGCCCACAAGGTCGACGCTTCCGGGAGCGTCCGCGATCGGGCTCTCGGGCGGCACCGGCGAGAGGGTCAGGCTGAGGTCGTAGTGAACTACACGCATGGACAAGCACGGTCACCTCGTGGGCCGTTCTTTCGCGATCGGTGCGTCCGCCACCTTGTCAGCCGCTGGAAGATGCCCTGAGGTGGCGAAGGATGTGGGGCGGCGATCGCAGTGCCCGTGCGGCTGTCGAGCGGGAAGGTACCGGAATGGAACCGAAACTGCAGGGAGGGATCCCGTGTGCAAGCGGCATTGCTCGCGATCGATGCCCAGCAGGAATACTTCGCTCCCGTAGGCGGCCTCGTGGTCGAGGGCGGGCCCGAGGCGCTCTCGAAGATCAAGCAGCTGCTCGCCGCGTTTCGCGCCGCGGGGCGTCCTGTCGTGCACGTCGTGCACGAGGCGCTGGATCCGGACTCCTCGGACTTCCGCGCCGGGTCGGAAGGTGCGCGCATGCATCCGGAGCTGCAGACGCTGGCAGGTGAGCCTGTCGTGAAGAAGCACTTCCCCGGCGCCTTTAGTCAGACACCGCTCGAGGCGTACCTGCGGCGCGCCGGTGTCGACACCGTCGTGATCACAGGCTTCCAAACGCAGCACTGCTGCGACACGACCGCCAGGCAGGCCAGGGAGCGCGGTTTCAAGGTGCTCTTCACCTCGGACGCGACCGCCACACGGAACCTGCTCCTGCGCGGGGAGGTCGTGGCGGCCGAGGACATCCAGCGGGCGACGCTCGCCGCCATGACCGGCTTCGCCGAGATCGTGACCGCCGCCGAGGCGGCGGGGGCCGTCGGCGCCTGAGAGCGGCCAGGGAGATGGGGAAATAGGCTTAGGGCGCGGCCGACGGTCGCGCCCTAAGGCATATTGCGCGGTGCGGTCGGGACTCTCAGGCGCCGCCCAGGAGGATGTCGAGGTCGAGATGCATCGAGACGACCCAGTGCGGCTGGTCGACGATCTCCGAGATCTTGAGGTCCCCCGCGACGGAGGCGAGCAGATAGGCGTCAAGTGGCTCGAGCCCCGTGCGGCGGCCGATCTCCTCAATCATACCTTGCGTCGCGTCGCGCGCCGCCTGGTAGAGGTCGGGTCCGATGCCGGTCGTGGCGATGGCGTGGCCGGAGCGCAGCGACATGGGGTGGGTCTCGAGCATCGGGTATCTGAGCCCACGCTGCTTTTGGAGATGGACCCTCATGGTCACCTCGGAACTCGTCTCGATGGCCGTGCCGCAGACCTCGCCGTCGCCCTGGGCGGCGTGCGTGTCCCCCAGTGACAGCAGGGCGCCTTCGACGGCTACCGGCAGGTAGAGCGTCGCGCCCGGCGTCACGTGCCGGATGTCCATGTTGCCGCCCTGTGGCCCGGGCGGGACGATGGGGTGGTCGCCGGCCTCGGCCGGCGCCAGGCCGAGCGTACCGATGAACGGCACCACCGGGATCCTGAGACCCGGCAGCATCTCGGCCCGTCGCTCCCCGACCTGTGAGATTCTGAGGTGCGGCTGCCGGTAGACGTCGGCGAGCAGGCCGAACCCGGGGATGTTCGCGGTCCAGCCCCAGTTGTCGAGATCGATGGACAGGATCTCGACGACGAGGGCGTCGCCTGGTTCCGCACCACGGACATAGACGGGCCCCGTAACGGGATTCACGCGGGAGAAGTCCAGCGACGCGACCGCCGCCACGGTCGCGTCGCGGTCGAACTGTCCGCCGGACGCGTTCGCCACCTCCAGGCGCACGGTGGCGCCGGGGTCCACGACGACGGCCGGCACCTGGTTCCGGTTCCAGGTTAAGTGGGCCGTGCTCCTGGGCAGATGGAACGATGGCATCGGGCCACCCCCCTCGGGCAGATCTCGAGCCGTATTCTTCGGAAGGGGCGCGATTCCCCTGTCGCAGCTCAGAAATGACGAAGCGGCGGCGAGGTACAGATAGATGCCGCGCCAGTCCAAGTGCACCCGGAGACCAACACCGTACGGGCCTCGAGACCTAGGGCCGTTCGGTCCTACTTTGATCCGGCAAGCCCTGGCCGCGAGGGATCCAGCCGGCAACCGCAAAGTTGCAGGCAGAGGACGGCCGACGGGAGGCGTCGCGGCGTGGACTTCGCCTTTCATGGGACGGCGTGGGACCTTTGCATGGTGCACTTCGACGACGCACTCGCCGCGGCGCTCGAAGCCGCCGGACATCGGCGTGTGCTGCTGTCGAGCCACGGGGCTCGTCTCGTCCTGGCCCATGTCGACCCGGTGGACCCCAGGCCCTACCATCGGCCGGACGGCAGCGTGGTCGTGGTCGCATTGTTGCGCGAGCCGCGCGTGCCCGAGGATCCCGACGCCTTCGCGCGGGGCTGGCTGATGCGGTCGCTAGCCAACCTGGCCATGGTCGTGTCCGGTCCCGAGGACGCGCCAGAGATCTGCCTGCGCTCCCCCGACAGGCCCGTCGAACACTTGTCGGCGCCTGCCTGGAGCCCGCGCCTCTTCGCGCAGATCGTCGACCGTCTGCGCCTCCTGGACGTCCATCTCGTGCTCGACAACATTTTCGACCGCGATCTTGAACCAGAACTCCTGCAGGGCGGAGAGGCCTTGCCCGCGATGCGCCGCGTCGCCCGGGCGCTGGCGGCGAGCGGAGCGTTATCGCTCGGCCCGCCTGCGGGCGAGTTCCTCTCGCACCAGGACCGCCGGCATGTGGAGCGCCTGTACCAGGGCAGCCGGATGTCGTTTGGCAACCTGAGCCTGCGCCATGACCTCCATCGCTTCTGGATGTCGACGAGCGGCGTGGACTGGGAGCACATGGAGGTCGTGGGGCGCGACGTGCAGCTCGTCAAGGGCTACGACGCCCCGAGCCGCGCGCTCCTCGTCTCGGTGCCGCCCGGTGTCCGACCGCACCGCGTGTCCGCCGACGCCTTGACGCACCATCTGGTCTATCGCGCGCATCCGGGGATCGGCGCGGTCGTCCATCTGCATGCCTGGCTCGAGGGAGTCCAGGCCTTGGTGCCCGACTACGCGCGCGGCAGTCTTGAGCGCGCGCAGGCCGTCGCGCAGTTCGTCGCGGCGGCGGAGGATCCCGTGCACGCCGTCGTCGGCATCGATCGCCATGGGCTGATCGCAACCGGCGAAAATCTGGACGAGATCGTGGAGCGCCTTTCCGCTGCGGGCATCGTGCCCGTACCGGCCGAAGGCGCCTGCTAGGCCGTTTCGGCTCTCGACCGCGAGACGGCAGGCAGCGCGAGCATCAGGAGCAGCGCCGCCGCGAGCGCCACGAGGGCGGCGTAGCCGTACGCGTAGGCGGCGCCAAGGGCGTAGAGCAGTCCCAGGGCCAGGTTGGCCACGAAAAGGCCCGCGGCCCGCGCGGCGGAAAGTGCGCCGAAGCCCTTCCCGGCGGCCCCTTGCGGGCCCAGCATGGCGATCAGGGAGGGCTCCAGCGTCTCCACGACGGCGAGCGCGAAGCCGATAAGGACGATGCCGAGGAAGAGCGACGGCAGTCCAAGGCGCAGGCCGTAGGCCGCCGCGATCAGGGCGGACCCCAGACCGGCCGCCAGGTAGCCGTAGAGCGAGAGGTTGCGGTAGCGGACCGCGAGCGTGCGTCCCAGCCTGCCGCCGATCAGGTAGCCCGTGAGGGCGGAGACGGCCTGCAGGACCAGAAAGGCGGCGATGCCGGCCAGCGGGGAGTGTGCGCCCTGCGCGACGGTCAGGACCGGGAAGCCGACGCTGTAGGAGCTGAAACCGTAGAGCGCCGCCGCCACGAGGAGTGGGCGCAGGCCGACGGCTGGACGTCTCGATGCCCCTTCCACCTGCGGCTCCGGCTGTGCCTCCGACACCCGGCGGGTGCGGCTGAGGGCGATCGTGGAGGCGACAAGCGGCAGGATCGTCGCGAGGAAGACCCAGCGCCATGCCAGGTGGCCGAGTACGGCGAGCAGCACGTAGGCGGCGGCGAGCATCGCGCCACCGATGTCGAGCGCGTGCAAAAAGCCGAACGCGCTGCCGTGCTCGGGCTCGTCGACGATGCGCGCCAGCATCACGCGGCGGGAGGGCGTGCGCAGGTTGCGGGCCCACCAGCCCAGCGTCAGGAGCGCGACGGCCGGGGCCGCGGCCGGCACGATAGCCGAAAACGACAAAAACGGGATGAAGGCGTTGCCCCAGAGGGCGAGCCGGCGATGGCCCAAGCGGTCCCCGAGCCGCCCGCCGAGGTAGGCCACGAGGGCGCCGCCGCCGTAGCTGAGGGCTGTGGCGAGGCCGAAGAGCCAGACCGGCGCGTGGAGGTAGAGCACGAGGAAGAGGGGGAAGCCGGCCAGGACCGCCTGGTAGCCGAGGTCCGCGAAGAAGGCCGAGAACGCTATGGCGAGCACGTCCGGCGTACGCCAGGCCGGACCGCCTGAAGAGGTCACCGCACGCACCCTCTCTCCGGGGAGGTGAATCAGCGTTCTCTTTCGACGGGTCGCCATCCTCCAGGTCCCGGCCGGGGTGGTCCAACCCAAGCCGCACGCCGGACGCAGGGCGCCGCGTCCCGCCGGCATCGGCAGATGCACCGCGAGGACGCCCGCATGTGGCCGCCAGCCAGGGGCCGCTCGGCGGCTTTCCCTGCCGAACGGCTCCGCTATACTCGGCGGTGGCCTTGAACGACAGCTAGGATGTGGACAACGACGATGGTCGACATGGTATCGATGGACCAGGCGATGCAGCTCATCGAGAGCGGCATGCGGGTCTACGTGCAGGGGACGGCGGCGACCCCCCTCAGCCTGCTCCAGGCGTTCACGCGCCGCGGTCCGCAGCTCTCGGACGTGACGCTCGTGCACATGCACCTCGAGGGCCCGGCGCCATGGGTGACAGGGGACTGTCTCGGACATGTGCACGACGTCTCGCTCTTCGTCGGCCCGAACCTGCGCGCGGCCATGCGCGACGGCACCGCCTCGTACATCCCGCTCTTCCTCTCCGATGTGCCCTGGTATCTTTCCCAGCCCGAGACGCGGCCGCACGTGGCCCTGATCAACGTGAGCCCGCCGGACCGGCACGGTTTCGTCAGCCTCGGCCCGTCGATCGACGCCAGCCTCACCGCGATCGAGCAGGCCGACGTCGTCATCGCGCAGGTGAACCCGCAGGTGCCGCGCGTCCTGGGCGATGCGTGCATCCCCATGGACCGCATCACGGTCGGCGTGGCGGTCGACGAGCCGCTCTCGGTGCTGCCCGAGCGCCCCGTGGACCAGGCGGTGGTGGCGATCGGGCGCCTTGTCGCGGAGCTCGTGCCGGACCGCGCCTGTCTGCAGATCGGCATCGGGCGGGTCCCGGACGCTGTCCTTTCGTCGCTCCAGGACCACCGCGATCTTGGCGTGCACAGCGAGATGATGTCGGATGGCGTGCGCCGCCTGGCCAAGAAGGGCGTCATCACGGGGCGCTACAAGGTCACGGACCCCGGCAAGATCGTGGCGAGCTTCGCGCTCGGCAGCCGGGAACTCTACGACTTCGTGGCCGACAACCCGGTGATCTCGCTGCACGGCGTCGACTACACGAACGACACGGCGGTGATCCGCCAGAACCCGCGCATGGTCTCGGTGAACTCGGCGGTCGAGGTGGACATCACGGGTCAGGTGGCCGCAGAGGCGATCGGTCCGTACGTCGTCTCGGGCGTCGGCGGTCAGATGGACTTCGTGCGCGGCGCCAGCCTGTCCCCGGGAGGACGCTCGATCATCGCCCTGCCGGCCAGGACCGGGAGGGGCGAGTCGCGCATCGTCGCGGCGCTGCGCCGCGGGGCGGCTGTGACGACGACGCGCAACCACGTCCAGTACGTCGTGACGGAGTACGGCGTCGCGGAACTCAAGGGCGCGACGATCGAGGAGCGGGCCAGGCGGATGATCGCGATCGCCCATCCCGAGGATCGTGAACGGCTCTGGCGCGAGGCCAGGGACCTCGTTCCCGGACTCTAGCCGGCAGGGAACCCCAGGCAGACCGCGGAAGGTCTCCGCCGGGGGGATGGACGTGAAGAAGGAGTCGGTCCTGATCGTGGGCGCCGGGCCGGGACTTGGCCGGGCGCTCGGCTTCGCGTTCGCGCGCGCGGGCTGGCCCGTGGGGCTCACCGGGCGCTCGGAGGCTGTCGATGCGCTGGCCGGGGAGATCGACGGGGAGGGACTCGCCGCCCAGGCCCTGCGCTACGATGCCGCCGACGAAAAGGCGGTGGCCGAGGCGGTCGCCGAGGCGCAGGCCGCGCTCGGCCCGATCGGCGTCCTTGTCTACAACGCGGGCAACATGGTGCGAGGCGACGTGCAGGAGATCGAACCGGACGCCTTCCGCGCCGCCTTCGCGGCGGGACCGTACGGCGCCTTCCTGCATGCGCGCGCGGTCCTGCCCGGCATGCTCTCGCGGGGGGGAGGCTCGATCCTTTTCACCGGTGCCACTTCCGCCCTCAGGGCGCCCGCCCGGGCGCCGGCGTTCGCGGCGGCGAAGTTCGGCCTCAGGGGACTGGCCATGTCGCTCGCCCGCCGCTGGGGACCGGAGGGCATTCACGTGGCGCACGTCGTGGTGGACGGCGTGATCCGCACCCCCCGCAGCGCCAGCTATCTCGGCCCGGACGAGCCGGCGATCCTGCCCGACGACCTCGCCGCGGGCTACGTGGCGCTCGCTTTGCAGCCAAGGTCGGCGTGGACCTTCGAGCTCGACCTGAGGCCGGCGGGCGACGACATCGGCGACAACTGAGGAGGAGGAACCGGGTCGGGCGGCCTTTCGTCAGGGGCCTCCAGTGGCTAGGATGGGCTCGGCCAGGGAGGAACCGTTACGCCGTCGGGCGCAGACCCGGCCGACGGCGGCATGCGGTGTCCGGGAGGCCGGAAGGAGTCTTCCGTCGTGGTCATACCGGTGCTTAATCCGTCGACCGATCCACCGTACAATCTCGCGCTCGAGGAATACGCGCTCCGCAACCTCGACCCCGGGCGCGATTACCTGATCCTCTGGCAGAACCGTCCGGCCGTGATCGTCGGGCGCTTCCAGAACACCGCCGAGGAAGTGAACCAGCCGTACGTCGACAGGCACGCGGTCTCCGTGGTGCGGCGGCTTTCCGGCGGCGGCGCGGTCTACCACGACCTCGGCAACCTGAATTTCACCTTCATCGTGAAGCGGGAACCCGGCGGCTTCAACGACTTCGACCGCTTCACCCTGCCCGTGCTCGAAACGCTCAGGTCCTTCGGCGTGCCGGCGGAGCGCTCATCGCGCAACGACCTCACCATCGAGGGGCGCAAGTTCTCGGGGAACGCCCAGTACGTCAGCGGCGGTAGGCTGCTGCACCACGGCACCATCCTGTTCGATTCGGATCTGGACGCGGTGGCCGACGTCCTGCGCGTGCAGCCGGACAAGATCGAGAGCCACGGCGTCAAGTCGGTGCGCTCGCGCGTCACCAACGTACGCCCGTATCTGCCGGGGGACATCGACCTTGATGCCTTCGCCGCCCGCCTGACCGAGGAGCTGGGGCGGCACGGCGGCGGTCTGGGCCCATCCTACCGGCTCGGCCCGCAGGACGAGCTGGGCGTGGGCCAACTGATGGACGAGCGCTATGCCAACTGGGAGTGGAACTACGGCGACTCGCCGGACTTCGCGCTCAAAGCCAGGCGGCGGTTCGCCCAGGGAAGCGTGGAGATCCGCCTCGACGTGCACGAGGGACGCATCCGGGACTGCCGCATCTACGGCGACTTTCTCGGCAGCAGGGATATCGGGGAGCTCGAGCGGACCTTGCGCGGTGAGCGCTTCGCCTTGCAGAACCTGAGGGAGACGCTCGCGGCTCAAAGCGTGCAGGAGTACTTCGGCGGCATCGGTACGGAGGAGATCGTGGATCTCCTGTTCGGCGTGGAGGAAACGGGAGCCGGACCGTCCGCGGGCCGCTGAGCGTCCCTGGCCGGCCATGGCACGGCAGCCGTGGCCGGTCGCGTTTCAGCGGCGGTCAGGCGGGGACGGGCTTCGGCAGGTTGTCGGCGTAGATCATGGTGGCATGGGCCGTCGCGACCGCCGTGCCACCAGGCAGCCGCACCGCGGCGTCCACTTCCGCCATGCGGCGGTCGTGGCGCCGTACGTCGGCCGTCACCACCAGCTCCGCCCCCGGCCGCACCGGCACGATGTAGCGCACCTCGAGACGCGCGGTCAGGGCGGTACGGCCGAGGCTCGCGACGGCCCAGCCCAGGGCCTCGTCCATCATGGTCGCCAGGAGGCCGCCGTGCGCGAGCCCCTTCCACCCCGTCCAGGCCGGATCCAGCTGACAGCCACCTTCCACGCGGCCCGGTTCGAGGACCTGGAAGCTGAGGTGCATGCCGTCCGGGTTGTGGCTGCCGCAGGCGAAGCATCCTTCGAGGTCATGGTTTTCCTCGGGTGTAGGCATGGTCGTTCCCTCTTTCTCGTGTCCAAGTTCCAGCATAGCGCCCCGTAAGGTCCCGCGCAGGGTCCGGGCGAACGACCCGCCGCGCCAAGCGCCTTGGCCATTAGGGTCCCAATGGACGTATGCGCCCTCACGCACCCTCACTAAGATCAGTGCGATAGGACCGGACCGAGGGCACAAGGGGAGCGTGGGCCGCCCAGGGCGGGCAGAGTCCCTGAAGCTCCGAGCCGGTCCCCCCGCCGTTGCGGCCGATGGGGGCCCATGGCGAGGCGCAAGAGGGGGATTCATCCATGCAGCAGGTCCGTTCGCGGTTCGGCGAACTTCGTCCACCGCTAAGAGGGCCGGAGGAAGCCGCATTCGAGGCGCAGCGGTGCCTCTTCTGCGGCGACGCCTACGCCAAGGCGCCATGTACCGTCGCGTGCCCGGCCGATATCGACGTGCCGGGATTCATCCGCGCCATCGCGGACGGAAGCCGCGACCAGGCGGCCGACATCATTTTTGCGGAGAATCCCGTGGGGGGCAGCTGCGCCCGCGTCTGTCCGACGCAGGAACTCTGCGAGGGCGCCTGCGTGCTGAACCACGACGGGGAGCGGCCGGTCTCGATCGCTCGCCTGCAGCGTTACGCCACCGACTCCCGGCTGATGCAGGGACACCCGTCGCCTGCGGCTCCGGCGAGCGCTGGCGGCAAGGTGGCCGTGATCGGCGCCGGGCCGAGCGGGCTCGCGTGCGCGAGCGTGCTGCGGAGTCTGGGGCTCTCGGTGACCGTCTTCGATGCGCGCGCGGCCGTGGGCGGCCTCGTGCGCTACGCGATCGCTCCGTATCGCCTGTGGGCCTCGCCATTGGACGAGGAGGCCCAGCAGCTGATCGCTCGCGGTGTCGACTTCCAGCTCGGCCGGGCCATCGATGGGCCGGAGGCGCTGCACGCGCTCGAACAGGAGTACGACGCCATCTACCTCGGCGTGGGACTCGGTGAGGACACCATGCTCGACCTGCCGGGCAAGGACCTTCCCGGCGTGCATGCGGCCCTGCCGTGGATCGAGGCGCTCAAGGGGGGCGAGATGCCGCCGCTCGGCGAGCGCGTCGCCGTGATCGGCGGCGGCAACACGGCGATCGACGTCGCCCGCGAGGCCATGCGGCTTGGCGCCCGCGAAGTGACCATGCTCTACCGCCGCACGCAGGCCGAGATGCCGGCGTACGGCTTCGAGGTCGAGGAGGCCGCCGAGGAAGGCGTGCGCTTCCTCTGGCTGACGATCCCCGTGGCCTACGTCGGCAAGGGGCACGTCGAAGGGGTCACCTGCCGCTACGCGCGGCTGTCGGAGCCCGACCAGTCCGGCCGGCGCCGCCCCGAGGAGGTTCCCGGCACCGACTTCGTCTTCCCGTGCGACACGGTCATCACGGCGCTCGGCCAGAACCCGCGCAAGACGTTCCTCGGCTGGATCGAGGGACTCGAACTCAAGGGCGGCCGCATCGTGGTGGACGGGGAGACGGGGCAGACGGGCAACCCCAAGTATTTTGCCGGCGGCGACGCGGTGAACGGCGGCGCCACGGCGGTCGAGGCCGTGCGCGAGGCCAAGCGCGCGGCGCTGGCGATCGCGCGGCGGCTGGAGGGGGTCACGGCATGATCGAGGTGCGCTGGCATGGCCGCGGTGGCCAGGGTGCCAAGACGGCATCGCATGTTCTGGCGGTGGCGTATCTCAAGGAGGACAAATCGGTCCAGGCGTTCCCGGAGTACGGCCCGGAGCGCAGCGGCGCGCCGATGCTCGCCTATACCCGCGTCGACGACCGCCCCATCCGGCGGCACTGCGCGGTGACGCAGCCGGACATCGTCGTGGTGCTGGACCCCAGTCTGACGCGCGAGGTGCCCGTGACGAGCGGGCTCAGGCAGGACGGCATGCTGCTGTTGAACGTCGCCGACCCCGGCGAGGCCGAAGAGGTGGCCAAGACCTACCAGGGCCAGGTGCTCGGGGTGACGGCGGACCAGCTCGCGAAGGAAGCCGGAACGCGCTTTCCCAACGTGGTCCTGCTCGGCGCCTACGCCGGCTGGGTCGGCACGCCGTCGCTCGAGCACATGGAAGAGGCGCTCGTCGAAGTGATGGGTCACCTGCCGGCCAAGGCGAAGGACGCCTCGGTGCGCGCCATGGCGGCGGGTTACGCGGCAGGGGAAAGGGGTAGGGCCGATGGCTAGCGAGCGCCAGACCGCGATCCTGCGTCCAGGCGGCGTCGTGCTGCCCGGCGACATCGAGCGGCCGCGCACCGGCGGCTGGCGCACTGGCGTCAAGCCATCCGTGGACCTGGCGCTCTGCGTCGACTGCCTGCTCTGCTGGATCCACTGCCCCGACACTGCGGTCCAGCAGAAGCAAGGGGTCTTCCAGGGCTTCGACTACGACCTCTGCAAGGGTTGCGAGGTCTGTTCCGAGGTCTGTCCCACAGGGGCGATCCAGATGGTGGCCGAGGCGACGCCGCTCGATTCGCGAGGCGTCGTCCTGCCGGAGGGGGGCAGACGAGATGGCTAAGACGATGCTGGGCGTCGAGGTGCTCACCGGCGGCGAGGCCACGGCGCATGCGATGCGCCAGATCCGCCCCGACGTGGTGCCCGTCTATCCGATCACGCCGCAGACGCCGATCATCCAGACGTTCAGCCGCTTCGTCGCCGACGGCATGGTCGACACGGTGCTCCTGCAGGTGGAGTCCGAGCACTCGGCGATGAGCGCCGCGGTGGGCGCCGCGCTGGCGGGTGCGCGCACGATGACGGCCACCGCCTCGCAGGGGCTCGCCCTCATGGTGGAGATCATCTACATCGCAGCGGGCCTCAGGGCGCCGATCGTCATGGCGGTCGGCAACCGTGCGCTCTCGGCGCCGATCAACATCCATGGCGACCACTCGGACGGCATGCTGGCGCGCGACAGCGGCGCCGTGCAGATCTTCGCCGAGAACGCGCAGGAGGCGTACGACCTGATGGTCATGGCGCCGCGTGTCGCGGAGCACCCGGCGGTCCTGCTGCCGGTGCTGGTCGGGCAGGACGGCTTCAGCGTCACGCACAGCGCGGAGAATGTGGCCCTGCTGCGCGACGAGGAGGTCCAGGACTTCGTCGGACCCTACGAGATCCCGTACCCGTTGCTCGGGGAGCGCCCGAGCAGCCAGGGACTCTTCGCCATGCCCGACGCCTACTACGAGATCAAGGTGCGCCAGGTCCAGGCTCTCGAGGCCGCGGAGCAGGTCTTCGCCGACATCGCCAGGGCCTACGCGCTGCGTTTCGGCCGTCATCTCGGCGCCATCGACGCCTACCGCATGGAGGACGCGGAGCGCGCCATCGTCCTGATCGGCTCGACCGCGGGCACCGCGAAGGACGTGGTCGACGAGCTGCGCGAGCGCGGCGAGAAGGTCGGCCTCGTGGTGCTGCGCCTCTTCCGCCCCTTCCCGCACAAGGCGCTCGCGGATGCCCTGGGCGGCGTGCAGCGCGTGGCGGTCCTCGACCGCGCCGCGGCGCCCGGCACCTTCCCGCCGCTCTTCGCCGACATCCGCGCCGGATACGCTGGCTCGGCGGAGCTCAGGAGCTACGTCTACGGTCTGGGCGGCCGCGACACGGCGCCGCAGGACATCGAGAAGGTCTTCGCCGAGTTGCGGCGGCCTGCCCACGGCGGCATCCGCTACCTCGGCCTCACGGGGGAGGATCAGCATGGCGAGTCTTAAGCAGCTGGCCCTGCGCGAGGAGGAGAGGCCGCGCTTCACCGGCGGTCACTCGCTGTGCGCGGGCTGCGGCATCCCGACCATCGTCCGCACGGTGCTCGACTCCATCCCGGGCCCGGTGGTCGCCGTGAACGCCACCGGCTGTCTCGAGGTGGCCACCACGCGCTTCCCGTTCACCGCCTGGGGCGTGCCGTGGCTGCACGTCGCGTTCGAGAACGCGGCAGCCGTGGCGAGCGGCGTGGAGGCGGCCTACCGCTCGATGGTGCACCGCGGCAAGCTCTCGGGCGAGCGCGTCACGATCGTCGTGTTCGCCGGCGACGGCGGCACCTACGACATCGGGCTGCAGGCTCTTTCGGGGGCTCTCGAGCGCGGTCACCGCTTCCTCTACGTGTGCTACGACAACGAGGCCTACATGAACACCGGCATCCAGCGCTCGGGCGCCACGCCGTTCGCCGCCTCCACGACGACGAGCCCGGTCGGCAGCGTCGGCCGTGGCAAGGCCGAGACGCGCAAGGACCTCACCGCGATCGTCGTCGCCCACCACATCCCCTATGCCGCGCAGGCGTCGACGTCGCACTGGCAGGACCTCAGCGTCAAGGTGGAGCGGGCGGTGGCGCAGGAGGGACCGAGCTTCCTCAACGTGCTCTCCACCTGCCCGCCGGGCTGGGGCCACGACGCGCGGGACGGCGCCAGGCTCGCCCGCCTCGCGGTCGAGAGCCGCTACTGGCCTCTCTTCGAGGTGGTCGAGGGGCACTACCGCCTGACGCACCACCCGGCCCACCCGACAGCCCTCGTGGAGTGGCTCGAGATGCAGAAGCGCTTTGCGCACCTGCGCGGCATCCAGAGCGTCGACCTCGAGTCCATGATCGAGCGCGAGATCATGTCGCAGTGGCAGGAGCTCGAGCGCCGTACGCAGGAGTCGCGGAGCTGGTTCGAGGAGCGGGAGAGCGAATCCGCCTGACGAACGAAGCCGCCCCGGTGGGAAGCTCTTCCCGCCGGGGCGTTTTCTTCGGGCAGGAATTCACCCTGGCCGGTCGGAAGACTTGGACAGCGAGGAGTGTGGTCACTTGCGGCTCGGTACGGTCATGGGCGACACGGGACCCTTTGTGGTGGCTTCGGTCGGCGACTTCTGGTACGACCTGCGTCAGATCCTGCCCGCGGGCGATGGGCGCGCCTGCGACATGAAGGCCCTGATCGCGGCCTGGCCCGAGCTCGGGTCGCAGGTAGCCGAGACGTTGGCCTCGTCCGGGCCGCAGGGCGTGCCGGCCAGACCCGAAAGGCTCCTTCCCCCTGTTCGGGAGCCGCGCCGCATCCTCTGCATCGGCCGCAATTACGCCGCCCACGCGATCGAGCAGCACGCGGTCGTGCCCAAGGCCCCGGAGATCTTCCTCAAGCTCCCGTCGACGCTGGTCGGTCCCTACGACGACATCGTTCTGCCACGGGAGGTGCCCGAGGTGGACTACGAGGCGGAACTCGTCGTGGTGATCGGCCGCGGCGGCAGGCGCATCGCCCGCGAGCAGGCGATGGACGCGGTCTTTGGCTGGACCGTCGGCAACGACGTGTCGGTGCGGCCGCTCCAGCATCGCGGCACGCAGTGGACGCCCGGTAAGAACTTCGATCGCAGTGCACCGCTCGGACCCTACATCGTGACGCGCGACGAGCTTGCCGACCCGCGGGACTGCCGGGTGCACTCGGAGCTCGCGGAGGGCGAGATGCAGACGGGATACGTGCGGACGATGCTGTTCGATATCGCCACGTTGATCGAGGACATCTCTCGCTTCACGACGCTCGAACCGGGCGATCTGATCTTCACCGGTACGCCGCCGGGCGTGGGCGAGGCGAAGACGCCGCCGCGCTGGCTACGGCCCGGCGACGTCCTCGTCAGCGCGGTCGAGGGCGTCGGCGCCCTGAGGAACCGCTGTGTCGTCGACTGACCTCCCGGGCCCGGGCGAGCTCCTGCGGGAGCTCGCCCGCCGTTTCGGCCCGCTCTGCCTGAGGGAGCCGGCGAAGGTGCGGCTCTACGGCTACGACGCCATGGGCACCGCCTTCGGGGTGCCGCTCGCCGTCGTACAGGTGGAGGGCCAGCGGGACATCCAGGACCTGATCGCCATCGTAGGGCGCCACGGCGGCAAGCTGGTCGCCCGCGGCGCGGGCACTGGACTGAGCGGCGGCGCGGTGCCAGCCGACGGGCAGGTGGTGGTGTCGCTCGAGCGCATGCAGGCCGTGTCGCGGCTGGACGCTCCGCACCGCAGGCTGAGGGCCGAAGCCGGAGTGGTCAATGGCAGCCTCGACGCCGTCCTGCGGCCGTACGGTCTCTTCTACCCACCCGACCCGGCCAGCTACCGGGTCTCCACCATCGGAGGGAATGTGGCGGAGAACGCCGGCGGGCCGCACGCCGTGAAGTACGGCGTGACGGGGCACCGGGTCGCGGCCGTGGAGATCACGGATGCCGAGGGCCAGACGGGGGAACTTGCCGCAGGGCCCTGGCAGGGCGGCGCGGACCTCGCGGCGCTCGTCACCGGCGCCGAGGGTACCCTGGGTGTAGTCTCGGCCGCTTGGCTGGCGCTTGAGGAGCGGCCCGAGACGACCGTCACGATGCTCATGAGCTTCGCCGAGATCGCCCAGGCGTCGGCCTGCGTCTCGGCGATCGTGGCATCCGGCGTGCTGCCGTCGACGCTCGAGTTCCTCGACCGAGCGACGGTCGCCGCCGTCGAGCGCTGGGGCGTCGCGCACTACCCCGAGGGCTCGGGGGCCGTCCTCCTCGTGGAGTTCGACGGCCGCCCGCGGGAGGTGGAAGAGGCCGCGGCCGCGGCGCAGGAGATCGGCCGCGCCCATGGCGTGCTCTCCTGCGAGATCGCGCGCACGGCCGAGGAGCGGGACGCCCTCTGGCTTGGCCGCCGCGGGGCCTACGCCGTAGTGGCGCGCTACGGACGCAGGGTGCTGACGCAGGACGTCACGGTGCCCCGGGACCGCCTGACGGAAATGCTCGCGGCGGTGGACGAGATCTCGAGCCGGCACGGGCTGCAGGCCGTCACGGTGGGCCATGCCGGCGACGGCAATCTCCATCCGGACTTCGCCTACGATCCGGATGACCAGGAGCAGAGCGAGCGGGTGCACCGGGCCAACCGCGAGATCCTCGAGGCGTGCGTGGCCCTTGGCGGCTCGATTACGGGGGAGCACGGCATCGGCACGGAGAAGCTCGGCCAGCTCGAGATCATGCTCGGGCCGGCGGAACTCGGGCTCAGCTGGGCGGTGCGCAGGGCCCTGGACCCGCAGGGTCTGCTGAACCCGGGCAAGGCTGTGCCCGAGGCGCCGCGCGTCGAACCGGCCGGTGGGGGCGTGGCCTGCGCCGGGGGTCTGGCGGAGGCGGCCGGAGCGATCGCCGCCCAGGTGGCTCTGGCGCGGCGAGAGCGCCGGCGGCTTTCGGTGGACCATGCGGTGCTGCGCGGCATCGAGGTTTCGCTCGCCAACATGACGGTCCGCGTCGGGGCGGGCAACACCGTGGCCGAACTTGAGGCGGCGCTTCGGGGCGGGGCGCTCGGCTTCGCCCTGGAGCCGCTGCTGGCCGAGACCTTCGGCGAGCTCCTGCTCACGAACGACTACGGTCCGGAGGAGGTCGCGCAGGGCACCCTGCGGCGGCATCTCCTCGCGCTCACGTACGTGACCGGATACGGCGAGGTCGTGCGGTTCGGCCGCGACGTGGTGAAGAACGTCGCGGGCTACGACCTCTGCCGGCTGCTCATCGGCAGTCGGGGACGGCTCGGCGTTCCGGTCGAGATGACCTTGCGGCTCGTGCCCCGGCGCGAGGCGCGCTGGTGGTCCCGCAGGGGAACCCTTGAGGACTACGGCGGTGCCAGGGGGATCGAGCGGCTGTTCGCCGTGCCGGAGGACGGCGCCTACCGCGTGTACCTCCAGGCCCCGACCCCGCCGGACGCTTTCCGGGAGGCGCCCGAGGGTCCTGAGGTCCTGGCGGCGCTGCGACGGGAGCTGAGGCAGCGCGAGAAGCTCCTCGACCTCGCCGTGCCGTGGTCCGACCTGGAAGGGGTCCTGGGAGCGCTGGAGCGCCCGCCGCTCCTGGTGCTACCGTCGGCGGGGAGGGTCCTGGCGCGCTGCGACAAGGAAACCGCCGAACTTCTGGCAGGGTCGGCCGGCCCGCCGGCGGCCGCGAGCTATCAGGGCGAGAGGCTCAGGACCGCCACGAGCGAGCTCGCCACGAAGTGGCAGGAGCGGCTGCAGGCGGTCTTCGATCCGGATGGCATTCTCGAGGGAGGCGACCGCCCATGAAGGTGCAGGACGCGATCGACACCTGCATCCAATGCGGCTTCTGCCTTCAGTCCTGCCCGACCTACCGCATCTTCCGCACCGAGGAGTCGTCACCGCGCGGGCGGATCGCGCGACTCAAGGATGTGCTCGCCTCGGCGGTCGAGGAGACGGCGGAGACTCTCGCCACGTTCGAGGAGTGCCTGGGTTGCCGCGCCTGCGAGGCCGCCTGCCCCTCGGGCGTGCCCTACGAGACCATTCTGCTGGTCGGCCGCTCGCGCCTGAGGGCGCTTCAGGCGCCGCCGCCCGCGGAGGCCCGGGTTGCGCTGCGGCTGGTGCGCAGCCACGTGCTGCTGCGCCACGCGAAGCAGCTCTGGCGCAAGCAGGGAACCCGGGCGCTGCGCTTGGCCCGGGAGCTGCGGTCCAGAGGAAGCGCCGCCCGGCTGATGGCCGCCCTGCCGGAGCCCGCGGAGGTGCCCGCCGTGCCCCGGGAGGCCCGGGCCCAGGTGCAGATCCACCGCGGCTGCGTCATGGACGTCGTGTGGCCGCGCACCAACGCGCGCGCCGTCCTCCTGCTCCGCGAAGCGGGACTGGGCGCGGACCTCATGGCGCAGTCCGCGGGCTGCTGCGGCGCCCTGCATGCGCACCAGGGCGACCTGCCGACGGCGCGGCAGATGGCGCGGCAGGTCATCGCCGCCTTCGAGGCGAGCGGCGGGGAGACCGTCGTCAGCCTGGCGGGCGGCTGCGGTGCGCACATGAAGACCTATGGCGAACTGCTCGCAGACGATCCCGACTGGCGCGAGCGCGCGGAGCGTTTCAGCCGGGCGGTGGCTGACGTGGCCACGCTACTGGACCGCCAGGGCTATAGCACGCGCCCTCCGGCCGCCGACGAGCCCATCACGTACCAGGATTCCTGTCACCTGCGCAACGGCATGAAGGTGCAGGCGGCGCCCAGGCGGTTGCTCGCGGGGGACGGCTACTGCGAGATGGAGGGCGCCGGGACCTGCTGCGGGTCGGCCGGCATCTACAACCTTGTGCGTCCGGACGTGAGCGACGTCGTGCTTGAGGGCAAGGTGCGGGAGATCGAGCGGACCGGCGCCGGCACCGTCGTGACGGCGAACCCGGGCTGCGAACTGCAGCTCAGGCTGGGGGCGAAGGAAAGCGGAAGCCGTTTCGAGGTGCGCCACCTCGTGGACTGGCTGTGGGAGCGACGCGCGTAGAGCGCTTGCCGCGGGAGCGTGGGTTCAAGGCGAGGCCGCGGATTCCATTTGGGAATCCGCGGCCTCATGGCGCCTTCGGCGCATGGCTAGAGGCGGCCGTGGAACCACGGCCGCGGCCGCCCCGTCCAAGCGGCCAGCAGCGCGAGCGCGAGCACGGGCGCCGTGTTGGGATCGGTCGACATGCCGCTCCAGAACATGCCGGCGTCCTGCGCGAGGACCCAGATGAGGAGCAGGAGGAGCGCCGTCACGAGATAGGGCGCTCCCCTGCTTGGACGCAGCCACAGCCAGACCGCCAGGAGAACGAAGACGGCGATGAGGGCGACGTTGACGACAACCGCCCGCGTCGCCGCGGCCGTGGCCACCGCATCGAGCATCGCGCGCATGAAGGTCGGCTGTTGCATCATGGCGGACCCGGCGAAGGGACCCGCGATACCGAGGCTCGTGAAATAGACCGGAGCCAACTGGAAGAGGGCCGCGAGCAAGAGGCTGCCCGCGACGACCGAGCCATAGCGGTGCAGCCCCTGCTGCTGCCTGCCTGGACCCGCCAGCAGCAGCATCAGCGACAGCAGCGCGTAGTAGAAGGCGGACCCCGGCGCGCCGACCAGGAACGTCGCCGAACCGGTCAGGACCTGGCCGAGCCCCTCGCCGACGAGCCAGACGAGCGCGCCCCAGACGATCGAGAGCCAGAGCCCGCTGCGCTGCGCCTGTACGGACGGCCAGAGGATCAGCACCCCGATCAGCAGCTGCAGTGCGACGATGATCCAGTTGAAGGCGACGAGGTGCGGCGTGACGAGGCGGATCGACCAGGAGATGAGTGCGGTCAGCCATGCCGGTTGCCCGGTGGCGGCAGGCTGCATGATGGTGGACACCATGTCCATCGTGAACATGCCTGGCTGCATCTGCAGCAAGCCGTCGAGCAGCCAGAGGATGCCGAGACCAAGGCGCAACACGCGATCAGGTGAGCTGGACGATGACAAGGGCACTCCTCCCGGTTTGGGTCGTCAAAGATTCCGCGGATGGGGCAGAGAAGGCAGGAGGCCGCTGAGACGTTCCGCGAGGTCCAGCAGGGCGTAGTCGTCGTAGAAGCGGCCCGCGAGTTGCAAACCGCGGGGCAGGCCGTCGCCGCCGAGCCCCATCGGCAGACTCAGGGCGGGCCAGCCTGTGACGTTGAACGGGGCGGTGTAGCGGATCAGCGCCTCCCGCACCGTGAGGTCCTGGCCGCTCGGCAAC
>JAJZVM010000077.1 GCA_021845645.1 Bacillota bacterium
AAGCGAGCGCAAGGTCGTGATCTCGAACCAGCTCGGCGGTGGCACCGCCCTGCAGCAGAACTTCCTCGCGAGCGACCACGCGTACTGGATCGAGACGAGCTACGGCGACGACGCGCCCGGACAGGACGCGAACCTGGGCGACGACGGCTTCGTCCTGACCGATGCCCATGGCTACATCACACAAAAGTGAGGTGGGTGTGACGATGCGAGACTCCCTTGCCCCCTGGCGCGCGCTTCTGGCCCGCGTGGCCCTGGCTGGCGTCCTCCTGTACTTCGGTGTCGGCGAGCTCTGGAATCCCTCGCAGTGGACCGGCTACATCCCCGCGCCGCTCCACTTCCTGCCGGCGATCCCTCTGCTCCTGGCACACGGCTACGTGCTGTTCGCGGTGGGCGGCATGCTTCTTTTGGGCGCGTGGACCCGCCCGATGACATGGCTCAGCATCGCCATGCTCGGCTCGATCGTGCTCGGGCTGATGATCAATGGCGGCGGCACATCCCTCTACGTCCGCGATCTCGGCCTGACCGCGCTCGCCATCACGCTGGCACTCGAGCCCGAGACGGGCTTCGGGCTCGACACCCTCATGGTGCGGCCGAAGCCGCAGCCTGTCGCTCGGCAGGCACGGCTGCGGGCCAGCCGCTAGGGTCGCCAGGTCTGGCCTTTGGCAAAGCTGTGCGCAGTGTAGGTGCCGATGCTGAACGCGATGCGCGCCGCGCCAGGTTGCTGCCAAAGCGCCTGCGCCACGGGCTTCTCGAAGCTCGCCCGGGCCTCGTACCCGAAGATGTGCAAGCCCGGACCAGGCGCGGCGCCCGTCTCCGCCAGCGCATCCACCTGGGCGCGCGCCGTAGCCCCGCCGGGCAAGGTGAGATCCACCGTCTGCAATTGCAGGGGTGGTATGCGTTGCCCGCGGCCGCGGCTGGTCGTGGCGATCCAGAGGGCGTAGGGATTCGCGGCGGTCAGCCGAACAGCACCGTAGGCGGTCCGTCCCAGGAGCACGCCACTCTTCTTGGTGCCTGGCCCGGGCAGGTCTTTGGGCGGCCACAGGATCGTGTGGCTGATCGCGAACGTGCTTTCGACGAGCAGATCCTTGAGCGGCAAGGAGGCCTGCCGCGCCTTGAGAGCTTTCGCAGTCGGCGATCCGAGGGCCGTGACGAAGGGCTGCCAGCCCGCCTTTGGCGGCAGGTTCCATGTCGCCATCGTCCCGCAGCCCTGCCCCGCGACGAACGCCGGACACCCCTTGAAGTCGAGCTGCGGCACGGGGCCCGCGCCGCGGAACGCGCAGCGCACGAGGGTGCCCGCGCTCGACATCGTGAGCGAGTCCAGGCGGACCTCATGCCCGTCCGCGCTGAACGTCGCTGGACGGTGCAGCGAGACTTGGCCGTGCGGCAGGTAGGCGGACGCTGGGATCCGCAACACCACCTGCCGCGCCGTGTCGCTTTCGCCGAGGGAAACCTTGACCAGGACTTGGGTCGGGGTGGTGCTGCCTGTCCGGCCGGAGAGAGGCGTCGGCACCTGCAGCCCCGGCAGTGACCAATAGCCGGCGGCCGCGTCCGGCGCGATGGCCGTCGATTGCGTCGGCACGCCGGCATTCTCCGGCGCGCTCTGGCCATGGGCCTCGAGGTACGGTAGCGCAGGGGGGCGTCCCGCCGTGGCCACCGTAAAGATGAGGTACGAGCCCAGATAGGTGGCGTAGAACGCCTTGAAGGTCACCGTCTCGCCGCCGACGCGCACCGTCTGCGCGAGCGGCACCACGGCCCCCGTCGCCACGGCCGTCGCGTACCCCGGCACGGAGTCGACGAACGTCCGATAGCGCCCTTGGGCGCTTGGCTGGCCGCGTACCGCCGCCAGGGCGCCCAGGGCACCGGCCAGCACGACGCAGCCCAACGCCAGGAGGGCCAGCAGCCGTCGGCGGGCCCGCCAGCGTCGCAGGAAGCCCTCTGTATGGACGTCTGCTCGGACACTGTCCTCGCGAGAGTCCTCGATGGAGGACTGCGTCGCCAGCACCCGGCCGATCAGAGCCTGGCAGGACGGACAGCGGGCGACGTGCTCCTCGACGAAGCGAACGCTTTCCGCCGAGAGCAGCCCGTCGCGATAGAGAGGGAGAAGATCCTGGACCACGGCGCATTCCCGCTCAGGCGTCATCCTTCGCCGCCTCCCTCGAGATCGGTCCTGATGCGTGCGAGCAGCCGGAAGTAGCGCACGCGCGCCCAATTCTCGCTTCGGCCGAGCTCCTGCGCGATGTCGGCGTAGGGTCGTTGCCACAAGGCGCGCTCGAGCAGCAGCACGACGTCGTCGGGCGCCAGCTGGGGCAGCCAGTCCTGGCCGCCGGCGAAGGGCGAGGGGGCGCCGCCAGATGGTGGTGTGGTCCTGGCCTCGGCTTCCCTGCGCCGTCGTTCGCACGGCCGGTGGCCCGCGAGCACGCGGCGCGCGATGCCGAAGAGGTAGGCCCGCTCGCCGCCGCCGCGGTAACCGCGCCAGGAGATCAGGGCCTGCAGGAAGGTCTCCTGCGTCAGTTCCTCGGCGAGCACCGGGTCACGGCAGAGCGCCGTGAGATATTGCAGGACCCTGGGACCTTCGGCACCGTACCATGCCTCGAGGTCCCGCCCCGCCACGGCCATCCCTCCCGCTCAGCTAGTGGCGTGCCAAAGTGCGATTCGTTACAGCGAGGGAGCACACGCGCGCAGGGCCTTGCAGCCCGTCAAGCGCCCGGGCCGGCGCTGCCTCGCAGCGGACCCGGGCGCAGAGTGCAGGGGCCAAGGTCAATGGGGCGCTGTACCGCTCAGGCAAGCCTTGGGCAGCTGGGATCGCCACATGTCCGGGGATCGCGGACAGAGATCGATCCCCTCGGCCGCGTCGAGGCCCGCCAGAACCGAGGTCGCGATGAGGTCCGTACCGGCGACGGGCGCAATGTGCACGCCGTCGGGATCGCGCACGATCTCGAGCTGTCCCTGGCTGTCCGTGAGATCCGCCGTGTACTGGCCCGCAGACGTCGCGAAGAGCGTCCACGTGGAGAGGAACGTGACGCCGCGGTACGCGGCCGCCTGCGCCTGGTAGACGGAATTCAGGTCCTGCATGGACCGGTTCGTCAGCAACGAGGAAGGTCCCATCACGGGTAGCCCGACCCAGAGGACCCGCGCCCCTGCCTGACGGGATGCGCGCATGATCGCGGCGACGCGGTTTCCGTAGTCGGCGCGCCAGACCGCGCTGCCGAATGGCACATAGCGTCCCGCCTGGTCGAAACTCAGCGCGTCGTTCCCGCCGAAGAGCGCGAGGACCAGCTCCGGTCGGTCGCTGCGCAGTTCCTGCGCCAGGACCGCCGGCCAGTCGTAGTAGGCGGTGTTGACCAGGCCTGTGGACCCCACCGCATCGGAGTAGAGCCGCACATCGGGCTGCTGGCCGATCAGGGCCTGCAACCCGATGCCGAGGTCCTCCCCGAGCGAGTCGCCGATCACGAGCATCGAGATCGGGTGCGCGGAGGTGGGCTGGGGAAGAGGCGGCAACGCTCTTTGCCGCCTGTGCGTCGCGCTGCGCGTCTTCGCCGTCCCGCCGGTCCCGGTGGGGCGGGACGCCCGGGGCTTGACCGCAGGAGACGCACTCTGGGCCGTAGTTCCGCAGGCCGCGATGGTCAGGACGGCAAGCAAAAGGCCGAGCAGCCCTGGTGTGCCGCGACGCGCCTTAGGGTGCAAGCGCCATCAGCCTCCCATGCTGCCCGGCCCGGATGGGTTCAGCGGTCGGACACCGTCGTATAAAGACTACATGCCCATGATATGGAACCCGGCGTCCACGAAGAGCACCTGGCCCGTGATGTTCTGCGCCCAGTCGGAGCAGAGGAACGCCGCGGCGTGCCCGACGTCCTCCAGTGCGATGTTGCGCTTCAAGGGTGTGCGCTCGGGAACGTCGCGCAACGCCGTGGCGGCCTTGACGGCCGACGAGGCCAAGGTGCGCAAGGGTCCAGCCGAGATGGCGTTGACGCGGACGTTGTCCCCGCCGCAGTCCCATGCGAGGTAGCGCATGGCGGACTCGAGCGCGGCCTTGGCGACACCCATGACGTTGTAGCTCGGCATCACCCGCTCGCCGCCCAGGTAGGTCATCGTGAGCACGGATCCGCCGCCCGCGGCCTGCAGCAGCGGCAGAACGGCCCGCGTCAAGGCGACGAGCGAGTAGGCGCTCACATCCTGCGACAGGACGTAGCCCTCGCGCGGCAGGTCGACGAAGCGCGACTGCAGGTCCTCGGTGCGGGCGAAGGCGACCGAATGCACGACGATGTCGACCTTGCCCCACTGGGCGGCCAGGCTCTCGCGCAGCGCATCGAGGGAGGCGTCGTCGGCGACGTCGAGCGGCAAGGTGAGGGCACCGTGGGGCAGTTCGGGGACGATCTTGTCGAGATTCTCACGGAAGCGGTCGTGCTGATACGTGAGGGCGAGCTCCGCCCCCTCCTCGGCGAGGGTGCGGGCGATACCCCAGGCGATCGAGCGCTTGTTGGCGACCCCGACGACGAGGGCGCGCTTACCGGAAAGCAGACCCAATGTGCAAACCTCCGTCTGCGCCCCAGGACATGGGCACAAGGTTATAGCGGAATCTTCGACTTGGACCCTGGCGGCTCCTACCACGCTGCCGTGCCGACAGGCGGAAGCGGCCATGGTGCACAGCGTGATCGGCGTGCTTGCGCCACGATCTGGCAAGACTCGGTGCACCCGCCGAGAAGTCTGGCGCCGTACCTCGGTCGGCCGCCCTCGGTCGGCCGCCCTCGGTCGGCCGTCGTCGCCCATTCAAGGGAGGCGCCATGATGTTGCACACGCTGGCATGGCTCGCAGCGCTGGCGTTCCTCGTCTACTTCGCCGGCATGATCGCGCTGCACTTCCTGCCGACGGGCCCACGTCCGCTCTACCACACGGTGAGCGACTACTCCCTCGGCAGGTTCGCCACCATGGCCCGCATCATGACCGCCGTCAACGTGCTCGGAACGCTGTCCCTGCTCCTCGCGCTGCGCGGCGCCGCACCGCAGCACGCCGCCCAGGCGGGCCTCGTCTGGCTGGCCATTCTCGCCCTCAGCCGGCTCGGCATGGTCTTCGTCCTGACCGACGAATCCGGCACCAAGGCGACCGCGGTCGGCCTGCTGCACGCGCTCCTCGCCATGCTGAGCTTTGTCGCGGCGGTCTTCACCCTGACCACCTTGTCCAAGGTGTCACCACTGGCTTCTCTCTGGCGGCCGGTGCTGCCCGTCCTGGACGTCCTTGCGTCCCTCGCCTTCCCACTGGTCGTGCTCATGGTTCTGACGCTGGTGCCGGGCTTGCGCCTGAGGCGCGTCTTCGGCCTCATGGAGCGCCTGTTCCTGGCCGACGTGAACCTTTGGCTGCTGCTGGCCGCGGCGGCGACGGCATGGCGCTGAGGCCGCCGGACACCGCTAGCCTTGGCCGAGAAATCCGAGCGCGGAGGGCAGGTCGTGCAGCGGGGCGCTGCATGCGCCAAGCCGGCAGGCGTAGACGGTCGCCTGGCCGTCAAGTATTCGCTTGCCCCGCCAGAGGGCGAAGTCGCGCCCTGGCTGGACCCATGTCGGCAGGAGGTCCGGGAGCGCCAGGCGGCGCAGCTCCTGCATCCAGCACACGGCTTGCGGGTCGCCTGGCGCCGCGGCGATGGTCACCTCGCTAGGGCCACGAAGGTAGAGATCGCGAGCCTCGACGAGCGACGGGCTTGCGGCCGGATGGTCGGACCAGAGGGCCTGCTGCGTCCTGAAGACCGACTCGGCCAACTCTGCGGCCGGCAGCTTCTCGTCGAAGCTCGAGAGCAGGATGGCAAGCCGCACCATGCGACTCTGCGCGGCGGGCTTGGCCCCGTCGAAAGCGTCCACGGGGCGGGCGAGCGGCGTCTTGGCGGCCACTGGCGCGCTGTAGAGCACCCCGGACTCCCTGTCCCAGAAGAGCTCGATGGCCTTGTGGCATAGCCGAAGCGCCGCGTCGAGCCATCCGAGGTCCCCCTGCGCGAGATAGAGGTCGAGGAGCCCCTGCCCAAGGCTCGCATAGTCCTCGAGGTAGCCCGGGATCCCGGCGTGCCCCTCGTAGAAGCGCCGGTTCAAGGTGCCATCGTCCCGACAGAGCCGCTCGAGGGCGAACGAAGCGGCCCGCCGGGCCCGCACGAGCCAGTGCTTCTGGCTCTCGGCGCCGCCCAGGCGCGCAAACGCGGAGATCGCGAGTCCCGTCGCGCCGGCGAGCACCTTGCGGTCCACACCCGGAAGGGGCCGACCGCACCGCGCCTCGGCGAGGGCGGCGCGAGATCGGCCCAGACGCTCCCGGACGATCTCCGGCCGCTCTCCCAAGGCCGTTGCCACCTGATCGACGTCCCGCCCAAGCTGCAGCACACCTTCCTCGGCAACACCAGGATCGTCGAGGCCGAAGTGGAGGATGGCGGCATGCGCGTCGGCGCCGAGCAGCCGGTCGATCTCGCGCAGGGAGAAGCGGTAGTAGGCGCCCTCGCCACCCGGACTGTCGGCATCCTGCGAGATGTAGAAGCCGCCTTCGGGCGACGAGAGGGTCCCATCCACGTAGCGCAGGGTCGTTTCGGCCACCTCGCGGGCCCAGGTCTCGCCCGTGAGCAGCCAGAACTCGGTGTAGATCGGCGCGAGCAGAGCCTGATCCTCGAGCATCTTCTCGAAGTGCGGTACCTGCCATGCCGCGTCGACCGCGTAGCGGTGGAAGCCGCCGGCGAGCTGGTCATGGACGCCGCCACGCATCATGGCCCGCAGCGTCGTGCGCAAGGCCCCTTCCGCCCGGGCGTCGTGCAGGAGCTGCCTGGAGCGCAGGAGCAGCGCGAGGTTCGGTGCCTGCGGGAACTTCGGTGCTCCGCCGAACCCGCCGCGCTGCCCATCGTAGGCCGCGAGCACGCTCTCCACGGCGTGGCGCAAGGCCTCGTCCGGCTCTTCGGCGACGGGCCGGGAGGGGGGAGGGAGGACCACCCGCGCGGCGCCGGCCCAGTTCCCGGCGGCCTGCTCCACCTCGTCCCGGCGCGTCCGGTAGGCATCCAACACCGAGCCGAGCACCTCCCCTAGGCCCGGCCGCCCGTACCGCCTCGCCGGCGGGTAGTAGGTCCCGATCTGGAACGGGCGCAGGTCGGGCGTCAGGAAGACGGTGAGCGGCCAGCCGCCCTGTCCCGTCACCGCCTGGCAGACGCTCTGGTAGACCTGGTCGACGTCCGGAAGCTCCTCGCGATCCACCTTGATCGCCACGAAGCCCTCGTTGATCTGCCTGGCGATCGTCTCGTCCTGGAAGGACTCGTGTTGCATGACGTGGCACCAATGGCACGAGGCGTAGCCGATGCTGAGCAGGATGGGGCGGTCCTCCCGCCGGGCGAGAGCGAGCGCCACCTCGTCCCAGGGCTGCCAGTCGACCGGGTCCTCCCGGTGCGCGAGGAGATACGGGCTGAGACTCTGCGCGAGACGGTTCACAGGGTGTCACCTCCACCTTCCTGATACCAGATGCTTCCGGTTCTGCAGGGCTTGCCTATGCTATAATCTGTGCCGATCCAGGCCTCTGTGGAGGGATGCGACGTGGGTCTAGCGGCCGCCGTCCTCTACGGTGTCCTCCAGGGCCTGACGGAGTTCCTCCCGGTATCGAGTTCCGGTCACCTCGCCCTCGCGGCGCACCTGCTGCACCTCGAGGCGGGCGGGATCGGGCTCGCGGTCGCAACGCACGTCGGCACCCTCGTCGCGGTGCTGTGGTTCTATCGCCGGGCGATCGCCGATGTCGTCGCGCAACCTGCGCCCGAGCGTGGCCGCAGGATCTCGACGTTCGTCTGGGCCCTGCTCGCGACGCTGCCCTTCGCTTGGCTGCTCTCGGGCCCGGCGGAAGCCGCCTTCGGTGAACCCTGGCTCGTCGCGGTCGGCTTCCTCGGCACCAGTCTTCTGCTTGTTCTGCTGGCGCGCCTGCCGCTCGGCGGCCGGACGTTGCCGGCACCGATCGACGGCCTCTTGATCGGCGCCGCGCAGGGCGTGGCCGTCTGGCCCGGGCTCAGCCGGTCCGGCACGACCATCGCGACGGCGCGCCTCCTAGGGGTTTCCCCCGAGGCGGCCGCCGAATTCACCTTCCTGCTCTCGATTCCGACGGTGCTCGCCGCGCTCGCGCGCGAACTCTATCGAGGCGGTCTCGGCGGAGCGCCGTGGCCCGAGATGATCGCCGCCACAGCGGTGGCGGCCGTTGTCGGCCTCTTGAGCCTGCGCTGGCTGATCGGCCTGCTGCGCAGGGGCCGCGTCTCCTGGTTCGCGATCTACACGCTGGCATTGGCGGGGGTGGGCCTTTGGCTCGGGTGAAGCGGGCGCCGCAGGCGAAGTCCCGAGGCAAGCGGGCTGCGGCGAACAGCGGACGCCGCCGGCGGGAGCTCTGGGGGCTGCTGCTGCTCGCGGCAGCCCTGTTCGGTCTCGTCTGGGACGCCCATCCGGCGGGCGCGCTCGGCGTGCTTTGGCAGAGGGCCGCCAGTTTCGCCGTCGGCGGTGCGGCCCTGCCTTGGCTGCTCTTCCTGCTGCTGCTGGGCGTGCTGATGGTGCGGGGCAGCGACCTTCGTCCGGCCTTGCGCTGGGGTACGGCGGTTCTTCTGCTTTGGTGGACCATGCTGATCGCGGCCGCGGGTTGGACAGGCCCCGGCTCGGACGAGCTCGGCCATTACATGGTGCTCGGCGCCGACGCCCTGCTCGGCTCCGACGGACGCGACATACTTCTCGGCCTTTGGCCGATCCTGACGCTGAGCCTGGTCTTCCGGCCGTTCCTCGGGCAGCTGATGCGCGGTTCTGAGCGGGTGGCGAAGCAGGGTGCCAAGACGGCCTACCGCAAGGTCACCGACTTCGTGCTCGAAGACGTGCCTGCGGAGACGGCCGCAGCCGCCCCGGCCGCGCCTTTGATCGCCACGGCGCCGGTTCCGGCTGTCGTGGCCGAGCCCGAGCCTCCGTCGGCGCACGGCCTCGGGCCCGCCCCGTGGGACGACCCGACGCCCGAGCCGGAGTCCGGGCCCCAGCCTCCGCGGCACCCCGCGCGTGTCCAGACCGAGACCCCGCCGCTCTTCGACAGCACCGTGCGACCCGCCGCCGGCGAGTACCGGCTGCCGCCGCTCAGCCTCCTCCACGCGGGCTCCGGCAAGCACACCGAGCGGGACGCACCCGCGCGGGCGCGTCTGCTCGAGGAGACGCTGCGCAGTTTCGGCGTACAGGCGCGGGTGCTCGAATACCAGCAAGGACCGGCGGTGACAAGGTTTGAGGTCCAGCCGGGGCCGGGCGTGAAGGTTTCGCGCATCGTAGCGCTCGCCGACGACATCGCCCTCGCGATGGCGGCGACCGACGTGCGCATGGAGGCGCCGATCCCCGGCAAGGCGGCGATCGGCATCGAGATCCCCAACAGCGAGATCGCCCCCGTGCGCCTGCGGGAGGTCCTGGAGACCCCCGCCTTCCGCGCCTCGAACTCGCTTTTGACGGTCGGGCTGGGCAAGGACATCGCGGGCAATCCGGTCGTCGCGGAGCTCGACCGCATGCCGCACCTCCTGATCGCCGGGGCGACCGGTTCCGGCAAGAGCGTCTGCCTCAACGTGCTGATCGCGAGCCTGCTCTTTCGGGCTTCGCCGGCCGAGGTGCGCCTCATCCTGATCGATCCCAAGGTGGTGGAGCTGCAGCAGTTCGATGGCATACCGCACCTCCTCTACCCGGTGGTGACCGACCCCAAGCGCGCCGCGGGCGTGCTGCGGGGGGTGCTGCGCGAGATGGAGGAGCGCTACCTCCAGTTCGCCAGGGCCGGCTGCCGTGACATTCAACGCTACAACGAAGTCGCGGAAGAGCGCATGCCCTACTACGTGGTGGTCATCGACGAGCTGGCGGACCTCATGATGGTGGCCCCCAACGAGGTGGAGGAGACAATCGCGCGCCTGGCGCAGATGGCGCGCGCCGCCGGCATCCACCTGGTGGTGGCGACGCAGCGCCCGTCCGTCGATGTCATCACCGGCCTGATCAAGGCGAACATCCCCTCGCGCATCGCGTTCGCCGTGTCGAGCCAGGTGGACTCGCGGACCATCCTGGACCAGGGGGGCGCCGAGCGCCTCCTCGGGAAGGGCGACATGCTGTTCGCGCCGCTGGGCCTCGCCAAACCCCTGCGCACGCAGGGGGCCTACATCTCCGAGCAGGAGATGCAGCACCTGCTCGAGTTCGTGCGCCAGGACGAGCCCGAGTACCGTGAGGACCTCGAGGCGCCGATCGAGGACGAGGACGAGCAGGAACCGGAGGTCGACGCCCTCTTCGCCAAGGCGGTCGAGGTGGTGGTGCAGGCGAAGAGCGCGTCCGCCTCGCTGCTGCAGAGCCGGATGCGCGTGGGCTACAGCCGCGCCAGGCGCCTGATCGAGCAGATGGAGCAGAGGGGCATCGTTGGACCCCCGGACGGCTCGCGGCCGCGCGAGGTCCGCCTGAGTCAGTTCGACTACGAGCGGATGTTCCCGCCGGAGACCCGCGGTTAGGGATCGGCTGGGACGCGCCCGCCTTGACACACGTGGGCCCAAGTGGGGATCATGCCAGAGGAAGCCGATCCGAAAGGGGCGGAAGGCCTCAGTGGCCGTCTACGTATGGGTAAGGTAGAGGAAAGACTGCGGGCGGCGGGCCTGGAGGTGCCGGAGGTCGCGAAGCCCTTGGCGGCCTACGTGCCGGCTCTCCTCGATGGCAAGGATGTCTTCACGAGCGGACAGTTGCCGCTCGTGCAGGGCAAGCTCGAGTACACGGGACACGTGGGCGCGGAACTCGATGTCGAGCAGGGCCAGGCCGCGGCCCGCCGCTGCGCGCTCAATGTTCTTGGCGCGATCCGCTCCGTGGCGGGCGATCTCGACCGCGTGGCTCAGGTGCTGAGGGTCACGGTGTTCGTGGCGAGCGCACCCGGCTTCACGGCGCAGCCCCAGGTGGCCAACGGCGCCTCCGAGCTCCTGGGCACCGCGTTCGGCTACCAGGGCCAGCACACGCGCAGCGCCGTCGGGGTCGCCGAGTTGCCGCTCGGAGCCCCCGTCGAAGTGGAGGTCTGGGTGCGATTGAAGAGTTAGGCGCGCGGCGCCTGCAGGTGCTTCTGGCGGAGGCCGGGGTCTGTTCGCGTCGCCACGCGGAAGACCTGATCCGCCTGGGACGCGTCTCCGTGAACGGCGTCCCGGCCGCACTCGGGCAGAAGGCTGTGGCCGGGGTCGACGTGATCGCCGTGGACGGACGCCCCCTCGGATCAGGGCAGGAGAAGGTTTCCTATCTCTTGAATAAGCCTGCCGGCGTTGTCACGACGCTCGACGACCCGCAGGGGCGGCCGAGCGTCCGCGTTTTCGTGGCGGATCTGCCTTGGCGCCTGTTTCCCGTGGGCAGGCTCGACCGGGACTCCGAGGGCCTGCTGATCCTGACGAACGCCGGGGAGCTCGCGAACCAGCTGATGCATCCCCGCTACCACGTGCCGAAGACGTACATCGCAACGCTGGACGGAGCTGCGGACGACAGGCTGATCGACGGTCTCCTCACGGGGGTGGCACTTCCGGACGGCGTACTGCATTGCCTTGCCGCGCGCCGGTTGCCGGACGCCCCCGGGGGAGAGGGGCGCGTCGAGCTTGTGATCGCCGAAGGGCGCAAGCGCGTCGTGCGCCGCGCCCTGGCGGCTTTGGGGCGCCGCACGCTCCGGCTCGTGCGCATCGCGATCGGTCCCTTGACCCTAGGCGACCTGCCGCCCGGCGGCATGCGCCGGCTCACGGCCACCGAAGAAGCAGCCCTGCGGACCGCGGTGCGGCAGGCCGCGCAGCGGATGGAGCGGGGCGAACCCGCACCTGGTTCGAGACAGGGGGAGGGAGTGCCGCGCGGAGCGGCGCGAAGCAGTTGACACCGAGACGATCGAACGGACTCTCCCGCTACGAAGAGATCGCGGCGGACGTGGCGACTCGCATCGTCCAGCGGGAGTGGCAGGAGGGGCAGCGCCTCTTTGGGCGCTCCTCGCTGGCAGGGCTCTACAAGGTGTCCCCGGAGACGATTCGCCGGGCCGTCGCGCTGCTGCACAGCCATGGCGTCGTCTCGGCGATCGCCGGTTCAGGAGTCCTGGTGCGGTCCCGTGCCGCCGCGGAGCAGTATTTGAACGAGGTGCGCCTCGACGACGAGCTGCACGGCCTAGCGCGGGAGGTGCAGGGCCTCCTGGCGGAGCGGCGGCAGATCGACGACCGCCTGAGCCAGGCGATCGACCGCCTCGTGCACCGCACCTCGGGCGCCCTCAGCACCATGCGGCACGTCGAGGAGATCGTGATCCCGGACGGCTCCGCGCTCGTCGGCCAGACCCTCAGCTCCGCCGACCTGCGCACGCGGACGGGCATCACCGTGATCGGCGTCGCGCGCAAGGGCGAGGAGATGTTCTCACCCGACCCGCGCATGGTGCTCGAACCGGGCGACCTCCTGATCGTGATCGGCAGCGACCCCGCGAAGGTTCTGCTGAAGGACCTGATGACCGGTGGGGGTGAAGAGGAATGAAGTCCACCCTGCTGGTCGTGGACTGCCTCAACGACTTTCTCGACCTCGGGGGCCTACTCAACTGCGGCGAGGCGGGACGTGCCGTTCTTCCGGCCATCGCGCGGGAAATCGCGTCGGCGCGCGCCCGCGGCATGGACGTCGTCTACGCCTGCGACGCGCACCGCCCCGATGACGCCGAGTTCGCGCTCTACCCGCCGCATTGCCTCGAAGGGACGTGGGGCGCCGAGATCGTGCCCGAGCTCCGCCCCGAGCCTGGCGACCGCATCGTGCCCAAGCGCCGCTTCTCGGCCTTCTTCGGCACCGACCTCGATCTCTGGCTGCGCGAGAACCGCTCGGACGCCCTGCGCATCGTCGGCGTCTGCACCAACATCTGCGTTCTTTACACAACGGCCGACGCACGCATGCGCGGGTACGACGTGACCGTTCCGACGGATGCCGTGGCCTCGTTCGACTCTGATGCGCACGGGTTTGCCCTCGGCCAGATCCGTGACGTGCTCAAGGCGAGCCTCGAGGGGACAGGTGAATAGCTTGCTGCGCTCGATGCGGGATGTCGCTGCTTTCCAGGTGGACAAGGACCGGCTCCGATCCGCGACGCACGAGGAGATCCTTGAGGGCGCGACCTCGGACGTCTACTTCCAGAAGACCTTCGATATCCTCCGTCTGGCAGGCCGCGAGGACACCGAGGTGGTGGCCGAGGTGTTCGGCCGGGGCGACGGCATCCTTGCCGGCATGGCGGAGGTGCGTACCCTGCTGAAGGACCGGCCGGTGCAGCTCTGGGGGCTGCCGGACGGCAGCGAGATCCACACCAAGGACGTCGTGCTGCGACTGCAGGGCAAGTACAGCGCCTTCGGCATCTTCGAGACCGCTCTCCTCGGCATCCTGGCGGCATCCTCGGGCTGGGCCACCGCCGCCAAGGCATGCAAGGAAGCCGCGGGCAGCCGGCCCGTCATCTCGTTCGGCGCGCGCCACGTGCATCCCGCGATCGCGTCCGTCATGGACGCGGCGGCGGTGCTCGGTGGCGCCGACGGCTGCTCCAGCGTGCTCGGCGCGCGTCTCCTCGGCATCGAGGCGTCGGGCACCGTCCCGCACGCCGCCGCGCTGATCATCGGCGACACGCTGGAGGTCGCGAAGCTGCAGCTGCAGACGGCGGCCCCCGGTGGCCGTACCGTTCTGATCGACACCTTCCAGGACGAAACGGTCGAGGCGTTGCGGGTGGGGGAGGCACTCGGCAAGGCGCTCGAAGGCATCCGGCTCGACACGCCGTCCGAGCGGGGTGGCGTCACCACCGAGCTCGTGCGCGAGATGCGCGCCCGCCTCGATCAGGCGGGGCTCGGCCACGTCCGCATCTTCGTCTCCGGCGGCCTCAGCCCGGATCGCATCCGCGACCTCTCGGCCGCCGGCGCCGACGCCTTTGGCGTCGGCCACTACATCGCCGTCGCCCCGCCGCTCGAGATGACTATGGACATCAAGGAGGTAGCGGGCCGGCCGCTCGCCAAGCGTGGCCGCATTCCCGGCATCACGCCGAGCTCCGGCCTGCGGCAGATACAATGAACGAAGTTCTCTTGATGGGCCCCGGTCCCAGCCCCGTCAGCCACCGTGTCCGCTCCGCCTTGGCCCGTCCCCTGCTCGGCCACCTCGATCCTCGCTTCCTCGCGGAACTGGACCGGTTGCAGGACGACCTGCGCGTCGTCTTCGAAAGCTCCGCCGCGCTCACATTCCCGGTCTCCGGCACCGGCTCCGCCGCCATGGAAACGGCCGTCGCGACGCTTTGCAGGCCGGGTCGCAAGGTCCTGGTGCTGAGCTGCGGCGTGTTCGGCGAGCGCATCGCGGCCATGGTGCGGCGTTATGGCGCCGATCTGACCCTCGAGTCGTTCCCGTTCGGCAGTCCGGTGGACCCCGAGGTGGCGCGCAGGCGCATGCGCGAAGTCTCGCCGGATGTCGTGGCCGTCGTGCAGGCGGAAACCTCGACTGGCGTGCGCTCGGACGTCGACGCCATCGCCGCCCTGTGCAAGGAACACGGCGCGGACCTGATCGTGGATGCGGTCACGTCCCTCGGCGGCCTGCCGGTCCACGCGGATGCCTGGGGCGCCGCGATCGTCTACAGCGGCAGCCAGAAATGCCTTGGCGCGCCACCAGGACTCGGCCCGATCACCGTCCGGGACGGACTCGCGCAGAGTCAGGGCGAGGCGCGCAGCTGGTACTTCGATCTCGGGCTCATTAGCCAGTATCTCGGCAGCGAGCGCCTCTACCACCACACGGCCCCGATCAGCATGATCTTCGCGCTCGCGGAGGCCCTTCGCGACCTGCGCGAGGAGGGACTGCCCGGGCGCTTCGCGCGCCACCGCAAGGCCAGCACCGCGCTTCGCGCGGGTCTCGGCGTCCTGGGGCTCAGCTCGCGGGTGGCCGAGGCGGACCTCTTGCCGTCCCTCACCGTCGTCGCGCCGCCCGAGGGAGTCGACGAGGCTGAACTGCGCAAGGAACTCCTGTTCTCGGAAGGCGTCGAGATCGCCGGAGGCCTCGGCCCCTGGAAGGGTACGGCCTGGCGCATCGGCACGATGGGTGAGAGCGCCCGCCTCCAGCCAGTGCTCCGCACGATCGCGTCGATCGGCCGCGTGCTCGCCCGCCACGGCCAGGCGGTGGCGCTCCCCGAAGCCGGCGCCCAAGCGGCCAAGGCCTGGGAGGAGACCGAGTGACCGCTGTCGAGTGGCTCGAGCGCCTGACGGCGCTGCGGGCCGCGTCGGGCCACGAGGAGGTCGTGTTCGGCGAACTGCGCCGGTTGCTCGCCCCGGCCTTCGACCGCAGCGAAACGGACGCCGCGGGCAATCTGCTGCTCTGGCGCGATGGCCCGCCTGGCGCTCCGCGCCTCCTCTTCACCGCACACGCCGACCAGGTGGCGCTGTGGGTGCGCGAGCATCTCCCGGCAGGCTTCGCCCGCTTCGCCGCTCCCGCCATCGATCCCGTGTGCCTGCCCGCGCTCGAGGTGGAGGTGGGGGGGCGTCACGGGGTCGTCGGGATGCTGCCGCCCCACCTGCGCCAGAGCGGCGTCGAGGTCAAGGAAGGCGAGAAAGATCTCTACATCGACTTCGGCCCTGAGTCCGGGCAAGACCTGCCCGCGGTAGGGGAGCCCGTCTACTTCGGCACCGTGCCGCGCCTGCTCGGAGAGGATCGCTTCTGCGCCGCGGGCCTCGACGACCGCGCGTCGGTCGCGGCCATCGCCCTGGCGCTCGAGGAGCTGCGGGGCGAGGACCTGCCGGTCACCGTGCTGGCCGCCTTCACCGTACAGGAGGAGACTGGCCGTGGCGGCGCCGCCTACCTCTGCCGCGAAACGCAGCCCGATGCCGCCGTGGTGCTCGACGTCACCTTCGGCCAGCAGCCCGAGGTGGCCGAGCCCGGTCTGCCGCTGCTCGGCCAGGGCCCTGCGGTCGGCATCGGGCCGAACGTGCCGCCGGGACTTCACCGCTGGCTCGAATCCACCGCGGCGGCCGGGGGCGTCCCGTGCCAGCGCGAGCCGCTGCCGGGCGATTCCGGCACGGACGGCTGGCGCCTGCAGGTGTCCGGCCTCGGTGTGCCGACGGCCCTGCTCTCGATCCCCCTGACCTCCATGCACTCGCCCCAGGAGGTCGTCTCGATTCGGGACGTCGCCTCCTGTGGCCATCTGCTCGCGGCCCTCGCACGTTCCCCTCGGAGCTGGAGCCAGACCGGAGAGGGGGGTACGGCATGGAGCTGAAGGAGCTCTGCCTCGCCCGCGGCACGAGCGGCCGCGAGGAGCAGGTGCGCGACCTCGTGCGGTCGGCCCTGCCCCCGGATCTCGATTCCGTTTCCGTCGACACCATGGGCAACCTGCTGGTGGCCAAGGGCCAGGACCGTCCCGGCCCGCGGGTTTTGCTGCTGGCGCACATGGACGAAGTCGGGCTGATGGTCACCGGCCACACCGCCGACGGGCGCCTGCGCATCCGCGCCTGGGGCGGCGTCCCGCCGTCCGTGGTCGCCGGCAAGTCCGTGCTGGTCGGCGCCGCAGGACTGCCTGGCGCCATCGGCCGGCCGCCGAACCACTTCCACCGCGGCGAGGGGCAGGCGACACCCAAGTACGACGATCTCTACGTCGATATCGGCGCCGCGGACGCGCAGACCGCCCAGGCCCTCGCGCCGGTCGGCGAGATGATCACGTTCGACACGCCCTACCGCGTCTCGCCGGACGGCGGCAGCGCGACCTGCAAGGCCTTCGACGACCGCGCTGGTGTCTGGCTGGCGCTCGAGATGCTTCGCCACGCCTGGGACTTCCCGCTGCATGTCGCCTTCACCGTACAGGAGGAAGTCGGCCTGCGCGGGGCGCAGGTCGCCCTGCGCGCCGTGCGGCCGGATCTCGTCCTGGCGCTTGAGGCCACGGCCGCGGCCGACACGCCGGACGCTCCGCCAGGACGCGGCACCCGCATCGGCGACGGGCCGGCCCTGACCACCCTCGACCGCTCCTCGCGGGCGGACGAGGGTCTGCGCGTGGCCCTGGCGCGTGCCGGGCAGGCCGCAGAGGTGCCGTGGCAGTGGCGCAGGGGCATCGGCGGCGGCAACGAGGCGGGTGCGGCATGGCTTCAGGGCTACCGATCCGCGGCCGTTTCGGTGCCCTGCCGCTACCTGCACGCGCCCGTATCGCTCATCTCGCTGCGCGACCTGGAGGCTGCCCGCGGCCTGCTGCAGCGGTTCCTCGAAAACGTTCGGGAGGTGCGTGGACACGACTGACCGCTTCACTTCGCTGCTTGCCGATCTCCTGCCGCCGCAGGCGCCATCCGGCGATGAAGGGCCCTTGCGCGCCATCCTGACCAGGCACCTCGAGGCCATGGGCGCAAAGGTCGAGGTGGACCCGGTGGGCAACCTGAGCGCACGCCGCGGAGAGGGCGGCAGCGTTGTCCTCCTGGCCCTGGACGAGCCGACGTTCGCCGCCACCGGCGCCGGACCGGACGGCCGTGGGGCGGCGGCGCTCGGCACCTCCTTGCCCCCGCAGGAGCTCGACGGACACGTCGTGCAGAGCCGCCAGGGCGGGAAGGCGGTGCTGCGGGCAGGTGAGCGAGGGCTGCTGCTCGACCCCCTGGTGGGTACGCCCGAACCGGGAACCGTGTTCACCTATGCGGCCCAGCGCCGCGTCGCCGGCGCCCACCTGGTTGGACCGGGCGTCGGCACGCGCGCGCTGCAGGCGGCGACGCTCGCTGCCCTTGCAGGACTGGCCGACTTCACGCTGGTCGCCTTGGCCCGCACCGGTATCGCCGGTCGGGGTGGTCAGGATCTCCTTTTCCGTGTGAGGCGCCCGGTGGGGGTTGCGCTCGACGCCGTCCTAGAGGAGGATGGAAGCGAGATGGGCGCGGGGCCACTCGAATTCGCGCGTGCGGCCGGGTACGCCAGGCCAGCGTCGCTGGCCGGGATCGGCGGGGTTCGCTGCCTGGTGCGCCTGCAGGAGCCCGTCCTTGCGTCGCTCCTGTTGCCCGCGGGCATCCTCGCGAGGTCGCTCGTGTTGGTGGTCCGCTATCGTGGCGGAGATCAGGAGAGACTACACATCCAGGACGCGGTTCGGCTGGTGGAACTGCTCCAGTCGGCACTCTCCCCGTCCTGAGGGGGTAGGAGCGATGGAGGTGCGCTGTTCGATCTGCGGACGGCCGGAGACGGTCGAGAAGTGGTCCGAAGCGCACGAGCGC
>JAJZVM010000078.1 GCA_021845645.1 Bacillota bacterium
CCGGTGCCGACCATCGCCTGCCAGTCGACGACCGAGCGGCCGCTCACCGCCGCCTTGAAACGGTTGGTGTGGCCGATGATCCAGTTGGTCATGTAGCCGCCGTACGAGCCGCCGCCGACGCCGAGCCTCTCGCTGTCGATGAAGGGGTGGCCTTCTATGGCGGCGTCGAGGCCGGCGTAGATGTCCTTCAGGTCGAGGTTGCCCCATTCGCGCTGGATTGCCTGGCAGAAGGCGAAGCCGTAGCCCTGGCTGCCGCGCGGGTTCGTGTAGACGACGCCGAAGCCCGCGGCGGCCAGCAACTGGAACTCGAAGAAATAGGTGTGCGCATACATGCTCATCGGCCCGCCGTGGATCATCAGCACCGTCGGCGCCTTGCCGAGGGCGGGCAGGCCAAGCGGCTTCATGACCCATGTGTCGACCGAGCCGACGTCGGGAGACGGCGCCTCGAAGAACTCCGGCTCGACCGTCGCCACCTCGCTGAACAGCGCCTCGTTCAGGTTCGTGAGGCCTTCGAGCGCCCCGTCCCGCAGCAGGTAGACGTTGCCCGGATCGGTCGGGGTCGAGATGAGCAGGGCGATCGCTCCGCTGCGCGCGACGCTGTAGCCGTACACCACGTGCCTGCCCGACGTCAGGGCCTCGACGGAGCCGTCCGGCCGGAAGACGCCGAGCTGTGTGGTCCCCCTGTCGCTGTAGATGCCGTAGACGCCCTGGCCGTCCGGTGCCCAGGCGAGTCCTGTGAAGCCGGAGCCCGGGACGTCGCTGATCGCCGCGTTGCCGAGCGTGCGGTCGAAGCCTGGCGCCGCCGCCCTCAGGCCGCTGCCGTCCGCCGCAGCGAGGAAGAGGCGCGTATTGTCGTAGCCCATCTCCTTGGGATCGCTCATGGCGATCGCGAGTTCGGGCCCCGCCGCGAATCCCTCGACGCCTGCCGGCGCCACCTCGGTCACCTCGCCGCCGTCGAGGCCGATGCGGTAGAGGCGCAGGTCGAAGAGTTCTTTATCGTAGTCGTCGCCGCGGCGCGAGAGGAAATAGACCGCCTGGCCGTCTGCGGCGAAGCCGACGTCGTGGACGCGGTACGGCGCGAAGGTGAGCTGGCGCGGCGCCGCCCCGGGACTGGGCTCGATCGTGCACAGGCAGGGCGGGTCCTTGAAGTAGCCCTCGCCGTCCAGCTTGTGCGCGAGCTCCTCGATCACCTTGACATCGGCCGTGAACCTGCGCTCGGGATCCTTCTCCTCGGCCCCTGCCTCCACCTCGATCCCCTCTGCGCCGACGGGCGTCGTGAAGGCGAGGAGTTGACCGTCCGGCGACCAGGCGAATTCGGAGACCCCGCCCGAAACCGCCGTCAGTTGCCAGGACTCGCCGCCGGCGAGCGGCAGGATCCAGATCTGCGTCTGCTGCTTGGCCTTGCGCAGAAAGGCGAGCTTCGTGCCGTCCGGCGAGAATCTGGGCTGGCGGTCCCGCGTGCCCGATGTGAGGTGCCATGGCGGCTTGCCGGGCCGCAGGCCCTCGATGCGGCTCCTCGTCTCGTTCGTCTCGGGATCCTGACAGATCTCCTCGAAGGCGATCAGCCCACCGTCCGGGGAGATCTCCACATTGGCGCCCAGGCGGATGCGCAGAATGTCCTGGGCGGTCACCGGCCTCTTTGCCACGCCAATCGCCTCCCGTACGTCTATCCGCCTTCGTCCAGCCGGCGCGACGTTCCTGCCGGGGCGGACCCGCTTGAGGGAGAAATGGCCGCGCGGCGGTGCAGCTCCGGCGCCGCGGCGTGCAAGCAGCCCTCGGCGCGGCTGCAAGTTTCCCCGCAGCGGACGCCCACCCCCTTTGCGCGACGCGGCGCCCGCCGCCGGGACAGCGACAGGAGGCCGGTCGCTCACGCCGGCCTCCCGCGGTCGATGGCAGATCGGGCCTGCCTTTGCCAACCTGAAACTCTGGCCCTCCGGCATGTCCTGCCTCCTCGTCGTGGGCAGGACATGCCGGAGGGCCACCGCGATCTCCCGCCCGTCAGACCGCCGGCGGCGGCCCTCCGGGCTGCAGCGCCGGATCGAGGTAGGCTTTCGGATCGGTCGCGATCAGCCGCTCGAGCGTCTCCTCACCACCGCGACCGGAGCGGATGACGACGAAGCCCTGCGGATGTCCCTGCACCCTCAGCCGCTCCTCCGACGGCTGCTGCCAGATGACTTCCGGCGGCACGATGGTCCACATCACCCTGCTCACCTCCCTCGCGCCGTACGCGGCGCCGCACTTCCGCCATCGCGTCCTGGAGCGTCCCGACCCGGTCGATGATGCCCTCGCGCACCGCCTCCTGGCCAACCAGCACCGTGCCGACGTCCCTGGCCAGTTCGCCCGTGCGCAGCATCAGTTCCTTGAGCCGGGCCTCGTGGATGCGCGAGTGGCCCGCGATGAAGCGGGTGACGCGATCCTGCATGCGGTCGATGTACTCGTAGGTCTGCGGCACGCCGATGACCTGGCCATTCAAGCGCAGCGGATGGATCGTCATCGTCGCCGTCGCCGAGATGAAGGACCAGTCCGCGGCGACGGCGATCGGCACACCGATCGAGTGGCCGCCGCCCAGCACCAGGCTCACGGTGGGCTTGCTCAGCCCCGCGATCATCTCCGCGATCGCGAGGCCCGCCTCCACGTCGCCGCCGACGGTGTTGAGCACCACGAGGAGACCCTTCACCTCGGGGTCCTCCTCGATCGCGACCAGCTGCGGGATCACGTGCTCGTACTTGGTCGTCTTGTTCTGGCTTGGCAGCAGGATGTGCCCCTCGACTTGGCCAATCACCGTCAGGCAGTGGATCGGGCTGCGCGGCCTGGCCACCGAGGGCGTGCCAAGCGATGTGATGGCCTCCTCGGTGCGATTGCCTTCTTTGGCCTCCTCGGAGTCCTCGCCGGACTTCGTCACCTGGGCGTCCCTCCCCGCCCTAGCATGCCCGCTTGGGCTCAGGCGCGCTCGACAGCGCGTTCCGGCCGCACGCCGAGATAGACGGCCAAGAGCACCAGCAGCCCGCCCGAGATCTCGAACGGCGTCAGGGCCTCGCCGAGCCAGACCCAGCTGAGAGCGGCGCCGACGACGGGCTGCACATACAAGAAGAACGCGGCGAAGCCCACCGCCGCCCGGCGCAGGGCGTAGAACCAGAGAAAGTAGCTGACGAGTGTCGGTCCGAGCGCGAGATAGAGCGCCCAGGCGAGATCGATGCGCGGCGTGCTGAGGATTGGCGAACCGAAAAAGAGCCAGGGCACGAAGGCGATGCCCGCCGCCAGGACGCCGACGACCGTGAGCGAAATCTCCCCGACCGCTTCCGCGACCGGCTTCGACAGCACATTGTAGAAGCCGAAGCTCGTCACGGCCGCCACGAGCAGCAGGATGCCGCCGAGGTTCTCGACGTGCCCCGGCCTTGGCGCGCCCGCGAGCAGCCAGGTGCCGAACACCGCCAGGAGAAGGCCATAGGGAGCGAGCCGCGGCAGCCGCTCCTTGAGCCAGATGCGCGCGACAACTGCGGTGACCAGCGGCTCGAGCGCGATCGACAGGGCCGCGAGCGACGCCCCCGCCAGACGGATGCCCTCCACCTCGAGCCCGAAGGCGACGCTGAACCCGAGCAGTCCGAGCCCGATCGCCGCGAGCAGCATGCGTCCGCGCGGCAACCGCTGATGCAGCAGAAGTGGCAGGACAATGATGCCGGATATGAGGAAGCGCAGGGCGGCGAGCCGTCCTGCGCCGATCGAGAGCGCCATTTGCGATACCGGATAGGTGGTGGACCAGATGATGTTGGCAAGCAGGACGGCGAGTCCCGCCTGCCTTCGGCGAGTCACGCTCAGATCTCCATCACGATCGGCAGGATCATCGGCCTGCGGCGGGTGCGCTCGAAGACGAAGCGGCCGAGCGTGTCGCGGACGAGCGACTTGATCGCGGACCAGTCGCCCATGCGCCGGCTGTCGGCCGTCTCGAGCGCCTCGCGGATCTTCTGCTTCGCGTCCTCGATCAGCTGGTCCGACTCCCGCACGTAGACGAAGCCGCGCGAGACGATGTCGGGTCCGGAGATCACGGTCTGCGACTCGCGGTCGATGGCGACGACCACGACGATCACGCCGTCCTCCGCCAGCAGCTTGCGGTCGCGCAGGACGATGTTGCCGACGTCGCCGACGCCGAGGCCGTCGACGAACACCACGCCGGAGTTGACCTTGCCGACGATCGCCGCGGTGCCCTCGGTGAACTCGTAGACCGAGCCGATCTCGCCGATCAGGATGTTCGGCTTCGGCACGCCGACCGCCTCGGCGAGACGCGCGTTCGTGATCAGCATGCGGTACTCGCCGTGGATCGGGCAGAAGAAGCGCGGCTGCACGAGCGTGATCATCAGCTTGAGCTCTTCCTGGCTCGCGTGACCCGAGACGTGCACGCCCATGCTCGACGAGTAGACGACCTCCGCGCCGCGCTTGTACAGGTTGTTGATGGTGCGGCTCACCGACTTCTCGTTGCCGGGCACCGGCGTCGCGGCGATGATCACCGTGTCGCCAGGCAGGATCTCGACCTTCTTGTGCTCGGAAGCGGCCATGCGCGACAGCGCCGCCATCGGCTCGCCCTGCGACCCCGTCGTCATGATGACGACCTTGTTGGCCGGGAAGCGGCTGATGTCGTCGATGTCGATCATGGTGCCTTCCGAAGCCTTCAGATAGCCGAGTTCGAGGGCGATGCGCACCACGTTCTCCATGCTGCGGCCGACGACGGCGAGCTTGCGCCCGTTCTTCTCGGCCGCGTTCATGACCTGCTGGATGCGGTGCACGTTGCTGGCGAACGAGGCGACGAGCACGCGCTGCTTGGCCGCCGCGATCACGTCGTCGAGCACCTTGCCGACCTGGCGCTCGGAACCGGTATAGCCAGGGCGCTCCGCGTTCGTCGAGTCCGAGAAGAGCGCCAGAACCCCCTGGTGGCCCAGTTGGGCGAAGCGGTGGAAGTCCGCCACCTCGCCATCGACCGGCGTCTGGTCGAACTTGAAGTCGCCGGTGTGGACGACCGTGCCGATCGGGGTGTGGATCGCGAAGGCCACGGCGTCGGGGATCGAATGGTTGACGCGAATGGCTTCGACGTGGAAGGCGCCGAGGTGCAGCGTGTCGCCCGGCTGGATCTCGCGGGACTGCTCGTGGGTCACCATGCCGTGCTCCTCGAGCTTGCCGCGGATCATGCCGAGCGTGAGCTTGGTCGCGAAGATCGGCACCTGCAGCTGCTTCAGGACAAACGGCAGGCCGCCGATGTGGTCCTCGTGCCCGTGCGTGAGGAAGATCCCCAGCACCTGCTCGCGATGCTCAAGCAGGAAGCTGATGTCCGGGATCACGAGATCGACGCCGTACATCTCGTCGTCCGGGAACATCAGGCCACAGTCTACGACAATGATTTCGCCGTTGTACTCGTACGCGTACATGTTCTTGCCGATTTCGCCGACCCCGCCCAGCGGGATGACGTGGAGCTTGCCTTTCTCTGCGACGCGCGATCTCGTTGGTGCGCGCCTTGCGGGTCCCGTCAAACTGCATTGACCTCCTACGTGCCCAGGCCCTGGCTGCGCCTCTGGCGCAGTCGATGCACGCGCCTACGGCAAACAAGGGCGCACGTTGGCGCCCCGCTCCTCCGGCTTGTCGCCCGACGTCCTGACGACCCCGAAGCAGCTTCGCTTGCCCTCAGCGCAGGTCCGTACACAAGTATCTGGCATCAAGTATAGCCGCTGCCGCGGTGCGCCGCAACCGAAGGGCCACCGCTCGCCTCAGAGCAGACCCTGTTCATGGAGAAGGCTGTGCAGGAACGCCTCCTCGGATGCGCTCGCCGCCGCGAGCGGCGGCCGCACGCCGCCCATGTCGCGTCCGACCGCCTTGAGCGCCCACTTGAGCGGCACGGGGTTGGACGTGACGAACAGGCCGGTGAAGAGCGGCAGGAGGGCGTGGTGCAGTTCTTGCGCAACCCGCACCTGGCCCGTGAGGAACGCATCGAGCATGCGACGGATCTGCGGTCCGACGAGGTGCGACGCGACCGATACCACCCCGTCCGCTCCGATGGCGAGCAGCGGCAGGGTCGCCTTGTCGTCGCCCGAGTACAGGGCGAACTCCTGGCGCGATCCCTTGATGATCTCCGCAGCCTGCTCGAAGTTGCCCGACGCCTCCTTGACGGCGACGATGTTCGAACAGTCCCGCTGCAGCCTGAGCACGGTCTGCGCCGTCATGTTCTGCGCGGTGCGGGACGGCACGTTGTAGAGCATGACAGGCAGCTGGATCGCGTCGGCGATCGTGCGGAAATGCTGGTACAGCCCCTCCTGCGACGGCTTGTTGTAGTAGGGCACCACAAGCATCACGCCGTGCACCCCGAGCTGCTCGGCGCGCCGGCTGAGGGCGACCGAAGCGCGGGTGTCGTAGTTGCCGGTGTTCGCCCAGACGTCCGCACGGTCCCCCACCGCGTCCACGACCGCCGTCCAGAGATCGATCTTCTCCTGCTCGCCCAGAGTCGGCGACTCACCGGTCGTCCCCGCCACGACGATGCCATCCGATTTGTTCTGGACCAGCTGAAGCGCCAGCGTCTTCGCCTTGCGAAGATCAACCTCGAGGTTTTGGTCGAAGGGTGTGGCCATCGCTGTCAGGAGCTTCCCTGTCGGCATGTCGCGGCCCCCTTTCCGATCTACGACAGATGGAACTGGCGATGCAGCGTGCGCACCGCGTCCACACGCAGCTTCTCCGGCACGAGACAGGCGATCGAGGAGTGCGAGTCCGACGTCTCGAGGATCTCCACGCCCACCTCGACGAGCCCCGCCAACAGCGTCGCCATGACGCCCGGCAGGCCCGCGATCGCCGAGCCTATGATGGCCACCTTGGCCACGTCCGCCCGCGCGTCGGCCTTGAGCCCCAGCTCCTCGACGAGCCTGCCGGCTTCCGTGAGGCGGGTCTTCGCGACGATGAAGGCGACACGGCCGGGCGAGACCGAGATCATGTCGGCCGAGATGCCCTTGGCGGCGAGGACCTTGAAGATCTGCGCCTCGATCTCGGTGCGCTCGGGTCCCTTGGGCGTCGCAATGACGAGCTCGCCGATGTCGGAGCGGTCGGTGACGCCGACGACCGTGTTCTCGGGCCGGCGGGCGTGCCACAGGTCCTGAAGCCTCGGCCCGCCGACGACGGTGCCCGCATCGTCCCCCAGCGTGGAGCGGATGCGCAAGGGGATGCGCGCCTGACGCGCCACCTCGACGGCACGCGGATGGACCACCTTCGCCCCGGCCTGCGCCATCTGGAACAGTTCGTCGTAGTCGAGGGCGCTGATGGTGCGCGCCTCCGGGACGATGCGCGGATCTGCGGTCTTGATGCCGTCGACGTCCGTGTAGATGTCCACGAAGCTCGCGCCGAGCGCCGCGCCGATGGCGGCGGCGGTGGTGTCGGAGCCGCCGCGGCCGAGCGTCGCGATCTCGCCCTGCGGCGCCTTCCCCTGGAAGCCGGCCACGACCGGTACCAGGCCCTCCTCGAGCACGGTCCTGAGCGGCGCCGGATCGACGCGCAGGATCTTGGCGTCGCCGAAGCGGCCGTCCGTCTCAATGCCGGCCTGCGCCCCTGTCAGCGCCTTCGCGGGCATGCCGTCCTTGCGCAGGTGCGCCGCCATGACGACGGCCGAGATGATCTCGCCGCACGCGATCAGCAGATCGCTCTCGCGTGCGGGCACCTTCGATCCTTCGTTCGTGAGCAGCTGCAACAGGGTGTCGGTGGCGTAAGGCTCACCGACCCTGCCTTGCGCCGAAACGACGACGACGCTGCGCAGCCCCTGCTGGAGCGCCGAGCGAACGATCTGCGAGACCCGCTCGCGGCGCTCGTAGTCCGCCACCGATGTCCCACCGAACTTCTGTACTATTACATCCCACTCTGCCATAACGCCTCGGCAATCTGCACGGCGTTCGTCGCCGCGCCCTTGCGCAGGTTGTCGGCCACCACGAACATGTGCAGGGTGTCGGGACGGTCCGGGTCCTGGCGGATCCTGCCGACAAACACGTCGTCCTGGCCGGCTGCGGCCAGGGGAGTCGGGTAAGCCGATGCCCCCGGGTCGTCGACGACGCGCACGCCAGGCAGCCCGCGCAAGGCTTCCCGCGCCTCGTCCGGGCTGACGTCGCGGGCGAATTCCACGGTCACGGCCTCCGAGTGGCCCACCCTCACCGGCACGCGCACGGCGGTCGCCGCGAGGGGCAGGTCTGGCCTGCCCAGGATCTTGCGGGTCTCGAACCTCAGCTTATGCTCTTCCTTCGTGAAGCCGTCACCGAGGAAGGAGTCGCACTGGGCCAGCACGTTGAAGGCGATGGGTTCGCGGTAGGCCTTTGCCTGCGGCTCGGCGCCATCCGCCCAGTCGCGCGCCTCGGCGTCGAGACCTTCCAATGCCTCGCGGCCGCTGCCCGATACGGCCTGGTAGGTGCTGACCACGACGCGCCTCAGGCCGAACGCCCGATCGAGCGGGCCGATCGCCATCACGAGCTGGATCGTCGAGCAGTTTGGGCTCGCGATGATGCGGTCGGCCGGGCCGATGTGCCGCATGTTGACTTCCGGCACGACGAGCGGGATGCCGTCCTGCATACGGAAGTGGCTCGACTTGTCGATCGCCACCACGCCAAGTTCCGCGGCGATCGGCGCGTACTTGGCCGACACCTCGTTCGGCGCCGCGAAGAAGGCGAAGTCCATGCCCTGGAAGCTTGCGGGGGAAATCGCCTCGACCGTGAGACGGCGGCCAAGCACCGTGAGTTCGTGCCCTGCCGAGCGGTCGCTGGCCACCAGGCGCAGTTCACCCACCGGCAACCCCTGCATGTGCTCGGCGAGAACGGAGGCGATCTGCTGACCCACGAGTCCGGCTGCTCCCACGATGACCACATTGGCGCTTTGCAAAGCGATCCTCCGTCCTGGTTATCGTCCGATCAACAGGGGCTGAAGTTGCCGATGCTCCAGTGCCGCGACGACCGTGTCCGGCACAAGGCTGAGATCGGCGGCCACCGAGTTCGGTTTGACCGTCGGATTATCCTGCTCCGGTGCCAGGATGCGCAAACCGCGTCGCAGTCGTATCGGGCGCTGCGACCGAGACCTTGGCGATCACCTTCACCCGCCCGTCGCCGCAGATCTCCACCCGGTCGACCAGCCCGCGCACCACCGCCTGCTGGTCGCCGAACGTCAGGCTCCCAAGGTCCTGCGCCACCGCGAACGTCTCCGCGAGCAGCTCGAGGCCCAAGGCGTCCGCCCGCGTGAACCGCAGCCTCGCCTGCACATCGCCGAGTTCTCCCGCGAGGGTCGCGACGCTTCGCTCCAGGTGTCTCTTCTCGGCGGCAAGGCGGGCCCGATCCCACTCTCCCGAGAGGAAGAGTTGCAGGAGTCGCTCCTGCTTGCGGCCGAGGGACGCAAGCTGCTCGGTCAGTTCCCTCTGCCTGGCTTCAAACTGCTGCACCGCCCTGCTGTCCGCGAGGCGACGGAGCAGTTGGCGCCTACCGGCCGGCGAGGTGGCAATGCGGGCCACTTGCGCTCGTACATCCGCGTCGACCTGCTCCGACCGATGCGCCGCACGACACAGGCGGCCGTCGGGCGACTGCCCGTCCCGGTGCTGGCGGACGTGCCTGTAGTAATGGTAGCGCAATAGCCGAGCTCCGACCCGTTTCGTTGCCGTGGTGGGCGAGAGGAGATGCCCGCAGTCGGCGCAGCGGACCATGCCCGCGACGAGCCCGGCCGTGCTCTCGAGCCTGGACTTCTTGTTCTCGGCGCCCCTTCTGTCCAGCAGCTCGTTGCACGTCTGCCAGAGGTCCCGTCCGACGATCGGCTCATGCGCCCCTTCGACGCGTATGGTCTCGCCACCGACCCGCATCGCCATGTCGCCCAGGTACACGGGGTTGCGCAACACACGAACGATGAACGCCTGGTCGACATGTCTCGTCGGAACGAGGTCCCGCATGAGGGCAGCCAGGCGCATGCTGCCCATCCGCTCTTGGCTGAAGAGCCGGAAGATCTGCTGAACGAGCTGCGCCTCCGCCGGATGAGGCTCAAGATGCTTTGTGCCGAGACTCCTGCGATAGCCGAAGGGAACGCGCCCAAGCCACTCCCCGCGCTTGGCCGCGCCCGCGCGGCCGCGAACCATCTGCCTGACGATCGTCTTGCGGCGCCGGCGGTCGATCAGGGCCATGATGTCGGCCGAGAACTCGTCGTCCTCGTTGTGGAAGTCCACCTCGCCCGACAGGGTGAAGAACCTCGCGCCCGAGTCCCGAAAGGCTTGCTTCAGGAGAGCCCAAGGGATCTCGTCCAGACGGCTCAGGCGATCTTGTTCCGTCACCAGCGCCGCATCCGCGTCGCCGCGCGCCAGAGCGTCGAGAAGGCGGTTCAGGCCAGGACGCTTGTCTTGGCTACCGCTCATGCGGTCCACAAAGACGCCAAAGATCTGCCAGCCCCGATCTTCGGCGTAGTGGCGCAACGATGCCTCCTGGTTGACCAACGAGTATCGTTGCAGGTCCTCATCCGTGGAGATTCGGCAGTACAGTGCCACCCGCATGTGCTACCCCTCCCCCGACGTCCTCAGGGTGATCGGCTGTGATCGGTGTACCGGATCCGGGCTGCAGTCCGGCACCCGGCGGGGCCGATGAGAACCTGGCGTGCCTGCACCGACCGGCCGTCGGGCAGGCTGTCGGGATCCATCCCTGCCATGAGCCGGCCACCGCCGTCCCCACCGGGGATCCTATGCCGCGTCGGGTCGGGACGCGGCACGTACACTCCTGTGGGCGACAGCCGCGCCGCCGTGCGACGGCGCACTTCGACGCACGTGCCCTGCCATGCCGCTTCTCCCGGGCAGGATCGCTCAGCCGCACCGGCAGAAGCTCGAGGCGTTGACAAGCCCCACGTTCCAGCGGAGAGTGGAACCTAGCGCACCCATGCGTCGCACCAACGAACAGGTCTTTGGAGTTGGGATCATGCGCCGACAGGAACTGCCGCTGCGGGCGAGTCGCGCAGCACTCATCGAAGCGGTACAGGGAGCACGCCCCGCTGACCTTATCATCCGCAACGCGAAGATCGTCAACGTCTACTCGGGGGAACTGCTGGACGGCAACATCGCCGTCGTGCAGGACAGGATCGCCTATGTGGGGCCGAAGGATCTGACGGGCGGCGGGGAAACGCAGATCATCGACGCGCAGGGCCAGTTTGTCGCGCCCGGCTTCATCGAACCTCACGCCCACCCGTGGGTTCTCTACAACCCCGTAAGCCTGACGCGAAAGGTCCTGCCCCTCGGGACGACGACGATGGTCCACGATGACCTCTACTTCTACCTCCACTTCGGCGCCAGAGGTGTGCGCCGGATGGTGGAGGATCTGCGCGCGTTGCCGGGACTGCACCTTTGGCTGGCCCGCATCGTCTCGCAGGCGGATTACGATGGGGAGCGGGATGACTTCGACACGCGCAAGATCGGCGCCCTGCTGGAGATGTGGGACGTGATCGGCACGGCGGAGCTGACGCGCTGGCCCATGCTGGTCGAGGCCGATCCCTTCGCCCTTGCTGCCATCGCGCAGGCCAAAGGGCACGGCAAGATCTCCGACGGGCACACGGCCGGCGCCTCGTACGACCGCCTGAACGCGATCGTCGCGGCTGGCATCAGCGCCTGCCACGAAGCCATCACTGTGCAGGAGGTCCTCGATCGCCTGCGGCTCGGCCTGTGGACGGCCTTGCGCCACAGCTCCCTGCGTCCCGACCTGCCGGAGCTGGTCAAGGCCGTCAGCGAGCGGCACGTCAGCTCGGGCCGCCTACTGCTGACCACCGACGGCCCCCACCCCGCGTGCGTCGAGGCGGATGGCTTCGTGGACGGGCTGCTGCGCATCGCCGTCCGGGCCGGCGTGCCTCCCATCCAGGCGCTGCAGCTCGCGACACTGAACCCGGCGACCTACCTCGGCCTCGACGAGGTTCTGGGCGGCATCGCGCCCGGGCGCAGAGCCGATCTGCTGCTCCTGCCAGACCTCGAGACATTCCGTCCGAGCCTCGTCATCGCGGGTGGCAACGTTGTGGCGGCACACGGCCAGCTCCTCGCGCCCACTCCGGAGATCGACTGGAACTCTTACCCCCGCAAGATGCCGATCACCGTGCACGCCCGGTCGGCTGGCGACCCCCGGCTGTTCCTCTACCGCGCATCGCCGGACGAGTCGGGGTTTGCGCAGGTACCGGTGATACGCTTCGACCTGGCGGTGATCACGTCGCGCCACGACCACCGGCTGCCGGTGCGCGACGGCGCCGTCGACATCTCCGAGGAGCCCGGGCTTGTCTACGCCGCTCTGCTGGACCGCGCCGGCCGCTGGATCTCGCACGCGATCATCGATCGGCTGATGGGCGGTGTCGAAGGCTTTGCGACAACCTACAACACCACAACACACATCCTCGCGGCGGGCAGAGACCCGGCAGCGATCGCCCTGGCGGTGGAGCGGGTGGTTTCGCTGGGCGGCGGCATCGTACTGATGGAGCATGGCAAACCGGTTCTCGAGACCCCCTTGCCGCTCGCCGGCATGATGACGGAGAGCCCGTTATTCGAGACCGCTCTGCGCCACCAGCAAGCTTTGCTGGATGCGGTGCGCCAGCGCGGCTATCCCTTCCACGACATCCTCTACTCCCTCCTCTTCCTGACCTGCGACTTCCTCCCCGGCCCGCGGCTCACATCGCGCGGCCTGATCGACGTCAAGACCCGTGCCGTCCTGCACCCCGCGGTGCCGCCCGACCTGCTCGGGGTGACCTGACCCGCCCTGATTCCCTAACGTGGCACCGTCAGGCCGCCAATGAAGCCCCTCGCAGCACCCCCCCTCGCAGTGGCAAGCCGCCTGCCGTCCCCCGTGGACGATATGCTGTGCGTCCCCCCTCGGCTGCGCGGCGCAGCCGCGCCGCAGCGCCATGGGCGATGCATGCGGAATAGCCGAGAAGGAGGCTTCGCTGTGCGCATCCACCGGGCGTTTTTCATCGTGCCGATCGGTTGCTTGACCGTTCTCGGATCCTTGGGATTCGGCCGTTTCAGCTATGCTCTGTTCCTTCCGGGCATGGAAAAGACGCTGGGCTGGAGCACAGCTGGCGCAGGGGTCGTGGCGAGCTTCGCTTTTGGCGGGTACCTCCTGGGCGCGGTGAGCGCAGGAGGTCTTGCCAGCCGCTTCGGCCCGCGACGGGTGATCTTCCCCTCGATGGTCCTGGTCGCGCTGGGTCTCGCTCTGACCGCCTTGAGCCAGGGCTATGCCCTGGCTCTGATTGGGCAGATTCTGACGGGACTCGGCACCGGGGGCGCGAATGTGCCCGTGATGGCGCTCGGGATGTCCTGGGTCGGCCGGCGCTGGCGCGCCCTCGCGTCCGGACTGCTCGTGGCGGGCTCAGGCATCGGGCTCGTGATCAGCGGCGCGCTGGTGCCGGCCCTGGCCGCGGCCTACGGCGGCGAGAGCTGGCGCTACGGCTGGGCGCTGCTCGCGCTGGGCAGCCTGCTTCTGGGCATCTTGGGCTACCTCGTCTTTCGGGACCGACCGGAGGATGTCGGCCTGCGGCCGCTCGGCGAAAGCGGCGGGAGCGGCACAGCCGAGCCCCTGCGCACCTTCTCCCGGCGTCTCGTCTGGCACCTGGGCGTCATCTACTTCATGTTCGGTCTCTCGTATGTAGCCTTCACCACCTTCTTCGGCGCCTACCTGACCGCCGACCGCGGCTTCTCGCTCGCCGCGGCAGGCAGCCTGTGGTCTTGGGTGGGCATCGGAACACTGCCCAGCGGCATCATCTGGGGCTTCGTCGCCGATCGCATCGGACATCGCCGCGGGCTCGCGCTCGTCTACATCCTGCAGGGGGGCTTCCTGCTGCTCTTCGGTCTCGCCCTGACCCGCCTGGACATCGTCTGGTCCGCCCTTGCGTACTCGTTGATGCTCTGGTCCGTGCCGGCAATCATGGCCGCGATGGTGCTCGACTACTTCGGTCGGTCGCTGGCTGCGGCGGCACTCGGAATCCTGACGCTCTTCTTCGGCGTCGGGCAGTTGCTTGCGCCTGTCCTGAGCGGCCTGCTCGCGCAGTCCACAGGGTCCTTCGGTCCCGTGTTCGCGCTGTTGGCGCTTGGCCCGACCGCAGGGGCGCTGCTGGCCCTGCTCCTTCCGCGCGACGAAAGGCAGCCCGCCACGCTGTCCGTCAACTGACCGAGGATACCGTCAAACGTGCGGCAGCGTGTGCCGCAGTCTGGTGACGTACCGTTCTGCCCCGCTTGCGATCGTTCCCCGGCTCCGGGCGCGCTCCCGTCCCTCGTCTGCGATCGCTGGCTCGACAGGCGCCTGCGAGACGCCTCAGCACACCAGCCGTGTGCTGCCATTCATCTCGCCGACCCCCTCGCATGTGGCAATGGCCCTGCGCGTCACGCCGAGCGCAGCCCACGCGTCGCGACCTCAGGACCGGCCTCTTTTCTTGGGACTAGCCCTCCCCCAAGGCCCTGCGCAATTCGTCAGCGATGTCGGAGAGCGGGCGGACGCGGCTCGCCCAGTCGCGGATCGCCCGATGCACGGCGTCTTTGTCACGATCCAGGAGGCGCGCCAGGAGTTGCGGCATCTCGAGCCGGATGCGCGCTTCGTCGAGGATTACCTGGAAGGCCCGGTCACGCTCGAGATCGCGAAGGTCGGGCAGGTCGGAACTCGACAAGGGATGCCGCCCCCTTCCATCCCTAGAAAGCTATGCCCCGAGGCGCGTCGACGCGGCATGTCCTCTGCCTGCTTGCGTGCTGCGCAGCCTCTCGCACGGCCGAGCCACGGCTTGCAGCGCGAGCGCGGCAAGCCGTGGTCCCGGCCTTCTCCCCGCCGGAGACGTTTCAGCGGGAGTGTTGCGCCGCTTCTGCGGCGAGGGTCTCGGCCTAGGGCATACTGGCCAGCCGGGCATGGGCCTTGGGCCAGCCCGTCGTCTCGCGGAAGCCGGGATGGAAGCCTGGCGCGATCACGTGCAGGGCCAGGCCTCGGCATGCTCGGCCGGATGACACTGCCGCGGGCACGAAGTCGTTTCCATCTTGATGAACTCTTGATCGATTCTTGCCCGATCGCTGCCTGTGCCGCGAACCTTATCCGCATGTTCGCGTCCTAGACTTTGTGTCGAAGGGTGGTGGCGGACGATGATGTGGGGTTATTGGGGCGGTCCGTGGAGCTGGGTGGGACCGCTGATGATGATTATGTTCTGGGTTCTCGTGATTGGGGGCATCGCGTTTATCCTCAGGGCGTGGTGGCAACCTCCTTCCCGCTCCGCGCAGGGATCTGACGCCGCGCTCGACATCCTGCGCGAGCGCTACGCCCGCGGCGAGCTGAGCCGCGAGCAGTTCGAGGAGATGCGGCGCGACCTCGGCTCCAAGTAGCCGGAAGGGAGACCGTTCCCATGCGCTTCGGCAAGGGACTTGTTGCAGGGGGCGCTGTGGTCGTAGGTGCTCTTGGACTGCTTTTCGGGTCCGGCGTCGCCTCCGGTGCCACCGGCAGCTACGCTCCGTACGGCATGATGTCGGGGTTCTACGGCAGATCAGCCGCCACCACCGGTGGGCTCTGGGGCATGATGGGCCGCCTGTTCGGACTGGGACCGAACCACCAAAGCGGCAGCACGTACTACGGCATGATGGGTGGCTACGCCGCTCCTGGCACAGCGAGCCAGGGGTCAGTCCCGTACTACGGCATGATGGGCGGGTACGCCGCAGGCGCCGGATCTTCGACGAACGCCGCCACTGGGACTGTGGGCGTCGCCGCGGCGCAACGCTTGGCCAAGCAGCTTCCGTCGGGCGCCACCATAGACCGCGCTCGCAACACGATTGCGTTCCGCAGCCAGGATGTGAAGTTGGCGGCAGTCGCCGCCCCAGCGGGCGGACCCGAGCTCAGTTTCGAAGTCGCGGGACTCATCAACCCGACCATCGTCGTGCCACACGGCGCCAACGTGTCGGTACAGGTGCTCAACGACGACACCGCCGCACCGCACGACTTCGTGGTGTCAAGAGCGGTGGACGGCGCCCCGGCCTTCGCTGGCGCGGCAAGCCCTGAACTCGGCACCGCGAGTTCGCAAAGCGTGCCGTCTTCGCTAATGCGCTTCACCGCCACGACCGCGGGAAGTTTCATCTATGACTGCAGCGTCCCTGGGCATGCCCAGGGTGGAATGCAAGGCAGGTTCATCGTGAGCCGGTAGCGCCTTTTGCGCATTCCCTGATCGGCTTCGTGCGACTGAAGTCGCTGAAGGGCCCGCGTTCGGCATTGGAGGACAAGCAGGCGTGGACAAGAGGAACCCAAGCCGCAAGGATGACCGGTTCGGGCTAATAGCCTTCATCACGGTCGGCGTCATTGTCATCCTGGTTCTCGGCGCAGGCATCTGGCAAGGACTTCGGCCCCTGATCGCTCAGCCCGCCGCAGGCGCCAAACAGGTTCAGATCTCGATGTCCGGGTTCGCCCCCAACGTGATCAGACTCAGGGCTGGCAGCCCGACGCGCATCGCGCTCGTCGACCTTGACGACTCGAACCACATCGACGGCGGCGGCTGGCACAACTTCAAGGTGCCCTATTTCCACATCACCGAGAAGGTTGCCCCTCTCTCGACCAAGTACTTCACGCTGGACATCAAGAAGCCCGGCATCTATCGCTTCTACTGCGATATCTGTTGCGGCGGGTCGGCCGACCCGTCCATGAACGGCCTGCTGGTCGTGAAGGCGTGATGGAGCGTTCCCGCCGTTCGCCGCTGTGGCTTCTGCCTCTGGCGCTGCTCGCCGCAGTGGCGGGCCTCCTGCTTTCTGGCGGATCGCTCACCCAGGCACTCACCGTGCAGGGGACCAATCCTCTGCTCCTGATCCTGCTGGTCATGGCGGCAGGGCTGCTGGATGGCCTCAATCCGTGCGCCTTTTCCACCTTGCTCTTCTACGTCGGCACTGTACTAGGTCTCGTCGAGCGTGCGGCCAGCGCGCCGCGGCCGCTCGGGGTGCGGCGCACCCTTCTGGGATTCATCGTTCCATACATTGGCATGCTGTTTCTCGTGTACTTCGCCTTCGGCGCGGGGCTGACGCTACTCGGCCACGCCGTGCCACCCGGCATTTCGACGCTCGTGATCAAGGTGATGGGTGCGGGGCTGGCCATCTGGGGCCTGCTGATCCTGGCGGAAGCGTTCCTGCCTGGTCGCCGTCTTACCCCATCCATGCCCCAGGCCATGGCCCGCATTCTGCACGGGTTCGCCAAGACCGCCACCGTCTCGGCGGGCGTCGCATCCGGCGGGCTTGTGGGCCTTTGCGCGATTCCGTGCAGCGGTGCCGTGTACCTTGCAGTCCTCGCGGTGGTCGCACGTCTGAACAGGCCCGCGGGCCTCGGCCTGCTGTTCCTGTACAATGTCTTCTACCTCACACCGATTGTCATCGTCGCTGTAGTCGCCACAAGACGCAGCTTGCTGCAGGCCGTCGGCCGGCTCTTCATCCGCGTCCGCCAGCCGCTGCACTGGATGGCCGGCGTGCTCGTCCTAGGCCTTGGTCTCCTCATCGCCGTCCGCTAATGCTGAGGAACGTTGACGGTCCTTGCAACTTTCTTGCCTGTAACTGTCCCCAATCAGGACCCGCATGCCAGCGAGGCTCGCACCGAACCCTGAGGAGGTCACACCTTGCGGGGCAAGTCGGCGGGTCTGTGGATGGCGCCACGCAGTTCGGCCCGATCTCCGCATGTGTGGCTGCTCCTGCGACCACCCGCGTCGAGCGCGTCCGTGACCCTCATACCGGCGTTTCAGCAGATGTATAACGCCTGCGAGAACTTCATGTCCCACTACGCTCCGCCGACCCCCCCTGCCGTAGGGGGGTCGGGCACTACGGGCATCGAGTAGGCCGTGCGGTTAGCCGAACGGCCTGTGGTCGTCTGCCATGCGTGGCATGCTTGCTGGCGTCCTGGATGCGTGGCGACGGCCCCAACGAAAAGGACCGTCGGGGACGCAAACGTCGCCGCGACCG
>JAJZVM010000079.1 GCA_021845645.1 Bacillota bacterium
CGCCGGCCGGACGCCCAAGGCAGACGGCGCCGCAGAGATGGGTCCCAGTCCTGGCGGCGCGCCGAGGCACTTCTGGCTGCCGCTGTAGACGATACTGGCGCCCCATTCGTCCATCTGCACCGGCATACCGCCGAGCGACGTGACCGTGTCGACGATCAGCTGCGCCCCCGCCTCCCGGCTGTGACGCGCGATCGGCGCGACGTCGTTGCGCACGCCCGTGGACGTCTCCGCGTGCACCACCGCCACGACCTCCGGGCCGAACTCCCGCATCGCCTTGCCCGCAGCGTCGGGATCGATCGGAGTGCCGTACGGGAAAGCGACGCTCCGGAGCTCGCCGCCCGCCCTGCGCACCATCTCCGAGATCCGCTCGGCGAAGACGCCGTTCTCAAGCACGAGCACCTTGCGTCCGGGCCAGACGAGGTTCATCACCGCCGTCTCCATCGCAGCGGAACCGGTACCGCTCACCGGGAACGTCAAGGGCGCCGAACTGCCGAACGCGAGACGTAGATCCTCCGCGATCGCGTCGAGCTCCGCAAGAAACCTGGGGTCGAGGTGACCGAAGAGCGGACGGGCCAGCGCCGCGCGCACGCGTTCCGACACCGGACTCGGCCCAGGACCCATCAGCAGGACGTCAGCCATGGTTACGGGGATCGGCCGCCGCGCAATCCCTTTGGCGAGCCGCTCCCCGACACACCTCCTTGTTTGCTACGAAAGGACTCCGGGGAATCTAGACATCTGCCTCCGCCACGACGTACGTCATCGCGCCGGCCTCGAGCACGCAGAGCATCGGGCGCAGCAGCATGAGCGCCGTCCGCCCCCAGGGAGCCGTGAAGACCTCCAGCGTCTCGTCCGTGACGGGGTGGCGCAGCTCCCCGAGCACGGTGCCTTCGGAAACGATCGTGCCGACGGCCTCGGCGCCCACAACCGGGTGGAAGATGCCGCCTTGTTTCGGACGCAGCACCTGTGGCGGCTGGACATGGATCGAGGCCGGCGCCGCCGGGAGTTCGGGGTCTGGTGCCAGAACACCGGCATAGACCAGGGCGCGCTCCACCCCCTGGGCGATGCGCAGAGCCCACGCTCCTTCCGCCTGCGAGTGCCCGCCCATCTCCACGGCCCCGACCTGCGCTCCGCGCGCCCTGGCCTGCGTCGTGAGCGAGACCTGCCCCAGGTTCCGGTAGCCGTGGTCCACGATCAAGGGGGCGCCGATCGCGGCCGCGATCGGCTCACTACCCTCGAAGCGGAAGGCGAAGGCGTTGACGGCCCAGCTGCCGCCGCCGTGCAGGTCGATCACCAGGTCCGCCCCTTCGAGCGCATGGCGCGTGATGGTGGCCGCCAGCATTTCGGTGTGGCTGCCAGCCGGGTTGCCCGGAAAGCAGCGGTTGAGGTCGAGCTGGTCGAGCGGCGCACAGCGGGCGCTTTGCTGCATCGCCAGCGGATTCGCGACCGGGAGGACGCGGATCGTGCCGATCAGACGGTCGGCCCGCACGCGAGTGAGCAGCTTCGAGATGGCGAGGGCCCCCCACGGTCCCTCGTCGCCGTGTACTCCCGCGGCGACCAGCGCCACCTTGCCCCCGCTGCCGAGCGTGCCCACCATCAGGGGCACGGTGGCGGACGCCGCGCCGGAGCCGACAGGAAAAGTCCGCCAGGAAACCGCGGCGGCCAGGTTACGTTCCGGCATGGGCATTCGTCTCCTTCGCTACGCCTCTTGATTGCCCAGCTGCACCCAGCTGCGCGTGCGGTGCGACGCCTCGACGGCGTTGATGATCTCCTGCACCTTGGCGCTTTGCGCGAAGTTGCCCTGGTTCTCGCTTCGGATCCCCGCCACTTCCTCCATGAAGTTGTGGACAAGGTTCGCGTAGAAAAGCGAGGGCCACGGTTCGCCGGGCCGGTAGCCGTGCGGGAAGAACTTCTCGGGGATCTCCATGCGCTGGAACTCGACCGCGTCCGGCCGCGCGGCATGCAGCGTCTCGCACTCGCCAAACTCGTCCACCAGGCGGCAAATCAGCGCGCCCTTCTCGCCATAGATGCGCGCCTCGATGCCCGGGTAGTTGCCTACGGTCACGTAGCTCGTCTGGATCGAGCCGAAGGCGCCGTTGGCGAACTCGCAGATGTAGATGTCGGCGTCGTCCATGTTGATCGGCTCGCGCTGCGTGTCGAGGTTGGTGCGCCGCCGCATCGGGATCAGGTTCTTGAGCCTGCCCACCACCTCCGTGACTTGGCTGCCCGTGAGCATCATGCTGATGTCGATGATGGGCGCGCCGTACCCCTCCAGCGAGTGCACCGTGATCTCCTCCGGCTTCGGCGACCAGCCCCCGACCGCGTCGTTGTCGGGTGGCGTCTTGTGGATGCGCTTGTCCGCCGGATTGTCGGGATCGAGCCACTGGCTGTTCTGCTCGTAGCCGTTGAAGACGAGGGGACGTCCGATGAATCCGTCCTGCACGAGCTGGTACATGTACTGCATTGCGGGCGCGTAGCGGAACGTGAGCCCCACCTTGGTCTTAAGGCCCTTGGACTCCGCGATCGCCTGCGCCCGGCGCACATCCTCGGCCCGGTGGGCGACCGGCTTCTCGACGAGGCAGTGCTTGCCCGCGTTGATCACATCGAAAACCAGAGGCTCGTGTTCCTCGCGCGTACAAACGTCGATCACGTCGATGTCCGTCCGGTGCAGAAGGTCATGGTAGTCTGTCAGGACCTCTGGAATCTCGAACTGACGGGCCCTCTCCTCGGCCTTCTCGCGGTCCACATCGCAAATGGCCACGAGCTCGGCCAGCGGCGAGCGGTAGTACCCCGGCAGATGCGCGTCACGAGACCATCTGCCGGCACCGACGACGGCAACCCGGATCTTGTCGGCCATCGTTCCCATCCTCCCTTGTGCTCTAGAGGCCTCGTTGCGCGGCGCCACGGAGCGCTTCGAGCGCCAGGGCGGTCTGCATCGCCGTCTCCTGGGCCAGATACCTCGGCTCCGCCTCGGACCGCAGTACGGCGTGGATGTGCCGGATGGCGGCCGCGAACGAGTGCTCGTCGCGCGTCGGCCGCTCCTTCGTGACCATGCTCCCTCTGCGCAGCTGTACAGGATCGCCGGGCTGAGGGTGGTAGGGGTTCCTGACCCGGATCTCGCCCTCGCCGCCGACGATGCGCGTGAAGGTGTCGTACGGCCGGGACATGCCACAGCTGAACAGCATGGCTTGGCCGCCCTGGTAGGCGAGGAAGCCCTGCATCGCCTCGTCGACGCCGCCCGGGCTCCAGCTCGCGGACGCCTCCGCCCGGGCCACCTCGCTCTGGAAGAGCAGGGTCGCGAGCTGGACGGGGTAGCAGCCCACATCGTTCAGGGCGCCGCCCGCGAGTTCCCGCGACCAGCGGATGTTGGCGGGGCTGCGCACCTGGAAGTGGAAGCTCGATTGGATCTCGCGGATCTCCCCCACAGCGCCATCCCGCAGGAGCTCGGCGATCCGTTCGAACTGGGGCTGGAACGGGAAGACGAACGCCTCCCAGAGCCGGCCCGACGCTGTCGCAGCCGCGGCGAGCACCGCTTGTGTCTCTTCGGGGCTGACACAAAGCGGCTTCTCCGCGAGCACGGTCTTGCCGGCGGCCAAGGCCCGCATGGTCCACGCGGCGTGGAGCGCGTTCGGCAGCGTGATGTACACGGCGTCGATGCCACGATCTTCGAGCACACGCTCGTAACCTTCGACGCCGCGCTCAACGCCGTGTTGCCCCGCGAACTTCTCGGCCCGGATTCCCTCGCGGCTGCCGACCACGGCCGCCACACCGCCTCCCGCCTCGCGCAGGCCTGGCAGAAAGGACGCCCGGGCGATATTGCCGGTGCCGATGATGCCCCAGCGCACCTGTGCCCCGTTCATGGGCCACCCTCCCATCGGTCGATTGCCGGGGGCCCTTTCGCTACGCGTCCACCAGGTCGAACTTGAAGGATGATAGGCGCGCGCTGGGAGCCAGGATGCAGCTGTTGAAAACATTGAGCATCGGCTGCGCGTAGAGTCTCTGGCCGATCTCCTCCGCATTGCGCAGCATTTCGTAGACCGACTCCGTGAAGCGGACGTTGCCCATCGGCCGCGTGATGCGGCCGTCCTCGATCTGGTAGGTGCCATGGCGCGTCATGCCCGTGATCACACCGGCCTGCGGATCGACGAGCCGCACATAATGAAAACTCGTCACGTAGACGCCGTGGGCGATGCCCGCCACGAGCGCCTCTTCTGTCGCGTCGCCTGGTTCGAGGCGCAGGTTGGCCGCCACAGGACTTGCGAACGGCAACCGCGAGACGTGCGCGTGTCCCGTCGATGTCGCGCCGCTTTCTACGGCGGAGCGCAAGTCATGCAGCACGCCTTGCGGTGCCCCGCCGGCGATCAGGCTCACCTGTCGCTTGGGCATGCCCTCCTGGTCGAACGGGATGGGCAGGCCATCTGCTCCGGGGGCGTCATCGTAGATCTGGACCCGACGCGATCCGAGGGAATCTCCTGCGTGGGAATCGAGCGGGCTCGCGCCGTCCACGGCCGACCGACCGTCGAAGCCGAGATGGTTCAGGAACGAGACCGCCTCGGCCAGGGCGTAACCGCAGAGCACCACGGGCAGGCGGTCTTCGGTCAGGCGCACGGTCTGCCCCGGCTCACGTCCCAGGAGGGCGCCAGGCGACGAGCGGTCGAGCGATTCGCGGGCGATCTCCTCCGGGTCCAGCCGGCCCACATCGCGGCTCAGCCGGAACCCGAGCCCGGAGAGACTTCGCCATGTGGATACGAGATTCCATCCCGCCTCGCTGAGGGGTACGTAGGCTCTCCTGCCGCGACTGGTCGCAAGCGCCAGTTCGTAGAGGGTCGAGTGGACGCTGCCGTACATCCTCGCGCCCCGCTCCTCCGCGAGCGTCACGGCGCTCGCGATGGCACCGGCCTTGGCCAGGGGCGTCAGTTCCGCGGTCGCCGGATAGAAGAACGGCGGGACGGGGGCATGGACCTCGACGCCGCCGTCCTCGACGCCGGCGAAATGGAAGCCGGACGGCAGAGGAGGGCCGACCGCCGCCGCCCGCGCCATGCGCACGATCTCCTGCGGCGGCAGGTCCGGTTGGGCCTGCACCTTGCCAAGGCGTCCGTCGTGGATGAGGCGCAGCGTCACCGTCACGTTCTCGCGGTCAAGGGTCTGGTGCAGACGTTCGTGCGCAAAGCGGCTGTAGCGCTCGCACTCGACCAGCGCCGAGGCCTCCGCCTCGTCCGCTCCTGCCGCCTCGACGATCGCGTCCAGTAGCCCGAAGAGCGCAGTCGGGCCGAAGAGCCCCGCCGCAGGTGCGTCGATGCCTGGCTTCATGCCTCTCCCTCCCCGATGCGGACGTTGCGGAACCGGGCGTAGGAGCAGCCATGGCCGACGAAACCCCACTGCTTGGGCTCCCCCTTGCCACAAGGGAGGCCGTGCACGTGCCAGTGCGTCGCGTCGGCGACGGCGTCGCAGGACTGCCAGAACGCCGGCGCGATGCCGCTGAACGAGCAGTCCTTCAGAAGCCGCCCGATCTTTCCATGCTTGATCTCATAGCCGACTTCGGTGCCGAAGCGGAAGTTGCGGCGCCTGTCGTCGATGCTCCAGGAGCGGTTCATGTCGACCAGGAGGCCGTCTTCCGTATCGGCGATGATTTCCTCGATGGACCGCTCACCAGGTTCCAGGTTGATGTTGGTCTGGAAGATCAGCGGCGGGTAGGACCAGCCGTCGGCCCGCATGGCCCCGGCGCTGGTCCCACCCAGGATCGAGGCCGTCTCGCGGGAGGTGAGGAGACCGACCAGCAGGCCATTCTTGACGATCTGCACCTTGCGCGCCTGTACGCCCTCGTCGTCGAACCAGAAGCTGCCGAAGGCCCCTGGCACCGTCGGGTCGGCCACGATGTTCACGGCCTCGGAGCCGTAGCGGAACTCGCCCAGCTCGGAGACGTCCAGGAAGCTCGTGCCGGTGAAAGAGGTCTCCCAGCCCATCACCCGGTCCGCCTCCACCGCATGCCCGCACGACTCGTGGATCAGGAGCGCGAGCTGCCGCGGCCCGACGATGAGATCCCAGCGCCGCGAGGGACAGCTCGGCGCCGAGAGAAGCTCCACCGCTTCGCGGCCGATGCGCTCGCCGTTGGCGGGCAGATCAAGTTCCTCGATGTATTCGTAGCCCCGATGCGCGGAGTCGCCGATCTCAGAGTTCGGATAGGTTCGCCGCTGGACCTCGCCGTTGCGCACGGCGTACGCCGCCAGGGTGGCCCCTGCGTCGGTGAATTCCTGAACGATGTCGGATCCCTCGGTCGAGGCAAAATGGCGCTCCTCGCGTTTGAACTCCATCATGGCGAGCGCCGACTTGACCTCGGCCGACGCGGCGATCCGCGCGTTCGTCTCCTCGAGAAGCTTGAACTTCTCGGACGTCGGTATCTCGAACGGGTCGCGATCGTAGGCGGTGTGATAAACGCCCCGGGCGGGCGGGCTCGGCGCGAGACGCACCGGGGCGCGCACCACCGCGGCCGCGGCCCGCGCGCCGGCGATCGCTCGGCGCACCGTGCCTTCGGCGCCTTGGACGTCGTCCGACGCCTGGCTCGCGAAGCCCCATGCGCCGCCGACCAGAACACGCACGCCGTAGCCCCGCTGGTTGCCGGACACGGGATCTTCGGGCACACCGTTGCGCACCGTAAGACGTTCGTCACGAGACTGGACGTACCGGACGTCCGCATACTCGGCGCCGAGGCCCTGGGCGAGGTCGAGTGCCCGCCTCATCACATCGTTCATCGGGTACCTCCTAATCCGGCCAGATGTGGACGTAGTGCCTGCGCAGTACCATCTCCACAAGTTGCACGTCGCGCGTCTCGATCGCCTCCACTACGTGGAGATGGCGCTGGCGCACAATCTCCGGTGTCAGCCGCCGCACGTCGGTGGTCGAGCTGAGCAGCGCCCCAAGCTGCGCGTCCAGGCTCTCCCAGAGTCCGAAGACACGACGATTGTCGGTGCACACGGCGATCTTGCGGTGGAATGTGTTGTCGAGCCGAACCAGGGACATCATGTCCTTGGCCCCGAGCGCGTCGCCCATGTCGTGCGCGCAGGAGCGCATCTCGGCGAGGTCCTCGGGCGTGAGCTTCTGGACCGCGGCCTGCGCCGCGAACCCTTCGAGCAACGCGCGCGCCTCGCAAACCTCCATGCTCTCCTCCCGCGACATCTGGATGACCACCGCGCCGCGCCGCGCCCGCACCTCGACGAGCCGCTCGGTCTCGAGCCGGGCGATGGCCGCGCGAATGATCGAGCGGCTCACGTCGAACTCCTCCGCCAGCGCCGCCTCCAGCAGGCGCTGGCCCGGCAGGACGTCTCCATTGATGATGGCTGCCCTAAGTTGCTCGGTTACCGTGTCCGGCAAGGATAAGTACTGTCGCTTGGCTACCTCTGGCATAACGTATTGCGCCTCCCGAACCTCGGAATGTGCCCGCTCAATATCCCGCACGCCTGTCCACCAGGCCCCTCAGCGCCTTGCCGGCGTTGAAGCGCGAGAGGTTCTCGTGGAAGAGGCCCGCCACCCGCCCGGCGATGCTCGGGCCGGACACGTGCGGCGTGACGATCACGCCGGGTAATGTCCAAAGGGGGCTTTGCTCTGGCAGCGGCTCCTCCCGGAAAACATCCAGGATCGCCCCACCGAGCCTTCCCGCCTGCAAGGCGTGGACCAGGGCGGCCTGGTCCACGGTGGCGCCGCGCCCGATGTTGACCAGGACGCTGGTCGGGCGCATCGCGGCGAGGACCTTTTCGCTGACGACCTCCCTGGTGTCGGGGGTCAGCGGGAGCGCCAGGACCAGCACGTCGAGGTCGCCTACGAAGTCGGGCCAGCCTTCGGGGCCAAAGAGCCGGTCGACCTCGACGTCGCTCTCTCCCGTCCGGCTGAGGCCTGAGACCTGCATGTCGAACGCACGCGCCTTGCGCACGATCTCCCTGCCGATCGAGCCGAGACCCGCGACCCCGATCCGGCTGCCCTCAAGCGTCCCGACCTCGATGTGCTGCCAGCGGCTCTCGGCCTGCTGGGCGCGAAGCTGCGGGTGCTGCCGCACCCGCGCTAGGAGCTCGGAGAACACGTACTCCGCGATCATGCCGCCGAACTGGTCCACGACCCGCGTCACGAGAACGTCCCGCCTCAACTCCTCGGCCGCCACGATGTCCTCGACCCCCGCTCCCATCGACTGCACCCAGCGCAGCCGGTGCGCTAGGGCGTACGCGTCCTGGGGAAATCGCCACGAGAACAGCACGTCCGCCTGCGGTGCGAGACGCCTGGCCTCGTCGGGATCCTGCGCGACCAGAAGCTGCGCGGGACTGCCAAGCCTGCGCAGCGCCTCGGCGTAGGCGGGAGCGCTGTGCGCGGCGTAGATCAGAACCTTGGGAAGGGAAGCCATCGATCCACCTCCGAACGCTCATGGTCTCCACTCGCGGCACTGGTGCAGGGCGGGCAAATCTCCCCTACGGGGCGAGGTCATCGAAGAGGTGCGGCCGCACGGGATCGAGCACGGCCACGAGGCGGGCGGCCGGTCCCGAGAGGACGGGAAGGATCCCGGGGCCGTGACCCGGTAGGGGGCTGTCACCGTGGACGACGACGCCGATGGTAGTCGCTCCCGGTGCGTACCCCTGCATCGTCACGGCCTCCCAGTCGTCCATGGCCACCACGTCGCCAATGCGCAGCTCGTCGCAGCCGTGCCGCCTCAGGGCCTCGGGGTCGTCGGACTGCAGATCGGTCTCCCAGGTGGCGGCCGGTCGGCCGACACCATTGCCGAGCAGGTAGGACGGGATGCGAGCGCGGACAGATGCCACGAGTTGCCCGTCGCGGACGTCGGCGAGCTTGGAAAGGATCCCTTGCGACAGGTGGTGCACCGCGATATCCGCGAACCCTGTCACTTGCAGACCGCTGCCACAGCAGCGGACGCTGATGCGCTGACCCGGCGAGATCCGCCTGAGGTCCCTTCGCTGGAAATGCACGAACAAGCCCTGTCCCTCGCCGCGCAGGCCCACGACCACCCCGGTCGCCCGCCCGTCCTCGAACTCCACCCAGGCCTCGTTGCCAAGGCAGGCGAAGGCCGCGAGCGCCGCCTGGCTTCTCTCGTCCCTGGCCTTGATCGTGGCACCGGGTTCAGGATGGTCCGCGGACCCGACGAACGCTCGCGCGCCGGGACCATAGCCATAGAGCACGCCCCCGGCGCCGAACGGCAGGTACGGCCGTCCGTCGGCCCCGACCTGGAACGGGCTCGCATCGAGCTCCGGGTGCGTCACCCATCCCGAAAGCACCATGGCAACCAGCTGATCCTCGTTCGTGGTCAAAGCCATGCCGGATGTCCTTCCTGCGCCAACGCGGCGGCGAGCAGTTCGAAGTTCGCGGCGGTCCCCTGAAGCGGCGTGATGGTGCCGGGCGGACCCGTGAGCAGGGTGGTCGCACCTGGCCCGTGGCCGAACGACTGGCACATGCCCGTGGTTACGGTCGCGATGGTCCAGGCGCCCTGGCGGTAGCCACGACCGAAGCGATGGTCCTGGTCCTCGAGGGCCACGACATCCCCCAGCAACAGGTCGGTCAGACCAAGGCGACGTGCATCCTCGAAGGAACGGAACATCAGGTCGCAGTTGGCGTAGTCCGAGTGCATGCCGACACCGGCCCCCATGGCCTCGCGCGGAATGACCTTGCGCACCGGAACACCGAGGCTGCCGTCCGGCAGCGTCGACGCACCGAGCAATCCCAGCGCCGAGGGCGCCAAATTCTTCGCCACCACATCGGGATGATCGAGGAACCTGAGGCCGACGCCCACGGCCTCGACGGCGATGCGGTCCCCGACCGCCAGCCGCTCGAGCACGTCGCGCGGGAAGTCGACCATGACGTTGGCGTGCTTGCCCGTGACGAAGCCCCTCGCGCCCACCGCCAGACCGCTTAGGACCTGAGCGCGATTGCCGACGCAGGCCAGGAACTGCAGGGCGTTGTTGGCCCGCTCCTCAGGGTGGTGCACCTTGGCGCCGGGCTCGAGGTGATCCGCGGCCCAGCCAAACGCCCGCTCACCGATCCGCACGAGCGTGACGCCACCCATGCCAGGGAGTAGGAACGGGTCGACCAGTGTGCCGGGAGCGTAAGGCTGGCGGTCCACCTCCGTCGGCGGGATCTCGCCGACGAGGCAGGTGCGGAGGAGGTCTTCGGCATTCGTGCGCAGTTCCATGTCGCTAACCCACCCTGACCCGTGGATCGAACAAAACATAGGAGATGTCGACGAGGACGTTCATCACCACGATGGCCATCGCGGCGAAGATGACCGTTCCCATGATCATGGGAATGTCTAGCACCTGGATCGCCTGCCACGCCTGCTGGCCGATGCCTGGCAGGCCGAATACGACTTCGATGATCAGCACACCGCCGAGGAAGTAACCGAAGTCCATGCCGACCATGGTGATGATCGGGATAATGACATTCGGCAGGACATGGCGCCGCAGCAGAAGCCAGCCCGGTACGCCCTTGGCGCGGGCCATCTGCATGTAGGGCGCCTGCAGGATATCCAGCATCGTCGAGCGCAGCATCCGGGAATACCACGCGGCGCCGTTGAGACCGACCGTCAGGCAAGGTAGCACCAGGTAGTAGATCAGCGGGCTACCCACCCCGCCGAGCGGGAACCAGGAGTTGACAAAGGCTAGGTAATAGAGCAGAAACAGCCCAAGCCAGAAGCTTGGCGCCGAAAGCCCGAGCAGCGCGAAGATGGTCGCGACCCGGTCCCACACCGAGCCAGGGCGAAGGGCGGCAAGCACACCGATCGGGATGCCGATCAGGAGTTCGAAGATCACGCCGCCTACGGCGACCATCGCAGTGACGGGTGCACGCTGCAGGATGGCAGGCAGCACGGGCACCTTGCGCAGGAACGAGATGCCAAAGTTCCCTTGCAAAAGGCGCCAACAGTATTCGAGATATTGCGTCCAGATCGGCTGGTCGAGGCCGAGCTGGCGGTGGATGCTAGCGACCGTTGCCGCCGAGGCGCCAGGGCCCGCGATCAGGCGTGCCGGGTCGCCCGGCACGGCGTAGGCGATGAGAAATGTCAGGGTCATGACGCCCCAGATTACCACCACCGTCCAGCCGAGGCGCTTGCCGAGGTACTTCCACATCTACTTGCCCTCCTGCATCGGGTCGAGCGCGTCGCGCAGCCAGTCGCCGATCAGGTTGAACGCCAGGACCGTGAGCACGAGTGCGATGCCTGGATAGATCAGCAGCCACGGTGCGACCTGGTAGGTTGCCTGCCCCTCGGCGATCATGTTCCCCCAGGACGGCATCGGCACGGGAACGCCGATGCCGATGTAGCTAAGCGACGCCTCGAGCAGCACTGTCGTGGCCACTCCGAGGGACCCGTAGACAATGATCGCCGACGACAGGTGTGGCAGGATGTGCCGGAACAGGATGCGCCAGGGCCCCACCCCCAGCGTTCGCGTCGCGGTGACAAACTCCCGTTCCTTGAGCGACAGCACCATACCGTGGACGACACGTGCCATGTTGACCCAATAGATCAGGGCAATCACGAGAATGATGTTTGTGATGGAGGGTCCTGTCACGGCAATGAGTGCGATAGCCAAGAGCAAGATCGGGAAGGCCATCACTACGTCCGTGACGCGCATCAGAAGGGTGTCGATCCAGCCGCCGAAGTACCCGGCGACCATCCCGACCATGACGCCGATCACAATGGCGATGCCATTCGCCACGATGCCGATCGTCAGGGACACCCGAGCGCCATAGATCATGCGGCTCAAGATGTCGCGGCCGTTCTCGTCGGTGCCGAGGAGAAACGTCTTCCCTGGCGGTACCGGCGCCCCCTGGGACGTCAGGCCTTGGACGAACCCCTGCAAGGGATTGTGCGGTGCCACGTAGGGCGCGAGGATCGCCACGGCGACGAGGATGAGCAGGAACACCACGCTGAGCATGGCCGGCACGTTGTGCAGCAGGGACTCGAGGAGTGTGCGCCAGGTCGAGACCTGCCGCACGGCGGCCAGCTCCTCGGCATCCAGGATCGCCTGTTCCACCTCAGGCCTGGCCAACGCGTTCACCTCCCGCCCAAACATTCGCCTGCGCGAAGTGGCAGGCCACGTGGTGCCCCGATGCGATGACCCGAAGTGGCGGAACCTCGTTCCTGCAGACATCCTGCGCGATGGGGCAGCGGGGATGGAAGGGGCACCCGGGCGGCGGTGAGGACGGGCTTGGCACCTCGCCGACCAGGTGGATGCGCTGGCGAGCGCGGTTCGCTTTCGGGCTCGGCAGCGGGACGGACCCGAGCAAGGCCTGCGTGTAGGGATGCAAAGGTTGGGCGTACAGCACCTGGTTCGGCGCCTGCTCCACGACGCGGCCGAGATACATGACCGCGACGCGGTGGCTCATCTGGCGCAGCACCGCAAGGTCATGCGAGATGAAGACGTAGCCAAGTCCAAGCTGGTCCTGCAGGTCCTGGAAGAGGTTGATGATCTGTGCCCGAACCGACACGTCGAGCGCGGAGACAGGCTCGTCGCAAACCAATAGCTGCGGCCCGACCGCCAACGCCCGGGCTATGCCGACTCTCTGCCGCTGTCCGCCCGAGAGCTCGTGCGGGTAGCGCCGCGCGAACGCGTACGGCAGGCCGACGGTGCGCAGGATCTCCTGCACGCGGTGCGGGCGGTCCTGCGGCGCCACGTGGGCCACGATCAACGCCTCTTCGATCGCCGCCCCCACCTTGACCCGGGGGTTCAGGGAGTCATTCGGGTCCTGGAAGACCATCTGCATGACCTTCAGGAGATGGCGCAGAGCGGGCCCGCGCGCGGCGGTGACGTCTTCACCGCCCACGACGATGCGACCGGCCGTCGGCTCGACGATGCGGAGCATCGCGCGTGCCAGGGTGGACTTGCCGCAGCCGCTCTCGCCCGCGATGCCCAGTGTCTCGCCGCGTCCGAGCTCGATCGAGACGCCGTCCACCGCCCGCACGATGCCGGTTGTTCGTCCGAAGCTGCCGCGGATCGGAAAGTGAACCTTGAGATCCCGCACTTCGAGGACCTGCTCTCGGGCGACGCTCATTCCGCCAGGTCCCCCTCCAGCGTGATGTTCGATGGAATCGGCTGTGCGAGATGGCAGGCGGCCCTGCGCCCTGGCCCGATTTCGAGCAGCTCCGGCACCTCAGTCCGGCAGCGATCGTAGGCGACAGGGCAGCGCGGTGCGAAGGGGCAACCTTGCAGTTCGCGCGTAAGGTCTGGCGGCGCACCCGGAATCGACGGCAGTCGGCCCACTGCGCCCTGCAGCCTGGGAATGGAGTTCAGGAGCGCCTGCGTGTATGGGTGGCGAGGCTCGCTGATCACCTCGTCGACACTGCCCTCCTCGACGATCCGGCCTGCGTACATCACGAGGACGCGCTCGCAGAAGTCCGCGATCACCGAGAGGTCGTGCGTGATCAGCACGACCGATGTCCGCTCGGCTTCCGTGAGGTCTCGCAGGAGGTCCAGCACGTTCGCCTGCGCCGTGACGTCGAGCGCGGTCGTCGGCTCGTCCGCGATGATCATCTTCGGTCTCGTCGCCATCGCGATGGCGATCACGACGCGCTGCCGCATTCCGCCTGAAAGCTGGTGCGGGTATTCGGAGAGCCTGCGGCGGGCGTCCGAGATCTGGACGCGGCGCAGCAACTGCTCGGCTTCCGCCATGGCCTGTGCCCTGCTCAGACCACGGTGGATCTCGAGCACCTCAGCCACCTGGATCCCGATGCGCAGAAAGGGGTTCAGCGACGTCAGGGGGTCCTGGAAGATCATGCCGACCTCGTTGCCCCGCCAGCGGTTGACGTCCTTCGGATGCATGGTGGTCACATCGCGTCCCTCGAACAGGATCCGACCGGACGTCACATGCGCCGGAGGTAAAAGCAGCCGCATGATGCCAAGAGCCGTGATGGTCTTGCCGGAACCCGACTCGCCGACAATGCCCAAGCGCTCGCCGCGACCCAGTGCGAAGTCCACGTCGCGCGCGGCGTGCACGGTCCCATGGCGCGTCGGAATCTCGATGGAAACACCTTGGACCTGCAGCACCGGCTCGATGGCGCACACCCCCCGTCAGACCGAGATCGAGCTAGTGCGCAGGAACCGGGGAGACCTCCTCGGTGCGCACCCAGCGGCGCTCGCGCGACGCCAGCGCCACCGCGTCGAGCACCTGCTGGCAGCGCCAGCCGTCCTCGAAGCTGCCCTCGGCGGTACCGCCAGCCAGGACTGCATCAGCGAAGTTGCTGACAAGACGCGAGAAGTAGAACTGCGGCCACTCCTCCATCGGCCACTGCGCAGGTTCGATGCCTGCGACGGGCCGATAGATGCCCTCTGCGATGTCAGCGCCCAGCAGGGTCTCGTCCCCGTCCGGGTGTTCCGTGAGATGGAGCTTCAAGCCACCCCGGTCGCCGAAGACGCGGATCTCGACGCCCGGTGGTCTGCCGGCCGCAAGCCAGCTCGCCTCGAAGACGCCTTGGACGCCTCCCGCGAGCTTGGCGAGGAACATGGTCGAGTCGTCGCACTCGCTGCGGCCCATGCCGCCGCCATTGACGGCCCGCTCGGGAATGAAGGTTTGCATGTCGCCGACCACTTCTTCGAAGTCGCCGACCGTCCACCGGACCAGGTCGACCAGATGGGACGCATAGCCGCCGAGAGCCCCCGCGTCGCCCTGCCCCCACCAACCCGCGGGGCGGGGTTGGGTCGGATCGTGGTACAAAGAGTTTTGTTCGAACCCTTGGACGTGGTAGATCCTTCCGACGTATCCGTCATCGATGAGCGCCTTGAACCGCTGGACAGCGGGCGAGTGGCGGAAGGTGAACCCGACCGCCGTAAGGAGCGAGCGGCGCTTGGCGGCCGCCGCGAGGCCGTATGCCTCGTCCAGATCCCGCCCGAGTGGTTTCTCGCAGAGCACGTGCTTGCCCGCCTCAATGGCCTGCATGCTGAGTGCATAGTGACCGGCCGTGCCGGTGCAGACGTCGATGAGATCGACGTCCTCCCTGGCCAGGAGTTCATCAAGCGTGCGGTACCGATGCGCAATGCCGAACCTGCGACACGCGGCTTCCGCCCGCTGTGCGTCCTGGTCGGCCACGGCCGCCAATACGCAGTTCGCCTTGGCCGCAAAGGCCGGCAGGTGCGCCATGTTGGCCCAGGTCCCGACGCCGACAATACCCACACGCAGTCGGTCGGTGCGCATAGAGCAACTTCCTTCCGTGAGGTCTGGCAGACGGTGGCTGGGAGGGAGCCCAACGAGAGCTCCCTCCCAAGCCGATTGGCGCTACTGCTTCCTTGGAGGCGGGGTCTTGGCACCGCTCTTGAACCAGTAGTCGGTGTAGATCTCGCCCCAGACGGGATTCGGGAAGAACTCTCCGAAAGCCGGGCCATGAATCTGCGTGTACGTCGTGTGGAAGAGCATCACGTCCGGCATGTCCTTCATGACCTGCTGGTCGGCGAGGGTGTAGTACTTCACCGCCGTGGGGTTGTTGGCGCCGGCCGGAGCGGCCTCCGCTTCCTGCACGTACTTGTCGACGGTCGGATTGCAGTAGAACGCGTAGTTCTGGCCGCCCTTCACCGCCGAGGCGCAGCTCAGGAGCGCATTGAAGAAGTCGGACGCTTCAGGGAAGTCCGCGATCCAGAAGTTGAGGGCCATCGGCGCGGTTTTGGGCGTCGAAGCCAGCCCGAAGAACGCGTTCTCGGCAATAGCCTTGATCGTCACGTGGATGCCGACCGCCTGCAGTTGCTGCGCGATGGCGGCGTCCAACTGGGTCCACGGCGAGGTGTTCCAGCTGTACATCGTCGTCGAGAAGCCCTGCGGGTAGCCCGCCTTCGCCAGGAGTTGCTTCGCCAGCTTGTCGTTCTGTTTGAAGTTCGGCAGCGCCTTGTAGCCGGACACACCGGGCGGAATCATCTCGTTGGCGATCTGGCCCTGGTTGTGCATCAGGAGCAGGAGGTACTTGCGGTTGAGGGCGTACATCACCGCGCGGCGCACCAGGACGTTGTTGAACGGCCTCATCTGCGTGTTGAGCGAGATGAAGTACGTGGACTCGAGGTTGCGCACCTGAAGCAGCGGCTTGTACTTGGGATTGTGGACCACGCTCAGGAAGTCGGGCTGGGGAATGCCGTCGCCCATGTCCTGGATCGTACCCTTCTGGAAGTCCAGGTAGGCCACGCTGTCGTTCACGTCGAGGTGGAAGTAGACCTCGCTGAGATACGGCTTCGGCCAATCCCAGTAGTTCGGGTTGCGCTTGAAGATCATGGACTGGCCAGGCGTCCACGACACGAACTCGAATGGACCGGATCCCATGGGGTGGCGGGCGAAGTTGGGGTTCGATGCGGCTCCGTAGGGAATGATGGAGGCCTGCGGCATAGCGAGGACATAGATGAAGGCCCGGTCTGGGGCTGTCAGGTCGATCTGCACGGTGTAGTCCCCGATCGCCTTGATGCCGGCGACCGTCCCGCTACCACCCTTGCTGGCACCCACCACGCCGCTCCAGAAGCCCATCACCGGGGACTGCGTCTTAGGGTTGAGGATGCGGTCGAAGGAGTACACGACGTCCTTCGCCGTCACGGGCTGCCCGTTCCAGAACTTCATCTTCTGGCGCAAATGGATGGTGTAGGTCTTGCCGCCGTTGGTGACGGTCGGCATCGCCACCGCACCTTCCGGATACAGGTTGTTGGTGTTCCTGTAGTAGTCGTAGAGGCGGTCAAACATCATGTCCATTGCGCCCCAACAGACTGAGTCGTAGCACACCTGCGGGTCCAACGTAGTGGCGTCCTCGCCAAACGCAACGTTGTCCACTCCGCCCCACCGCGGGCCCGACGATGTGGCCTTGCTAGCGGCCGACGCGGAGGTCGCCGCGCTACCGCACCCGCTCGCCCCCAGCAACAGCCCAACCGTCGCCCCTGCCATCAGACCCTTTCGCAACCACGAAGCTCCTCCCACCCATCTCCCTCCTCAAGTCTCACCCCCGTCGACTGTCGCATGTCGACAATCGACGTTGCGTAGACTTTCGCCAATCTTTTCGCGGCTCCTGCCGTCCATGGAAGATTGCTCGTCCGGATCCAGGTTCCTCGAACTGGCCAAGAGCCGGGTGGTCTGTATGCACTGGCTCCGGATCTGCTGTCATGCTCGCGTGCGGCATGACTGGGCTGTCGTGGCTCTACGCCACTTGGAGCTCCTCTCGGCTAGCATCCTGGATGGCGCGGTCGGGTCTGGTGCCTTGCAGGATTGGTACTGCAATTGGGAAACTACCGTCGCAACGCGGCATCGGCACCTTCGGGGATATGGGACGCGACATGCTCGTGCTCAGCGCACCGGCTAAATAGACATGCGTCTGCCACCCGTGAGGCGTTGAGACCCAGTTCACGTCGGCTCTGCGCGATGGTACCGTGCGACCCTCATTGGCCCTAAGCGGAACCGACGATTTCGCCCCGCGTCCCGCGCGCCATCAGATCCTGTTCGCGCTAAGACTTGGTCTGTGGAGGGGGGATTCCATGATGAACGCCACGTCGAACCGACGGGTGATGTTGTTCGCACTCATCGCTGCAGGCGCAATCCTCGCGAGCGGCTGCGGAACGCAGCCCGCAGCGACCAACAAGTCCAGCGCACGCCGCACGTGCGGGCCGGCATCACCCCCGCACAGGCCACAAAGGTCGTGCGCAGCTACATGACCCGGGAGTTTAAGGCAAACCTCACCTGGGACGTCGCCGTCCAAA
>JAJZVM010000080.1 GCA_021845645.1 Bacillota bacterium
GGCGTCAGCCTGTGGAGGGTCAGGCTCTGGCAGCGGCCATCTGGCCACTGTGAAACCGGCCCCAATGAAGCAGGAAGTTAGCGTCAAAGCTACCTTCGGGTAGTTTTGAGTAGGTCTAACGGAACGGTTTGCCCCGCCTTTGGGACAGCCCCTCGCTCTGTCTCGTCAGACCCTTGAGAGTTTCTCGATCCCGACATCGATCCTGCGCAGTGCCTCGTCGCGGCCAAAGAGCTCCGAGAGCTCGCTCGCGCCGCCTGGGGTGAACTCCTTGCCCGAGAGGGCTACGCGCACCGGATACATGACCTGACCGTTCTTCACGCCGAGCTCCGCCGCCAGGCCCTCGAGCGCCGCGTGGACCTCCTCGTGGCCGAACGACGTCAGGGCACCGAGCGTGTCGCGGGCGGCCTTCAGGCTGCGCAGGGCGACAGCGCTGTCGGTCTTCATCTTCTTGTGCGTGTAGAGGGCGGGGTCGTAGTCGGGCAAAGCGGCCACGAAGTCGATCTGCTCGGGGATCTCGGACAGCACCGCCGTGCGGGTGTGCATTAGGCGGCTGAGTGCGAGGAGGTCTACGGGGCACTCCCGCACCGTCTCCGGGTACCAGTGCAGGGCCAGGTGGTGGAACTCCTCGAAGGGCAGCCTGCGGATGTACTCGCCGTTCATCCAGCGCAGCTTGACCGGGTCGAAGATCGACGGGGACTTCGAGAGTCCATCGAAGCTGAAGGCGTGCACGAGTTCTTCGAGGGTGAAGAACTCCTGGTCGTTCCCCGGCGCCCAGCCGAGCAGGGCCACGTAGTTCAGGATCGCCTCGGGCAGGTAGCCCTTGTGGTCGTAGTCCTCGAACGAGGCGTCGCCGTGGCGCTTGCTGAGCTTCTCCGTGGCAGACTTGTTGATCACGGGCAGATGGACGTGCACAGGGACATCCCAGCCGAAGGCTTCGTAGATGAGGACGTACTTGGGCGTCGACGACAGGTACTCCGCCCCGCGCATGACATGCGTGATGCGCATCAGGTGGTCGTCCACGACATTGGCGAAGTTGTAGGTGGGGAAGCCGTCGGACTTCAGCAGCACGCTATCGTCGAGTTCCGCGTTGTCGACCGCGATGTGGCCGAACACGACGTCCTCGTAGCTCGTCGTGCCGGTGAGCGGCGTGCGCTGGCGCACCACGGACGGCATGCCGGAGGCGAGGCGCTGTGCGACGTCGTCCGGCGTGAGGGCACGGCAGCGCTCGTCCTTGAACGGCCGCTTGTGCAGGCGGGCGGCCGCGCGCTGCGCCTCCGTCTCCTCCGGTGTGCAGAAGCAGCGGTATGCCCCGCCGCGCTCGATCAGCTCCTCGGCGTAGCGATGGTAGACCTCGAGGCGCTCGCTCTGCACGTAGGGGCCGTACGGGCCGCCGACATCCGGACCCTCGTCGTGCCGCAGGCCGACCCGCTCCAGGGTGTCGTAGATCGCCTGCACCGCCCCTTCCTGCAGGCGCCCCTGGTCGGTGTCCTCAATCCGCAGGATGAACTGCCCGCCGTCCTTCTTCGCCGTCAAGTAGGCGTATAGGCCCGTTCGCAGATTGCCAAGATGCATATACCCTGTCGGGCTGGGCGCGTACCGCGTTCGCACTGCCGCCATCGTCATCCTCCACCGCGTACAAACTTTCTCCATTGTACCAAGTCCTCGTGGCACTGCGCTGTCCCGTTTGCCCCGGACCCAACGCGGCGCGTCGAGGGCCGCCCTCCGGGGGGCGGCCCTCACATCGCGCTACTGGTAGATGATCACGAGTGGAGGTGGATCGAGTCCCAGCACCATCGAGGGTGTCGCGACCGGATGGTCCTGCGTGTAGAAGAGCTTGATGCCGCCCGCGACGACGAAGTGGCTCTGCAGACGGTTCGCGTAGAATCCGTTAAGCAGTCCATGGACGCCGAACGGCTGCCGGATCGGGATGACGTAGGGGATCTCTTCCTGGTGGATGAACCGCTCGTACTCCGACGACTTGAGCGGCCAGCCGCCGAAGCCGTCGAGGTCCCGCACCAGGACGACGTTGGGCTGCTCCGCGATCTGCTGCCAGTCCGGGACCATGCTTTCGATGAACTGGTGCAGGATCAGGATCTTCTGCGGCAGGTGGTAGCGCACCGTCAGGGACTGCAGGTACTGAAGGGCCCAGTTGATCGGCGGCGTCGGCATCGAACCGAACTCGACGCCGGGAATGTCCCCGGGCAGCATGGCGAACTCGGGATCGAGCGCCAGTTCGACGTCCGGCTGGCGCAGGAACGGCGCGAGGTATTTCACTTCGGTCTGCACCGTGGCGTGACCGATCTGCACATCGAGAATCAGCAGCAGGTGGTGGCTGCGCGCGAGGTCGAGCTCGCTCTGGATCAGGGAGTACGGCATCTGGGCGCTGTAATAGCCGTTCGGGCCCGGGCTGCGTTGGGCGACAACGGCGACGAGCTCGAGCGCGCCGATCACAGGACGCGCGGGCGCCACCTGCCGGAAGGCCTGCTCCTGGGCCGCCAGGCGCTGCAGCATCGCCTGCGGCGTCCCCTGTCCCAGGACGCCCATCGTCGCCGACAGCGGGTTGCCGTAGTAGGAGATGATCCTGTACTTGGGCAGGAGGGTCGGGCCGAACCAGTCGAGGTTCGGCGCCGCTTGTGCTCTGGCTTGGCTCGGGCCGATGATTAGCCCGGCCGTTGCGAGCCCTGCCATGGCCAGCACGGCGAGAACGAGGCCGAGTCGATGACGCCACCGCGGGCTACGCCTTCGTGTTTGCACGAGGTTAGCATAACATGGCGACCGGTGTCGCACCGGTGGCATTTCCTGCGTTAATTGGGCGTGCGGCACCCGCCACAAAGCGGGTGCCGCGCCGTGGGTACCGTGGTCTAGTCGGCGTAGGCCGCCTCTCCGTGCAGGGCCTCGTCCAGGCCCCCGACCTCCACATCGCGCGAGACGCGCAACGTGCCCGCGAGGTCCAGTACCTTGAGAATGCCAAAGGTCACTGCGAAGGCGTACGCGCTCGTCACGACGACCGCGACCACCTGCATCAGAAATTGGTGCAGATCGCCTTGGACGATTCCCTTGACGCCATTCACCGACGCCACAGCGAAGACGCCAAGCAGCAAGGAGCCCAAGACGCCACCGACCCCATGGCAGCCCCACACGTCGAGTGCGTCGTCCACGTTCTTCCACGTCATGCGCAGCCGCATGGCGCCGAACGGCACGAGGCCGGCGAGCAGCCCTATGGCTGCGGCGGACCAGGGCTGCACGTAGCCGGCGGCGGGCGTGATGGTCGCGAGACCGGCCACCGCACCTATGAGAGCTCCTGAGATGGTCGGTTTGCGATCGACGAGCCACTGCACTGCGAGCCATGCGACCATCGCGACCGATGCAGCGACATCGGTGTTGACGAACGCCGTGGCGGCAACGCCATTGGCCGCCAAGGCGCTGCCGGCGTTGAAACCGAACCATCCGAACCAGAGGAGACCCGTGCCGAGCGCCACGAACGGCAAGTTGTGCGGCGTGCTCGATGTGCCCTTGGGCAAGAAGCGGCTGCCTACCACAAATACCGACGCGAGCGCGCCGAAACCTGCGCTGGCGTGCACGACCATGCCACCCGCGAAGTCCACGGCGCCCATCTGCGCCAGGAAGCCGCCACCCCAGAGCCAGTGGGCGATCGGAATGTAGACGAGCACGCTCCAGAGCACCAGGAACCAGAGATAGCCGGAAAACTTGACGCGATCGGCGAAGGCGCCGGTGACGAGTGCCGGGGTGATGATGGCGAACATCAACTGGAACGCGAAAAACACCAGGAACGGGATGGTGGCGCCGTGGGCCGGGTTTGGTGCCATGCCGACACCCTGCAGGCCGAAGTACCTGAGGTTGCCGATGATACCATGCCAGTCTGGTCCAAACGCCAGACTGAAGCCGCCCAGAACCCAAATGGTGGCCACAACCCCCATGGCGATGAAGATCTGCATCATGATGGTCAGTACGTTCTGCCGCCGCACAAGTCCACCGTAGAAGAAGGCGAGACCAGGTGTCATCAGCAGAACCAGGGCCGCGCTGATCAGGACGAATGCGGTGTCGCCCGTGTTGATCACGCGTCATCATCCTCTCGCGGAATGTAGGCGCAGGACGCCCACTCCACCCTAGGACAGCTCGACGGCGGCACATATACGGGCAACTTCGTATTGTCTCGCGGAATCCACGGTATCGTGGCCTTCCTGCGTCCCTACGGTTCGATGATGTGGTTGCGCACGGCGTAGAGGACGAGATCGCGCATGCCTCTGAGTCCCAGCTTACGCATGATGTTGGCGCGGTGGGTCTCCACCGTCTTTAGGCTCAGGCGCAGGAGGTCCGCGATGTCGCGGTTGTTCTGCCCGCTGGCAAGCAGTTCCACGATCTCGCGCTCCCTCGGCGAAAGGATGTCGCGTTCACGGCCCAGGCTGTAGTTCTCGACAAAGCCGGCGACCACATGACCCGCGATGTCCGGTGAGACGTAGGTGCCACCCGCCCGCACCACCCGGATCGCCTGCAGGAGTTCCTCCAGGGCGTTGTCCTTGAGGACGTAGCCTTGCACTCTTTGGCGAAACGCCCTCGCGACGAAGTCTTCTCCCTTGTGCATCGTCAGGATGATGACATGGACGTCCGGCGCTACCTGCCTAAGGTGAGCAGCTACATCAAGCCCGCTGAGCTGAGGCAGGGAGATGTCGAGAATGGCGACATCCGGCTTCAGGCGTTGGACTGCCTCCAGGGCGTCGCTTCCGGTGCCCGCCTCGCCGACCACATCGATGTCGTCTTCCTGCTGAAGCAGGATGAACAGAGACTGACGCAGGATCTTGTGGTCGTCAGCGATCAGGACCCTGGTCTTCATACGGCACCTCCATCGTCAAGGTCGTTCCTTGACCCACCCGTGTATCAATGCGCAGTGTCCCGCCCAGCATCTGGATCCTCTCCTGCATGGATGTGAGGCCAAGCCCGCCGTGCACACGCTGACGCTCAAACCCCTGCCCGTCGTCCGCCACCTGCAGGACGCAGAGGTCCGGCCGCACGCGGACGAAGGCAACGTCCACGCGTGTCGCCCGGGCATGCTTGAGCACATTCGCCAGCGACTCCTGCAGCACGCGGTACAGGTTGAGCGCTGCCGCCTCTTCCCAGCGCGGCATGTCTCCCTGCTTCTGCAGGCTGCAACGGATCCCGCTCGCCTTCTCCACGCCGCCGAGCAGGGCCCTCGTAGCCGCCTCGAGCCCCTGGCTCCGCAGAACGTCCGGACGCAGGTTCAAAAGAACGCCCCGCATCTCCTCGATCGCCTCGGTTGCGAGCTGCACGGTCCCGTCGACCTGCGTCGCGAAGCCGCCGTCGGCATTCTGGGCTCGCGCGCGGCCGGCGAGAATGCCCAGCCGCAGCTTGAGTGCGGCCAAGGACTGCCCGACGCCGTCGTGCAGGTCGCGCGCCAGCCGTACGCGCTCATGTTCCTGGGTTTCCACGAGCAGGCGCGCCTGCCGTTGCAGCAGCTGGTTCTGCGCCTGGATCCGTCCGGAGAGGTCGCTCGCCAGATGTTCATAGTGGCTGGTGCGCAGGTACTCCTGCCAGGAATAGATGTCGCCGAACTCCACGATGTTGAGGCCTTTCTCCTCCTCCGCCTCGGTCACCCGCAGGCCTAGCCACCTCTTGATCAGGTAGAACATCAGAAAGCCGAGGCCGAAGGACCATACGAAGTTGACCGACACGCCAAGCAGCTGGACGAGAAACTGTACGAGCCGCGACTGCCCGCCCAGGAACTGCGGTGCGGCGAAGAAGGCGAGCAGCAGGGTACCCACGGCGCCACCGAAGCCGTGGATGGGAACCGCCCCGACCGCATCGTCCAGGCGCCTGCGCTCCAGCCACGCACTGGCCAACACGACCACTGCCCCCGCGATGAGCCCCACCAGCACCGCCTCAGGCGGCTGGACATAGGCCGAACTGGCGGTGATCGCCACCAGCCCACCGAGCGCGCCGGAAAAGATCGCTTCCATAAAGCTGTGGTCGCGGAAGAACACGTCGGTGGTGAGGAGAGCCCCCACCACGCCGCCGGCCGCCGCGAAGTTGGTATTGAGCAGGATGAGTCCGACGCGGCTGTCAAACTGGAGCAGGCTGCCGCCGTTGAAGCCGAACCAGCTGAACCACAGGATGAACGTGCCGAGGGTGGCGAACGGGACATTGGAACGGCCCAGTTGCCGCGCCCGCCCTTCGGCGTCCCACCGGTCCTTGCGCGGACCAACGATCACGAGACCCGCGAGCGAGACCCAACCCGCGGTGGCGTGCACGACGGTTGCCCCCGCGAAATCCAGGTAGCCGAGACTCTTCAGCCAGGCCGACTGGCGCAGGAACATGCCTCCCCAGGCCCAATGACCGAAGAGGGGATAGATGACGCCGGCCATGAATACAGCTGCGATCAGCAGAGGCACGAGACGTGTCCGCTCGGACATGCTGCCGGAGACGATGGTGACCGACGTCGCGGCGAACATGAGCTCGAAGAAGGCGAACACGTAGCCAAAGGAGTTGCGTGCCGTCGTCAGGTGCGTCAGGAAGAAGAAGCCGCCACCGATAAGGCCGAGGTGCGTCGGGCCGAACATGAACGCGAACCCCAGAAAGCCGAATACCAGCGTCGCGATGATGAACGTCAGCATGTTTTCGATGGCGACGCTGACGACGTTCTTGGCCTGGACAAACCCCACTTCGTAGCACACGAAGCCCGCCTGCATGAAGAAGACGAAGCAGGCGCTGACGATCACCCAGAGATGGTTGACACTGACGCCCATACGGTCGCCTCACATTCGCCCGCCACGGCGCTGGAGACTTGATGCTGTCAGGACTTGAGACGGGCCAGGGCCATGATGAGATCATCCTTCTGCCGCCAGAGCCCGTCCGCGGTCTTCGCCGCCGCGTTGAGGTCCCCTGCCGCGTGCAGGCGCACCGTCGCCGCCGCCAGCTCATGCGTTCGCTGGTGCTCGCGCTCGACGTCGGCGAGCGCGGGATGCTCCGCGAAATGGCTGCGGCCGTACGTGTCGAGCCAGTAGCCCAGCCCGCAACACGTGCCCCGCAGGCCTTTGTGCCGCCTGTACGGCTTCAGCCCGCCCTCGACCGCGGTCGCGGTGAAGAGCGCCGCCCAGCGCAGGTGCCCGAGCTCCGCGGCCAGGACCTCGAAGGTCTCGGTCGCCGCCTGGATCTCGCTGCCGGCCACGAGAGGCGCACGCCCAGCGAACTCGCTGCAGAAGGCGTCGATCGCGTCCCGAGGCATCGGTCGCGCGATCGCGTAGCCCTGCGCCAGGTGGCAGCCGAGACGCAGGAGCGCCCGCGCCTCAGCCGCCGTCTCGACCCCTTCCGCCAGCACCTCGCGCTCCATGGCGTGGCCCATGATCAGGACACCGTGGATGATGGCGGGGCTCTCCGGCGTGCGGAGCATGGCCTCGATGAAGCGCTGGTCGATCTTGACCATGTCGCACGGCAGTTCCTGCAGCAAGGTGATCGAGGAGGAACCGGTGCCGAAGTCGTCCAGCGCGACCCGGACACCGAGGCGGCGGCAGGACTCGATCTGCTGGCGCGCCAGTTCGAAATCATGCACCACCGCGGACTCCGTGATCTCGATCGCCACCTGCCGCGGCTGGACGGTCGGGTGACGCACGAGTGCCTCCTCGAGCTCTTGGGCGAAGGTCGGGGCCAGGAACTGTCGGGCAGACGCGTTGAACGCCATCTGCAGGCCGGGGTACGCCCTGCCGAAGGCCTCCGCCTGCGCCACCGCCTCCCGCAGGACGAACCGTCCGATCTCGATCTCGAGCGCGGTGCCGTCGACGGCCGGCAGGAACTCGCCGGGCATGCGCAGGCCGCGCGTCGGGTCGCGCCAGCGCACGAGAGCCTCGACCCCCACGATCACCTGGCGGACGAGGTCCACCTGCGGCTGATAGTGGAGTTCGAGCTCCCCGCGCTCCAGGGCCTGTTGGATGCCCTCCCTGAGGTCGCCGCGCCTCGCCACCAGATCCTCCATGTCGGGCGAGAAGAAGCGGAAGGGGACGTCCGTGACCCTCTTCGCGGCATACATCGCGATGTCGGCGCGCCGCAGAAGCGTCTCGGCGTCCTCGCCATCCTCGGGGTAGACGGCCACGCCGATGCTGCCGCGCAGGGTGAAGGTTCTGCCGGAGACCTGCGTCGGCTCTTCTACCGCCGCGATCACGCGGCCCAGGACATGCTGTAGCTCCTCCCGCTCCGCGAGCGTATCGACGAGCAGGATGAACTCATCCCCACCTGAGCGCGCGATGGTGTCCTCCGCCCGCACCACCCGCTGAAGGCGATGGGCCATGCGCTGCAGGAGCCTGTCGCCGAAACCGTGGCCCAGGGTGTCGTTGACCTGTTTGAACTCGTCGAGGTCGACCATGGCGAGCGCGAAGCGATGGCCATGCCGTTTCGCGTGGTTCAGGGCGTGTGCGATCCGCTCGTCCAGAAGGCGCCTGTTCGGCAGCCCTGTCAAGGCGTCGTGGTTCGCGAGATGGGCGATGCGCTCGCTCTGCCGCCGCCGCTCCGTCACGTCGCGATGCGACGACAGGATGTAGGCGACGCGGCCCTGGCCATCGCGCAGCGGCACCGCGGACCAGTCCATGAGGAACTCGGAGCCGTCCTTGCGATACTGGTAGACCTCTCCCGACCACGAACGGCCGCCCAGCACGACGTCGTGCATGGCGGCGATGGCCTCGCGATCGGTCCTTGGGCCCCAGAGCATCTCCGACGATCGGCCGACGATCTCGTCCACCCGGTAGCCCGTCATCTCCTCGAACGCGGGGTTCGCGTACACGAACCGCACGCCGCCGTCGGGCAGCACCTTGGCCACCACAAGACATTCCTTGGCCTGCTCGACGATCTCATGGTGCAGGGAGAGCTGCTCCTCCGCCTCGATGCGACGTCGCCTGTCCTCGATCACCTCGAGCCCGAAGCCCAGGTCCTGCGCCATCTCGGTCAGGACCGCCCGCACGGACGGATCCTCGAACTCCCCGATGCCCTCGGCGTAGAGAACGAGCACGGCCTGGAGGGTGCCGCCTGCGACGGGCACCGCCGCCACCGCATGCACGCCGACCCGCACGGCCAACTCGCGCCAAGCCTCGAGGTCCGGCGCCGCCCAGAGGTCCGCCACCGTGCACAGTCTGCCCTCGCGCAAGGCGCGCGCGGCGGGGCCGGTACCACGAGGATCGCCCGGGTCGAGACGCACGTCCAGTTCCCAAAGCGCCTTGCGATCAGGGCCGGACCACGCGATCGGACGCACGCCGCCCGCGTCGTCCCTTTCGCCCACCCATGCGAAGCGAAAGTCGCCATACTCGATCGCGATGTCGCACACCTGATGCATCAGGCTGGATGGGTCCTCCGCGCGCATGACCGCCTGCCCGAGCTGCGCCAGCGAACGCCAGAGGCGCGCCTGCCGCCGAGCGGCCAGGCCCTCGTGACGCAGCCTGTCCTGCTCCTCCCGACGGGCGCTGGCGAGACCTACCTGCTGGGCGAAGAGGCGCGCGAACTCCTCGTCCTCTGGGTCGGGTTCTCTGCGGGCCGCATACCCGACGCAAACCACGCCTACCCGCTCACCTGACCTGAAGCCGACGCGCAGCAAGGTGCCGGGCAGTTGCCTTGGCCCGGACGCTTCGGGATGCAGCCATAGGGCCTCGCCGGGCGGCGGCTGATCGTGCCGGCCGCTCTCCCAACCGCACAGGTCGAAACCGCCTTGCGCCACGACGCTGTTCAGCACGCCCTCGTCCGCTTCGAGCAGAATGGCCAGGCTGTCGGCCTCGAGCAGCCGCCGCCCGATCCTGGCCACGTTCGCAAAGACCTCATCGTAATGGAGCCCTGGGTGCATCGCCTGCAGTTCCTGCCGCAGGCGGTTCAGTCGCGTATCGATGGACAAATGCGTTTGCGCCCCTACCTGACAGGATTCGACTGTTTAATTTGGCATGACGACGGAAACTTCCTGTGCTCTAGCGGCAAAGCCTTGCCCAGGAGCCGCCTGCTGCCTTCAGGAGGTCGTCGCCTGCGATCAGGAGTTCCTGGCCGCGGCGACCCGCGCTGACCGCGGCGACCCGCCCCTGGGCCGAAACATCCACGAACACCGGCAGTTCGCGCCTGGCGCCGAGCGGCGACACGGAACCGCGCACGTAGCCGGTGATGCGTTGGATGTCGGACGGATCCGCCATCTGCGCGTCCGGCCGGCCCCAGGCGCGCGCGAGGCCGCGCAGGCTGAGTTCCGCCGTGCCCGGCACCACAGCGAGCGCGTACGCCGTCCCGCTGCGGCAGAGCAGCGTCTTGTAGACCTGTTCGAGGGCGATGCCAAGCTTTCTTGCGACTTCCAGCGCGGTCTTCTCGACTTCGTCATACGCTAGGAGCCGATAGCCGATCCCCAGCCGATCGAGCAGATCGGTGGCAGGCGTCCGCATCGTTCCTCACCTCCGTCGCCGCAGCGTTCTTGGACGTGTCCGGGCGTTGGAACATTGACACTCGCAGGGCTCAGTCCCACAATGAATAAGGTTACGAGGCGCGGCGTTCCATGGGAATGCGGCGCGCAGCAGGAGGTGGCCCCTCTTGGTTTGTACTCGTTGTCAGCATCCCATTTACCGGACCGACAAGGCAACCGAGATGACCGCATACGCCGAGCTCGTTCTCTTCCCACTCGGGCGCATCCGCGCTCTGGCGCGCAAGCCGGACCACACCTACGTCGCACTCATCGAGTGCCCCAACTGCGGCCGGGAGAACGACGTACCGATCGATTTCTGATCTCTCGCGTGCCCAAAAGGGGGGAGCGTATTGTTTGAGGGTGTCGGAAACATTCTGAAGGGCCTGGGCATCACCCTCAAGATCTTTACGACGATGCCCAACCAGACGGTCAGCTACCCGGAGAAGAAGCGGGAGCTGCCGCCACGCTACCGGGGCGTGCACAAGCTGCGCAAGTACTCGGACGGTATGGAGCGCTGCGTCGGTTGCGAGCTCTGCGCAGCGGCCTGCCCGGCGTACGCCATCACCGTCGTGGCCGAGGAGAACGACCCGGAGCACCCGGTCAGTCCAGGCGAGCGCTACGCCGCGCGCTACGAGATCGACTACCTGCGCTGCATCTTCTGCGGCGAGTGCGAGCGCGCGTGCCCGGTGGACGCCATCGTGCTGACGCCGCAGCCACTGCCTCCCTTCATCAGCCGGCGGCAGGTTGTCATGACCAAGGAGGACCTCCTGGAGCCCTACCCCGGCGGCGATCCGCCCGCGTTCCACCTCCACCCGTGGGAGGACGCGCCGGACCGCATCGACCGCTGGCCGCTGCCGAACGAGCAGTTGCCCAGCCCCCGCTGAGACAACAGAAAAACGGTGCCGCCCCATGCGGGCGGCACCGCCTTTTGTTGCTCAGGGGTTTCAGGCGAGTTCGGGATAGAGCGGGAAGCGGCGGCAGAGGCCGAGCGCCTGCTCGCGGATCTCCTGCAGGCGCGCCGGGTTCTCCCGGCCCTTGATCGCCTCGTCGATCATGCCGCCGATCTCGCGCATCTCGGCGGCGCGGATGCCCCGCGTCGTCAAGGCTGCCGTGCCGATGCGCACGCCGCTCGTCACGAACGGCGAACGCTTCTCGCCCGGCACCGTGTTCTTGTTCACGGTCATGCCGGCCTGCTCGAGCGCGTGCTCGACGTCCTTGCCCGTGAGATCGTCGCGATCCACGAAGGACATCAGCAGCAGGTGGTTGTCGGTGCCGCCGGAGACCAGCCGATAGCCGCGACGCACGAGTTCCCCGGCAAGGGCCTGGGCGTTCTCGCGGACCGCCTTCTGGTACTCCTTGAACTCCGGGCGCATCGCCTCGCCGAAGGCCACGGCCTTGGCGGCGATGATGTGCTCGAGCGGGCCGCCCTGCAGACCTGGGAAGACCGCCTTGTCCACGGATGGGCCGAGTTCGCGCGAGGTCAGGATGAAGCCGCCGCGCGGACCGCGCAGCGTCTTGTGCGTCGTCGAGGTGACGATGTCGGCGTAGCCGACGGGGCTCGGGTGCTCGGCCGCGGCGACAAGGCCCGCGATGTGCGCCATGTCCACCATCAGCTTGGCGCCCACCTGGTCGGCGATCTGCCTCAGGCGCGGGAAGTCGATGATGCGCGGGTAGGCCGAGGCACCGGCCACGATGAGCTTCGGGTGATGCTGAATCGCCAACGATTCGACCTCGTCGTAGTCGATCTGCTCCGTTTCCGGGTTCAGGCCGTAGGCGACGAAATTGTAATCCTGGCCCGAGAAGTTCACCGGGCTGCCGTGCGTCAGATGCCCGCCCTCGCTCAGCTTCATGCCGAGCACGGTGTCGCCGGGCTTGATCGTGGCGTGGTAGGCCGCCATGTTCGCCGGGGCGCCGGCGTGGGGCTGGACGTTCGCGAACTCGGCGTGGAACAGGGCGCAGGCCCGGTTCCTCGCGAGCTCCTCCACCTCGTCCACCACGTGGCAGCCGCCGTAGTAGCGGTGGCCGGGGTAGCCCTCGGCGTACTTGTTGGTGAGCACGCTACCCATGGCCTCCAGCACGGCCAGGGAGGTGAAGTTCTCCGAAGCGATCAGTTCGAGCGTTTCCCGCTGACGCGTCAGCTCCGCGCCGATCAGGCGCCGGATCTCGGGATCGGTCTCAGCGAGCAATGTCGGATACCTCCTTGGAGCGTCCCGCCCACCAGTCCGAGAACGCCCGCACCAGGGCGTCCCGAACCGCGCGGCGACTCGGCGCGCGGCCGGTCGCCTGGCCGAGATCGGTGGCGCGGCGGCGCATGGCCGCCGCGTACCGCTCGGGATCGCGAGGCGCGAAGATGCGCGCCCAGAGTCCGTAGTCGAGGCTGAGCGGCAGGGCGCCGTGCTGCAGCAGCACACCGAGATGGCGAACCTGGGCCGATCCCAGGAGCTTGCGCCCTCCCGCCTCGATCTCGTACCACGAAGGTTGTTGAAAGCAGTTTTCGTCCCGTCCAGGCTGCCCGGGGTCCCCCGCAAGTCCCACGTCCGCTCCAAGCTCGCGCAGGGCCGCCAGAAGAGGGCGGGCGATCTCGAGATAGGTGGATCGCACGTCGCCGGGCAGGTCCTCGGTCGGCACGATGAAGGCGTAGGTCACCTCATGCTGGTGCAAGACCGCCTTCCCGCCCGTCGGACGCCGTACGAGGTCGACGCCCAGCTCTCTGAGAAGGTTCGGGCTGAAGGCGTCCGGGTTCTGCCCGTAGCCAAGCGAGAGGGTCGGCCGGCTCCAGCCGTAGAGGCGAAGGCGCGGCTGGCCATCCGAGCGCACGAGGTCGGCGAGGGCGAGATCCCTGGCCATGTTGTAACGGCCGGACCGGTCGCCCTCGCGCAGGATCAGGAGCTCAGCCACCGAGACGCTCGAGGAGCTTGGGCTGCTTCACGGCCCTCGCCTCGTCGAGCCGGCCCACCACGGTGTTGTGCGGCGCCGTCTTGACGTACTCCGGGTTCTCGCGGCCCTCGTCGACAATGCGGTTGAGCGTGTCGGCGAAGCCCCTCAGGGTTTCCTTGGTCTCCGTCTCGGTCGGCTCGATCATCATCGCCTCGTGGACGATGAGCGGGAAGTAGACCGTCGGCGGGTGGTAGTCGAAGTCGAGCAGGCGCTTCGCGATGTCAAGCGTCTTGATGCCCTGCTGCCGCACCAGGTCTTCCGGCGGCGCCACCACGAACTCGTGCTTCGGGATGCGGTCGAACGGCAGGTCGAAGTGATCCTTGATCAGGCTCAGGACGTAGTTCGCGTTCAGCACCGCGTCGTCGGCCACCTCGCGCAGCCCCTCGCCACCGAGCGCCCGGATGTACGTGTAGGCCCGCACCAGGACGCCGAAGTTGCCGTAGAACGAGCGCATCTGGCCGATCGAGTTCTTCAGGTCGTAGCTCAGGTGGAAGTGGCCGTTCTCGTTCGTGACGAGAGGCATCGGCAGGAAGTCCCGAAGGTGCGCCTTGACGCCCACGGGACCCGCCCCCGGCCCGCCGCCGCCATGCGGCGTCGAGAAGGTCTTGTGCAGGTTCAGGTGGACGATGTCGAAGCCCATGTCCCCGGGCCGCGAGTGGCCGAGCACCGCGTTCAGGTTGGCGCCGTCGTAGTAGAGCAGGCCGCCGGCCGCGTGGATGATCTGCGCGATCTCGGTGATCCGCTCATCGAATACGCCAAGCGTATTCGGGTTCGTCAGCATGAGGGCCGCCGTCTTCTCCGACGCCAGCTGGCGCAGTGCGTCGACGTCGACGCCACCGCGCTCGTCGGACGGGACGTGGACCACCTCGAAGCCGGCCATGGCCGCGGTCGCCGGGTTGGTGCCGTGCGCGGAGTCGGGCACGATCACCTGCGTGCGCGCCGCGTCACCGCGGGACTCGTGGTAGGCGCGGACGATCAGGATGCCAGTGAGTTCGCCATGCGCGCCGGCCGCTGGCTGCAGCGACACGGCGTCCATGCCCGTGATCTCGCCGAGGTCGCGCTGAAGTTCCCACATCATCTGCAGGGCGCCCTGGACGGTCTGCTCCGGCTGGTACGGGTGGATCTGCGCGAAGCCGGGCAGGCGAGCCGTGTCCTCGTTGATCTTGGGGTTGTACTTCATCGTGCACGAACCGAGCGGGTAGAACCCGGTGTCGACGCCGTAGTTGCGGCGCGACAGGCCAGTGAAGTGGCGTACCGCCTGCACCTCGGAGAGCTCCGGCAGCGGCAGCTCCGAGCGGATCTCCCCGGCCGGCAGGTAGGCACCCAGGTCCACCTTGCGGCTGGGCAGGTACTCGGTGCCGCGCCCCGCCTCGTGTTCCTCGAAGATCGTCTTCATGCCTCGACCCCCTGCAGCACATCGAGGAGCTTTGCGATCTCCTCGGTGGTCCTCTTCTCCGTGACGGAGAGCAGCATGTGGCCGGGGAGCTCGGGGTAGAAGCGCTCGAGGTCGAGCGGCCCGAGCATGCCCGCCTTGAGCATGGCTGCCTGCACGTCCTTGACGCTGGCCTTGCCGCGCAGCGCCACCTCGAAGGCGTAGGGGCCGGAGAACGCCAGGTCGACGCCCTGCGTCCCGCCGATGCCGTCGCCGAGGCGGTGCGCCCCCTCGATCGAGAGCGAAGCGGCCTGCCTGAGGCCGTCCGGGCCGAGCAGCGTGGTGTAGATCGTCGCCGCCAGGGCCATCAGTCCCTGGTTGGTGCAGATGTTCGAGGTGGCCTTCTCGCGCCGGATGTGCTGCTCGCGCGTCTGGAACGTCAGCACGTAGCCCCGGTTGCCGTCCTTGTCGGCGGTCTCGCCGACGATACGGCCGGGCAGGCGCCTCAGATAGGTCTGGCGCGCCGCCATGAAGCCGAGGTACGGGCCGCCGAACGACGCCGCGATGCCGAGGCCCTGCGCCTCGCCCACCGCCACGTCGGCGCCGTAGGCCCCAGGCGGGCGCAGGACCGCGAGCGAGATGGGGTCCGCGACGGCGATGTAGAGCGCGCCCTTGTCGTGGGTGGCCTTGACGAGGCTGTCGACGTCCTCGAGGAGACCGAAGAAGTTCGGGTGCTGCACGATGACGCAGGCTGCGCCCTCGGCCGCCCCGGCGATGTCCTCGGCCGCCGCGCGCCCGTCCCTCAGCGGCAGCTCGACGACCTCGAGCCCGCGGCCGTGCGCGTAGGTCCTCAGGACCGCGCGGTACTGCGGGTCCACCGAGCGCGCCACCACGATGCGCTCCCTGCCCGTCTGGCCCCAGGCCAGCATGGCCGCCTCCGCCACGGCGGTCGCGCCGTCGTAGAGCGAGGCCTGCGCGATGTCGAGACCGGTCAGGGCGGCGATCAGCGACTGGAACTCGAAGATCGCCTGCAGGGTGCCCTGGCTGATCTCCGGCTGGTACGGCGTATAGGCCGTGTAGAATTCCGAGCGGCGCAGCATCTCGCCGACGACCGACGGGACGTAGCGGTCGTAGGCGCCGCCGCCAAGGAACGAGACGTACTTGCCCATGTCGAGGTCCCGGGCGGCGAGGGTCGAGAGCAGCCGCGCCACTTCGCTTTCCGGAAGCCCCTCGGGCAGATTCAGGGGACGATCGAGGCGTACCGCCGCCGGCAGATCGGAAAAGAGCTCGTCAACGGACGAGGCCCCGATCTGGCGCAGCATCTCGCGCCGATCCTCCTCGGTATGCGGAGTGAAGCGCATGTCAGTGTCCGCCCTCCTGGAGGGCGCCGTAGGCTTGGGCGTCCAGCAGGGCCTGGACCTCGCCGTCGTCGGCGATCTCGATCTCGACGATCCAGCCCTGGCCGTACGGGTCCTGGTTCACCAGCTCCGGCGAGTCGACGAGGGCCTGGTTGACGGCCACGACCTTGCCGGTGATCGGCGCGAAGACGTCGGAGACGCTCTTCACGGACTCGACGACGCCGAACGCCTCGCCCTGCTTGACCGCGCGGCCGACCTCGGGAAGTTCGACGAACACGACGTCACCGAGCTGATCCTGCGCGAAGTCGGTGATGCCGACGCGGCCGGACTTGCCATCGGGACGCAGCCACTCGTGGTCCTCTGTGTAACGGAGCTCGGACGGTGTCTTCACTTGCCACTCCTCCTGTAGAACGGCCTCTTGATGACTTCGGCGGGAATCGCTCGTCCACGCACCGAGACCGCGATGCGCGTGCCCACCTGTGCGTACTCGGCAGGGACGAAGCCGAGTCCGATCGCCTCGCCAAGCGTCGGCGAGAGCATGCCGCTCGTCACGACGCCGATCTCCTCACCCGATGGGCTGGTGATCGGGTAGCCGTGCCGCGCAATGCCGCGTTCCGCGAGCTTGAAGCCGACCAGCCGCCGCTTCGGGCCGCCCGACTCCTGCTCCTCCTTGAGGGGGCCGAGGCCGATGAAGTGTTCCTTCTCGAGCCGCACCCAGTACTTGAGCCCGGACTGCAAGGGCGTGTGATCCTGGTCGAGCTCCTGCCCGTAGAGCGGCAGGCAGGCCTCGAAGCGCAACGAGTCCCTGGCGCCTAGGCCGCACGGCAGGATGCCGTAGGGCTCGCCGGCCCGCAGGATCTCCCGCCAGACGTGGACGGCATCCTCGGGACGCACGTAGATCTCGAAGCCGTCCTCGCCGGTGTAACCTGTCCGCGAGACCCAGAGCGCCTTGCGTCCCGCGATCTCGATGTCCGGCTGCACCCAGAAGAACGCGATCTTATTGAGGTCGAAGGAGGTCAGGCTCTGCAGGATCTCCTGTGCCTTCGGTCCCTGCAGGGCCATCTCCGCCGTCTTCGCCGAAATGTCCTCCGCCTGCACGTCCGGATAGAGCCGCTGCCGCTGCTCCATCACCCAGGCGACGTCCTTGTCGGTGTTCGAGGCGTTCACGACGAGCAGCACGTGCCCCGGCTCCAGCCGGTAGACGAGGAGGTCGTCGACGACGCCGCCGTGCTCGTAGCACATCGGGGAATAGAGCACCTGGTTCTCCGCAAGCTTCTGGCAGTCGTTCGTCACCAGTTCGTCGGCGAACTCCAGCACCCGCTCGCCATGCAGGTCGATCTCGCCCATGTGCGACACATCGAACAGCCCTGCCCGCTGCCGCACGGCCTCGTGCTCCGCCAGAATCCCGGCCGGGTACTGCACGGGCATGTCCCAGCCGCCGAAGTCCACCATGCGCCCGCCGAGCGCCAGGTGCTCCTCGTAGAGCGGTGTCCGCTTTCCCATTCCCATGCCTCCTGGG
>JAJZVM010000202.1 GCA_021845645.1 Bacillota bacterium
CGCCCGACGCCAGTGCTGGTCAAGGCGCACGTGCGGGGCGGGGCCCTCTGGACGATGATCCTGGGCAAGGCGACGGCGCAGGAGCGGCAGGCCGCCCGGACCGACCTCTAGCGCGCCGCCTAGGCGTTGCCGTCGAGCGCGGTCAGCAGTCGCAGGGCGCCTGCGGGATGCCCGTAGGCGTAGACGGCGACGGCGATCTCCAGCGTCACCTCGCCCGTGTCGCGGTGGAAGACATGGATGGAAAACGGCCTGTCCTCCTTGGGTACGCCGTACGGCCAGAGATCCCGCGGGGTGCAGCGCGTCTTGCCCGCCAGGGACGACGAGAGGTAGGCGGCGCCCAGACCGACGCGCGCCGGCGGCAGGTCGGTCTCATCGTCGAAGAAACGCTTGATGCGGTTGTGCAGCTGGTCGCGGGCCGGGTCGCCGGTCCAGTCCGCGTGGTTGCGGCGGTCCGTCGCCCAGACGAAGCCGTTCAGGTCCACGAGCGCGATGATCGAGATGGTTTCATGGCGCCGGCGGAACTTCTCGAGCAGAGCGACGGCCTCGACGTCGATCAGCGCGTCCCAGCCGCACAGATATTTGGGCGGGTCGAAGCGCGACACCTTGCGCACATCGAAGAGCCGCCCGAGCCCGGCGATGTCCGTTGGGGAGCGCAGCTCCTGGTAGCTCGTGAGGGCGAGCGACGCCTCGGGCACCTGCGCGAGCAGGTCCTCCGCCTCGCGGGCCGTCTGCTCGAGCTCCGCCACGAGGGACTGAATGGGGGAATTGGCCCTGTCGCCCGCGACCGTGCGCGCGATATCCCCGGCCATGGCCCGCAGGATATCCGATTCGGCGACCAGGGCCTTCATCTCCACGCGCAGCTCCTCGACCTGGCCAGCCGCGCCTTCGGCCCTGCGCGCGTTGTCCGCGCTGACTTGGGCCAGCTCGCGCACCTGATCCCCGACCTGCCTGACGCCGCCGGTGACCTGTTCCGCGATCGCGGCGTTCTCCTGCGAAACGGCGGCCACCGAACCGATCTGCGCCGATGCCTCGTGCATCTGGTCCTTGACGGACGCAAACGCCTGAGACAGGCCCTCGACGCTGCCCTGCACGTCGGTGACCTGCGAGACCATCGCGTCGAGGGTCGTCTCGGCCTCCCCGGCCGATGTCGCGACGTCGTTGGCGCTGCGGCTGATCTCGTCGACAACGCCGCGCACCTTGGCCACGGCGTCGTTGATCGCCTTGATGCGCTGGTCGGTCTCCTTGACCCGTGTCTTCGAGCGGTCCGCGAGGGTGCGGATCGACTGCGCCACGACAGAAAAGCCTCGGCCCGCCTCGCCGGCGCGCGCCGCCTCGATCGAGGCGTTCAACGACAGGAGGTTCGTCTCGTTGGCGATGTCGAGGATGCTCTCGGAAAACTCGTGGATGCCCTTCGCCGCCTGCGCCAGAGTCTCGAGCTGCTCGTGCACGCGCTCCATGGCGGCGGCGAAACCTGCGGCGCCGCGCAGCACACCGGCGATCGCGTCCTGTCCGAGCCGCAGGCGCGAGGTGCCCTCGCCGAGCTCGCCGACGATGTTCTCGGCCGTTTCCCCCGCCCGCGTGCCGGCGTGGGCGGCCTTCTCGATCAGGCTGAGAGCCGTCGATGTGGCGTTCGCCTGCTCGGCCGCGCCGAGTGCGACCTGCTGGAAGGACGCCGACAGCGCCTGCAGGCTCGCGTCGACCTGGCGGCTGACGCGCGGGCTGTCTTGCAGCTGGCTGACTATCTGGCCGGTGGCCTCCGCCATCTCGCTCAGGTCCGACGACATCTTCAAGGAGGCCCGGTTCATCTTTTCCATGGCGGCGGCGATGGAGCGGGAGGTGTAGATGATGTTCCTGTCCACCGCGTTGACCGGCTCTTCGGCAGGGGACACGGGCTGCTGCGGCTGCGGCCTGCGCAAGATGGCCACCATAATTCCTACCCTTCGGAGTCGCTTCCTCCAATTGGCATATTACACCCAAATGTTCGGCCGGATGGAGACTATGGCAAGGGCAATGCTGCATCGGCTGGCGCGTGTGCCGGATGGCCCGCACAAAATGGTGTCATGGGGGATAATTGGCCAATTCCTTTGCGTGGACCCTATCAGTCCGCCTTCGGCGACGCGCCTGCGAGCCGACGCTCGAGCGTCTCGATCCTGTCGAGCAGGACCTTGATGCCGCCTTCCGTGTGGATGTCGAGGCGGTCCAGGATCGCCTCCGTGTCCTTGAAGGTGTTCTCCGCGCGCGCGTCCGCGGCCATGCTCTGCACGTTCTGGCCGACGATGATGACCGACAGGAGCACGAGCTGGAGGAAGGTCTGGGCGATCCAGGCGACCGGGCCCTCGCCGCCGGGCTTGAGCGCCGCGGGCAGCCCCAGGAAGGCGATGATTGCGAACACGTACGCGCACCACATCGTGCCGACGACGTTGGTCACGAAGATCGCGATCTTCGCGTTGAGGCCGTTCGCCTCGCTCATGGCGCGGCTGATCGCGCCAAAGCTGGGATGCAGGGCGCGGTGCAGATGATCCCGGTGCAGGTACGGTGCGCGCTCCACCATGTCTCGCTCCTTTGACCGGCGCCAGCCGGAAACGAGTCGTCCGTCGGCTGGCCACGGGTTATCCGGCTGTATTCGTGGCGCCGCGGCAGGTTCCTTGTCGCAGCGCGCCGAGCCGGGCGGCCGACAGGGCGGCTGGCGTTCGAGGTTAGCCCGCGGGCGCCAGGGGAACCGTGTCGAGCGTCAGCAACTGCACAGCAGCAGGTACCTGCGGCACTCTCAAAGAGGGAAACGCCTTGTGGCAGGCCAATGGTTCCAGCCGGCAGCGGCTTGCCCGCTGGCCAAGGAGGTTGCGCCTTGTCGAAACACCCGGCTCTGGCTCTTGCGGCGCTGATCGCGGCTGTTCCGCTCTTTGCCGCATGTGGCGGCGCCGCTGCGTCGAGGCAGGATCCCCCGGCCAGGCCGCAGGCCGTCACGGGTTTCACGCTGCGCCGGGTCGCGACGCTGCCGCAACCCGCCGAGGGCCTCGCGGCCGTGGCCGCAGGCGGCGATGTGACCATCTTCGGCGGCCTCGGTCCCCAAGGCTCCCTAAGAGCGATCTACCGCCTGGCGGGCGGCAGGCTCGCGCCCA
>JAJZVM010000019.1 GCA_021845645.1 Bacillota bacterium
CTTCCTAGCCCGCAAGAACGACGGCATGCCCGGCGTAAAGGTTCTCTGGCGCGGCTTTCAGCGCCTTGAGATCTTCACGGCCGCCTGGATCGCTGCTCACCCTAGACGGGATGTGGGTAAAGCGTAGGCCCGGAACTGGTCCTTTCTCACTAATCGTGAGTCTTCACGGCGGGAATATGTTTGGTGACGACGTGTTTGGTTCGCCATATCACTTCAACGGGTATCCTGCATGGAATGCCCAGAGAGCAGCGGGGAATGCTGATTTCAGTCATGCTGTCGTCTTTCTGCCGAACTTTGCCGGGTACGGTGGAAGCCAGGGCAATGTGGGCAGTCCATATTCCGAGTATATCGACACAGTGAATGGGATGGCGGCTTTACGGCGCATTCGCGGACTCGACCTTTCACGGCAAACTTATGTCGTGGGGGCATCGGTAGGTGGGTTGATTGCGTTACTTCTCGCATCTAAAGATACGTACGTGCGAGCACTCCTCCTTGATAGTCCTTACGTTGGTGCACAATTTGTGTCGGATTGGTTGCAACAACACGACACATCGGCACTGTCGGTGGACGACTTAACAATAATGGCCGACTACGTACGCATGTACGGAGAGAGCGTCGCTGGCAAGCAGTATCAAGAGAATTCTCCCACTTATTGCGCAATTAGAGTCCCTGTACTCATTATCGCAGGTACCAGAGATCCGTACTATCCCGTAGCGATGCTCAAAGACGCGGCTAGTCGCCTACGGAAGTGCGATCCCACAGTTACTTTGCGGGTATTCCCTGGCGGCCATGCTCCGAGTTCAGCTGCCGTTAACAATGCTGAGTGGACTTGGGCGGTAAGCCACTTTAGAGGGACTGTCCACAATCCATGACCTGCCGTATGTCGACGGCGAGCGGGGGCCACATCCACTGAACCGGGATGGGAAGGAGCTGATGTGATGGAGGGCACCACAGGAAGCACTAGCGACGACAACACCTTTGGCGTTGGAGCCCTGACTACGACCACGGAAGCGGCGAGCCCGAACACAGTAGTTGCGAACTGCACTGGTGGTTGCGGCGACGCGGGGTTCTGCTGCGGTTGTCTTGCCGGTTAGTAAGAGCGCTTGCATACCGCTTCGAGAGGCAACCTCTAGGTGTAGTGGCCTGAGCCAAGCGTGTCGCATCGTCACCTGCAGATCCTGCCGACGGCTTGACCGCCGGCACCATGCCAACAACTGCGCGTACTTCCCCATTCCGGGGCGTCCCCGATCCCTCTTGCGCGCTGCTCTTCGCCTTCGGCCAGGAATGGCGCCTCATGGCGTTCGGGCGGATGCCGGCGATCCTCGCCTACGCCGCGGACGGCCGGGAGGTGGCGAGGCATCTCGGGCGCTCGGCGCGGGACCTCGGCGATCTCGACTCCGTTCTCAGGCTCCTCGCCCCCCAGGGGGACGGCGAGGACCGGACTTCCTGACGGCGTCTTGCCCCTTCGCGCTTCCGATGCTAGCGTGAACCGGGGAAGATTTCCTCTCGGGGAGGCCGGCACGATGAAGTGGGTGACCCGCAAGAACGCCAACGTGGACCGCATCGCCTGTCCTTGGCTGATCCGGCGCTTCGTGGATCCCGGCGCCGAGTTCCTTTTCGTGGCCGGGGACGACGTGATGGCGGCGGCCGAGAAGGAAGGCGCCATCCCGTTCGACGTCAAGGGTGCGGAGCTCGGCCATGTCGACGGCCGCTGCAGCTTCGAGTCGATCATGGTGCACTATGGTCTCCATGACCCGGCGCTCGAGCGTCTCGCCCTGATCGTCCACGGAGCCGACGTCGCGAACGACCGCGGCATCACCAGGGAAGCGGCGGGGCTCTACGCGGCCGCCCACGGTTTTGCGCTGCTCTACGGCGAGCAGGACCAGGAGAAGATCCGGCTCGAGACGCCGCTCTACGACGCGCTCTACCGCTGGTGCCAGGCCGAGGTGGATCGCTGATGGCAAACGCGCCTCCCCCAGCCGGGCATGCTGGCTGACCGCGGCGTGCGCGACGCCCGCCGCATCGTCGCGGCGACGGCCGTGCGCAACTTCGGCTATGGCCTCGTGTCGGTGGAGGTGGCGCTCTACTGGCGAGCGCATGGCATCCCTGCCGTAATGATCGGCCTCCTGTTCACGGTCGCGCTGCTCGCGAGCGGCCTCCTCAGCGCCCTGGCGGGGCGCCTCGGCGCGGCCCTCGGTCGCCGGCGTAGCCTGATGCTGATGTCTCTAGGCATCACGCTCGGCGGCGTGCTGCTCGCCGTCGGCACCTCCTGGCCGCTACTGCTGCTTGCGAGCCTTCTCGCCACCTTCAGCCCGACCGGCAAGGACGTCGCAGCCATGCTCCCGCTGGAGCAGGCGGCCCTGGCGCACCTTGGCGGCGGCAGCCGACGCATGGCCCTCTACGCCCGCTACAACATGACAGCGGCGCTCGCGGGCGCCTGCGGCGCCCTCGCCGTGGCCGTCCTGCCGCCCAGCCTGCGCAGCGCGGTGGCCTTCTGGTTCTACGCCCTGATCGGCCTCGGCCTCCTCGGGATCTACGGCGGCCTCTCGCCTGCCGTGGAAGAGGCAGACGGGGAGAAGCGGCAGGGAGCCGCCGGCCGGCTCCGGCAGAGCCGGGGCATCGTCCTGCGCCTCACCGCCCTGTTCGGCATCGACGCGCTGGCCGGAGGCCTGGTCGCCCAGGGCATCGCGGTGCTCTGGCTGCACGAGCGCTTCGGCATCGCAGCGGGTGTCGCGGGCGTGCTCTTCTTCGCGACGAACCTCGCCATGGCACTCTCGCAACTGGCCGCGCCGTGGCTCGCGAAGCGCTTCGGACTGCTGAACACGATGGTCTTCACGCACCTGCCGTCCAACGTCCTGCTGCTGCTCGTCGCCTTTGCGCCGAGCTTCCCTGCGGCCGCCGTACTCCTTATCCTGAGGAGCCTCCTGTCGCAGCTCGACGTGCCCACCCGCCAGGCGTATACGATGGCCCTCGTCGCACCCGAGGAGCGCGGGGCGGCGGCGGGCGTGACGGCGGCGGTGCGCGGCACGGCATCGGCCGTCTCACCGGCGGTCACGGGCCTCGCGCTGTCGCTGGCCGCACTGGGGCTGCCGTTTGTCCTGGCCGGCACGCTCAAGGCCTTCTACGACCTCACGCTCTGGGGCATGTTCCGCAAGGTGCCGCTCAGCCACAGCGAGTAGGCGGATACCGCACCTGAGCGGCCTAGCGTGACGCCTCTGCCTTGCCCGTGCCCGCGTCGGACTCGCTCCTCACGAGCTGCGTCACGGTCTCGTGCCGGATGGCGGCCCCACCGACCAGCCGTGTCAGCCGGCCTTGGTGCAGCAGCAGCACGCGGTTCTGGGCGCGGCTCGCGAGCACGAAGAGGTCGGACGCGGCGGAGGGCGTCTCGGGCAGGGCCCGCTCGTCGGCGTCGAGGACCAGCACGAGGTCGAATTCGAGGCCGGCGGCGTCCGTGCGCGTGCCGGTGAACGGCTCCCGACCCTGTGGGAAGGCGGCGTCCCGCACCGACAGCTGCAGGGTCGGCAGGCGCGACGGCTCGGCGCACAGGATGGCCGCGGTGGAATGCGGCAGGGCCTTCAGGAGCTGCACGGCCGTCTCCGCCATGTCGAGCTCGGGCGCGATCTGCACGGCCACCACAGGTGGCGCCTCGCGCTCGATCACCTCGATCGGGCGGAACGGCAGCCCCGTCCTGGGGCCGAGGATGTTGAGCAGAGCGACGATCTCGGGCGTCGAGCGGTAGTTGATGCCGAGGTAGCGCACCACGGGCTCGGCGAAGCCCAAGCCATGGAGTTCGCTCCACGCCGCGATGCCGGTCAGGGCGGGGTCCCGCTGCGCGAGGTCGCCGAGGACCGTGAACGTCGCGTCGGGGACGACACGCCGCAGCACCTCGTAGGCGAGCGGCGCGACGTTCTGACCCTCGTCCACCACCACGTGGTGCAGGCCGCGCAGCCGGCGGCCGTCGAGGAGCAGCCGCCAGTGGGCGAGGGCTGGCAGGTCGCCGCGGCCGATGCGCGGCTCCTCCTTCATCTGCCGCAGGAGGTCGATCTGCGCCGTGCGGGGCGCAAGCTCCGGCAGGTGGCGATCGACGAGGAGCGCCGCATGGTGATCGATCTCCGCCTCGACCTGGCGGTAGCGGCTCTGGTCGCTCTCGTCCCAGCCAACGCTGAGAAGTTTCAGCACGCGCTCCTTCGCCGGACGGCCGATGCGCTCGCGCAGGGCCCGTCGCATCTCGTCGTAGGCGTCGCGCGTCAGGGCAGCGGCAGCCTCATGCACATCCCGCTGCTCGATGCGCCAGCCGTCGCCGACGACCGCCGCCTCCTCCCTAAGACGCGAGAGCCCCTCCTGGACCTGACCGGCGAGCCAGTCCGCCTGCGCGCGGCCGAAGCTCGATTGCGCACGTCGCTGGTCTGACTCCTCCGTGGGCAGCTCCACGCCGGCATACGCGGCCAGCCATCCGTCGATCGACTCCTGCCGCACGCCGCGGACGCCGAAGCTCGGCAGCACGGCCTCCATGTAGTCGACCAGGGCGTGCGACGGAGAGAGGATGAGACAGGCCTCGGCCTTGAGGCGGCGGCTCGGGTCGGTGGCGGCGTCCGTCACCAGGTATGCGACGCGCATCTGTCCGATCTGCGTCTTGCCGGAACCAGGCACGCCGTGCACCACCAGGAGCGGTACCCGCTCGAAGATGGCCTGGCTCTGCTGCCTGCCGATCGTGCGCACGATGTTGCGGGCCTTCTCGCCCGCCATCGCGAGCACCCGGCCCAGGAAGGGATCGCCGGAAATGGCTCCGCCCTCGCCGTAGCTCGACAGCGCGTCGCCCATGTCGACGATCCGCAGGTCGCGGATCTCGAAGCGTCGCTTCAGGAGGGTGCGGCCCCTGAACGCCCCCACTTCGATCTCCACGGGCTGCTCCGCGAACGCTCTGGCCATCGGCACCGTCCAGTGGATCATCTGCGCTCCGCCGGCCGCCGAGAGGTCCGTCCAGTCGTCGAGCACCTCCGAGAGGTAGTAGCGCTCCACCTCCTCCCGGCCGTCCGCCTGCACGTCCATGCGCGCGTAGTAGGGCCTCTGGCGCCAGACGACCACATGCTCGAGGTCGGCGATGCGCTCGCGCCGATAGGCGGCGAGCCGCCAGGCGACCGCGTCCTGGGTGCGGCGAAACTCCGCCTCGCGCGCCTTGCGCTCCTCGCGCGTCGCCTCGAGCAGATAGGTAAGCCCCTCGACCGTGGCGTCGAGCACCTCCTGCTCCTCGGGTAGCGTCAGGTAGCGCCCCGGCTCCGTATCCTCCATGGTCCCTCCTTCTGCCGCCCGCAGGCCACGGGCAAGCGGCCGTGCACAAGGCGCGCACGGCAGTGAGGGTGTTATTCTACTACACTCGGCAGGTACCGGCGCAAGTCCGTTCCGTCAGGCCCATTCAGGGCACGTCCAGCTTCGCACGGAGAGAGGCGTCTCGGCATGGACGGTGCCGCAGAGAAACAGCGCTCGCCGCTCGGAAAGAATGCCGCACGCCACCGCACCAGGATAGCCGGCATGACCCGCCGCCGCTGTCGGCCCTGCAGCAGTGCCCGCACGGCCGCAGCCGCCACGCCTCGGGTCTTGGGTACCTGGCGGCCACAAGGGCGAGCGGGCCCGAACGCACAAAGTAGGGCCCGAAGGGACCGGCCGCACCGCTGCGCCCTTGCCTCCCCTCGGTCGCTATCGCCCCGAGCGAGGGCCATCGCGCATGCTGTCGCGCCGAGCAGCATGCCGCAAGCCGGCGCTGCGACGTCCAGCAGCGGACGCCGCATGCACGCCACTCCCGGCGATGGCCCATCTGCCCTCAGACCGTGCGGTGCGAGAGGGGGCGGCCATAGCCGTCGGTCATGCTGTCCGTGGCGATCAGGATGATGTCGATGAGCCACCAGATGCCAAGGCCGCCGAACGTGATCAGCTTGAGGATGCCGGTGCCGATGTGGCCGAGATAGAAGCGGTCGACACCGAGATTGCCGAGGAAGATCGAGAGCAGGAGCGCCACGAGCCAATCCTTCGCGTAGGGATCGTACGGGCGCTGCCCGGCTCCCGTAGGTACGCCGCAGTGCACGCAGACCACCGCGCGCGGATCGATCTCCTGGCCGCAGGCACGGCAATAGGCCTTGGGCTGACCCGGTTCCGACGGCTGACCCATGCTTTCACCTCTCACCATGAAGACCGTGGATCGGGCCATGCGGTTTCACCGCCCGGCCGCGTCGCCGCTGACTTCGCCGGAGGCTGGCAGGTCCAGGTCCTGATCGACGCGTCGCGCGAAGATGATATGGTCCTGCCAGCGGCCCGCGATCTTGAGATAGCCGGGGGCGTAACCCTCGCGACGGAAACCGTTCTTTTCGAGCACGCGCTGCGAACCCTTGTTCCAAGAGAGCGTCGCCGCCTGGAGGCGGTGCAGCGCAAGGATGCGGAATCCGATCTCGCAGCCGAGCGCCACGGCCTCGGTCATCAATCCCTGGCCCTGATGCCGCTCATCCAGGGCGTAGCCGACATAGGCGTTTTGGAAGACGCCGCGCACGATGTTGTTGAGGTTGAACCGGCCGACGAGCGTCCCGCCCTGGTGCAGAAATATGCCGAAATGGTAGCTCTGGTCGCGCGAGGCCCGCTCGAGATAGCTGGCGATCAGGGCCTCCTGCTCCGCGGCGACCAGCTCCCGCTCGTCCTGCAGCGGCTCGTACGGGCGCAGGAACTCGAAGTTCGCCCGCCGGTAGCGCAGGAGTTCCTGCGTGTGCTCGCGACGCAGGAGTTCGAGGAAGACGCGCGGACCCGTAAAGCGCCTGGACGGCTCGATGGGCATCGGCAAGGCCTCCCTGCGGCTGGGCTGCTCCGGCCGCACGCGGCGTGAAAACCATGTTCGGATGTTCGTGAGGACAGGAGTCGACCCCTGCAGTCGGGGCAGTTCGACGCGATGCGGCGGGAGACGGCCCTGCCCGCCCCGGGCAGGTGGTGTACCTGGGCGGAGCGAAGGCATCACTATGGGAAATCCACCACCGACGGAGCCCAGCCTCCTGCGCGAACGCGACATCCGCTGGTTCCTCGCGGGCCGCGTCGTCACGGAGATCGGCTCTCGCATCAGCCGTGAAGGGCTGCCCGTCACGGCTATCCTTTCGCTGGGCACAGGTGCCCTGGGTGTCAGCATGATGGCGGCGGCCACGCAGCTGCCGGGGCTTCTCCTGTCGGCGCACGCGGGCGCCCTGACCGACCGCATGCGCCGGCGGCCCCTGCTGATCGCGATGGATCTCGCCCGCTTTCTGCTGCTGCTCTCCGTGCCCGCTCTCAGCTTCATGCATCGTCTCGCCCTCTGGCACCTCGTGCTCGTGTCCCTGCTGATCGCGGGCATCGGATTCGCGTACCAGATCGCCGACCAGGCCTACCTCCCCGCGCTCGTCGGGCGCGGCCGCCTCGAGGAGGGCAGCCGCCTGGTGTACGCGGCGGGGGCGGTGGGCGAGACGGCCGGTCCGACCGTGATGGGTGCCCTGGTGCAGGCGCTCGGCGCCCCGCTCGCCATCTTGTTCGACGCCCTTTCGAACCTCGTCTCGGCGCTCACGCTCCTGACCATCCGTCGTCCGGAGCCGGCGCCGGCCGCTCCGCTTGAGGGAGACGCGGAGCCACGCCCGGCGCAAGGGCTGCGAGCCGCCCTGCGCCACCCTCTGCTGCGGCCCCTGGCGACGGTCCTCGCCGTCTCGAACCTGTTCGGCGGCGCCTTCGCTGCCCTGTATGAGCTGTACGCGCTGCGCACCCTGCACCTTGGTGCCTTGGCCCTCGGCATCCTCGTGACGCTCGGAGGGCTCGGGTCTCTCATCTCGGCAGGACTCTCGCGGCCGGTCGTGCGCCGTCTCGGGATTGGCCGTGCACTCACCATGAGCATGCTTGCGAGCGGGCTTGTGGGGCTCTGCATCCCCGTCGCGGGAGGCGGTTTCTGGCTCGCATTCGCGGCGCTCGCCGCGGCGCAGCTCCTCGGGGACCTGTCAGGCACCGTCTACGAGATCAACGAAACGGTGCTGCGCCAGAGCGTGACGCCCGACAACTGGCTCGGGCGCGTCAACGGCGGCATGCAGTTTTTCGGCGGGCTCTTCGGACTCGTGGGCACCATCGTGTTCGGACTGTTCGCCATGGCCTTCGGCACCCGCTCAGCCTTCTGGGTGGCCGCCGTGGGAGACCTCGTGCTCGCCCTGTGGTTCATGGGCACCGCCGTGGGTCGTGTGGCATTGCCGCTCGAGGCGGACAACCTGTCGTTCCGAGGCGTTTGAGGCGGCCTGCAAGATGAGAGCAGGTTCGGATGTGATCCTGTGCAGGTCCGACCGAGAGGTGCCCGACAGGGATCGACGAAATAGGCCAACGGTAGACGTCGCATGCCCGGCGTCGTTGCGCAGGGCCGCTCGCGCGGGTCGTCGAACGGCATACGGCGGGCGAACCGGTCTACGCCTGTCACCGGCGGCACAACCTGCCCTGTCTCTGGCCTCAGGCAGGATCCGCCCTGCCGGCAGCGAACATTCGAGTCCAGGTTGTTGTTGTCTATTGACAACGGTATTGCTCTATGGTGTATTTAATAATTTGTGTGCCATCTTGGCATCCTTGTACCAAGACCTAGCATGACCATCCATCCACAGTCAGCACGCCACCGATCCGCTCCGCGGCGGGCTCCCGCCAGGAGAACGCCCCTGCCAGAGGCCGGCGTGGCTTCAAGGCATCCCGTCTCACCGCTCCAATGGCACGAAGGCAGTGATGCATCCATGGATCAGAGACCATTCCCGGACCTGCCTGACCTCGCGCCGGACGACCGCCACGAGGTCTCGTTGGATCGTCATGATCTGATCGCTCAAGAACATGACGACGCCGACCATGGCCTCGAGGACCCGCCGCTGCCCGAAGGCGACGCCGAGGACGACGCGCAGGAAGGTGCCGACTCCGAGGTCCTCGACGACCAGCTTGATCTCAGTGTGCCCGACGGCATCGCCCTCGACGACCCTGTGCGCATGTACCTCAAGGAGATCGGCCGCGTGCGCCTCCTCAACGCGCAGCAGGAGGTCGAGCTGGCGCAGCGCATCGAGCAGGGCGACGAGGCCGCGGCCAAGCAGCTGGCGGAGGCGAACCTGCGGCTCGTCGTAAGCATCGCCCGCCGCTACGTGGGTCGCGGCATGCACTTCCTGGACCTGATCCAGGAAGGCAACCTCGGCCTGATGAAGGCCGTGGAGAAGTTCGACTACCGCAAGGGCTTCAAGTTCTCGACCTACGCCACCTGGTGGATCCGCCAGGCCATCTCCCGAGCGATCGCGGACCAGGCGCGCACGATCCGCATCCCCGTGCACATGGTGGAGACGATCAACCGCCTCGTGCGCACCCAGCGCCAGCTCCTCCAGGACCTTGGCCGTGAACCGACCGCCGAGGAGATCGCGGACGAGATGGACGTCTCCGCCGACCGCGTGCGCGAGATCATGAAGGTCGCCCAGGAGCCGGTGTCCCTCGAGACGCCGATCGGCGACGAGGGCGACTCGCACCTGGCGGACTTCATCGAGGACGAGGAGGCGGAGTCCCCTGCCGACGCCGCGAGCTATCTCCTGCTGCGCGAGCAGATCGGCGAAGTCCTGGCGACGATGACGCCGCGCGAGCAGAAGGTGCTCGAGTTGCGCTTCGGCCTCGAGGACGGGCGGGCCCGCACTCTCGAGGAGGTCGGGCATGCCTTCGGCGTCACCCGCGAACGCATCCGTCAGATCGAGGCGAAGGCACTGCGCAAGCTGCGCCACCCGAGCCGCGCCAAGCAGCTGAAGGATTTCCTCGAGTAACGATCAAGCGCCTTATGAAAGCGCCGGCACCCGCCATGGGGCGGGTGTCGGCGCTTCGTCCCCGTGGACAGGCGCAGGCAGAATGCCGCGCGACGTCAATCCTCGGTCGCCAAGGCCTCGCACAGACGTTCGAGCCAGCGGTCAGCCATATCCTCCCGCTGCGCCTCGACCATCACCCGCACCACAGGCTCCGTGCCGGACGGCCGCACCAGGATGCGGCCGATGCCGTCGAGTTCCGCCTGCGCAGCGGCCAATGCGTCGGTGTAGCGCGCCGATGCGAGGGCCCGTCCGCGGTCGGACACCCGGACGCTCCTCAGGCGCTGGGGGTAGTGCGGGATGCGGCGCCGGAAGTCGGAGAGCCGCACTCCTGTCTCCTCCAGGGCCGAGAGCACCAGGATGCCGGTAGCGAGGCCGTCGCCGGTGGTGCTGGCCTGCCGGTAGATGAGGTGTCCGGACTGCTCGCCGCCGAGCAGGATGTTCTCCTGGCGCATCGCCTCGATGACGTAGCGGTCGCCCACGCGGGTGACGACGCTGCGGATGCCCTCCCCTTGGAGGTAGTCCCGCACGCCGCCGTTCGACATGACGGTGAGCGCCACCGCCTTCGGCTCGAGCTCTCCCCTGGCCTTCAGCCAGGTCGCCAGCAGAGCGAGGATGACGTCGCCGTCGCAGACCTCGCCATCCTCATCCACGGCGACCAGGCGGTCGGCGTCGCCGTCGAACGCGAAGCCGACCGTCCCGCCGAAGGCCTGGTAGTGCTCCTTGAGGAATGCGGGAGCGGTCGAACCGCAATCCACGTTGATGCGTGCACCATCGGCCTCCGCGCTGAGCACCGCGACGCGACGCGCGGCGGGCGAGAAGGCGAGCGGCAGCACGGCCGTGGCGGCGCCGTGCGCGGCGTCGAGCACTACACCGCCGCTGTACGGCCTGCGCACGAGCTCGGTCAGGTGCGTCAGGTACTCCTCGCGCAGGCTGCGATCCACCAGCACATGGCCGACGCCCTCGCCCACCGGGCCCTCGCGCTGCACCTGCATCTCCGCCTCGATCCTGTCCTCGAGGGCATCCGGGAGCTTGTGCCCGTCCGCCGCAAAGAACTTGATGCCATTGTCGGCCACGGGGTTGTGCGACGCCGAGATCATGACCCCCGCGCTGAAGGCGTGGCGCTCGGTGAGATAGGCGACGCCGGCCGTGGGCAGCACACCTGCGAGCACCACCTCGGCACCCGCGGACATCAGTCCCGCCGCGAGCGCCGCTTCGAGCATCGGACCCGAGAGGCGGGTGTCCCGTCCGACGACGATGCGCGCCTCGCCGCCGCCGCCGAGGATGCGGGCCGCCGCGCGGCCCAGGGAGAGGGCAAGGTCGGGCGTGAGGTCCTGGTTGGCTACGCCACGGACGCCGTCTGTGCCGAAAAGTCGCAAGTCAGGTGACCTCCTGGGCTTCCGTACTAGGGCGCGAGCAGGTGCACGGTCGACTCGTCGGGGAGGATCGCGACCACTTCCGTGCCCGCAACCGGGGCGACGACACTGAGCTTGACCCTATAGGTGCCCGGCTGTGCATAGGGTACGACGGCCAGCACGCGAATGGCACTCGGCTGGAGGGCGTCCACGATGTCGGACGGGCCACGTATCTCCACCGAGACCGTCTCCGGCGCGAGAACCACGTGCAGGCGGCCCGCGTTCTGGACCGTCACGGGCAGCGAGCGGAACTCGCGCATGACGGTGGGGTTCAGGTTCGCCCAGATGCCCACGGCCAGCAACAGCGAGAGGACGCGCAGCACCCAGTCGTTCGCAAGCCAGCGGTCGACCATCTGCTATGCCCTCCGCAGATTCAGGATGGGCTTTCGCTCCGGTGGCCTGAGCTCGGCCTCGAGCAGGCGGCGCAGCGCCGCCTCGTCGAGGTGGCGAATAAGCCGCCCGCCCTCTGCCAGGGAGATCGTGCCCGTCTCCTCGGACACGACGACGGCGATCGCGTCGGACTGCTCGCTCACGCCGACGGCGGCATGATGTCGCGTGCCGAATTCGGACGCCGGGCCCAGCGTCTCAGAAAGCGGCAGGAAGCAGGCGGCCGCAACGACGCGGTCGCCGCGCACGACCATGGCGCCGTCATGCAGCGGCGTGCGCGGCGTGAAGATGTTGGCGACCAGTTCCCAGCTGATCTGCGCGTCGATCGGCACGCCGGTCTCGATGAGGTCCTTGAGGCCTGTCTCCCTCTCGAGCACGATCAGGGCACCAATATGGTCGCTCGCCAGGATGCGCGTCGCCTTGACGATCTCGTCCAGCATGCGGCGGAACGCGACGTCGGTCAGGTCGTGCAACAGGCCCTGGCCCCCGAAGATGCGGCTGCGTCCGATCTGCTCGAGCACCCGGCGCAGCTCGGGCTGGAACACGACGGGCACCGCGACGAGCAGCGCCAGCTCAGCCGTCTGCAGGATGTAATGCGTCGCGGTAAGCGCGAAAAGACCCGCCACCTGGGTCCCGACGACGAGCAGCAGGATGCCCTTCACGAGCTGGATGGCGCGCGTTCCGCGCAGGGCGGCGAATGTCCGGTAGAAGAGGTACGCGACGATGAGGATGTCAAGGATCGCGCGGACGTAGTCCCACAGGCCCATGCTCTGCAGGTTGAGAAGCACGCCTTCCTCCTCCCCTCTCGCCGCCTCTAAGCGATCGGGCCCTCGAGCACGAATTCGTGCGTGGCCGCGATGCCTGCAAGTCCCTCACGCCCGGGTCCGGTGTACGGATTCACCTCTGCCACGGCGAAACCCTCGACCTGCAGGAAGAAGAGCGGCAGGGGATCGGCGTTCGTCAGGGGCGCGAGCAGGCGCCGGCGCCCGATCTCGCGTCCGACGGCGGCGGCCTCCCGCAGCAAGGCCGTGCAAACGCCCGGTTGGCCGAGCTCAGGCTGGCCTTCGAACCCCAGCAGCACGAGGTCGTCGCCGAAGAGGGCCAGCGATACCGCCCCCACCGCCTTGCCGCCAACCGTGGCGAGCAGGTACGGCAACTGATCCAGACGGAAGGACTGGCCCAGGGCCTGAACCTGGAAAGGCTTCTGCAACGGTGCCCATCGACCTGCCGCATCGGCCGCCGCCAGAGCCGGATGCCGCTCGATCCGCACGTCGGCCACGGGCTCGGGCCGTGGACCCGCCGCGATCCACTGCATACCCATCAATGCCGCTCCGCTCCTGCGCCAAGGGCGAAGTACGCGAGCGACTGCAGTTCCGTCGTGAGATCGACATTCTGCACGCTGACCTGCCGGCGCTCAAGCTTCGTCGGCGCGAAATTCAGCACCGCGGTGACATTGGCCTCGCAGAGCCGGTCGAACACCTCGCGTGCGCTCTCCTCGGGCACGGCGATCACGCCGATCCGCACGCCGAGCGACTTCACGGTCGGCACGAGCTCGCCGATCGGCTGCACCGTGACGCCGGAGATCTCCTGACCCACCTTGCGCTGGTCGTCGTCGAACACCGCGGCGACATAGGCGTCGCGCGAATTGCGCGACGTGTAGTGGATGAGCGCGGTGCCCAGGTTGCCCGCGCCGACCAGCGCCACGGGAACGGGACCCGTGAGGCCCAGGATGCGGCGGAGCTGCTGCGTGAGCTGCCCGACGTCGTAGCCGAGGCCGCGCGTGCCGAACGCGCCGAAATAGGCGAGGTCCTTGCGGATCTGCTCGGAGGAGTAGCCTGACCGGCGCGCGAGGTCGGCAGACGACGTGACCTCGACACCCTCCCGCGCAAGATCCTCGAGGACGCGCAGGTAGAGGGGAAGGCGCCGGACCGCGACGGCCGGCACCTTGCGCTGCGGCTTCACAGCTGCCGCTCCAGCACGAAATCTGCCATCGCGAGGAGCGACGTCCGTGCCGGCAGGTCGCAAAGCTTTGCCAGGCTCGCCTTGGCCTGATCGATGAAGTTCCTCGCGAGTTCCTCGGCGTAGGCAAAGCTGCCCGAACGCTCGAGGATCTCCCGCACCGTGCGCACCGAGTCGCCGCTGACCTCGGCGCCCTCCGCGATGCTCCTCAGTTCCGATCGCTGCTGCGACGCGGACAGGCCGTGGATCACCGGCAGCGTGATGACATGCGCCCTGAGGTCCGAACCGATCGCCTTGCCGAGCGTCTTCGGCTCGGCCGTGAGATCGAGGAGGTCGTCGACGATCTGGAAGCCCATGCCCATCGCATAGCCGTAGTCGTAGAGGGCCTGCTGCACGGCCGCGTCGGCCCGGCAGGCCATCGCGCCCGCGCGGCAGCTCTGGGCGATGAAGACCGCCGTCTTGGCCGCGATGCGGTCGAGGTACTGCTCCTCGTCCGGCAGAGACTGCTGGCGCGACGCCACGTTCTGCGCGATCTCACCGGAGCACATGCGGTAGACGACGTCCGCCATGACGCCGACCACAGCGCTCACCGGTGCCTCGGAGAGCAGCGAGAACGCCTTGGCGAACAGGTAGTCCCCCGTCAGCACCGCCGCCTGCTCTCCCCACAGCGCATGCACCGTCGGCTGGCCGCGCCGTACATCCGCCTGATCGATGATGTCGTCATGCACCAGCGTCGCCATATGAATGAGTTCTGCCGCCGCCGCGACATCCCGCACGTCGGCGTACCGGTACTGGCCGAACTTGGCGCCGAACAGCACGAGGGCCGGCCTCAGGCGCTTGCCCCCCGCCTTGAACAGATGCGAAGCCGCATCGCGCACCGCCTGCGGCCCCTCGTCCAAGATCTGGCCAAGATACCGCTCTACGTCCGCGAGGTCGGTCGCGATGTCCGCGAACACCGACCGGAGGTCCAAATGATCACCCACTTCGCCAAGTTGCGCATGCCAAGCGGAGGCCGTGCTCATTGTAGCACAAGTTCACAAGTGAAAGACCGCTGCATCTCCCTGCAGAGACCGTCTCGCGCGCTGCGCGGCGATGGCAGATATGAATCTCCGCCGCACGCAGGCTTGATGCCGCTGGCTCCTCCACACGCACGGTCAGGGACTCTGCCTTTGCCAATCTTGCGCGTCCCAGAAGGCACCGGACGGATTGAGCGCAAATCCGCCGAAATCGCGCGAAAGGGCGACGACATCGTCTGGGAAATACAGGAATAGTGCGGGTGGGTCCACGGCCATCGCCTGCTGCAGTTGCCACATGGCCGTACGTCTCGCCGACTGGCCCTGCGCCGCCCGCTCGGCCACCAGGGCCCGATCGACCGTCTCATCATGATAGAGTCCCGCATTCTCGCCGGAGCTGTTGATCCGCGGTGAGCCGAAGTACGCGGTGACGTCGGGATCGGCCGTCAGCCCGCGCTCGGCGAATGCGGCCTGAAAGCTCCCGGCGATGAAGTCGTCGAGGTAGTGGCTGAAGTCCTCACGCCGCACCGTCACCTGCACGCCGATCGCCAGAAGGTTGCGCACGACCAGCCCGAGGGCCACAGTGCGCGACGGCACGCCCTGCATCGCCAGGATCGTGAGGCGCAGCGGCTCGCCCTTTGGGTTGCGCAGCACGCCATGCACCTGGTGCCAGCCTAGCGACGCGAGGATGGTCAGAGCCTTCGCGGGCTGGAAGGGACGATGGCCGAGTCTCTCGTCGAAAGCCCAGGACGACGGCGGGACGGGACCGTCGCTCAGGCTGCCGTACCCCGCCAAGGCCGACTGGATGATCTTGCCCCGGTCCACGGCAAAGTAGAGCGCGCGCCGCAGGGCGGGGCTCGAGAAGGGCGGCAGGTCCGTGTTCCACACGATGGAGGCGAACTGGAGCCCAACCGCATGCCGCAGCTGTATGCCGGGCCACGTGGCGACCGCCGGGGCATCCAGGTCCGGCACCGGGGCGTAGTCCACCTTCCCCTGACGCAGGTCGTCGAGCGCCTGCGTCGCGGACGGGCTGAACGCGATATGCAGGTCGCGCAACCTGGACGCTCCAAGAAAGTAGTGCGGATTGCGCTCGAGAAGGGCCCCTGAGGCGATCAGGCGCTCGAGCCGGAAGGGGCCCGTGCCCACAGGATCCGCCGTCAACAGCCTTGTCCCGAGCAGCCGGCTCCCGGAGCCCGCGTCCGCGAGGAGATGGTCGGGCAGGATCGGCAGGCTCGCCAACTGCACGAGGAACGGCGCATAGGGGCGGACGAGCGCGATCTGCACCGCGCGGGGCCCAAGCGCCTGCACCCGGCGCACGATCGCGAGCTCTGGCGCCAGCGCAGAGCCGTTGGCGGGGTTGCGGTAGGCGGCCAGGCTGAAGACCACGTCCGCCGACGTCACCGCATGGCCGTCCTGCCAGCGGGCCTTCGGATTGAGATAGAACGTGTAGGTGCGCCCGTCCTTCGAGACGCGCCACCGCTCGGCAAGGTCCGGACGCGGCTCGAGATCCGGTGCGATGCGCACCAGACCGTCGTAGATCAGACTGTCCAGGGCGTAGCCGGTCGCGTCCGACACCTGGAGCGGATCGATGCTGGCGGGCTGGCCGACCAGGGCCAGCCGAAGACTGCCGAGCGGGCGAGGCGCCGCGACGGGACGACTGCCGCAGCCGCCGGCGGAGGCGGCGGTCGCCAGCGCGGCCGCCACGGCCGCCACCAGGCGCATGATCCTTTGCAATGCTAGAGCATCCTCCCGGGGTCTTCCTTCTCGCCGTCCAAGGTACCGGCGAGCTCCGCGATGCGCCGCAGCCGGTAGTGCACACCCGCCTTCGTCAGGCCAAGGCGCCTGCCGATCTCCTCGAGCGGAGCCTCCGGGTCGTCGAGCCTGGCCTGCGCCGCCGCCTGCAGCTTTGGCGGAAGACTCTCGAGCCCCCTGCGTTGCGCGAAGCGCCGGATCCACTCGCCATGTGCGATGGCCGCCCGCACCGACTTCTCGACATTGGCCGACTCCGCATTGACGAGTCGGTTCACGGTGCCGCGCATGCTGCGCACGCTGCGCGCGTCCTCCAGCTTGAGCCTGGCCTCCTGCGCGCCGATGAGGCTGAGCGCCTGCGCCAGCGGGTCGGCGCCGCGCAGGTAGAGCACGCTGTACTCCCGCCTGAGCCGGCGGTGCGGCACGAAGCCGAATCCCTCCAGCAGGGCCTCTGCCGCGCCGACCGTGGACGGTCGCGCCAGCCGCAGTTCGAGCAGGTAGCCTGTGCTGGGCGGCGTCAAGCCTCCCGCCGCGAGGAAGAGGCCCGCCAGGTAGCCGCGGCGCTCCATCGCAGGCAGCCGCTGCGGCGGCTGCTCCGCCAGCTGTCCGACCGGCCCCTGGCCGCCGGGAAAGGCGAGCAGAAAGCGCCGGCCGCGCGCACCCCCCCTGCGTACGAGCACGATGGCGTCGAGGTGCAGGTGCTCGGCGGCGATGCGGTGCGCCACGCGCGCCGTGCGTGCGAGGTCGACGGCGACGGCGGGCGTTCCATCGGCCAGAGAGGTCAGACCGGCGTCGATGAGCCCGCGCAGGAGACCGCGTTCGAAGGCCTTGGGGTGCCTGCCGGCCAGGATCTCCTCCTTCACCTTGAGCGTCTGGCTCAGCTGCCCCTTCACCTCTGGTCACCGCGCAGCTGGTCGCGCAGCATGAGGATGTCGAGCAGCCGCCCGGGTTCCGGGCGCCGCCGCGACCAGCGCTGCAGAATGAGCCGCGCCACGGCCTGGGGGTCATGCCAGGCGTAGGCGCTGTCCCTGGCCAGGAGCGGACCGGCCAGGACCTCGTAGCCGGCGCCCGAGAGACCCTGCTCGCTCCAGCGCACGACCTCGGCGTCGCGCCCGCGGTACCGGCTCGCCGTCTGCGGGTCCAGAGGCGTCTCGTTGACGACGACGCAGTCGACGAGTCCCGCCCCGGCATGCTCCACGATGGCTGCGAGGTGCTGCTCGGCCGTCATGCCGTCGGTCTCGCCAGGCTGCGTCATGATGTTCTGCACGTAGAAGCGCAGGGCATGCGAGCCGCGGATGGCGTCCGCGATGCCGCGCACGAGCAGGTTCGGCATCAGGCTCGTGAAGAGCGAACCTGGCGCGAGCACGATGATGTCCGCCTCGGCGAGCGCCTGCAGGGCCTCCCTGGTCGGTATCGCCGTCGCGGGCTCGAGCAGCACGCGTCGGACCACGCCGCGCGCCTCCGGGATCCGCGACTCACCCTCGATCAGGCGCCCGTCCTGGAGCTGCGCCCGCAGCACGACCTGGTCGTCGGTCGCCGGCAGCACCTGGCCGCGCACCGCAAGCACCCGGCTGGAGGCGCGGATGGCCTCCTGCAGGTCGCCGGTGACGGTGCACATGGCGGCGAGAAACAGGTTCCCGAACGCGTGGCCCGAGAGGCCCTCTCCCGACGCGAAGCGATACTGGAAGAGGCGCTCGAGCAGAGGCTCCGTCTCCGCCAGCGCGAGGAGGCAATTGCGCAGATCCCCCGGCGGCGGTACGCCGAGTTCGCCGCGCAGCCGGCCGGAGCTGCCGCCATCGTCCGTGACCGCGACGATCGCGGTGATGTTCGAACTGTACTGCTTGAGCCCGCGAAGCAGCACGGGCAACCCGGTGCCTCCGCCCAAGGCCACGATGCGCGGACCGCGCAGCAGGACCCGGGCACGCCAGTAGCTCTCGGCGATCTCGCCCTGGTCCGTCGGCATGAGGGCCGTCACAACCGACCGGATCAACTGGCGCACCGCGTAGACGCCGACGACGACGCCGACCAGGATCAGGGCCAAGTCCGGGCTGATCCGCCGGTGCGGCTCGTCCCAGGACCCGACGATCAGCACCGCCCCGACTGCGGCCAGCGCGACCGCGGCGACCAGCAGCGCCAGCCACCGCTTGAAGCGCAGCCCGGGCATCAGCCAGCGCAGGGCGCGGCCGGTCACGAGGTACCCGCCACCCGCACGCGGTCGCGGTGCTCGACGCTGATGCGCCGTCCCGACCCGCGCAGGCTGAGCGCGAGCTCCTCGACGACGACCACGCTGCGGTGCTGCCCGCCGGTGCAGCCGATGGCGACGACCACCTGCGACTTGCCCTCCTGGCTGTACTGCGGCAGCAGGAACTCGATCAGCGTCGCAAGGCGGGTCAGAAGCTCCTGCGCGATCGGCCAGCGCAGAACGTACTCCCGCACCTCGTCGTCGAGCCCTGTGCGGTGGCGCAGTTCCTGCACGTAGTTGGGGTTCGGCAGGAAGCGCACGTCGAAGACGAGGTCCGCGTCGAGCGGCAGGCCGTGCTTGAAGCCGAACGAGACGAGCTGCACCAACAACGCGTCCTCGCTGCCGCTTGCCGCAAAGATCCGGCCGAGCTCGGTGCGCAGCTGCCTCGTCGTGAGGTCGGACGTGTCCACGACGATGTGCGCCCAGCCGCGCACCTCCTCGAGCTGGCGCCGCTCGAGCCGGATGGCCTCCAGAACGCGGCCCTCGGCGGCGAGCGGGTGGCGCCTGCGCGTTTCCTTGTAGCGGTGCAGGAGCACCTCCTCGCGCGCCTCGAGGAACAGGATGCGATAGCGGACGCCGCGCTCCGCGAGCGCGGTCAGTGCCGCCAGCACGCGGTCGAAAAAGGCCTGGCCGCGCGTGTCGATAGCCACGGCCACCTTGTCGATGCGCTGCTGCGCGTCGAGCAGCTCGAGAAACTTGCCGATGAGATCGGGCGGCAGGTTCTCGACGCAGAAGTAGCCCATGTCCTCGAGCGCATGCATGGCCTGGCTCTTGCCAGCTCCGGAGAGTCCTGTGACGACGATGAATTCCATGCGCGCCCCTCCCAGCCTTCAGTCGCAAAGACTTGCGAGCACGGCCTCATGGAATCGCTGGCGGGCAGCCTTCAGTCCGGACTCTGGACGCCTGCGCGGGTGCACGCGGTTCGTCAGCAGCACCATCAGCAGCTCTTCGCCCGGTGCCACGGCGAACGACGTCCCGGTGAACCCCGTATGGCCCCACAGCGCCAGGGGGCGCGACCGGTCGTCCCGGCCTCCCCAATAGAATAGCCCCAGAGACCGCCGATCGACAGCGGTCGTCTGCGCAGAGAGCATCAGGCGTACCGACTCCTCGGGCAGGAAGCGTCCCAGGCGGCCGACGCCGCCATCCAGGAGGGCCTGGGCGAAGCTGGCGACGTCGAGCGCCGGCGCAAAGAGACCCGCATGGCCTGCGGGCGTGCCCATCAGCCGTGCCTTGCCGTCGTGCACGACGCCGGTGAGCGCCTCCCCCGCCAAGGCCTCGCTCGGCACCAGCAGGGCGTCCTCGCCGTATGGCCAGAAGCGGGTGCCGTGGAGTCCGAGGGGTGCCTGCACAATGCGCGCGAACAGCGCGGCGAGGGGTTCGCCGCCTGCCGCCTGCGCGGCGAGCCCCAAGAGGTAGTAGCCGAGATCGGAATAGACGACTCCAGTGCGCGGTACATCGCCGATCGCCTGCAGCAGGGCCCGATGGCGCTCCCCAGGGGGGGCCGCCCACGCGATGTCGGCCGACGGCGGCAGTCCGCCCTGGTGCGTCAGGAGGTCGAGCATGGTGCGCTCCGACACGAAGTGGTCCTTGGTCCAGGGCAGGAGGGAACCGATCTCCGCGTTCAGATCGACCGCGCCGTCGGCCGCCAGCCGCAGCACCACGGGGGCGGTGCAGATCGCCTTGGTCAGCGAGGCGAGGTCGAAGACGGCGTCGTGGGTCATTGCCCGCTCGGGCGCGACCTGCCGCAAGCCGAGGGCCCATGCGGCCGCGATCACCGCACGGCGCGCCACGATAGCCACCGCCCCAGGGAACGCATCCTCGACGATTCCCTCTTCCAAGGCCAGCCGGGCCGCCTCGAGACCGCCGGGCTCGAGGCCGGCCTCCTCCGGCCGTCCGAAGCGCAGGCTCATCTGCCGAGCTCCAGCGCGAGCGCTGCCGCAAGATCCGGCGGCGGCGGCAGCAGGAGAGGCCCCAGCTCGCGTACGGCCGCGGCCGCCGTGCGCGGCGCAAATGCGCGCCCGACGATGCGCAACATCTCGACGTCGTTCTCCGCGTCGCCCGCCGCGGCCACCTCGTCGAGGCGCAGGCCCAGGCGCTCAGCCAGTGCCCGCAGCGCGACACCCTTGTCCACGCCAGGCGGAACAATCTCCACGAAGTCCGGTTCGGAGCGGAAGCACTCGATCCGCTCCGCGAGTTCCAGGCGAAGGGCCTCCATCAACTGGCCCGTGGCTCCGGGGTCCAGCAGCGCCAGGAGCTTCTGGGGCTCCTCGGACATGCGTGCCTCATCCACGAGCTGGGCTGTGACCCTGGTTCGCCGCGCGTACGCCTCCGTGCGGGCGGTGCGCCTGAGGATGCGCAGCTCGCCCTTGACATACCCCTGCACCTCCGCTCCCGCACCAAGGCAGATCTCGACTGCCCGACGCGCCGCAGTAGGCGCGATGGCCTGTTGCCAGAGCGGCGCGTCACCGGTCGGATAGGCCCATAGCTCGGCGCCGTTCAGGGCGATGATGAAGCCCCGGTCGACGCCCATGTCCTTGAGCACCAGCGCCGCCGACTGCACCATGCGGCCCGTGGCGATCGCCACCTGGACGCCGCGTCGGCCGAGTTCGGCGAAGGCGGCCCGCGCCTCGCGCGCGCCGCGGCCGTCCCGCGCGATCAGGGTGCCATCGAGGTCGACCGCAACCAGCCGGATCACAGCGCCCGCCAGAGGGCGCCGAGTACGGCGCTCAGCACGCCGACGAGGAACGCGCCAAGGATCGCGGGCCAGAAGCCGCGGACCTGGAAACCCGGAGTGAAGCCGGCGGCGATCAGGAAGACGACACCGTTGACCACGAGGGTGAAGAGGCCGAGCGTCAGGAGGTTGATGGGAAGCGTCAGGAGCAGAAGGATCGGCCGGACGAGCAGGTTCGCAAGGCCAAGCACCACGGCCGCGAGCAGCGCAACCCAGAAGCTGCGCACCTGCACGCCGATGCCGAGTAGTGCGACGATATAGATGCTGACGGCAGAGATGAGCCATCGTGCGATCATGGGCACTTTTGGCCGCGCGGCGAGCGGCCTTCCCCCTTGCCAAGACTCGAAACAGTCTGATCGTACCCTTATAGAGCCTATTCCCTCAACTCGTCGGGACCCGCGCAGCGGCCTGCAGGGATCGCCACGGATGAGCCCACGCCCGTGCGAGCACCGGTGATCGCCCGCCTGTCCTCCCGAACGCCCCCGCAGCCTCTGGCCTGCCGTCCTGGCGGCCGACCTCCAGCGAAGCCCCGGCGGCGTGCCGCCGGGGCTTCGCTGGCATCTCTTCGTCGACAGCCCTGGGCGGCATCAGAGGCATCCGGCCCCATCCCTCACAAATTTGGCGCCTGCGTACATGCTCATCTCCCTCCTCCAGTTCCTCCACCCTCGTGCCTTCTCAAGAGCAAACAGGGGGTTCGACATAGGACTTTCCTTACGTCAACTTATAGACGGATATAAGTTGTCGGTTGCGGCCTAGCAAGGAGGAACCCGCCGTGCGCATCGCGCTGAGCTTGACGGTCTCCATGGCCCTGACGCTGGCGGCAGCAGCCGTCACTGTTCCCCTCCGCCCTGCCGTGACGACCGCGGCGCCGCCTGCGAGCAGGTCCGCCGCGACCCGTGGGACAGCACCGTTGGCAGCTTCCCGGGCAACCGCGCCCAAGACGGCCGCCGCCAGCACCAACGGCACGACGTCGGCCCCGCAGGCGACCGCCGCGGCGACCCTGGCACCGGCGAAGCCGTTCGTGCTCGGATACTACCTGCCGGGCAGCGGATCGGCGGAGAGCTTCGGCGCGCACTACGCCGAGATCGACGCCATCGCACCGCTCTGGTTCGGCATCCACGCCGACGGCAGCGTCCAGCATCGCAGCGGCGGCAGCCTCGCCACCATCGTCGACCTCGCGCACAGCCACGGCCGGAAGGTCTTCGTGCTCGTCACCAACATGGCGCAGGACCGCATCCTCGTGAACGCGACGCTTCGCCAGACGGCTGTGCGGAATTTGGTCAGCGCGGTGCTGGCGAATCACCTCGACGGGGTCAATATCGACTTCGAGAGCATCGACGGTAGCGATGCGCAAGGGCTCGTCGACTTCGTCTCCGCCGTCCACAGGCTGCTGGCACCGCATGGCCTCCTGACGACGGTCGCCGTCGGGCCGCGCAGCTCGACACAGCTGGCGATCAGCGACGAGTCGGACGCGTACAACTACGCCGCGCTCGGCCGCGTCGCGGACTACGTCGTGCTGATGACCTACGACGAGCACTGCCCGCCCGGCGGCGCCGGACCGATCGCAGGCCTGCCCTGGACGAAGAACGTCGTGAACTACGCCGTGTCGCAGATGCCCCCGTCGAAGATCCTGCTCGGGATCGCGGCGTACGGCTACGACTGGTCGCAGCCAGGCACCCCGACCGTCACCGCGAGCCAGGCGATCTCCCAGATCGATGCCGGCGGCGTGCAGCTCGGCTGGAGCCAGACGGCCGAGGAGCCCTACTACACCTCGGGCTCCCATGACGTCTGGTTCGAGGACAGCTACAGCGCAGCACCCAAATTCCGTCTCGTCACGAACGACCACCTGGGCGGCATCGCGCTCTGGTACCTGGGCGCGGAAGACAGCCAGTTCTGGCCGACCGTGCAGGCAGACCTGCTCAAGTAGGCCCGGGAAGGACGTCCGCAGCGCCTGGCCGCGGACGTCCTTCCTGAACACCCACGGGCTCAACCTGCTCATGCCGCGGTTCTAGCTGGCCACCTCGCGCGGCGCGCCCCGCCGCGCGCAACCGCTTCCTAGCCGATCTCCTCCTTGAGTCGCTTCGCGAGGCTCAAGGTGAAGCCCCGCACCGCCGCGATCTCCTCCACGGTCGCCGCCTGCACGCCGCGCAACGAGCCAAAGCGCTCGATGAGGGCGCGCCTGCGCTTCGGGCCGATTCCCGGCACGTCGTCCAGGCGCGAGTGCAGCTGCGCCCGCGAGCGCCGGGAGCGGTGCAGCCCGAGCGCGAAGCGGTGCGACTCGTCACGCACCTGCTGCAGCAGCGTGCGCCCGGGATGCCCTTCGCCCAGTTGCAGCGGCTCCGACTCGTGGGGCAGGTAGATCTCTTCGTGTTGCTTGGCGAGCGAGCAGGTCGGCAGGTCTTCGAGACCGAGCTCCTGCAGGACGGAGAGCACCGCGCCCAGTTGCCCTTTGCCGCCGTCGATCAGGAGAAGGTCGGGAAACTCGGAGAACTTCCCGCCGCCCTCGTGCTGTTCGCGCTGCCCTCGCCGGAAGCGCCTGCCCACCGCCTCGGCCAAGGACGCGAAGTCGTTCGGCCCCTCCACGCTCTTGATGCGGAAGCGGCGGTACTCCCCATAGGCGGGCTCGCCGTCGATGAACACCACCATCGACGCGACGCTCTCGCGACCCTGGGTGTTCGAGATGTCGAAGCCCTCGATGCGCCGCGGTGGCGCATCGAGGCCGAGCGCCTCCTGCAGGGCCTCCATCATGCGGCGCGGCCTGCCCTCGCGGTCGGACAGGACGATCTCCTGCAAGGCGACGCGCGCGTTCTCCGCCGCGAGCGCCAGCTGCGTCTGACCGGTGCCGCGCCGCGGCACCTTGAGCTGCACCTGGGCACCTCGCCGCTCCTGCAGCCACTGCGCCACGACATCCTGCTCCTCCGGCAGGATCGGCACCAGCACCTCGCGCGGCGGCCTCTCAAGCGCATAGTGCAGGGCGAGTGCGGCGGACAGCACTTCCGGATCACCGTCCTCATCGCTCACCCGCAGGACATAGCGCTCGCGCCCCACGAGTTTGCCCTCGCGCACGCGGAAAACCTGCACCACCGCCTGGCCGCCCTCGCGGGCGAGTCCGACCACGTCGCGGTCCTGGACGCGTCCGGAATCCACCTGCTGCACGGGACTCGTCACATACTCGACGGCGCGGATGCGGTCGCGGAGCTCTGCCGCCTCCTCGAAGCGCAGCGCCTCCGCCGCGATGTCCATCTGCTGGCGCAAGCGGACCAGCAGTTCCTCGGGATGACCGGAGAGGAAGTCGAGTGCCTGTCGCACGATATCGCCGTAGTCGTCTTGCGAAATGTGGCCGACGCAGGGCGCCCGGCAGCGGCCGATGTGGTAGAGGAGGCACGGCCGCGCAGCCGTCCTGAGCTTCTGGTCCGAGCAGGTGCGCATGGGGAACACGCGCCGCATGATGCGCAGGGTCTCCTGCATCCGGCCAGAGCTGGGGAAGGGCCCGAAGTACCGAGCGCCGTCCGGCTGCACCCTGCGCACGACGAGGAGGCGCGGAAAGGCTTCCTGCGTCACCTTGAGGTAGGGATAGTGCTTGTCGTCCTTCAGCAGGACGTTGTACTTCGGCCGGTGCTCCTTGATGAGGTTCTGCTCGAGAAGGAGCGCCTCCACCTCGCTGCGCGCGACGATGAATTCCAGACGCTCCGCATCCTGCACGAGGCGGATCGTCTTGGCCGCGAGGCCCCGCGAAGACTGGAAGTAGCTGCGGGTGCGTGACCGCAGGTTCTTCGCCTTGCCGACGTAGAGAACGGTGCCGTCCGCCCCGCGGAACAGGTAGACCCCGGGACGCTCCGGCATGGCGCGAGCCGCCTCGCGCAGCTCCTCGAACACCTCAGTCGCCCGCGAGCGGCTGGTGCCTGAGGACACCTTGCAGGAAGCGGCCGGTATGCGAGTGGGAGATCTCCGCGATCTCCTCTGGCCGGCCTTCGCCGATGACGCGGCCGCCGGCGTCGCCGCCTTCCGGGCCGAGATCGACGATGTAGTCGGCCGTCTTGACGACGTCGAGGTTGTGCTCGATGACGAGCACGGTGTTGCCGGCATCCACCAGCCGGTGCAGCACGTCGAGCAGACGCTCGACGTCGGCCGGATGCAGGCCGGTCGTGGGCTCGTCGAGGATGTAGAAGGTGCGCCCGTCCTGGCGGCGGGATAGTTCCGTCGCGAGTTTGACGCGCTGCGCCTCGCCGCCGGATAGCGTCGTCGCGGGCTGCCCCAGCCTGATGTAGCCGAGGCCGACCTGCGAGAGGGTCTCGAGCTTGCGCCGGATGCGCGGCTGGGCCTCGAAGAAGGAGAGTGCCTCGTCCACCGTCAGGTCCAGCACGTCGGCGATCGTCTTGCCCTTGAAGCGCACCTCGAGCGTCTCCCGGTTGTAGCGCTTGCCCTTGCAGCTCTCACACGGCACGTAGACATCCGGCAGGAAGTGCATCTCGATGCGCAGGATGCCGTCGCCGTGGCACGCCTCGCAGCGGCCGCCGCGCACGTTGAAGCTGAAGCGCCCCGGCTTGTAGCCGCGGATGCGGGCCTCCTGCGTCTGCGCGAAGACCTCGCGCACCAGGTCGAAGAGGCCCGTGTAGGTGGCCGGGTTCGACCTCGGCGTCCTGCCGATCGGGTCCTGGTCGACGTCCACCACCTTGTCGAGGTGCTCAAGCCCTTCGATGCTCCGGAACGGCAGCGGGCGCCGGCGGGCGCCGTTGAGCTCCATGGCCAGGGCGCGATAGAGGATGTCGTTGACGAGAGTGGACTTGCCCGACCCCGAGACGCCGGTCACGGAGATGAACGTGCCAAGCGGCAGGCGTACGTCGACGTCCTTGAGGTTGTTGCCGCGCGCGCCATGCAGGGTGAGCCAGCGCTCGCCGAGCGGCCGCCGCGCGCTGGGAACCCCGATCTGCCGCTCGCCGGACAGGAACTGGCCCGTGAGGGACTCAGGACACCTCTCCACTTCCTCGACCGTGCCGTGCGCCACCACCTGACCGCCGTGTTCTCCGGCGCCCGGCCCGAAGTCGATCAGGTAGTCGGCGGCGCGCCAGGTGTCCTCGTCGTGTTCCACAACGAGCACCGTGTTGCCGAGGTCGCGCAGGCGGCAGAGCGTCTGCAGGAGGCGTCCGTTGTCGCGGGGATGCAGGCCGATCGATGGCTCGTCCAGGATGTAGAGCACGCCGACGAGACCCGAGCCGATCTGGGTCGCCAGCCGGATGCGCTGTGCCTCGCCGCCGGACAGGGTCGCAGCGGCGCGGTCGAGGGTGAGGTATCCGAGGCCGACGCTCTCGAGGAAGCCCAGGCGCTCGGCGATCTCGTGCAACACGTCCCGCGCGATGCGCGCCTCCATCTCGCGAAGGGTGAGCGAGCGCACGAACGCCAGGGCCTCGTGCACCGAGAGGCCAGTGAGTTCGGCGATCGACGTGTCGCCCACCGTGACGGCGAGGCTCTCCTTGCGCAGGCGCCGGCCGCCGCAGGTGGTGCAGGCGACAGGCGTCATGTAGGCCTCGAACTCCTGCTGCTGCATCTCCGACGAGGCGTCGCTGTGACGCCTGCGCACGTACTCGAGCGGCCCCTGGTAGTGCGTATGGCCGCGCCGGTGGCCCCAGGCGCCGACATAGTGGAACGGAATCGGCTGCGGCAGCCCCTTGAGCAGAAGCTCGCGCTGTTCTGGAGCGAGATCCGCCCAGGGCCTGTCTGGGTCCGCTTCGATCGCCGCGGCCGCCGACAGGAGTAGCTGGCCGTAGTACTCGGATGTCGCCCAGGGGGCGATCGCACCTTCGCGCAGGCTGCGCCGGACGTTCGGCACGATGAGGTCCGGGTCCGGCTCCAGGTGGAAGCCGAGGCCGCTGCACGCCGGGCAGGCACCGTAGGGGTTGTTGAAGGAGAACATGCGCGGGCTCAGTTCGGCCAGGCTCTCGCCGCAGGTCGGGCAGGCGTAGTTCTGCGAGAAGACGACGTCCTCCGACTCCCCGCGCTGCACGAGGGCCAGCCCGTCGGCAAGGCGGAGGGCGGTCTCGAACGAGTCGGCCAGCCGGTCGCGGATGCCGTCGCGCACGATGATGCGATCGACCACGACGTCGATCGTGTGCTTCTTCTGCTTCGTCAGCTGGATCTCTTCCGAGAGCTCATGCAGCACACCATCCACGCGCACGCGCGCGAAGCCCTCGCGGCGCGCCTCCTGCAGGGCGCGTTCGTGCTCGCCCTTGCGCCCGCGCACCAAGGGCGCCAGGATCTGCACCCGCGTACCCTCGGGATACGCGAGCACCTGGTCCACCATCTGCTCGACCGTCTGCTGCTCGATCGGCCTGCCGCACCTGGGGCAGTGCGGATGACCGACGCGGGCGTAGAGGAGCCTGAGATAGTCGTAGATCTCGGTCACCGTGCCCACGGTCGAGCGCGGGTTGCGCGAGGTCGTCTTCTGGTCGATCGAGATGGCGGGACTCAGCCCCTCGATGGCGTCGACGTCGGGCTTGTCCATCTGCCCGAGGAACTGGCGGGCATAGGCGGACAGGGACTCGACATAGCGTCGTTGCCCCTCTGCGTACAGCGTGTCGAACGCAAACGAACTCTTGCCGCTCCCGGAAAGACCTGTGACCACGACCAGACGATCGCGCGGAATGGCAAGGTCGATGTTCTTGAGGTTGTGCTGCCGCGCGCCGCGGACGACAATCTCCCCCGACAACCGGATCCCTCCCGGCGCAACGCTTCACCTCAAAGTATAGCACAGATGCTACGTACATCTGTTCTGTTTCAATGTCGCCGTCCAGGTAATGCTAGCGGCAGGAGGTGCCGAGATGCCAAGAGCGGCCAACCGGATCGGGACAGTGCAGCGGTACATCTTCGGGGAGCTGGACGAGGCGATCGCCCGCGAGGAGCGCTCGGGGCGGACGATCTGCGATCTCTCGCAGAGCGACCCCGACTGGGACCCCTCGCCAACCGTGGTGCACGCGCTCGTGACCGCCGCGCAACGGCCCCAGGCCCATCGCTACCCGCCCTACGACGGCGACATGGCGCTTCGGCGCGCCTTCGCCGAATGGTACGAACGCCGCTACGACGCACCCTGCACCCCCGAGCACGTGCTGATCCTTGAAGGATCCAAGACCGGCATCGCCCTCCTGCCGCTGGCCTATCTCGATGTAGGCGACGTCGGCCTGCTGCCGGACCCCGGCTACCCCACCTACCGTGCGGGCATCGCCCTGGCGGCGGCGCAGGGGGTCTCAATGCCCCTGCATGCGGAACTCGGTTACCTGCCGAGCTACATCGACCTCGACCAGGACCGGCTCCAGCGCGCGAAGCTGATGTTCCTCAACTACCCGCACAACCCCACGGGCGCCGTGGCCACGCGAGCGTTCCTCGAGGATACGGTGGAGTTCGCCAAGAGATACGACCTGCTGGTCGCCTACGACCTGGCCTACGCGCAGATCGTCCTGCAGGGCCCGAAGCCCGCCCTGGCGTTGCGTCCCCTCGCAGGAGCCGACGCCCTGACGGTCGAGTTATTCACCTTTTCCAAGTCCTACGACATGCAAGGCTACCGCCTGGGGGCCGCCGTGGCCAACCCGGACCTGCTCGGACCGCTGCGCAAGGTGCACGAGAACGTCATGGCCGGCGCGTTCCTGCCAATTCAGGCGGCGGGCCGCGCGGCTCTGGACGCGCACGAGGACGCGGCGCTCGAGGAACGCCTCGAGGGCTACCGCCGCCGGCAGGAGGTCCTCTACGAGGCGCTCAAGGACCTCGGCGCGCACGTAACGCACCCGATCGCCACCGTCTACCTCTGGCTGAGAGCGCCCCGCGGCCTCACCGGTGAGCGGTTCGCCCAGGAACTCCTGCGCGGCGCCGGCATCGCCGTCACGCCGGGGACCGCCTTCGGACAGCAGGGTCACGCCTACGTGCGCATCTCCCTCACCGCGTCGGACGACGCCATCGAGGAAGCGGCGGACCGCCTGCGCCGCTGCTATCCCCAGGGACTGGAGGCCAGGCCGCAGCAGGCCCTGCAGCCACAGTAACCGTCAGGAAGCCGTTTCGCCCTCGCTGTCCTGGCCGGCGAACTGGCTCTGGTACAGCTCATAGTACGGGCCGCGCCGCATCAGCAGATCCTCGTGGCGGCCCTGCTCGACCACCTTGCCGTGCTGCATGACGAGGATGTGGTCTGCTCCGCGGATGGTCGAGAGCCGGTGGGCGATGACGAAGCTGGTGCGCCCCTGCATCAGACGGTGCATCGCGTCCTGGATCGCCACCTCGGTGCGGGTGTCGACGCTGCTCGTCGCCTCGTCCAGGATCAGCACCGGCGGATCGGAAAGCAGCGCGCGGGCGATCGTCAGGAGCTGACGCTGGCCTTGGGAGATGTTCGAGGCCTCCTCGTTCAGCTCCGTGTCGTACCCGTGCGGCAGCGTGCGGATGAAGTGGTGGGCATGGGCGGCGCGTGCCGCCGCCTCCACCTCGTCGGCCGTTGCGCCCTCGCGGCCGTAGGCGATGTTCTCGCGGATCGTGCCGTGGAACAGCCACGTGTCCTGCAGGACCATGCCGAGCATGCGGCGCAGGCTCGCGCGCGGCAGGCTGCGGATGTCGCGGCCGTCCAGGAGGATGCGGCCGGCGTCGACGTCGTAGAACCGCATCAGCAGGTTCACGAGCGTGGTCTTGCCCGCTCCGGTCGGACCGACGATCGCGACCGTCTCGCCGGAGCGCACCTCGATGTCCATGTTCTCGATCAGCGGGCGCTCCGGCTCGTAGCGGAACGAGATGCCGTCGAAGGTGACGTGGCCCGCGGCCTCGGCGATCCCCTGCTCCTCGGCGTCGACGGGCTCCTCCGGCTGGTCGAGGATCTCGAACACCCGCTCCGACGAGGCGAGGGCGGACTGGATCGTGTTCGAGATGCTCGCGAGCTGCGTGATCGGCTGCGAGAACTGGCGCGCGTACTGGATGAACGCCTGGATGTCGCCGATCTGGATGCTGCGCCGAACGACCAGGATGCCGCCGATGACGCTTACGAGGACGTAGCCGAAGTTCCCGATGACGTTCATCAGCGGCATGATGATGCCGGTGACGAACTGGGCCTTCCACGTCGACTCCGCCAGCTGGTCGTTCATGTCGTCGAACGCGCGCAGAGAGCGCTCCTCGTGGCCGAATGCCCTGACGATCACGTGGCCGGTGAACATCTCCTCCACATGCCCGTTGAGTGCCCCGAGGTGCTGCTGTCGCTCGAGGAAGTATTTCTGCGAGCGCTTCGCGATCAAGCTCGTCACGATGAAGCTGAGCGGCAGGGTGATCACGACCGCGAGCGTCATCAGGGGACTGATCGTCAGCATCATCACGATGACGCCCACGAACGTCACGACGGCCGTCACGAACTGCGTCAGGCTCTGCTGCAAGGTGCTAGAGATGTTGTCGAAGTCGTTCACGAAGCGGCTCAGCACCTCACCGTGCGGGTGCTCGTCGAAGAAGCGCACCGGCAGGCGCGTCAGCTTTTCCATCACCTGCCGCCGGATGGTGTAGACCGTGCGCTGCGCGACGCCGGCCATCAGGTACTGCTGCACCCAGGAGAAGGCGGAGCTCGCGATGTAGAGCCCTGCCAATTCGAACATCAGGTTCAGGATCTTCGAGAAGTCCACGCCGCCGCCCGGGACGTGCCTCAGCTTCGCGACGAAACCCTGGAACAGCACGGTCGTGGCGTTGCCCAGGATCTTCGGGCTCAAGATGCTGAACACGGTGCTCAGGATGGCTGCCGCGAGCACGATGGCCAGGATCGGCACGCTCGCGCGGAAGTAGCCTAGGAGGCGCAGGGTAATACCCTTGGCGTTCTTGGCCTTCTCGACAGGCATGGCAAGCCCCATCGGGCCTCCGCCCCAGCCTCCGTGGCCCCCGGGCCCACCGCCACGCGCGCCGGGTCCTCGCATCGGCGTACTCATGCGATCTCCTCCGGCGTGAGCTGCGACGAGACGATCTCCCGGTACACCGGGCAAGTCGCCATGAGCGTGCGATGGTTGCCCGCGCCGACCAGCCTGCCCTCGTCCAGCACCAGGATCTGGTCCGCGTCCATGACCGTGCTCACCCGCTGCGCGACGATGAGCACCGTCGCTCCCTTGAGCTCGCGGCGCAGGGCGGCGCGCACCAGCGCGTCCGTCCTGAAGTCGAGGGCGGAGAAGCTGTCGTCGAACATGTAGATCTCCGTCCTCCGGACGAGCGCGCGCGCCATCGCGAGCCGCTGGCGCTGCCCGCCCGAGAGGTTGACGCCTCCCTGCGAGATCTCGGCCTCGAGTCCGCCGGCCATCTCCTGCACGAACTCACTCGCCTGCGCGATGTCCGCGGCGTGCATGGCCGCCTGCACCGACGCCTGCGGATCGCCGTAGCGGATGTTCTCGAGCACGCTGCCCGTGAACAGGACCGCTCGCTGCGGCACGTAGCCAAGCTTCTGGCGGAGATCCTGCTGGCGCATCTCCCGCACGTCGACGCCGTCCACCAGCACCTGTCCCTCGCTGACCTCGTAGAAGCGCACGAGCAGGTTGAGCAGGGTAGACTTGCCCGCGCCCGTGCCGCCGATGATCGCCGTCGTCTGGCCGGGCCGGGCGGTGAAGGTGATGTCCTGGAGGGCGGGCTCTTCGCCACCGGGATAGTAGAAGGTGACGTTGCGGAACTCGACCGTTCCCGAACCGGGCGGTGCCGGTTTCGGGTCGGCGGGGTCTTGGAACTCAGGCTCCAGCGCGAGCACCTCGTTGATGCGCACGGCCGACGCCTGGGCGCGCGGGATCATGAAGAGCATCATGGACACCATCATCACGGCGAACATGATCTGCATCACATACTGGATGAACGCCATCAGGTTGCCGAGCTGCAGGCTGCCTGCGTTGATCTGTGCCGCGCCGAACCAGACGATGGCGATCATGGCGAAGTTCATGATCAGGAAGACGACGGGCATCAGCGTGGCCATCAGCTGGAACACCCGCACGGACGTATCCGTCAGGTCCAGGTTGGCCGCATCGAACCGCCGCGCCTCGTACGGCACCCTGCCGAACGCCCGCACCACGCGCACCCCTGTCAGGTTCTCGCGCAGTACGAGGTTAAGGCGGTCCACCTTCTTCTGGATCGAGCGGAAGAGACCGAAGGCCTGGCGCATGAGAAGCCAGATCGCAAGGCCCATGGCCGGCACGACGAACACGATGACCAGCGACAGCGACGCGTCGGTCCGCACGGCGAGGACGATGCCGCCGATGGCGGTGAGCGGTGCCATGACCATCATCGAGAGGAGCATGTTGACGAACTGCTGCACCTGCATCACGTCGTTCGTGCTGCGCACGATGAGCGACGACGTGCCGATCTCGTCAAACTCCCTCAGGGTGAAGTGCTCGACATGAGCAAAGATGCGCGTGCGCAGAAGCTTGCCGAAACCCGCGGTGGACTTGGCGCCGTAATACCGTGCCACCACGCTGGCCACGCCGCCCAGGATGGTCACGGCCAGCATCAGTGCGCCCTCGCGCAGGATGTAGCCCTGGTTGCCGCGGATGATGCCCGTGTCGACGATGTCGGACATCAGGTTCGGCAGGTAAAGGCTGGAAAGGGTCTGCAGGAACGTCAGGACGACCACCACAGTGACATAGACCTTGTAGGGTCTGAGAAACTCCGTAAGCTTGCCCATCGGCACCTCTCTCCCGGACTGCCGCCAGAAGGCAGAACGTTAAGTGTATTAAACATCTGCATTCTAGCACGACGCCATGGCGCGTGTGCAACTGTACCTGCGATCTATCGCGAACGGGCCAGCCGCCCCCGTGCGACGCCCGTGCGCGTCCCCATGGCACAGCGGATGCTGTCCTCGGCGAACACAAGCCAAGCCGGGCGCCCGCGATGCCGCCCAGCAGGAGGAAACGCCGCGCTGTCCGGCGCGAGGTGGGCGTGCCTGCCTCGCGCTATAGCAGGAGCGACATGACGATGTCGTCCAGATACTGCCCATCCTGGAACACGGCCCTGCGCCGACGCCCTTCCGCCTGGAAGCCGAATGACCTGTAGAGGCGGATGGCGCGTTCGTTGCGGGCGTAGACCTTGAGTTCGATGCGCTTCATGCCGCTTGCCCTGGCCCAGTCGACCATGGCCTGCATGAGGCTGCGGCCAATCCCCTGCCCCCGGTACTCCTTCGCCACCGAGATGCCCATCTCGCAGCTGTGGCGCAAGGCCCTCCGCGAACTGCCGTGGCAGTTGAGCATGCCGAGCACCTCGCCCTCAGGGCCGAGCGCGAGCAGGAACACCGCGTTCGGCGCCGCGGCATGCTCCGCCACGACCGCCTCCTCCTCGGCCAGGGTCAGCTGGAACTCGCCAGGGGCCACCGGCAGATCGAGGCCGCCTTCGGCGAAGATGGCGACGGCATAGCGGACCATCGCCGCCGCGTCCGCCTGCCTCGCTGCGCGTACGGTCACGGCCATGCGGGTGCCCCCCTTCAGCGCTTGCTGCGTGCCTCCTGGCGTTTCGTCTCGAGCTCCGCGATCAGGTCGCGCAGCACCGCGGCGCGCTCGAACTCGAGCGTCTTGGCCGCTTCGCGCATCTCGCGGCGGAGCTTCTCCAGAAGCTTCGGCACGTCTTTCGGCCGCACGCTCTCGACGCTGCGGCTGTCGAGGGCGTCCACCGTGACGGGCTTCGTCGCCTCGATGACGTCGCGCACGGCCTTCTCCACCGACTGCGGCGTGATGCCGTGTTCCTCGTTGAACTCGGCCTGAAGGGCGCGCCTGCGGTCCGTCTCGTGGATCGCACGGGCCATCGAGTCGGTGACGCGGTCGGCATAGAGGATGACCTTGCCGTCCAGGTGGCGCGCGGCGCGGCCGATCGTCTGCACAAGCGCCGTCGTCGAGCGGAGGTACCCCTCCTTGTCGGCGTCGAGGATCGCCACCAGCGATACCTCGGGAAGGTCCAGGCCCTCGCGCAGCAGGTTGATGCCGACGAGCACGTCGAAGACGCCCAGCCTCAGGTCGCGGATGATCGCCATGCGCTCGATCGTCTCCACGTCCGAGTGCATGTAGCGCACCTTCACGCCTACCTCCTTGAGGTAGTCGGTGAGTTCCTCCGCCATCTTCTTCGTGAGGGTGGTGACGAGCACCCGCTGCCGCTTCCCTGTGCGCTGGCGGATCTCATGCAGCAGGTCGTCGATCTGTCCCTTGGTGCCGCGCACCTCGACCGACGGGTCCAGGAGACCTGTGGGCCGTACGATCTGTTCTACGACCCGTGCCGAGCGCGACAGCTCGAACTCGCTCGGCGTCGCCGAGACGTACACCACCTGGTTCAGACGCCCCATGAACTCCTCGAACTTGAGCGGACGGTTGTCGAACGCCGACGGCAGGCGGAAGCCGTAGTCGACGAGCGATTCCTTGCGCGAGCGGTCGCCGGCATACATCGCCCGCACCTGCGGCAGCGACTGGTGCGATTCGTCGACGAAGAGCAGGAAGTCCGGCGGGAAGAAGTCGAGCAGCGTGTACGGCGGAGCTCCCTCGGCGCGTCCCGTGAGATGACGCGAGTAGTTCTCGATGCCGGGACAGAAGCCGATCTCCTGGAGCATCTCCATGTCGTGGCGCGTCCGCTGCTCGAGGCGCTGCGCCTCCAGTAGCTTGCCCTGCGCGCGAAACGCCCGGAGCTGCTCCTCGAGCTCCTGCTCGATCGTCACAAGGGCCCGCTGGCGCTTGTCCTTCGACGTGACGTAGTGCGAGGCCGGGTAGATCGCCACGTGATGGCGGCTGCCGAGCACCTCTCCGGTGAGCACGTCCACCTCCAGGATGCGGTCGATCGTGTCACCGTCGAACTCGATACGGATGGCGCGCTCCTCGTTCGACGCCGGGATGATCTCGAGGACCTCGCCGCGCACGCGGAAGGTGCCACGCGTAAAGTTCACGTCGTTGCGGTCGTACTGGATGTCGACGAGCTTGCGCAGGATCTCGCGCCGGTCGCGCTCCTGTCCCTGGCGCAGCGAGAGGCAGAGTTCACGGTAGTCCTCGGGCGAGCCGAGGCCGTAGATGCAGCTCACCGACGCGACGATGATCACGTCCCGCCGCTCGAAGAGCGCCGTCGTCGCGGCATGGCGCAGCTTGTCGATCTCGTCGTTGATCGTCGCGTCCTTCTCGATGTAGGTATCGCTCGTGGCGATGTAGGCCTCGGGCTGGTAGTAGTCGTAGTACGAGACGAAGTACTCGACCGCGTTGTTGGGGAAGAACGACTGGAACTCGCCACAGAGCTGGGCGGCCAGCGTCTTGTTGTGCGCCAGAACGAGCGCCGGCCTCCCGAGCTCCTGGATCGTCCACGCCATGGTGGCCGTCTTGCCGGAGCCTGTGACGCCGACGAGCGTCTGTTCCGTGAGGCCTTCCCGCAGGCCCTCGACCAGTGCCCTGATGGCCTTGGGCTGGTCTCCGGCCGGCTGGTACGGCGACGCGAGCTGAAACTCCAAGAGGCACTCCCCCTCCCGCCATGACCATCGTGCACCATCCCGGAGGCATTGGCCAGCCACCGCCAGAGGAACCACCAGGGCGCGCCGTCGCCGGCGCGCCCTGGTGGTTCGGGAATCTTCAGGACTGCTGCGGCACGCTCTCCGCAACGCCCCCCCTGCTCCTCAGCAGGCCAGGTTCGCCGTCTTCCGGCAGGTTCGCGGCGAGGTCGCCGTGGATCGATGCCCCCTCGGAGACCGCCAGGCGCTGTGCCCGGACGTCACCGACGATGCGCGCCGTTTCCGCGATCTCGCAGCGGTCCGCGTGGATGGAGCCCTCGATGAATCCCTGGACCACGAGCTCCTTGACGCGCAGCTTGGCCCGCACCTCGGCCTTCTGGCCGACCACGACGGTTCCTTCGTGCTCGACCTGGCCGGAGACGCGGCCCTCGATCCGCAACAGGCCCTTGCCGCGAACGGTCCCTTCAACGGAAGCGTCGCTGCCGATGTAGGTAGCGGTCTGGTCGACCATTGGCTCGGCGGGGCTGTCCTCGCCACCGCGGCGCCCATTCGTGAACATCCGGGACATCAGTTCACCCCCGAGGGAGAATCGTGGATAAAGGGCCAGGGATTCGTGGAGATACCGTTCAGCAGGATGCCGAAGTAGACGTGCGGTCCGGTCGACCGGCCGGTGGAGCCGGACAGGGCGATCTCCTGTCCGCGCTTCACGTGCTGGCCGACCTGCACCAGCACCCTGGAGTTGTGCGAGACGAAGCTCGAGATGCCGTAGCCGTTGTCGACCTGGACGTAGTAGCCGAAGCCTCCCGGCTTCCAGCCAGCATAGGTCACGGTGCCCGCGCCCACCGACACGACGGGCGTGTACATCGGCACGGCGATATCGAGACCTGGATGCCACTCGCTTCCCGTGTTGGTGAAGGGGTTCGCGCGCCAGCCGTACCACGACGAGATCGGGCCCTGGACAGGCAGCATGTCCGGCCGGTGCTGCAGGTAGATGTCACGCTGGCTAGCCTGCGCCAGGACGCCGGGCAACTGCTGGTGCAGCGCGTCGAGCCTGCTCAGCAGATTGCCGAGGCCGCTGTCGGTGGCGTGGAAATGCATGCCGAGCACCGTCTCGACATGACGGACATCGGCTGCCATAGCGTCTACCTGCGTGAGTGCCTGGGTGTTCCGAGCCTGGGCTCTCGCCAACTGTTCCCGGAGAACGCGGTTCTCGAGTTGCACCTTCACTGACGCGGCCAGTTCCCTGCGCAGGTGGGTCGTGGCCACGATGTCCTGGTAGGCGGCGACGAGCATGAACACGACCGCCGAAACCAGCAGTGCCGCTGCCGCGGAGGCGATGCTGAGCCAGAGACGGTGCCGGTCCTGCCATCGCCACTCGCGAACGCTGCCGCTCCGCTCCGGGAAGACGACGATACGTAGGTCTTCCCGCGCGATCGTAAAGCCCTCCTTTTCCCAGTACCTTCCTGTGACCAGGTTCTCTGCACCATTGTCGTATTCGCTGCCGAAGCAAACAACCCTGTAGCGTACTATGAGTTTTCCGTTGGAGATCCGCTTCCATACGTCCTCATCTGTTACCAATCCTGGCAGTGCGGCGACCCGCGCGGCGCGAGGTAGCCCCTTCCGCCTCACCTCAGGGCATGGGCGGCATGTACGGCGCAGGATTCACAGGCTTGCCGTCGATGCGGATCTCGAAGTGCAGGTGCGGCCCCGTCGCCCAACCGGTCATGCCGGCATAGCCGATCACCTGGCCCTGCTGCACGTCCTGTCCGACCGATACGGCGAACCGCTCCTGGTGGGCGTAGAGGTTCGCGATGCCGCCGCCGTCGTCGATGATGATCGTGTAGCCGTAGCCGTTCAGCCACTGCGCCACGATCACCTTGCCCGTGGCGGCCGCGTGGATCGGCGTGCCCATGGGTACGCCGATGTCGATGCCGGTGTGCAGCGCGTACTGGTGCGTCACCGGGTCGAGCCGGTAGCCGTAGGGCGAGGTGATTGGTCCGACGACCGGCCAGATGAAGTGGATGCCGCCGATGCCGCTGCCGTTGCCGTGGCTCGCCAGGCTCTGGATGATCTGCTCGATCTCGGCTGAGTTGCCCTCGTCCGAGGTCACGCTGGACTGCTGCTGGGCGTAGGTCTGGTCGAGGGCGGCGATCGCCTGGCGCTGGTAGGTGATCTGCTGGCTGAGAGCCTGCTTCGCCTGCCGCTGCAGCGTTGCCGCCGTGGCATATTGCTGGCGCTCCGCAGCCAGCGTCTTCTGTTCCCGCAAGAGCTGGGATTCCGCCCGCTGCACATCGCCTAGCACCGCGACATCCGCGCTGATGATCTGGCCGAGGAGTCCGATGCGGGTCTCGAAGTCGCTGAAGGACTGGGCACCGAACACGACGTTCAGGTAGCCTCCGGGGCCCTCCTGCTCGATGGCCACCAGCGCCCCGGCGAGGGTGGACCGGTCGTGGCCGAGTTGCCGCTCGGTCGTGGCGATCTCCTGCCGCTTGTGACCCAGGCGGCGCGTCAGGGTGGCCTCCCAGTCGAGGGCCTGGTTGAGCTGGGCCGTGGTGCGGTCGAGGCTCTGGTGCATCGACGCGATGGTCGCCTGCTTCTGCGCGAGCGAGCTCTGGGTCGCCGCAAGCAAGGCGCGGTCGCTCGCGAGACGCTGCTGGATCGCCTTGAGCTCGGCCTGCGCCTCCTGCAGCGTCAGGGCGTGCGCCGGCAGAGCCAAGGTGTAGGCGCCGGCCGCAAGACCGACCGCGGCCATGGCCAACGCCGCCGTGACCTGGCGAAACCTCATATACGCGCGAGCCTCCTGACCGAGATGCGGAAGCCTACGGCGCCCAGCAGGATGCCGAGCACCAGCAGGAGGAGCGCGATGTCGCGCGCCAAGGGACTCGGGGTGACCAGCGGCAGGAAGGGCAGCGAGTGCACTGCGCTGCGGTAGGCGGCGACATAGCTCCAGAAAGCCAGGCCGGACGCAACGATCGCGCCGATGCCGCCGAGGATCAGTCCCTCAAGGATGAACGGCCAATGCACGAGCGACTCCGTCGCGCCGACGAGGCGCATGATGGCGATCTCCCTGCGACGTGCCGCCATGCCGAGCCGGATGGCGTTCGTAATCACCAGAAGGGATCCGATCAGCAGCAGGATGCCGATGACGAGTCCCACGACGCGCACGCCGTCGATCAGCGCGAAGAGCCGCGAGACGACCGCGCTCTGGTACGTCGTGTGCACGATGCCCCCAAGGTGCGACAGGCGAGAGGCCAACCCCTTGACCTCCTGCGGCTGCCGCGCCGTGACCGACAGCGAGTCCTCGAGCGGGTTGGCGCTGCCGAGGCTGTCGAGCACCCGGGCCTGGTCGCCGAACTCCTTCTTCAGCTGGGAGAGGGCCTGCGCCTTGGTCACCAGCGTCGCGATGCGTACCTCCTGCCAGCCGCGCACCGTCTGGAGCTCCTGGAGTTCCTGGCTCTGGGGCACGCTCTGCGCGAAGAAGGCCCGAACGGCTACCTGACTCTCCACCGAGTTGGCGATCGCGTTGACGTTCACGCTGAGCAGCAGGAAGACGCCGAGCACGAGCAGGGAGACGGCGGTTGTCGTGACGGAGGCTATGGCGAGCACGGGATTGCGCATCAGGTTCTGATTGGCCTCATTGAGGCAGAACGCCCAGGTGCGCAACCTCATCGGTTCACCTCCACGTGGTAGGCGGCCGCGAGTTCGTCGCGCTGGATCACACCGTCCTCCATCGCGACCACCCGCTGGCGCGCGCGGTCGACGAGGTGAGCGGCGTGCGTCGCCATCACGACGGTCGTGCCGAGCCGGTTGATCTCAAGCATGATCCGCATCATGTCCTGGGCGTTTTGCGGGTCGAGGTTGCCGGTAGGCTCGTCGGCCAGCAGCATCACGGGACGGCTGACCATGGCCCGCGCGAGTGCGACCCGCTGCTGCTCGCCGCCCGAGAGCTGCGCAGGCAGCGCGAGGCCGCGGTCCGACAGGCCGACGAGATCCAGCACCTGCGCGACGCGCCGCTTGATCTCACGCGGATGCACCTCGATCACGCGCAGGGCGAACGCGATGTTCTCCGCCACGTTGCGCTGGGGGAGCAGGCGAAAGTCCTGGAACACGACGCCGATCTGCCGGCGCAGATAAGGTATCTGCCGCGGCCGCATACGCCCCACGTCGTGTCCGTTCACGATCACGGAGCCGCTCGTCGAAACCTCTTCGCGGAACAGCAACCTCAGCAGGGTGGTCTTGCCGGCGCCACTTGGACCGACCAGAAAGACGAACTCACCCTTGCCGATTTCCAGCTCGACATCTTGCAGTGCGGTGACGCCATTGGGGAAAACCTTTGTCACCTTGCGAAGGCTAATCATCAGCAAGAGCACCTACCCAGACAGCCTGTACACTCCCGCTCTTCGACTGCGTGGGGTCGACTCCTGCCGAATGGGGACCGGCATTTCTTGACACCTGGGAAAGTTGTCAGTTTGCGCGGCGTATTCCGGGCCGGCGCCGCGCCTCGAGTGCCTTGAATCCTTCACCAAGCACCTCGTGCACGGTGGAGATGATCAGGAAGGCGTCGGGATCCTGGTGGTAGACGATGTCCTTGATCTCCTGGACCTCGCTGCGCGAGACCACGATGAGCAGCACGGGCCGCTCCACCTGCGTATAGCCGCCGCGTCCCTGCAGCTCGGTCACGCCGCGGCCGAGCCGATCGAAGACCTGCTGCTTGATGCCGTCGCTCGCCTCCGAGATCACCAGCACGGCCTTGCGGAAATCGAGGCCCTCCTGGATCAGATCGACGACCCGCGTGCCCACGAACAGGGCGACCGCGGAGTACATGCCGAGGCGCAGTCCGAAAAATACCGCCGTCAGGGCGATGACGAAAAAATCGGTGCCGAGCAGGCCCGACCCCATGCTGAGATTGGTGAAGTGACGCAGCAGGCGCGCGACGAGATCCGTACCGCCCGTCGATCCACCGACGCGGAACACGATGCCGAGACCGGTGCCCGACAGCACGCCGCCGTAGAGTGCGGCGAGCAGCAGGTCCTGGGTCACGGCGTGGCTCGGCAGGAACCAGAGCCAGAAGGAGAGCAGGGTGACGCCTATCAGGGTCCTGGCGACGAACGGCACGCCGATGAAGTAGGTGACGGCCATGAGGAGAGGCACGTTGAGGACGAATACGAGCAGGCCGACCGGCCAGCCGAGCAGATAATGCAGGACGACGGCAAGGCCCGTGAGGCCGCCGTCGTTCATGCGGTTCGGGATCAGGAAGAAGTTGAGCCCTGCCGCGGTGATCAGGGTCCCGAGCGCAGTGCCAAGGATGTCCCGGATCTTCGGCATCGCTGCTCCCCACCCCTATTGCGCAGGCTCCAAGGTGTACTGGCCGAGAACGAGCACGAGGAGTCGGGCCGATCCTAGCGGCACGATGCCGCGTCCGTCGGTGCGCGCCGCGAGCAGCAGCTGGTTCTGCGGAACGCTGGCGCCCTGGCCGAGGTTCTGGCCGGACGTGAGGTCCGCAAAGCCGCCTCCGGAGGTCGGCGCGAGACGGACGACAGCCGTCCCGCCGCGCAGGACGAACTCCGTGCCCTGCTGGGCCACGAGTTCGTCGCCGGGAGGCACCGAGACGACCACAACCGTCTGGCTCCCCCCTGTCGGCAAGGCCTTCAGCGCAGCCTGCAGGTCGGTTTGCACGGTAGACTGCACCAGCGGCGTCACGACGCCAGGCAGTGCGGACTGGATCCCCTGGCTCACAAGCGATGGAACCTGGCCGCTCAAGGCCGACGAAATCGCCTGCGTCACATAGCTGACCGATGCCAGAGGGTCCTGCGTCGAGCCTGGTGCCGCGCCCGACTGCGCCGCGGCCTGTCCGAACCAGAACCCGACCGCGAGCATGACGACTGCTGCGAGCGCGAGTAGAGGCATACGGCGCATAAGCTGACCTCCCGGGGCGCCGTAGGCGACCCTTTCTTCCAGTCTCATGAGGCCACTTCGACAAGCCTACCGCGAATCCTGGCCTCTCTAGACCGCGCGCTGGGCCTGCTGGCGCAGGTAGGCTTCGATGAAGCCGTCGATGTCTCCATCCATCACGCCGAGGGCGTTGCCTACCTCGACGCCGGTGCGATGGTCCTTGACGAGCGTGTACGGCTGGAACACGTAACTGCGGATCTGGTTGCCCCACGCGATCTGTCCCTGCTCGCCGCGCAGGTCGGCCACCTCCTGGCGCTCCTGCTCCTCCTTGAGCTCCAGCAGGCGTGCACGCAGCATGTGCATGGCCGTCTCGCGGTTCGAGTGCTGCGAACGCTCGGTTTGGCAGGCGACGACGATGCCCGTCGGCACGTGCGTGATGCGTACGGCGGACTCCGTCTTGTTGACGTGCTGGCCGCCCGCACCGCTCGACCGGTACGTGTCCACCTTGAGGTCTTCGGGATTAATCTGGATCGACTGGTCGTCGTCGGAGAGCGCCGGCAGCACGTCGGCCGAGGCGAACGACGTGTGGCGGCGGCCGCTGGCGTCGAAAGGAGAGATGCGCACCAGGCGGTGCACCCCCTTCTCCGCACGCAGGTAGCCGTAGGCGTAATCTCCGCGCACCTCGAAGGCCACACTCTTCACGCCGGCCTCCTCGCCGGGCAGGAGGTCGAGCACCTCGACCCCGAAGCCGCGCGACTCCGCCCAGCGCTGATACATGCGCCAGAGCATCTGGACCCAGTCCTGCGCTTCGGTGCCTCCGGCACCGGCGTGCAGCGTCACGATGGCGTCCAGGCTGTCGTACTTGCCGCGCAGGAGTTCCCTCAGTTCGAGCTGTCCCACTTCGCCGTCAAGACGCGCGAAGTCACGGCGCACCTCGTCGGCCGCCGCCTGGTCCTCTTCGGACGCCGCGAGCTCGTCCAGGACCAGGAGATCCCGCACTTCGCGGTCCAGGCGCTCCACGGTCTCGAGCGGTCCCTGCAGCTGCTTCAGCCTGCGCCCTACCTCCTGCGCGCGGCGCTGGTCCTGCCAGAGGTCGGGCGCCTCCATCTCACGCGTCAGGCGTGCGATCTCCTGCCTGCGGCGCTCCGAGTCAAAGAGACCCCCTGAGCGCGAGGATGCGGTCGTGAAGTCCTGTCAGTTCGTCGTGCACGTAATGCCTCCGTCTATGAAGCGTTCCTGCCGTGGCAGTGCTTGTACTTCTTGCCCGAGCCGCAAGGGCACGGGTCGTTGCGTCCGATGGTCTTGCCGCTGTGATGCGGCGTGCGCGTCTCCTCGCCGCCGCCGGCCGCCAACAGTGCGGTGGGCAGGAAGATCGGCGGCGGCGGCGGGGGCGGCGGCGCCTCCTGCACGATCTGCACCTTGCAGATCATGCGCACGGCGTCGTCCTGGATCGCCTCCGTCATGTCCTGGAACATCTCGTAGGCCTCGCGCTTGTACTCGACCAGCGGGTCGCGCTGGCCGTACGCGCGCAGGTTGATGCCCTCGCGCAGGTCGTCCATCGCGTCGAGATGCATCACCCACTTCTCGTCGAGGCTGTGCAGCAGGAACATCCGCTCGAGCTGGCGCATCACCTCGGTCCCCACCAGGGCCTCTCGCCGCTCGTAGCTCTTGTGCGCCTCGTCGAGGACGACCGTGCGGATCATGTCCTTGGACTGCCCTTCGAGCTCTTGCGGGTCGAGCTGGCCGGGGTCGAGGAAGATCTGCTCCGCGAACTGCACGAGACCCGCCCTGTTCCACTCGTCGGGATGCACGCCCTCGGTGCAGAAGCGCGCGACGACGCTGTCCACCGACTTGTCCAGGAACTCCAGCACCTGCTCGCGCAGCTCCTCGCCTTCGAGGATCCGGCGACGCTCGCGGTAGATCACATGCCGCTGCAGGTTCATGACGTCGTCGTATTCGAGGACATGCTTGCGCAGGTCGAAGTTGCGGCTCTCCACCTTGCGCTGGGCATTCTCGATGGCACGCGTGAGCATGGGACTCTCGATGGGCTGCTCGTCGTCCATGCCCAGGCGGCCCATCAGGCTCTGCATGCGGTCCGAGCCGAAGATGCGCATCAGGTCGTCCTCGAGCGAGATGTAGAACTGCGACGACCCCGCGTCGCCCTGGCGGCCCGAGCGGCCTCGCAGCTGGTTGTCGATGCGGCGGGACTCATGCCGCTCCGTGCCGAGGATGTGCAAACCGCCCACGGCCGCGACGCCTTCGCCCAGCACGATGTCGGTACCGCGTCCCGCCATGTTCGTCGCGATCGTCACCATGCCCATCTGGCCCGCCTGTGCCACGATCTGCGCCTCGCGCTCGTGATGCTTGGCGTTCAGGACCTGGTGCGGGATGCCGCGCTTTTCGAGCAGGCGCGAGAGCATCTCGGACTTCTCGATCGAGATCGTGCCCACGAGCACCGGCTGGCCGGTCGAGTGGCGCTGCACGATGTCGGCGACGACCGCCTTGAACTTGCCCTCCTCCGTCTTGTAGACCAGGTCCGGCAGGTCCTGGCGGATCATCGGCCTGTGCGTCGGCACGACCACCACATCGAGGTGGTAGATCTTGCGGAACTCCTCCTCCTCGGTGGCAGCGGTGCCCGTCATGCCGGCGAGCTTCGCGTACATGCGGAAGTAGTTCTGGAAGGTGATCGTCGCGAGAGTCTGGTTCTCCTCCTGGATCTTGACGGCTTCCTTGGCCTCGATGGCCTGGTGCAGCCCGTCCGAGTACCGCCGGCCGAACATCATGCGGCCGGTGAACTCGTCGACGATGATCACCTCGTCGTCCTTGACGATGTAATCCTTGTCGAGCTTCATCAGCGCCTTGGCGCGCAGGGCCTGCATCAGGTAGTGCGACAGGTCGGTGTCGGCCGAGGCGTACAGGTTGTCGACGCCGAGCAGGCGCTCGACGCGCTCGACACCCTCCTCGGTCGGGGCAACGGTGTTCGCCTTCTCGTCGACGACGAAGTCGCGCTCCGGCTCCAGGCGGCGGACAACGTCTGCGAAACGGTAGTAGAGCTCGTTCGACTGCGTGCCGGGGCCCGAGATGATGAGCGGCGTCCTCGCCTCGTCGATGAGGATGGAGTCGACCTCGTCGACGATGCCGTAGTTGAAGCCGCGCTGCACCATCTCTTCGACCGTCCCGACCATGTTGTCGCGCAGGTAGTCGAAGCCGAACTCGTTGTTCGTGCCATAGGTGATGTCGGCGGCGTAGGCCTCCTTGCGCTGCGCCTGGTCGAGATCGTGCACGATCAGGCCCACCGAGAGCCCTAGGAAGCGGTAGATCTGGCCCATCCACTCGCTGTCGCGCCGGGCCAGATAGTCGTTCACCGTGACGATGTGCACGCCCTTGCCCGAGAGGGCGTTGAGGTAAGCAGGCAAGACTGCGGCCAAGGTCTTGCCTTCACCGGTCTTCATCTCCGCGATGTTTCCTTCGTGCAGCACGATGCCGCCGATCAGCTGCACGTCGTACGGGCGCTGCCCGATCGCACGCTCGGCCGCCTCGCGCGCGGTGGCAAACGCGTCCACGAGCAGGCTATCGAGGTCTTCGCCCTGCGCAATGCGCTGCCGTAACTCGTCCGTGCGCGCGCGCAAATCGTCGTCGCTCAACTTCCCGATTTCAGGACCAAGTGCGTTGATCCGCTCCGCGAGCTGCCGCGCGCGACGGATCTCGCGCTCGTTGAAATTGCCGGTCAGCACGTTCTGTACCAGCTTGAGCACCCTCGGAACCTCCCCACGCAGCAAACGCAGAACATCGCTCCCGCAAAGGGCGCTATCGGTTAGTTTAGCATCGCCTATGACCCCGCCGCAATCGCGGATCGACTCGAACGGCCGCGCATGCGGGGAGATGCGGGAATGGCAGGCCGGAACGGCCTTGGGCGCCGTTCCGGCCTGCCACGTTCGGACGAGCGATCAGCGTTCCGGTTCCAGCAGGCCGTAGTTCCCATCGGCCCGCCGGTAGACGACGTTGATCAGATTCGTCTCCGCGTTCGTGAAGGCGAAGAAGTCGTGGCTGACGAGGTTCATCTGCAGGATCGCCTCGTCCGTCGACATCGGCTTGCGCGGGAACGTCTTCATGCGCACAAGCGTTCCTTCCTCAGCCTGTAGGTCGTCCTCGGGCTGCACAGGGTCCTGGGCGACGGTACCGTCGCCGGCCGCAGCGGTCTCCGCGCTTCCCACGTGGCGGTGGAGCCTCTCGTTGAGGCGCTTGGCCTGGCGCTCCAGCTTCTGCACAGCCTGGTCGATCGATGCGTACATATCGTCACCACGCACCTCGCCGCGCAGGATGAACCCGCCGACGGGGATCGTCACCTCCGCGATGTGCCGACCGCGCTCCACGGCCAAGCGAACCTGCGCCTGACCGGCGCCCGACAGGAACCTGTCGAGCTTGCGCACCTTCCGCGTCACGTGGTTCTTGAGGGCTGCGGTGAGATCGATGTCGCGTCCGCGAACAACGACTTCCATCCCGGTCACCTCCAGGGGAACGTAGAGAGAGGTTCCCCTCCGCCCCCTGCCGCTCCTGCCTAGTCCGACAGCGCGGGTGAGAAGGCATCGGTTCATCGCATAGTATGCGGCGTATCCCCAACGGACAAGCGCGCCGCACGCCGCCATCCCGGCTCGGCCTTGGAGTTGGGGATGCAGAATTGTTAGAGCTTCGTGAAGCACCCCGCAACCTGTGCAAACTGTGGACAACTCTGTGGATAGGCCTCCATAGGCTATTTCGCGCATCCGGCTATGTGGACTGTTCCACAGGGTCTTCATGCAAGTCTGCATACCGCTACTCGCGACAGTATCCGGCGCGGCCTGCTCCTGCCGACGCGACGGTCGCGATCTCGGAATCCGGCCCTAAGCAGCCCCAAGGAACGACCTGCTCCCACGACCGCCATTTGCGCTCGTCTGTCGCGCTCTCACACGCACGGGCACCTGGCATCGCATGCGTACTGACCCCACGATTCCCGCGATGCCGTTGCGCCGACCGGCCCGCCCATGCATGACGCCCGCCCCTGACGGGGGCGGGCGTCGGACATCACGCCGCGGATTCGCGCATCCGGAAGATGAAAATCAGACCTGGGCGCGTTCGCGCTCAAAACACTCGCGACAGTACACCGGTCGGTCGAGCCGAGGCTTGAAGGGTACCTGCGTCTCAGCACCGCAGGAGGCGCAGATGACGGTATGCAGCTCGCGCGCCCCGCCTACCTCCTGCCGCTTCTTCGAGCGGCAGTCCCTGCAACGCGTCGGTTCATGCTGGAACCCCTTCTCCGCAAAGAACTCCTGCTCGCCGACCGAGAATAGGAACTCCGCACCGCAGTCCCGGCACTTGATGACCTTGTCCTCCAAAGGGGTACCCTCCCCGGGCCAGGGAATGTGCATCCAGCATATCCGACAGTTGCCATTGCGTCAATGGTACGCGTGGTGAGGGGCACGGCGGTCGTTGGCAGACGACGCGGACGCGGTTGCCGAGATGCCCGCAGGTCGGCGGGGTGCCGCCGCGGCACTCCCAGGGACGCTCCTTCGTCTGCGTGCCGCGTCCTGCAGGTGGCGCCCGAGGCTCGGCTGGCGCGCGTCCCCTGGCGGACACAGGCAATCTACCGTGAGAGCTTTCTCTCCCGCTTGTCCTGGTACATCGCGCGGTCCGCCGCGTCGATCAGCGCGCGCGGGTCATAGTCGCCGCCCTCATCGCAGGCGATGCCGTAGCTGAACGTCAGACCGAGTTCGACTGCAGCCACCTCGAACGCGGTCAAGAAGCTGTGTCCTTCCACTTCCGCGCGCAGCCGCTCTGCCACCTCCTCGGCGCGACCCCGGTCGGCGTCGGCGAGCAGCAGCACGAACTCGTCGCCCGCGTAGCGCGCGGCGACGTCTCCCTGGCGCGTCCGCACGCTGAGGAGGTTCGCGAACTCGCGCAGCACCTCGTCGCCCGCCAGATGGCCCAGCCGATCGTTGTACTGCTTGAAGCCGTCGAGGTCGAGATAGACCAGCGCCAGCCGCGTGCCCTCCCGCCTGTTGCGGGCTAGTCCCTCCTCGAGGCGCGCGATCAGGTAGCGATAGTTGTACAGGCCGGGCAGCCGCGGGTCTGTCGCCGCGAGGCGTTCCGTCTCGCGCAGCAGGGCATCCTTCTCGCACGCGATCGTCGCGAGTTGTCGCGCGGCGGTGAACAGGTGCATGTCCTCTTCACCGACCATGAGTTCGTACGGCCAGGCGAACGCCACCAGGCCGCAAAGTTCCTCGGAGGTCACCACCGGCAGCAGGATGCCGCCGCGCGCCCCGGGCGCAAGGAGCGCGGATGCGTCGGAGGCACCGAGCACGATCTCGCGTCGAGCTTCGCCGGCCCGCTCAGCAGCCGCCTGGCTAGGCTCGAAGTCGCTGCCCGGCAGCATCTGCAGGCTGCCGCGAGCATCCATGAGACCGGCGTACACCAGCGAATTCTGGAAGACGAGGGCGAGGCGGTCCCGCAAGGCGCTGAGGATGGCCTCGGCGTCGCCCGCCGCCGCGAACTGCTGATAGAACGCGTGCAAGAGCTCGAGGTTGCGGTTGCGCTGGCGCAGGTCCGTCTGCAGATGCAGGGCGTACCCTACCAGAACCATTGGCGTCGCGATCCCGAAGACACCCACCCACGCGTAGTCGTGGAATGCGACCACGACGCCCATGCCAAGGGGCAGCGTGACCACCGACGCGAGCAGGTCGAGCCCCAGCCCGTCCAGCACGGCGGATTGCCAGTCGAAGTGGGCGAGCAGGAAGTAGCTGTCGATCAGAAGGTGGTTGAGTATGAGGAAGATCAGGAAGAAGACGATCAGGGCCGCGACGTGGAGCTGCGCGTGGTCGAACATCTGTCCGAACAGCATCTGGCTCACGTACCCCGCCACGATCACGGCGATCGCATACTGGCCGCCGTTCAGGAACCAGACCCTGACAGGGCGCCGCTTGAGGATGGACGCGACGAAGACGCTGGTCGCCAGGGCGATGGCGGCTCCCACATAGCCTGTAAGAATGGCTGCAGGAATCAGGAAGGCGGCCTCGATCGACACGGTGCCCGCGCGCAGGTTCGCCGGCCAGATCTCGGCCAGGACACCGTACGCTGCGAAGGCCGCGATCGCGAGCGGCGCAGACGGAGGATGAAGCGCCAGGGCGACAAGCAGCATGAGCCAGCCGGCGATGCCGACAACCCAGGCGTAGCCATGCTCTCGCCTCAATGGCCCTCACTCCATAACGGGGAGGCTCGACACGTCCTCCATCCGGCTTCGAGGTCGCTCGGCCGTCCCAGAAGGCTCGGCTGCTGTCCAGGGGCATGTCCGAAGTCCAGACCGTACGGCGCGGGGGTGACGGACTGCCCCCGGTCGGTCGCATGACTCCTTCGAGCGCCTGGGAATGGCTCCTAAGCATATTTTGCCATGAGACGTCCTGGAACTCCAGAGCAGCCTGCCGCTGTCTGACTGCGGCCCGCCGCGGGCTTCCTTCGTGGCCGTCAGAAGCCCGCCTGCTGCAGCACTGCCCGCGCGGGGCGGCCATCGTCGAGGCGAATCAGCACTGCGGCCGCGAGTCCCGAATCGTCGAGGCCTTCGTCGACGTCGCCCCGGATGGCGACGACGGCCGCGTACTCCCCGGCGAGCCTATGCACGATCGCCCAGCTCTCGTCACCCGAATCGCGCACCAGGACGTGCACTTCACAGCCCGTGGCGAGGATCTGCCGCAACACACCCTCGATCTCCTCGGCGCGGTTTCGCACGAGGAGAAGCACCGGCAGGCGGCGCCGTCCAGACGGCCAGACGATCCAGAACACGATAAGTACGCCGATCGCCAGCCAGAGCCAGATCACCGCCACCGCCCCCTTTGCCGCCCTCTACCCTATGGCGGGGCGACAACGGCGGTGAGCGTCAGCGGTTGGACTGCAGGTGCACGCGGGCCTGGAGTTCGGGAACCTTTGTCAGGCGCTCCCAGGGGAGATCAAGGTCGGGTCGCCCGAAGTGGCCGTACGCAGCCACCTGGCGATAGATCGGCCGTCTGAGGTCGAGGGCGCGGATGATCGCGGCCGGCCTGAGGTCGAAGACGTCCTGGACGGCGGCCGCAATCTCCTGGTCGGCCAGGAGGCCGGTGCCGAAGGTGTCCACGCGCACGGCGAGCGGATGCGCGACTCCGATCGCGTAGCTCAGCTGGATTTCGCAGCGTCGCGCCAGTCCAGCCGCCACGACGTGCTTGGCCACCCACCTCGCGGCGTAACTCGCGGACCGGTCCACCTTGGACGGGTCCTTGCCGGAGAACGCACCGCCGCCATGACGGGCCATGCCACCGTAGGTGTCGACGATGATCTTGCGCCCGGTCAGGCCCGAGTCGGCCGCGGGACCGCCATAGACGAACCGGCCGCTCGGGTTCACGAGGTAGCGCGTCGCGCCATCGCGCAATGCGGCAGGGACGACCGCGTCGATCACCTCGAGGCGGATCGCGGCCTCCAGCGTCTCGTTCGAGACGTCGTCGGCATGCTGGCTCGATACGACGACCGTATCCACGTGGACCGGGCGATCGTCCTCGTAGCGGATGGTGACTTGCGTCTTGCCGTCCGGTCGCAGGAAGCCGAGCGCACCGCTCCTGCGCACTTCCGCGAGCCGGCGGGACAGGGCGTGCGCCAGGCTGATCGGAAGCGGCATCAGTTCCGGCGTCTCGTCACATGCATACCCGAACATCATGCCCTGATCGCCCGCGCCCTGGTCCTGCTCGGCGTTGCCGTCCCGCGTCTCGAGGGCCTTGTCGACTCCCTGTGCAATATCGGGGGACTGCTCGTCGATCGACGTCAGCACGGCACAGGTGTCCGCGTCGAAGCCGAACTTCGCGCGCGTGTAGCCGATGTCGCGCACTGTGGAGCGGATGATGCTGGGCAGGTCGGCGTAGCAGGACGTCGTGATCTCGCCCGCGACGAGCACGAGGCCGGTGGTGACCAGCGTTTCGGCCGCGACCCGGGCGTCCGGGTCGTTGGCAAGGATCGCGTCGAGAATCGCGTCGGAGATTTGGTCGGCCACCTTGTCGGGGTGACCCTCGGTGACGGACTCCGACGTAAACAGGCTGTGCAAGCAGGATCCTCCTCTCCATCGGCACAAACAATAGCCGGACTGCGAGAGTCCGGCTGCGTTCTCTCATCCCTCAGCAGTGCTGCAGGGTTTGGCACCGTGGCAAACGCCCGGTTGCCGGGTTTCATCGGGCCAGCCCCTCCACCACTCGCGATGAGCATATTCGATTTTTTGGCGAGGATCATGCTAGCACAGCGTCTCAATGCCCGTCAACGACAACGTCCGACGCGTCAGTCCCCGGCTGGGGCGCCGTGGGCTGGGGACTCGAAGTCGCTGCGGGCAACCATGGCGAACGCGATCGTGGCCTGGGCCACGATCTGGTCTTCGCAAAGGATCCTGCCCTCCGCCTTGGCGAACCCGCGCCGCTGGGCGACGATCTTCGCCTCGATGCGCAACTGGTCGCCTGGACGCGCGGGGCGGTGGAAGCGGGCTCTCTCGATGCTTGCCAGGACACCTACGCGGTTGCCGATCTCCTCTCCGAAGCAGAGGCCAGCAGTCTGTGCCATGCACTCGAGCTGCAGCACTCCGGGGAAGATGGGCATGCCGGGAAAGTGCCCCTGGAACACCGGCTCACCGTGCGACAGGTACTTGATGGCGACCGCGCTCTCGCGCGGCACGATCTCCACGATCTTGTCCACCATCAGAAATGGATAGCGATGCGGCAAGAGGGCAAGTACGTCCATCGGAGCCTCCTATCGCTCTTGACTGCCGTCGCGGGTCGCCGTAGACACGGAACCGCGGCGGTCAGATCACGCGCTTGAACACGACGATGTGGCGTCCAACCAACTCGAGCTCCAATGCGCGGGCAGTGCCGAGCGCCACCGACGTCATCGGGTCGTCGGCGCGCTGGGCCGGCAGCCCCGTCTCGCGCGAGATGAGTTCCGGCATGCCGTGCAGGAGCGAACCACCTCCGGTCAGCCAGACGCCGCGGTCGAGGATGTCGGCGAGAAGTTCAGGAGGGGTGTCCTCCAGCACCCGCCGCACGGAGTCGACGATCTGGTGGGCCGGTTCCATCAGGATGGGCCGCACGTCGGCGGACGTCAGGCTGAGCGTGCGCGGCATGCCGGTGAGGAGGTCCCGTCCGCGGATGTCGATCGTCGCGGCCCGTCCGTCCGGGTGCACGGACCCCACCTGGATCTTGACCTCCTCCGCCGTGCGCTCGCCGATCGCGAGACTGTAGGCCGAGCGCAGTTCGTGTGCGATCGCGGCGTCCATCGCGTCTCCGCCCACGCGCACCGAGTCGCTCGCAGCCATTCCGCCGAGTGTCAGCACCGCGACGTCCGTCGTGCCTCCGCCGATGTCGACCACCATGTGCCCGTTGGCCTTCGTGATGTCCAGGCCGACACCGAGTGCCGCCGCCAACGGCTCCTCGATCAGCTCGACCTTGCCGGCGCCGGCACTCTGCGCCGCCTCGCGCACCGCGCGCCGCTCCGCGCCCGTGGCGCCCGTCGGGATGCAGACCATGACGCGCGGCCGCGTCATGCTCCTGCCGGGTGTCACGCGCGCGATGAAGTAGCGCAGCATGGCTTCGGTGATATCGTAGTCGGCGATCACGCCATCGCGCAGGGGTCTTGACGCGACGATCGAGCCAGGCGTCCTGCCGAGCATCTGGCGGGCCTTGTCGCCGATCGCCACGAGCCGCCCCGAGTCCCTCTCCACAGCCACGACAGAAGGCTCGCGCAGGACGATGCCCTTGCCGCGCACAGCCACAAGGACGTTGGCCGTCCCCAGATCGACCGCGATTTCCATGCAGGCGTCCTCCAACCATGCCGTCCGAGATTCAATGGCAATTCGTGCGGCAAGCTCGAAGGTCCTGCACTACCCCCAAGGGTTCAGACATTAGAGCGTGCGTTCGAGGAACTTGCGGCGCGTCGCCTCGCCACCGCGGATGTGACGCTCGGCCTTGTTGTGCTCGAGCACGGTCTTCACCTGCCGCGCGAGCTGCGGGTTGATGCGCGGCAGGCGCTCCGTGACATCCTTGTGGACCGTACTCTTGGAGACTCCGAACCGATGCGCGGTATCCCGTACCGTGTCCTGCGTCGCGAGGATGTAGTCCGCGACCTCCACCGCACACTTACTTGCCAGACGCGCCGGCGCAGCCCGACGCCGGCGTTTCGAGGCGGATCTCCACCGTTGCGGGGCCAAGCACGACCGTGACGCCAAGGCCGCGGAGGACCTCGCGTCGCCCACGGGGACCCGCCTGGCGCAGGTACTCTCGCGCGGCTGCGCCGTCTTCACGGCACGCGTGGCGGGAGGGCTCGAGATCGAGCGCCGCCAGCCTGCCGCCGAGCTGGTCGAGGGCCAGGGCGAGATCCTCCGGCGACAGGCGGCCTGCGGCTCCCGCCTGCACGAGCCGCCGACGTCGCGCTTCAAGCCGCCGCCGGTCCCTTGCGATGGCACCTTCCGACCAAGCCTCCACCTCCGGTGCATCATGCCTGGCCGCAACTTCGAGCGCCGCCACCACGCGGGCCCAGACGGCCGCTTCCAGAGCCTCCGCCGGATAGTACGGCGCGGGACACGGCGGCCTCCCCCGCTTGCCCGCGCACGCGTAATAGGGGCGGCTGCCTCCGCTGCCGGTCACCCTGCGTCCGCAGAGGGCGCAGCGCGCCACGCCGCTCAGGAGGTACGTGCGCCCATGGCCCTCGGGGCGCCTGCGCCGCGCCGTGAGCGCTGCGCCCGCAGTGGCGAACGTCTCATGGCCCACGAGAGGAGGCATGGCGATGCTGCCCTGTCCGCGCAGTTGCGCCATCTCGCCAAGGTACGTGGGGTTGCGCAGGATGCCATAGACCGCAGACTGCGAAAACGCTCCGCCGCCCTTGGCATGCAGGCCCGCGGCGTTGAGCGCGTCGGCGATGGCCTGCGTCGACATCCGAGGTGCCATCGCGAAGATCGCCCGCACGATGGCCGCCTCGGCCACGTCCACCAGGAATCCCTTGCGCCGACGGTCGTACACGTAGCCGAGGATCTGTGTCCCCGTCACCGCCTTGCCTTCGCGCAGGCGCTGCTGCTTGCCCTGGCGCGTCCGCTCGCGGATCTTGTGTGCCTCGAACTCCGCAATCGCGCCGCGGATGGCGTAGAGCAGCCTGCCGTCGGGCGTGGGTCGGCGTTCGAACTGTACAAAATGCAATTCGACGCCGATGCCTTCGAGCTGGTCCGTGATGATGAGCTGGTGGCTGAGGTTGCGCGCCAGGCGGTCAGGATCGAGGCAGGCGACACCTGCGATCTCGTGTGCACTGGCCGCGGCGAGCAGGGCCTGCAGACCCGGCCGCGAGATGTCGGTTCCCGAGATCCCCGCGTCGACGAAAGCGCGGATCTCCGTCGCGCCAAGCTTCTCGGCAAGCCTGCGGCACATCTCGGCCTGTCCTTCAAGCGAGGTGCCATGCTGGGCCTGCTCCTCCGTCGACACCCGCGCATAGATCGCGAAACAGCGGCTCATCTGAGCTTCCCCTGGCGGCGCAGCTGCTCCAGCAGCGTTTGCCATGCCTGCTGCCATTCACGCTCGGACACATCCACCCGGATCTCCATCTGGATCCCTCCTATCCAGTGGACCGGGACAGTCTATGTGGACGTGCCCTCATCCTTGCGTTGGGCGACGCGGTACCATCGGCCCCGCGTCGACGGGACCATTCGGCACTATCGAGCCGAGCAGCCCGTTGCGCATCATGAACATAGGCCGCGGACCATCCCCACGCGTTGAGGATGGCGTTTATCGGGAGGCGTCCCGTTGGCCTGCGCCGATCGTCTGCACCGTTGTCGTCTGACATCTCCTGTCCGACGACGGGCGCGGACCCGGACACTCGGTCGCAGGCATCGGTAGACGCACCGCGCACCTCGGGCGCATACGACCGCGGCATCATCGCATCGAGGGCGTCGGGCTCACGCGCGGCTTCAGCGCACGCACCGCTCAGCCAAAGCTCCCCCTGGCGAACGGCACACGGCGAGATCAGCCGTCAAGATGACACCGATTGCGCGGCCGCCGGCCACTTGCCGGCGCTCCCCCGAATGCGGCGCGGGCACGCAGTTGCCCGCCGTGAAGACAGCACCCGAAACATCTGTGTTCGGGTGCTGTTTGGTCGCTGCCATTGGATAGCTTTCACGCGGCTTGCCTTGCAGGTAAGCGGGCGTCGTCGAGCGCCCGCTTCCAGATGTGGTCCTTCACCGCATCCGGCCCCTTCCTCGGCAACATTCGCGCCATACTTATGCGGTCAGCCCTGCCGCGATGCGCCTGCCGTGGTCTTCGGCAGCATGGTGGCAGGATTTACGGGCTGTCCCGCGCGCTTGATGGAGAAGCCCAGGCGCCCGATGCTGCCGCCGCCCGCTGCCTGAAGGGAACCGATCGTCTCTCCCTGTCCGACCGGGCTCCCGACCGCGATCTGCGTCGAAGCGAGGCCTGTGTAGGTCGCGATCACGTTCTGCGGTGAACGCACAACCACCGTGAAGCCGCCCGAGGCTTCCCGCTCCACGGCCTCTACGCTGCCCGGCAGGGCTGCGCGCACCGCCGAGCCGGACTTTGCCTCGATCTCCCAGCCCGTGTGATAGAACCAGTAGCCTCCGGTGGGGTCGAAGACCCAGCCGTACCCCATGGCGACGCGTCCATGCAGCGGCCAGACCGCGGTGGCCGGCAGGGTGGTGGCCAGCGCCGGAGTGGCTGGCGCGCCCGCGGAGGTTCGGGGGGCAGGTGGCGCAGCATGCGTCTGAGCCGCCTGGTTCGCGAGGGCCTGCGCGACAGCCGACTTCCGGACGTTGGACAACATGCGCGCCTGCTCAAGCTGACCCGACGGGCTGAGCGGCGGCGACACTGGTCCCGCCTGCCCGTTCGAAAGAACCGTGACGACCGCGATCAGCGCGACGAGGACCGCGGCGCTCCAGATCAGGGGCTCGCGGCGGACGGCGGCAACAGCTCTGCGCTGCAGCCGGCCGATGGCGCGATAAGCGTTGCGGAGACGATCGGTCAAGTCCAAGGCCTGCGCCCGACGATCCGGGCGCCCACCTCCCTTCTGCCCTAGTCTTCACCGACGCGCTCCGAGGCAAACGCAGGCAAGCCCTACACCTTGATCTGCTATATTGACTTCGGCGCATCCGGCTCGGTGTAGATGAGGAGGATGGCGAGGTTGGCTCTATTGCAGGAGCGGCGCGGATCGGTGGCAGTCTTGACGTTCAACAGGCCCGAATCGCTCAACGCCCTCAATCAGGAGACCTTGCACGAACTTGAGCAGGCACTCGACGCGATCGAGCACGACGACGCGATCGGCGCCGTCGTGCTGACGGGCGCCGGCGAGCGCGCATTCGTGGCGGGGGCGGACATCAGTCAGTTTCCCCATCTCGACATCTGGACGGCGGGCAGCTTCGCCGAGCGCACCCTCGCCCTGTTCCGACGCATCGAAACCTCGCCCAAGCCTTCGATTGTCGCCGTGAACGGGTTCTGCCTCGGCGGCGGCGTGGAACTCTCCTTGAGCTGCGACATCAGGCTCGCATCCGAGAACGCTCGCTTCGGCCAGCCGGAGATCAATCTCGGCATCATCCCAGGCTGGGGCGGGACGCAACGCCTGCAGCGCCTGGTCGGACCCGGTTGGGCCAGGCAGATGATTCTGAGCGGCGAGATGATCGACGCGCAAACGGCGCTGCGCATCGGGCTCGTCAACGAAGTGCTGCCGCAGTCCGCCCTGCTCGACCGCGCCGTGGCACTCGGAGAGCGCATCGGCGGTCGGGCGCGCAAGGCCGTGGCCTTGGCCAAGCAGGCCATCTTGCGCGGTCACGACATGCCGCTGGAGGACGGGCTCAAGTACGAGACGGCGATGTGGCAGCTCGTGTTCGAGACCGAGGACCGCAAGGAAGGCGTAGCGGCCTTCCTCGAGAAGCGCGAGGCGAAGTTCACGGGGCGCTGAGGAGCCAGCGCACTGGGGCGCGCGGCCAGCCGGCCGCGCGCCCCAGTGCGCTTGTCCGGTGGCTCTGCGCACGGCCCGCGGCTGTGCCAACCCGGCTCCTGAGAAGGCGATCTGGCACGTTGCACGCGGATGTTGACAGAGCAAGACATCGCACTATAGTGGTATATGACACCTGAATCATGTATCAGGTTTCGAGTCGAGAGGAGGGTCCAGTTTGCACGCTGCGCGCATCCTCCGGTCTGCTGTCCCGATCGTCCTTGTGGGCCTCCTGACCAGCACATTCGGCTCCGCGCTGGCCTTGCCGGCACTGGCGGCCGCACCGATCAACATCGGTGTCGTGACCTCGGTCTCCGGTGCCCTGGCCGACTACGGCCAGCAGGAGCTGCGCGGCCTCAAGCTCGGCATCGCCTACGCGACCCACGGCACCGACATGGTCGACGGGCACAGGATCAATCTGATCGTCCGCGACGACGCCAGCGACCCTGCCACCGGTGAACAGGCCATGAAGAACCTGATCCTCAGCAACCACGTCGCCATGGTTCAGGGGCCCGCCGACAGTGCCGTCGCGATTCCGATGGAGCAGTTGGCGGGCGAGTACAAGGTGCCGCTCATCGTCGACCCCGCGGCGGACGACGACCTTACGACCACCTACCTGAACCCCTACGTCTTCCGCACCGCCGTGAACACCTACATGTACGCCAAGGCCTACGCGTCCTACCTCAACTCGCACGGCGGGGCGAAGGGCGTGACATTCTACCAGTTCGCGCCGAACTACGTCTTCGGCACCTCAAGCGTCAAGGACTGGGCCGCAGCGCTCAGCTCCGCAGGCGCCACGAACAAGGGCGTCACCTACGCCCCCATCACGACGACCGACTTCACGAGCTACATCGACCACATTCTCAGCATGAAGCCCCTGCCCAAGGAACTCGTGGTCACCTGGGCCGGTGTCGGCGCCATGACGCTCTTCCAGCAGATGGAGCAGGCCGGCCTTTACACGAAGATGAACGTCATCGGCGCGATCGGCGGCTACAACGGCCTGATGGCGCTCGGCAAGGCCGACAACGGCTTCATCGGCGTCACGGACTACTACTACACGATCCCCCACAACGCAGCCAACAGCTACCTCACCAGCCATTACGAAGACCTCTACAGCAACCCGCCGGACCTGTTCGCAGGTACCTCGTTCGCCGCCGGCCAGGCGATCGTGCAGGCCCTCGCGAAAGCCAAGAGCACGAACGCCCAGGCAATCACCAAGGCGCTTTCGGGCATGACGATCAACGGACCCAAGGGTCAGATCTACATCCGCCCGCAGGACCACCAGGCGATCCAGCCCATGTACGTCGTGAAGCTCGTCTGGAACCAGGGCATCGGCTACGCCGCGCCGACGCTGATCGAGACCGTCCCGGCACAGGAGAGCGCTCCGCCGCTGCCCAAGCGATGACCTCGCAGCCGGTGCTCGAGGCGAGAGGCGTCTCCCGTCACTTCCGCGGCGTCGTGGCAGTCGACGGCGTGGACCTCCGCCTCGAGCGCGGCACGATCCACGGGCTGATCGGACCGAACGGCGCCGGCAAGACCACCCTGTTCAACCTGCTCACCGGACTCGTGCTGCCTTCACAGGGCACGATCCTCCTCGAGGGGCACGACATCACCCGCTGGAGCGCCGCCCGCCGTGCGCGCGCCGGCCTCGGCCGGGTCTTCCAGCGTACGCAGCTGTTCGCGACCTTGTCGGTGCGCGAGCACCTGCGCCTGGTAGACCCCAGCCACAGGGGTGGAACCTGGATCGATGCGTTCGCGCTCGGGGCGTGGCTCGACCATCTGCCCCGGACCCTGCCGCACGGCGTGGCACGCAAAGTGGAACTCGCATGCGCACTGGCGGCGAATGCCTCCGTGCTATTGCTCGACGAGCCGGCCGCCGGCCTCACCGAGGAGGAGCGGCAGGACCTCGGCAGGCTGATGCAGCTGGCCTTGCGCCAAGGCAGGACGCTTCTCCTGGTCGAGCACGACCTCGAATGGGTCGTGGACCTGGCTGACCGCCTGACCGTGCTCGACTTCGGCAAGGTGATCGCGGAGGGGGCGCCACGTGACGTGGCCGCCTCCCCCTCCGTGCGCCTCGCCTACCTCGGCGAGGAGGAGGCGCAGGACGCTTGACGCTCGAGCTCAAAGGCGTCCAGGCAAGGCTGCAGGGCGCCCCTGTGCTGCACGCGGTCGATCTCGCGCTGCAGCGCGGCGAGGTGCTGGCACTGCTGGGACGCAACGGTGCCGGCAAGACGACGACCCTGCGGACGATCATGGGCCTGACGGACCTCTCGTCCGGGCAGGTGACGCTCGAGGGCATGAACCTTGGCACCCTCCCCACGTGGCAACGGGCAAGGACCGGGCTCTACCTCGTCCCGGAGGACGGCGGCGTCTTCCAGGAGCTGACCGTGCTCGAAAACCTCCGGCTGTCCGGGCGCGGCCAGCCGGAGCAGGTGCTGGGCGCGTTCCCGGAACTCCGCCCCCTCTGGCAGAGGCGGGCGGCACTGCTCTCCGGGGGGGAGCGCAAGATCCTCGCCTTGGCCAGGGCTGCGCTGTCCGGCAGCCGCTGGCTGCTCATCGACGAGCCCTCGCTCGGCCTCGCCCCTGCCGTGCTGCGCAGGCTTGGGCAGGCGATCCGTGAGATGCGCGCAACCTGCGGCATCCTGCTCGTCGAACAGAACCTGCGGTTCGCACAGGCGGTCGCGGACCGCTACGTGCTGATGCAGCGCGGGGCGACCGTCGACCACGGGCAGATCGGTGACCTGCGCCAAAGCCCGTTCTTCGCACAGGCCATGAGTTTCGGCAGCAGGGAGGGCGACCCGGCATGATCGAGAACGTCGTCCTCGCAGGCATCTCCCTCGCTGCGTTCTACTTCGTCCTCTCGGCCGGTCTCTCGCTGGTCTTCGGCATCATGGGCGTCCTCAACTTCGCAAGCGCGGGCTACTTCCTGCTGGGCCTCTACGCCTCATGGTACCTGCTCGGGCACCACAGCGGCTTCCTCCTCGCGGCCGTGGGCGCGGGAGTGCTGGCTGGAGTCGTGGCCCTGACCGTCGAGTATGTGCTGCTGCGTCCCCTCTACCGCAATCCAGGAGGCCAGCTGCTGACGACCCTCGGCGTCATGCTCATCCTCTCCGAAGCCGTGAACTGGGTCTTCGGCCCGCAGATCCAGCAGGAGCCCATGCGCGGCATCCTGGCGGCCACGGTGCCGATCGGCGGGCTGCCGTTCCCTGTCTACCGTATCGTGCTGATCGGCTCGGGGCTGTTGATCTACGGACTCCTCATCATCCTGCTCAGGGGAACGTCGCTCGGCCTCAGGGTGCGCGCCGGCGTCGAGAGCCAGACGCTCGCAGAGCTCTCGGGCATTCGCGTGATGCCGCTGCGCAGCCTCGTCTACGCCCTCGGCGGCGTGCTCGCCGGTCTCGCCGGAGCCCTCTACGGCCCGTTCGGCGGCGTCTACCCTGGCGCAGGAGCCGACACTCTCCTGCTCACCTTCATCGTCGTGGTGATCGGCGGGCTCGGGTCGGTGGGCGGCACACTTGTGGCCAGTCTCGTGATCGGCCTCGCGGAGGCACTCGTCGGCTTCTACGCGCCGAACCTCGCCCTCACCGTCAACGTTCTCGCCATGATCGTGGTGCTGGTCCTGCGGCCGCAGGGCCTGCTCGGCCAGGCGCCGGGGAGGCGCGACACCCATGCGGCGTAGAGGCGTCTTGGTGCCCGTCCTCCTGCTCCTGAGCCTCCTGTTCGTCTTCTGGCCCTGGCTGGGAGGGAGCCCCTACCTCGTCAACCTCGCCACGGGCGGTGTGATCTGGGGCATCTTCGCCGTCTCCTACGACCTCGTCCTGGGCTGGACCGGCGAGATCTCGTTCGGCCACGCGCTCTGGTTCGGTGTCGGCATCTACGGCGTCGCGCTGCTCGTCCAAGGGACGCACTGGGACACGATGCTCGCGCTGATGGTCGTGGCACTCGCCACGATACCGCTGGCCTTCGTCGTGCACCTCGTCAGCCTGCGCCTGCGCGGTGCCTACTTCGCGATGATCACCTTCGCGGTCGCGGAGTTCGCCTACCTCCTCGTCCAGAACGCGACGTCGCTCACGGGCGGAACCAACGGTCTCACCGGCATCCTCCTGAGTCCCTACCTCTTGTCGCCGAACATCCTCTACGCGCTGCCCGCGGCGCTCCTGGTGATCGTCGTCCTCTCGCTGCGGGCCGTGAGCCGGCGTCGCGCCGGCCGCATTGTGCACGCCGTGCGCGACAATCCGACGCGCGCAGCGCTGTTCGGCCACAGCGAGGTGCTCGTCAAGGCCCTCACGCTCTCCGCGTCCTCCGCCCTCGCCGCTCTGGCCGGCGGCCTCTACCTCGCCTATCAGGGCATGGCCTTCCCTGACGCCATGGGCAGCCAGACGAGCTTCACCGTTCTGCTCATGGTCGTGATCGGAGGCGCGGACTCGATCTGGGGCCCCGCGGTGGCAGGCATCGGCCTCTACCTGCTCGAGAACTCCCTTACCGCCACCACCGCCCACTGGAGTCTCTGGCTCGGGGTCGTCTACGTCCTGGTGGTGCGCTTCCTGCCGCTGGGGCTGGGCGGCCTGCACGCCAGGGGCCTCTGGCCTTGGCGCCAGCGGGTCGCCATACTGCAAAGGGGGCCGGCGCCGGCCGCCGACCAGAACAAGGGGGGCCAAGCTTGACACGGGAAGCGGGGGCACGCCCCCTACCACAGACCGACCGCGGGCGCGAGACGCGCCAGAAGCTCCTCGACGCCGCGGAGACCATCTTCGGCAGCATGGGCTTCCACGAGGCCTCGGTGACGCAGATCGTCGTGGCGGCCGGTGTCGGCCAGGGAACGTTCTACCTCTACTTCGGACAAAAGCGCGATATCTTCATCGCGCTTGTGGACCACCTCGCCAAGTCCTTGCGCCACAGCCTCGGCGCCGCCATCGCGGGGCTCGAGACCCGCGAGGACGTGGAGCGGGCAGGGTTCAAGGCGTTCTTCGCCTTCGTCGCAAGGCACCCGATGCTCTACCGCATCGTGCGCCAGGCGGAGTTCGTCGACGAGGAGGCCTTCCGTGCCTACTACCGGACCCTGGCACGCGGGTACCGCAGGGGGCTCGAGGCCGCCATGGCGCAAGGCGAGTTCCGTGGCCTGGATGCGGAGGCCTTGAGCTACGCGCTCATGGGCATCGCGGACTTCGTCGGGATGCGCTATGTGCTCTGGCAGGACCCCGGCACCGTGCCGGCGGATGTCACCGAGGACCTCATGCGCTTCATCCTCGGCGGGCTGCGCACCCCGGAACCCCAAGGACACGGGTCATGACGCCAGTGGCGGGGCTGGTGGCCGTGGCGAGCTACCTGCCCGAAGGTCGCATGGCGGCAAGGGAGATCGCCGCCGCCACGGGACTGCCCGAGAAGGTCGTCAGCGAGAAGCTCGGCATCGTACGCAAGGTGCGGCCGTCCCAAGGGGACCAGCCGCACCGGATGGCTCTCCTGGCCGCCGAGCGGCTCCTGCGAGAACAGGGCGTCGACCCGCTCGACATCGACGTCATCATCTCGATCACCGAGGAGTACAAAGAGTACCCCGTGTGGACGACGGGCATCGCGCTGCAGGACGAGATCGGCGCGAAGCACGCCTGGGCCTTCGACCTGGCGCAGCGCTGCGGCACAGGGGTTCTGGCGCTCAAGCTCGCCGAGAGCCTGATCCGCTCCGACCCGGGCGTCGACACCGTGCTGATCGCCGGCGGCTACCGCAACGTGGACCTGATCGACTACCGCAACCCGCGCGTGCGCTTCATGTACAACCTGGCGGCCGGGGGCGGCGCCGCGCTGGTGCGCCGGGGCGGCAGCAATCCGATCCTGGGCGTCGCCATCCGCACCGACGGCAGCTTCAGCCGCGATGTCATCGCACCACGCGGCGGCTCGCTCAGTCCGCTCGGCGACTGGCCGCTGCCGTACCTCGACGTGCCGGACCCGCAGGGCATGAAGCAGCGCCTAGAGGAGCGGTCGATGCGCAACTTCCTCGAGGTGGTTGACGAGGCCTTGCGCCGCAGCGGTCTTCGGCGGCAGGACATCGGTTATCTGGCCCTCCTGCACATGAAGCGCAGCGCGCACCTCGGCGTGCTGCGGGAACTCGGGCTCAGGGAGGATCAGTCGATCTACCTCGAGGAGTACGGCCACATCGGCCAGATCGACCAGATCATCTCGACGGAGCTCGCCTTGCGCGACGGCAAGCTCGAGGACGGCCAGGCGCTCGTCTGGGTGTCGGCAGGCATCGGCTACGCCTGGGATGCCGCCGTGATGCGCTGGGGCAGGGCCTGACCTTGCCAAGGAGGTGCAGGGTTTGAACTGCGACTGGGCCTCGGCCCGCGCGCGCCTCAGTCCCGCCAGGACCGCCATCTACGACCTCGATCGCGATTGCGGCTACGACTACCTTGCGATGCTAAGACGCGTCGCGCACCTCTTCGGCCTGGTCCAGCATCTCGGCGCAAGGCGCGGCGAGCGCATCGCCATCTTGGCGAAGAACGGCATGGCGCACGTCGACCTGTTCCTCCTCGCCGGCTACGGCGGCGTGACGCTCGTGCCCCTCAACTGGCGCCTGCCGCTGCAGGAGCTGCTGCCGCTCGTCGAGGCGGCCAGGGTGCAGCAGCTGTTCTATGGGCCGGAATTTGCACAGACCGCCGCGAGCCTCGCGGCCCGGAAGAACCTCAAGGCCGTCGCGCTGGGGCCGGCAGGCGAAGCCTACGAGCGCGCACTCGCCGAGGCCGTTCCCTCCCCGGCGCAGCCAGCCGAGGAAGGCGACGTCGCCATGCTGCTCTTCACCGGTGGCACCACCGGCATCGCCAAGGGCGTGCGCGTCACGCACCGGCAGATGTTCTGGAACGCGGTGAACACGGTGACGAGCTGGGAGCTCTCCGCACAGGACTGCGCCCCCGTCTTCACGCCGTTCTATCACACGGGCGGCTACCATGTGCTGCTCTCGCCGCTCTACCACGCGGGCGGCCAAAGCCTCGTCGCCGAGAGCTTCAGCCCCGCGCTCGCCCGCCGGGCGATCCGCGAACACGGCGTGAGCGTCCTCTTCCTCGTCCCGACCATGTTCCAGAGCCTGATCGAGGAGGGGCTCGACCCTGGGGACATGGCGAGCGTGCGCTTCGCCATCTCCGGCGGGGCGGCCTGCCCGCCCTGGGTGGAGGATCGCTTCGGGGCCCTCGGCGTAGGCTTCAAGCAGGGCTACGGCCTGACGGAAGTGGGACCCAACTGCTTCTCCCTCGCCCTCGAGGAGGTGCAGGCCCATCCGGGTTCGGTAGGGGTACCCGTCTACCACCTCGAGGTCCGGATCGTCGGCGACCAGGGTGAAGAGATGCCGCCGGGCGAGCCCGGCGAGCTCTGGCTGCGCGGCCCTACGGTGGCCGACGGCTACGAGGGCCGGCCGGAGGAGACCGCGGCCGTCTTTGACGCCGACGGCTTCTGCCACACAGGCGACCTCGCCACACAGGACGCGCAGGGCTTCGTGCGCATCGTCGGCCGCAAGAAGGAGATGTACATCTCGGGCGGCGAGAACGTCTACCCGATTGAGGTGGAGAACGCGCTGTACGCGCATCCCGCCGTGGCGCTCGCCGCCGTCGCCGGGGTGCCCCACCCGCACTGGGGAGAGGTCGGGGTGGCGTGGGTGCAGCTGCGCGAGGGCACAGGCACGTCGCAGGCTGACCTCATGGCCTTCCTCGGTGCGCGCCTCGCACGCTACAAGCTGCCGAAGCAGCTCATCGTCCTGCCGGCCCTTCCCTTGACGACGGCGGGCAAGGTGGCCAAGGAGGAGCTACGGCGCGGATACCTCGCCGGGGCAGACGCTGAGGAAGGTGTGGGGATAAGGGATGAGCCAGGACGCTGACCGCGTGCGCATGTTCAAGGCTCCCGACGGCCTGCCGCTCGCTCTGCACGACCTCGGCGGCCAGGGCGAGCCGGCGCTGCTGCTGCACGGCATCACTGCGAACGCGCGCGCGCTGGACGCGGTAGCCGACGACCTGCGCGATGGCCTGCACCTCTACGCCCTCGACTTTCGCGGTCGAGGGCTCAGCGGCTCACCAGCCCATGGGGCGGCCATTCCGGAGCACGCCTGGGACGCAGTGGCGGCGATCGAGGCCCTGCGGGGTCCCGTGCACCTCATCGGGCACTCGCTCGGAGCGCTCGTCGCACTCTACCTGACGGCGGAGCGCCCGGACCTCGTCGCACGTCTCGTGCTCATCGACGGGGCAGGCGACGTGCCGCCGGCCAACCTGGAGGCGATCGGGCCGTCGCTGCGGCGCCTCGAGACGGAGTACGAGGACGTCGAGCGCTACGCCGAGGCCTTGCGCGCCGCGCCGCACCTGCAGCCCTGGAACGGCTACGTCGAGGCGTTCCTGCGCCTGGACCTGCAGACGCTGCCGAGCGGCCGGGTGCGCTCGCGCATCGATCCGAGGCACATTTCCGAGGAGCTCCTGGCCAACGCACAGCTGCCCACCTTGCGCCTGAGCCAGGAAAGGATCGCACGTCCTGCGCTCATTCTCAGGGCGGCTGCACCCGTCGCCAAGGGACTGCCCCCCGTCTTCGACAGGACGACCTGTCTCGAGGCGCACGCCACCATCCAGGGAAGCCTGCTCGTGGAACTGCAGAACCTGCACCACTACGCGATCGGCTTTCAGCCGAGCAGCCTGCGCCGCGCGGCGTTGCGGGACTTCCTGCTGCCGGCCAAGGACGCCTGACCCCGTAGGACGCCTGGCCGTCGAATTGCGTCCCTTTGCGCCTTGACTGCTACGCTGCCGCGCAGTGAAGTGTACGCGTGGCCCGGCGCATGCAGCCTGTTGCCACAGGGGGGCAGCTCGCCATTGTCCTATCATGACCTCGCTCCACTGGATCTCACCCTGCCCGATGCCACATCCGAACTGCAGGTGGCCGTCGAACTCGTCCGCGGCCGACTCGGTCGGCGCTATCCGCTGATCATCGGTGAGCGCGAGGATGTGGGCCGCGACATTCTCGTCTCGCATGACCCTGCGCATCCGGACTCCGTCGTCGGGGAAGTGTCGCTGGGAGACGCCGCCCACGCGGATCAGGCCGTCCGCGCCGCCGCGGCCATGGCCCCCGCCTGGGCGCGGGTGCCGCCGGAGGAGCGCGCCACGCTGCTGCTGCGCGTCGCGGACGAGCTCCGCCGCCGTCGCGCGGAACTCGTAGCCTGGATGGCCTTCGAGACCGGCAAGAGCTTCACCGAGGCGGACGGCGAGATGGTCGAGACGATCCGGCACCTCGGCTGGGTCGCAGAACAGCTCACGGGCGTCAAGCCCGTGCGCTGGGCTTCGCTCCAGGCCGACTTCGTCGTCGAGGAAAACGACCGGCCGCTCGGTGTCGGCGTCGCCTTGACGCCGTTCAGCTTTCCCGTCGCCCTTCCGGTCGGCATCGCGGCAGCCGCAATCGGTGCGGGCAACACGCTCGTGCTGAAGCCGAGCCGCGTCGCGCCGATCACCGCGATCGAAGCCTTGCGGGCCTTCCGCGCCGCCGGCCTGCCGCCCGGTGTTCTCAACATCGTCGTGGGTCATGGCGACGCGTTGCGCGAAGCACTCGTGAGCCATACCCTGACCCGCTTCGTGGCGTTCGTCGGCTCGCGCCGCGGCGGAGCGACCGTGCAGGCGCAGGCCGCTCTCTGGCAGCCAGATCAGGAACAGGCACGCCACGTGGTCGCACGCACAGACGGCAAGGCGGCCACGCTCGTCACAGCCAGCGCCGATCTCGACTGGGCGGCGCAGGAGGTCGTGCGCTCGGCGTTCGCCTTCCAGGGGCAGAAGTGCACCTCGACCGCTCATCTCGTGCTCGTGGACGAGATCCACGACGAGTTCGTCGACCGCCTGCTCGCCGAAGTGGACCAATTCTGCGAGGACCGCGGTGACGCGGCCTCTGGCCACCGCTACGGTCCCATGATCAGCGCCACGGCGCTGCAGAAGGTGCGCACGTTCGCCCACGAGGCGGCGAGCTACGGCATGGTGCTGCGCCACGGGGACGGCAATGGGCCCGGTCACTTCACCGGCCCCGTCGTCGTCGACGACGTGTACAGCGATACGCCCCTCGCCCGCGAGGAGATCTTCGGACCGTTCCTCTCGATCGTACGTGCGGGCACTCTCGAGCACGCCATCGACGTCACGAGCGGTGCCGGCACGGCACCGGCGGCCGCCGCGTTCACGCGCGACTTGCAGGAGGTGGCACGCATCCGCGAGCGCCTCAAGGCGCGCACGCTGTACCTCAACGCCGCCTCCACGGGCTCCCTCGCAGGCGTCCGCCCTCCTGCCGCCGACGGCCAGAACCACCACGAGCCCGACGACCCGGCGGCGTTCCGCGAGATCCGCACGATCATGGAGAGGTACGCGTTCGCGCACTGACTTGGCACTTGGCTGCCCGCCCCGGCGGCGGCGACCGGTCACGGACCGGCGTCAGCCGCCGTTTCCCTGCGCTCCCCGCGGTACGGCCCCGCCTTCGCCGGGGACGCCAGCACCGGCCGGCATGCCGTGGGCCGCAGAGTCCCTGACGGCGGACCGCATGGCGCCGCCTGTCTCGCGATGATGGTCTACGGCTCCTCCGAACAGCGGCAGCGCTCGATGTCCGCGCCGAGGGAACCGAGCTTCTCCTCGAGCTGGTAGTAGCCGCGGTCCAGGTGGTAGGCTTCGCTGAGCTCCGACGTGCCGTCCGCGCCGAGAGCGGCGATCACGAGCGCTGCGGCCGCGCGCAGGTCGGACGCGCGGAGGCTGGCACCGGTGATGCGCGGCGTGCCGGTGACAAGGGCCGTGCGCCCCTCGATCTTGATGTCCGCACCCATGCGGCGCAGCTCCGGCACATGCATGTAGCGGTTCTCAAAGACGGTCTCGGTGATCACCGACGTGCCGCGGGCGCACACCAGGGCGGCCATCAGCGGCGCCTGGAGGTCGGTGGGGAAGCCCGGGTGCGGCATCGTCTTCACGTCGATCGCCTGCAGCGGCTCCGACGCGGTGATGCGCACGTAGTCCTTCGTGTCCTCAATGATGGCGCCGGCCTCCCGCAGCTTCGCGAGCAAGGGCCGCAGGTGCTCCGAGACGATGGGCCCTACCGTCACGTCGCCGCCGCTCGCGGCACCGGCGATGAGGTAGGTTCCCGCCTCGATGCGGTCCGGGATCACCTGGTAGCTTGCGCCATGCATGCGCTGGCGCCCGTGGATGCGCAGCTCCGGGGTGCCGGCGCCGCGCACCTCGCCGCCGATGGCATTGAGGAAGTTCGCGAGGTCCACCACCTCGGGCTCCTGCGCCGCGTTCTCGATCACCGTCCAGCCGTCGGCGAGCGATGCCGCCATCAGGAGGTTCTCCGTGGCCCCGACGCTGGGGAAGTCAAGGTAGATGGTCGCGCCGTGAAGACGCGGCGCGCGAAATTCTATGTAGCCGCTGCCGGACTCGACGTCCGCACCCAGTGCCTGCAGGCCCTTGAGGTGCAGGTCGATCGGGCGGGAACCGATGGCGCAGCCCCCCGGCAGCGGCACGCGCGCGACGCCGAAGCGCGCGAGAAGGGGGCCCGCGATCAGGAACGAGGCCCGCATGCGCCGTACCAGGTGCTCAGGCGCCCCGAACGGATCGATGTCCCGCGCTTCGATCGTCAGGCTGCGTCCGTCCCGCTCGGCCGAGACGCCAAGCGACACCAGGACGCGGCGAAGGGTATCGACGTCGTGCAGCCAGGGGATGTCCGGCAACGTGACCGATTCTTCCGTCAGGAGGGCGGCTGCCATCACGGGCAAGGTGGCGTTCTTCGACGCCTCGATCTCGACGTCGCCCCGCAGCGGGTGCCCGCCACGCACGACGATCTCCGGCAATTGCCCGATCTGGCGGACTTCCATGTCACGATCGCTCATGCCTCTTGGCTCCTTCTGGCGCGACGGCAGCCATTCATGGTTCCGATCCCGGGATCGTCGGCGTCGCAAGGACGGCCTGTGCACCGTGCGCACTATCGTACGTGATCTGCACCGCAAGGTTCATGGCAACGCCCCCGATCGCCACGCTGGGATCTCGGCCGGGCACCTCCGCCAGCGCGAGCAGGCCCTGCGGCCCGTGGACAAGCCCACGCTGCACGGCACCGACCCGCCCCAGGGCCCGCCGCACTGCCGCGGCGGAGGGCCGTCTCTCGAGCGTCGCGAATACCGTCACCTGTTCCTGGCGCGGGCCGCACGGCGGTGTCGCGCTCGCCCTGAGCGCGTCGCCGATGGCCTCTGCCGATACCCTGCGGCCCGTGGCGCACACGAGGGTCGCAGTGGCGCCGGCGGGCACGTACGCGATGCGGGCGAACCGCGAGCCCTGGACGGCGCTGAACACCTCGCCGCTGCCCAGTTGGGAGCTGTGCCAGGTCGCCCCAGGCAAGATCTCCTGTTCAAGAATTCGCACGGGCGGGCGCCTTTTGACGGTGGATGACGAAAAGACCTCGACCTGCGCGGTACCGGAATGCGCGCCTAGGGTCGTCGCAAGCGGCCAGAGGGCGCTGGCGCTGGACCCTCGATTGGTGGGCGCCACATTCGACACCAAGATGACGCCAACCAGCGACATAAGCAATGGCAAGGCGCGCATTCCGGACCCTCCCGGAAACGAGCCTTGCCATCATCAGCCAGTGCTATACGGCGGTCTTCTTGGCCTCCTCGGCGACCTGCAGGCGCACGAGCGCACGCTGCAGCGAGAGCTCGGCGCGCACGATATCGAGGTCTGCGGCGCGGTCCCGGAGGCGCTCCTCCGCACGCTGCTTCGCGGCCTCGGCACGGGCGAGGTCGATCTCCTCGGGACGTTCCGCGGTGCGCGCGAGAATGGTCACCTGATCGCCGCGCACCTCGAGGAAGCCCCCCGTCACCGCGTACCGCTCACGCCCTGCCGGTGTGCGGATCTCGAGCACCGACGGCCTGATCGGCGTGACGAGCGGGATGTGGTGCGGCAGGATGCCGAGGTCGCCATCCGCGCCGCGCACGATGACCATCTCGGCGTCGGTGCGCGCGAGCTCCCGCTCCGGCGTCACGACCGAGACGGGGACGGTGCTGGCCATATTACAGGCTCCTTCCCCGCTCGACCGCCTCGTCGATGGTGCCGACGTAGCGGAAGGCCTGCTCCGGGAGGTCGTCGTGGCGACCCTCGAGGATCTCCTTGAAGCCGCGCACGGTCTCCTTGACCGGCACGTACTTGCCGGGCACGTTCGTGAACTGCTCCGCGACGAAGTTCGGCTGCGAGAGGAAGTTCTGGATCTTGCGCGCACGCGCCACCGTCACCTTGTCGTCCTCGGAGAGCTCGTCCATGCCGAGGATCGCGATGATGTCCTGCAGTTCCTTGTAGCGCTGCAGGACGGCCTGCACGCCACGCGCCACCTGATAGTGCTCCTCGCCGACAATGCGCGGGTCCAGGATGCGCGAGGTGGACGCCAGGGGGTCCATGGCCGGGTAGAGTCCGCGGGCCGCGATGGCGCGGTCGAGGTTGGTCGTGGCGTCAAGGTGGGCGAACGTGGTGGCCGGAGCGGGGTCGGTGTAGTCGTCGGCCGGCACGTAGATCGCCTGGATCGACGTGACGGAGCCGCGCTTCGTCGACGTGATACGCTCCTGCAGCTGGCCGACGTCGGTTGCGAGCACCGGCTGGTAGCCCACGGCGGACGGCATGCGGCCGAGGAGGGCCGAGACCTCGGAGCCGGCCTGGATGAAGCGGAAGATGTTGTCGATGAACAGCAGCACGTCGCGGTTCTCGACGTCGCGGAAGTATTCCGCCATCGTAAGGCCCGAGAGACCGACGCGCATGCGCGCCCCTGGCGGCTCGTTCATCTGGCCGTAGACCATGGCCGTCTTCGAGATGACGCCGGACTCCTTCATCTCGTTCCAGAGGTCGTTGCCCTCGCGGGTGCGCTCGCCGACGCCAGCGAACACCGAGATGCCGCCGTGCTCCGTCGCGATGTTGTGGATGAGCTCCATGATCAGGACCGTCTTGCCGACGCCTGCGCCGCCGAAGAGGCCGATCTTGCCGCCCTTCGGGTACGGCGCGAGGAGGTCGACGACCTTGAGGCCTGTCTCGAGAACCTCCGTGGTGGATGCCTGCTCGTCGATGCCTGGTGCGTCGCGGTGGATCGGCAGGCGCTCCTTCGTCTGCACCGGGCCCATCTTGTCGACCGGCTCGCCCAGAACGTTGAAGACGCGGCCCAGCGTCTCGGGTCCGACCGGCACCGAGATCGGGCCCTCGAGGTCGGTCACCTCGGCGTCGCGGACGAGACCGTCCGTCGAGGACATGGCGATGCAGGAGACGCGGTTGTCACCCAGGTGGTGGACGACCTCGGCCGTGAGCGACAGCTTCTGCCCTTCCTTGGGCTCAGCGTCGATGCGCACGGCATTGTACAGCTTCGGGAGCTCGCCGGCCGGGAACTCGACGTCCACGACCGGACCGATGACCCGGACGACTTTGCCGACTGCCACTTTGCCTTCCCTTCCCTTCGGAGGTTACTGGAGCGCGCTCGCGCCGCCGACGATCTCGGCGATCTCGTTGGTGATCGCGGCCTGGCGGAGACGGTTGAGAAGCAGCACCAGGTTGCGGATGAGCTCCTCGCTGTTGCGTGTGGCGGAATCCATCGCCGTCATGCGCGCACCCCACTCGGAGGCCTTGGATTCCAAGAGCGCCCTGTAGAGCTGCGCATAGAGGTAGTGCGGCACGAGCTCCTCGAGAACGGCCTGTGCGTCCGGCTCGTAGATGTACTGCCTGCTGCCGCCGCCCTGGGGCCGCTCCACCGGCAGCAGCTGCTGCACGATGGGGCGCTGCGTCATGACGCTGACGAACTGGCCGTACACGAGACGAACCTCGTCCACCTCGCCGGAAAGGAACGCCTGCACGATGTCCTCGCCCAGGGCCTGCGCCTGGTAGTAGCGCGGGTAGTCGCCGATGCCGATGTACTCCTTCGCGATGCTGTGCCCGCGATGGCGCAGGTAGTCCCGGCCCTTGCGGCCCACGGCAAAGAAGACCATGTCGCCGCCCCGGCCGATCTCCTGCTGCAGCCGCCGCAGGATGTTCGCGTTGAATGGCCCCGAGAGGCCCCGGTCGCCCGTGAGGACGACATAGCCCACCTTCTGCACGGAGCGCGGCCTGAGAAGCGGCATGCGCGAGGCGCTGGCGTCCTGCGACACCGAACGCAGGGCGTCCTCGATCCGCTCGGCGTAAGGCCTCGCAGCCTGGGCGCTCTCCTGCGCGCGGCGCAGCTTCGCCGCCGCGACCATCTTCATCGCCTGGGTGATCTTGCGCGTGTTCTCGACGCTGCGGATGCGGCGCCGGATGTCGCGCAGGCCCTGCGGCATGTCTGCCCCTCCTAGCCCTGGAAGACCTTGCGGAAGTCCTCGACGGCCGCCTTGAGCGCGGCCTCGGTCTCATCCGTGAGGCGCTTCGCGTCGCGGATCGTCTTGAAAAGTCCGCCTTCGGCGCGCAGGTGGCTGAGAAGGCCCTGCGCGAAGGCCGACACCTTGTCGAGCGCGACGTCGTCGATGTAGCCGTGCGTGCCGGCGTAGAGCAGGGCAACCTGCTCCTCGACGGGGTACGGCTTGTACTGCGGCTGCTTGAGAAGCTCCGTCATGTGCTGGCCACGCGAGATCGCCTGCTGCGTCGACTTGTCGAGGTCCGATCCGAACTGGGCGAACGCCTGCAGCTCGCGGAAGCTCGCAAGGTCGAGGCGCAGCTGGCCCGTGACCTGCTTCATGGCCTTGATCTGCGCGTCGCCGCCGACGCGCGAGACCGAGATGCCGGCGTTCACCGCCGGCCGGACGCCGGCGAAGAAGAGATCGCTTTCGAGGTAGATCTGGCCGTCGGTGATCGAGATGACGTTCGTCGGAATGTAGGCGGAGACGTCTCCGGCCTGCGTCTCGATGATCGGCAGCGCTGTGAGGCTGCCGCCGCCGAGCTCCTTGTTGAGCTTCGCGGCGCGCTCGAGAAGGCGCGAGTGGAGGTAGAACACGTCGCCAGGGTACGCCTCGCGGCCCGGCGGCCGGCGCAGGAGCAGCGACATCGCGCGGTACGCGACGGCGTGCTTCGAGAGGTCGTCATAGATGATGAGGGAGTGCTTGCCGCGGTACATGAAGTCCTCGCCCATGGCACAGCCGGCGTAGGGGGCGAGGTACTGCAGCGGCGCCGGCTCGGCCGCCGTCGCGGAGACGACGATCGTGT
>JAJZVM010000081.1 GCA_021845645.1 Bacillota bacterium
TTGCGATCCCTTCCTGAACCCGAGCAGCGCGGCGCCCCGGCAGATGGCCGGGGCGCCGCGCTACTGTCCTGCCGCCCAGAAATTTGCACATCTGAAGCCGCTGCTTGGCAGCGGTCAAAACTGTGCGCCCGCGACGCGCATCAACCCGAGCTCGAGGGCGAGCGGCTGGCTGCCGCCCGATTTGAGCGCAAGATCGCAGCGCAGGAGTTCGCGGAAAGCGGCGACGATCCCGGCCTGGCTCCAGAGCGGCGCCGCCTGGCACAGCTTTTGCGCGACGAAGGGGTGGGCGCCGATGATCTTGGCGAGTTCCTGGGCCGACCGGCCCGCGGCGAGTTCCGCCCTGGCGGCGGCGAGTTGGCGCAGTTGACGCGCGACGAGGGCGAGCAGACCAAGCGGCGCCTCCCCCTGGCCCAGCAGCTGACCGAGCACTGTCGCGACACCTGTCGGCCGCCGCTGCAGGATCGCATCGGTCAGGGCGAACACCCTGAGCTCCACCGCAGGCGGGGCTGCCCACGCGGCCACGTCCGCGGTGATCGGCGAGCCCTCGTCCATGGCCAGTTCGGCGGTCCCGAGTGCCGTGGCGAGGCTGTCGAGGTCGAGCCCGCTCGCAAGAAAGGCCTGCGTCGCCTGGGGCGGCAACTTCACCCCCGCCTGCCGCGCAAGTTCACCGAGCCAGGCGCCGAGCTCCTTGCCCGCGTCGGCAGGCAGGAGCCAGCCCCGCTCAACGGCCCTGCGCACCGGTGCCAGCCTGCCGTCCGCTTCGGGAGCCCAGACGAACAGCGTCGCGCCGCGTGGCGGCCGCTCCATATGGTCGGCCAGGGCCCGCAGCTCGAGGGCCCTCTCCTGCTCGCCCCTGCCCTTCTGGCCGGTGAGCGCCTGCGTTCGCCAGGCGACGACGAGGCCCGCGTCGCCGAAGAACGACGGCGTCGCCGCCAGCTCGCACGCCTCGCGCAGCTGACCGTCGCCCGCGCCGACCCGCTCCACGTCCGCCTCGCGACCTTTGACAAGCTGGCTCAGCGCCATGCCGGCCAGCGTGGCGGAGGGCCCGACGCAGAGCACCACAGGTGCCTCGGCCAACCGCGCCGACAGGGCCAGAAACTCGCGCGGACCCATGCGCGTCCCCCCAAGGCCACAAGGCTGTACTGCTCCAATGTAGCACGCCGCGGACCTGTAGCGCGCAACGCCGGGCGCGGGACCGCTCTCGCTAGCTCGAACTGCCGTCCGGCCTGAGCGCGTCGCGCACGCCGGAGCGCAGTTCGTCCGCGGTGTAGGGCTTGGGCACGACGCCCAAGAAGCCGAGGCGCTGGCATTCCTGCAGGGGCAGCCCGTTCTGCCGGCCCGTCGAGATCAGAATCGGCAGGGCGGGATCGAGCGCCTGCAGCTCCCGTCCCGCCTCCTCGCCGCCCATGCCCCCCGGGACCGTCAGGTCGAGCACGGCAAGCTGGAAGGGACGCATGTCCCTGCGCGCGTCGCGAAACATCTGCAACGCGGTCCGGCCATCGGGCGCCTCGCTGACCTCGTAGCCGGCCGCTGCGAGGATGCGTGCGGCCACCGCCCGCACGGGCTTCTCGTCGTCCATGAGCAGGATGCGCGGCTGGCCGCAGGCGGCCGCCGCGGACAGGCCCTGCGGCGGGGCGGTGCACGCCGCCGCCAGGCGGTGCGGCAGCGACTGCGTCAGCTCCCTCACCGCGATAGCCGCCTCCTGCGCCGCCTGGAGCAGTTCGCCCTGCTGTCCCTGCGCGTCCGCCGCAGCCAGGCTTAGATTGCCGAGCAGGACCGTGAGCAGGTTGTTGTAATCGTGAACGAGGCGCCCGCCTGCCGCCTTGATCCCCGCGAGGACAAGGGACGCCTCGCCCTGCTCTTGGAACTTCACGCTGCAGCGGGCCCCCACCACCTGACCGTCCTCGTCCACCAGCGGGAAGCAGCTCACCCGGCTCTGCCCCGCGGGAATCCCGCACCCCAGGTCCGAGGCGCGACCCTCCCGCAGCGCGGCGTCCGCTCCTTGCCGCATGGCGGCCACGATGTCGGCCCCCGCCGCGGGCCCGACAACGGCCAGGTTGCCACCCTTGCGCAGCCCGAGGCCGGCTGCCCGCCGATTCACTTGCACGAGCCGCCCGCGCCGGTCCACGATGACGCAGGCATCCTCGTCCTGATCGAAGGCGTAGCGGAGCAGGGCGGCGGAACCGCCGCGCTCCTTCCTGACGCCCTGCGCCGCGGACGACGCGGCCGGGGGCTCGCCCCAGAGCCAGCCCTGCCCGGCGGCCGCCGACAAGCGGGCGCCTCGGCCCACGGACTTGCCTCTCCTGGTAACCAGTGCGGTGCTGCGCATCGCCATGCCCCCTCCGCGCTCGCCACATCTCTACAAGGATTGCCGTCGCCAGCAGAGGAATTGCCGTACTAGGACAAAGATAGAATCCGGTATTCGGCGGGCGGTGTCGAAACGGATCGTGTCGAACGATTCTGACCCGGGATTCGCGGCGCAAAGTTTGGGGGGCAGGGCATGTTCCAGGCGTATGAAGGCGGACTCTGGCTTCAGCCGTCGCTTCTTTGGCAGACGCAGTGCGCCGTGCTGGCGGGCGATGGCGCCGTCCTGGTCGTCGATCCCGGCTACTTCCCGGAGGAGATCGAACGGGCGCAGAGGCTGGCGGCGGACCTCGACAAGCCGGGACGCGACCCCTTGCTCGTCCTGACGCACAGCGACTTCGACCACATCGTCGGCGTCCCGCACTTCCCCACGGCGCCCGTGGTTGCCTCAGCCCGCTGGGACACGCGCAACGAGGCGCGCGCGCGGCGGGCGCTCAGGAATTTCGACGGTCTCCACTACATCGCCCGCGACCGCCCGCTCGACGCGCCTGTGCGCCCGGACCGGCCGATCGCCGCGGACGGCGAGGAACTCGCCGGCTGCCGCTTCTTCCTGCTCAGGGGCCACACCTGGGACGGTCTCGCCATCTTCCATCCGCCCAGCGGGGCGCTCATCGTCGGCGACTACCTCTCGGACTGCGAGTTCCCGTTCATCTACGTGAGCGCCTTGGCCTATCGCGAGACGCTCGAAAAGCTCGCGGAACTCAACCGGCAACTCGCCCCGAGGCTGCTCGTCTCGCAGCACGGCCGGCCAGCGGAAGGCCGGCCAGCGATCGAGGGGCGCATCGACGAGGCCCGGCGCTACCTGGACCTGCTGCTCGCGGGCGTTGCCACGGCCTCGGGACCGCGCGAGCTTGCCGACGCCACCCTGGGCGCCTGGCGCGACGGCGTGCCGGACTACATCCTGCACTACCACCGCCGCAACGCGCGCGTCGCCTGGCGCGAGCTGCGGCGCTAGATCTCCAGCACGATCTTGCCGAGGGCCCCGGGGGCCAGCACCGCCTCGTGGGCCTGCGCCGCCTGCGCAAGCGGGAAGCTCCTGCCGATCACGGGCTTCAGCCAGCCGGCCGCCAGAGCGGCCACGAGGCGCAGGTGGATGCGGCGCAGGGTCTGGGGCGGCGTCTGGAAGAGCAGGACGCCCCGCACGGCGCCGCCGCTGCGCATCAGGTCCCTGGGGTTCACCTGCACAGGGCCGCGCGAGCCGACCACCACGATAGACCCGCCCTGTGCCAGCTCGGCGAGGTCCTGGCCAAGGTTGCGGTCCGCCGCCATTTCGAGGATGACGTTGAAGGCCCTGCCGCCGAACGCCTCGCGCGCTTCGGCGTAGGCGCCGTGCGCCACCGCCACCGCGCCCAGGCCCGCGAGCAGCCGCCTGCCCTCCTCGCTCGACGCGGTCGCGGCCACGTCCATGCCGAGGCCGCGGCAGATCTGCACAGCCGCGGTGCCGACGCCACCGCTGCCGCCGTGCACGAGCACGAGGTCTCCCGCCTGAGCTCCCCCGATGTCGAGGGCGCGCAGGGCTGTGGCGTAGGGGACGCCCATGGCCGCGCCCTGCGCGAAGCTGACGCCGTCTGGCAGGGGATGCACGCCGCCCCCGGGGCAGAGCGCGTATTCCGCGTAGCTGGGGCAGCCGGAGACGTAGACCCGCTCGCCCACGGCGAAACCCTGCAGCCCGGCTCCGACCGCCTCGACGACGCCTGCCCCGTCGCCGCCCGGCGTGTAGGGCAGTTCCGGCAAGGGGTCGTACCGGCCGGAGCGGATGTAGGTCTCGACGGGGTTGACCCCCGCGGCATGCAGGCGGACGAGGACCTGCCCTGGACCCGGAACGGGCACGGGCACCTCCCTCAGCTCGAGCACTTCGGGACCGCCGAACGCCTGCACGACGATGGCTTTCATAGTTCGTCCTCCCTGCGGGTCTCTTCGACGTCCGCGCTGCCAGCCTGCCGCAGGACGATCCTGTCCAGCAGGGCAGCGAGTTCCAGCGGCAGTTCGGTCGGGGCCCTGTGGCCGCAGGCGATCTCGTGGACAGTCACGCCCGCCGCGGCAAGTGCGGCGAGCGAAGCCGCCACGGGCTGGAAGAGCGGTGTCGCCGCCCGGCCCGCGCATGCGATCGCCTGCCTCGGCACGCGCGGCGGGTGGCGCAGCGCGAGCGGCTCGCTGAACGTGGCGAGCGGCTGCGCGGTCACGCGCACGTCGGCCGGCGCGAACGGCGGCGTGATCCGCCAGCCGTCGCCGTAGGCCTGTGCCTGGCCGACGAGCTGCTCGCGGATCGGCGTGCCGCCGAAGAGGTCGAGGAAAGACTGTCCCCGTGCCGGCAGGTAGGGGTCGAGCAGCACCAGAAGGCGCACGCGCTCCGGCAGGTCGTCGGCCACACCTGTGGCCACGGCGGCGCCGTAGCCGTGCCCGACCAGCACGACGCCGTGCAGTTCCTCGTAGGTCAGGAGTTGCCCGACGTCCTCGCGGTGCGTCGTGAGATCCACGCCGGCGTGGGCGAGATGGCGCCGCTCGCCGAGTCCGGTGTACGTCGGGCGGTACGCGTCGTGCCCGAGCGCGGCGAGCGCCAGGGCAGTCTCCTGCCAGACCCAGCCGCCCTCCCAGGCATCGTGGCAGAGTACGAAAGTTGCCAGTCGATCCTTCCTCCCCCGAACGGCGGCTCCCCTCGGTAGCTTCGCGGTGCCCGCCCGCCGCCCCTGCGTTCCCGGACAGGCAGGGATGCTTGACCGATCGCCCAGCCGGCACGGCACCGGACCGGCACACGCCGGACGAGATCCCCCCGAAACGGAGAGGATCCGCCCCAGCCTTGGGCCCCCGACCGCACATGGGGCGGCGCGGGCCCCTGCCGCGTGCCGCCGCCCTTGCCTCAGCTGCCGGTGAAGAGCCCTGTCAGGGCGTAGAGACCCGGCACACCGCCTGTGTGCAGGAAGAGGACTTTCTCGCCCGGCCTGAAGACGCCCTGATGCGCGAGGTCGATCAGCCCTGCCATGGCCTTGCCGGTGTAGATCGGGTCAAGCAGGACCCCCTCCGTGCGTGCAAGTAGCCTCACCGCCTCGATCATCTCAGGCGTGGGCTGCGCGTAGCCCGGACCGATGTACTCGTCGCCACACGTGAGGAGCTCCTCGTCGACCGCCGCGGCGGCGCCCAGCAGCTCCGCCGCCGCGCGGGCGATCTCGCGCGCCTCGTCGCGGAGCTTCTCCTTCGGGTTCAGCACGCTGATCGCGGTCAGGGGCACGTCGAGGCGGTTGCCGCCGAAGCCGAGCCACAAGCCCGCGAGCGTGCCTGCGCTGCCGCCCGCCAGCACGACGTGGTCCAGGCGCAGTCCCGTCTCGAAACACTGGCCCATGAGCTCCTCGGCGCACGCGACATAGCCGAGGGCCCCGACGGCGTTCGACCCACCCATCGGGATGATGTACGGTCGCCTGCCGGCCGCGGTGGCCTCGGCGGCCGCGGCCGAGAGCTCGGCCCACGTGTCCACGCCGTCCCCCACCAGCTTGATGCGCTCCGCTCCGAGCAGCTGGAAGAGAAAGATGTTGCCGTTCGCGTCAGGGCGATAGGCGCCGGGCTCCGCTTCCGTGAGCACAAGCCAGCAGTGCATGCCTTCCTTCACGGCCGCCGACAGCGTCAGGCGGCAGTGGTTGGACTGGATGCCGCCGCAGGTGATCAGCGTGTCGGCGCCCTTCGCCAAGGCGTCCGCGACCAGGAATTCGAGCTTGCGCGTCTTGTTGCCGCCGCCCGTGAGGCCGAGGAGATCGTCGCGCTTGATGTAGATGTCCGGCCCGCCGACCGCCTGGGAAAAGCGCGGCAGGCGCTCCATGGGAGTTTCGCCGGACGTATACCGCCGCCGCGGGAATCTCGCCAGGTGCATAGGGCCTACCCCCACCCTTGTCCTGCGTTCGGACGCAGTCGCTGCCAGCCTATGGCGCCGCCCACCTGCCTGACACGCGCCCTTCAGCGGCCCAGCATAAGCAGGAGGACGCTGGCTGCCGTCAGCAGGACGGGGTAGAGCAGGTCGGCTGGGCGCAGTGCGAGCTTGCGGTAGTAGGTGCGTGCCGTCGCGCGCTCCATCGCCGGACCGTGGAAGCCGCGCGCCTGCATGGCGATCGAGACCCGCTCGCCCAGTCGGATGGCCTGCGCGAGCAAGGGCAGGGCGTAGGCGACCGCCTGTCCCGCCCAACTGCCCCGCGTGGGGCGCTGGGCCCGAGCGCGCCGCAGCTTGCGCCACTCCTCCGCGAACAGCGGAAAGAAGCGCAAGCCGGCCAAGGTGCCGTAGGCGAACTTGGGCCGCACGCGGAAGTTCTGCGGCAGGCTGACAAGGAGATCGGTGAGGTCGGTCGTGGCGACGAAGAGGACGGCGAACGTCACGGTCGCGAGCATGCGCATGCCGAGCGAGAGGCCCGCCATAAGGCCGAAGAGGCTCAGCCGGAAGAGGAGGAAGCGCACGGTCGGGGATCCCGGCGGCACCTGCGCGTAGGCGGTCAGGGTCCAGGTGTAGAGGGCGAAGAACAGCACGAAGGGCCCGATCCGCGCCGCCACCTGGCGCAGGCCCAGGCGAGCCCCGCAGAAGAGCAGCGCGAGCGGCAGGAGCGTCAGGTACAGGCCCTGGCGCACATTGACCGTGAACACGAGGACAGCCATGGCGAGCAGCGTAGCCAGGAGTTTCATCGCCGGGTGCAGGCGGCCGATCGGCGAAAGCGCCTGCCTCGGCGCGATGCGCACGAACTGGGCCGGGCCCGTGTCGCCGAGGCCCGCCGGCTCTGCGTAGGGGACCTGCCCCTCTTCCGGCAAGAGGTGCGCCTCGCGCAGGATGTCCGGCCGCGCGAAGAGTTCCTCCGGCGGCCCAGCGAAGGTGAGCCGGCCGTCCGACAGCACCAGGACCTGCGTCGCATACCGGCGCACGAGGTCCATATCGTGCGTCGTCACGACAATCGTCCGGCCTGCCCGCTGCAGATCGAGCAGCCTGTGCAGGATCATCTCCTGCGTGCGCGCGTCCTGGCCGAAGGTCGGCTCGTCCAGGAGATACGCCTCGTGTTCCTGGAGAAGCATGGCGGCCACCGAGAGCCTGCGCTTCTGCCCCTGGCTGAGCGCGAACGGACTCTGCCCTGCGTGACCCGCGAGGCCGAACTCCCCGAGCAGCCGCGCGACGTCCTCCGGCAGCTCTGCCGCGCCGAGGTAGCGGCTCATCAGCTCGTCGGCCACCGTCTCGTAGACGAACTGGTGCTCGGGGTTCTGGAAGGCGAACGCGACGGCCTGCCTGCCCTCGGGCCGCCGGAGCGATCCCCGGGTCGGCTTTTCGAATCCCGCGAGGACGGCGAGCAGCGTCGACTTGCCGGAGCCGTTCGGACCGACGATGGCGGTGAAGCCGCCGGCGGGGATCGCGAACCCGAGATCGCGGAAGGCGTAGCGCGGCTCCGCGTGGCGCCGCATGAGGCGCCGGCGCAGGGACGCGGACGCGTAGGTGTACGACAGCTCCTGCGCCGCGAAGACGGGCGGAGCGGCCGCAGCGGCGGGCAGGCGGGCGGCCCGCGGCGCAACCCTGGCAAAGGGCGACGGCCGCCAGGACGGCACGACGCCGAGTTCCTGCAGCTCGCCCCAGCGCTCTGCGATCGTCTCGGGCAGCGGACCCGCGAAGACCTGGCTGCCGCCAGGTCCCAGCGCGACGACGCGGTCCAGGGAGTCGAGCAGCCCCGAGAACTTGTGCTCGATCACGAGCAGGGTCCGTCCCTCGGCCCTGAGGCCGGCGATCTGGCGGAAGACCTCAGCCGTCGCCTGCGGGTCGAGGTTGGCCGTCGGCTCGTCGAGCACCAGGAGGTCGGGCCCGTAGGCCAGGGCGCAGGCGATCGCGAGCTTCTGCTTCATGCCCCCTGAGAGCACGGTGTCGAACTCCTCGGGATCCACGGCGAGGTCCGCGCGGGCCAGGGCCCGCCGGATGCGGTCGGGCATCTCGGCGGTCGGCACGGCGACGTTCTCCAGCCCGAACGCGACCTCCCGGCCGACCGTGAGCTGGCAGAGCTGGGCCTCGGGGTCCTGGAAGACGTAGCCGGCTCCCCCTGGCCGCGCCAGCGCCGGGGCGCGCCAGATCCCGCCCCGCACCTCCGCCTCCACGGCGCCCGGGATGATTCCCGCCGCCAGCATCGCGAGCGTCGACTTGCCGCAGCCGCTCGGGCCGATCAGCAGGAGGGCGTCGCCGCGGTGCAGCTCGAAGGTCAGGTCTGCCAGGACAGGCAGGCCCTCTCTGTAGGCGACCGACACCCCATCGAGGCGCAGGAGCAGTTCGCCCGCCTCGGCCTGCTTCTGCCGGGCAAGCCCTTCAGGACGCGTGGCTGGCCTCGCGCGCGATCGCGAAGTTGCGCAGGACCCCTGTGCGCCTCAGGGCATCGCCGATCAGCTTGGAGAGCACGCCGGAGAGGACCGCGCCCGAAACCAGCGAGGCGATGAGATAGCCGGCCTGCAGCGCTGCCGAGTACGCGTTCACGCCGTAGTAGAAGTACGAGTAGATGTAGTTGCCGACGGCCCCGAGCGCTGTCGCGAACAGCATGAAGCCCCAGCCGTAGCGCTTCCAGCCGCCGATGGCGAAGCCCGCCTCGACGCCGAGCCCCTGCGCGATCCCCATCGTGAAGGCCTGGATGCCGTAAGGGCTGCCGAGCAGGAACTCGACGAAGCCCCCGATCGACTCCGCGAGCAGCGCGGCCCCCGGCCTGCGCACGATGTACGGTACAAGGCCGGCAACGATCCACCAGAGGCCGTTGAAGAGGGCGAGCACCACGGGGTTCACCGACGACGGCACGAACTTGAAGACGATGTCCCAGCCGAGATAGACGGCCCCAGCCGCCGCCGCCAGCACCGCCGTGACCACGATGTCGCGCAGCTTCCACTGCATTCCGAGTCCCCCCTGTCGTCATCGCCCGGGACGTGCGGCGCCGAGCAAAGACAAAGCGCCCGGCTCCTAGGAGTCGGACGCGAGGCTTCATGCCAGCCCTCGTCTCGCTCTGCCTTCCCTCCGCTGGCATTACCCAGTTCAGGTTGGTAGGGTCTGCGCCGAACGGCGCACTCTCAGCTCACGCTCCCCTAGGCAATGCGAGTCTAAGCCGCGGCAGGCGGCCTGTCAATCGGTATTGCCCCCTCCGCCGCCATCCGCTAGGCTCAGGCCATGAAACTGACGTTCTGCCTCGACGTGCTCTCGCTCTGGTGCCACTACGCAATGCTTTCGGTGGATCGTCTGCAGGCCGAGTTCGGGTCGAGCCTCGATGTCGCGTGGGAGATCGCGCTGATGCGCGGCGACGGGCCGCTGGGCTACGGCCGCGAGCTGAACGCCTGGTTCTTCCGCCGCGGCGAGGCGATCACGGGTCGCAGGCTGGACCCCGCCTGGCTCGAGGGACCCCTGACGGGCACGCGCGAGGCGAACCTGGCCGCACTGGCGGCGGCCGCGCTCGGCCGTCCCGGTCTCGAGGTGCCCGCCGCGCTGATGCGGGCGGCGATGGAACAGGGCCGCCATGTCGCGCGCCGGCAGGAGGCGGTGGCGGTCGTCGCCGAGCGTACGGGCCTCAACGCCCGCGCGCTCGACCTGGCGATGGACGACCCGGCCGTGATCGCAGGGCTCGCTCAGGGCAACCGGACGCTGGCCGCCCACGGCGTCGACCAGCGCCCGGTCCTGCTCTTCGAAAACGCGATCCCGGACCGCGCCATCCTCTCGGGCGTCTGGGCCTTCGAGCCGATGGCGGCGCTCGCCAGGACCATGCTGCGCGACGAGGAGCGCTTCCTCGCCTTCAACCGCGTCGACCCTCAGCCCGAATAGCCGAGGGGCCCCCTGCCGACGGGCGGTCCCTTCAATCTGCCAAACGGATCTGCCGCCCGGCCAGCACGGGCGGCCCGATGCCGACCGGGCCCTTCTGGCCACATTCCCCGGCCGCCTCGACGACCGCCTGCAGTTCCTCCCTGCGGTACGGCTTCGGCAGCACCGCGTGGAAGCCGAAGGCGCGGTAGTCGCCCATGACGGCATCGTTCGAGTAGCCGCTCGAAGCGACCAGGCGGATGTCCGGGTCCAGTTCGAGGAGGCGCTCGCCCGCCTCGCGCCCGCCCATGCCGCCCGGCACAGTCAGGTCGAGCAGGGCGACCTCGATCGGCAGCCCCGCGGCCAGCGCCTCGCGGCACGCCGATACCGCCTCGCTGCCGTCGCGCGCCAGGGTGACCGAATGGCCCATGCGGCGCAGCATCTCGCCCGACACGGCGAGGATCTCGCGCTCGTCGTCCATCAGGAGCACGCGTCGCCTGGCACCTGTGACCTCTTTGCGCGGGGTCTCGCCCTCCGCCTCCGCTGCTTGCGCCCTGGGCAGGTAGATATGGAACACCGTGCCTTCGCCGACGGTCGACTGCGCACTGATGTGGCCGCCGTGCCGGCGCACGATCGACCAGCAGGTGGCGAGTCCCAGGCCGTGCCCGTTCGGCTTCGTCGTGAAGTAGGGTTCGAAGATGCGCTCGAGGTCGTCCGACGCGATGCCAGGGCCCCGGTCGCTGATCGTGACGAACACGTAGCCGCCTGGCAGGAGCGGTGGCACCTCCCCCGCCTCGACGAGCACGTTGTCCGCACGCACCTGGACGGTGCCGCCGTCGGGCATCGCCTGCAGCCCGTTGACGGCGATGTTGCGGATCACCTCGTGGATCTGCCCGGCGTCGGCCTCGACCGGCCAGAGATCCGCAGGCAGCTGCACGCGCACAGACGCCCTGGACTCCTGCAGCTTGAGGCCCGCCGACTCCTCCAGCACCGGCCCGAGCGCGATGCTCTGCGTCACCGGCGCGCCGCCGCGGGAGAAGGTCAGGAGCTGGCGCGTCAGCCCCGCGGCCTGCCGGCAGGTGCGCTCGGCGCTCTGCAACAGGATGTCGGACTCGGACCCAGCCGCGATGTCCGCCCTGGCGAGAGCCAGGTTGCCCAGCACGATCGTCAGGACGTTGTTGAAGTCGTGGGCGATGCCGCCCGCGAAGACGCCGAGCGACTCGATGCGGCGTACCCGCAGGTGCTCCTCCTGCGCCTGGCGGATGTCGGTGACGTCGCGGATGGCGTAGAGCACGCCGGGAGTACCGCCGCCGTCCTGCCACGGCACGGCCTCGACAAGGCAGTAGAGGACCTGCCCGTCCGGTGTCGAGATCCGGCGCTCGATCGGTCCGACAGGCTGCCGCCGTCGCACGGCTTCCTTGATCGGTCCCTCGCCGTCCCCGATCGCCTCCCCCTGCCATGTGCTGAACTGCAGTTCGCTGTCGAGCAGGCCGCCGGGGACGTTCTTGTCCCCGAGCCGCAGCCCCAGCAGGTCGCGCGCCGTCCGGTTCACATAGATGAGGCGGCCGCTCGGGTCTTCGACGAGCACGGCGTCGCCCAGCATGTCCAGGGTGTCGAGAAACTGCTGCGCGAGTTCACGCCTCTGCCTCTCGTCCTTGCGCCGTTGGCTCACGTCCACGAAGAGCGCGACGGCGCCGCCTGAGCCGCCCTGCCGCATCGGCGCGATCGTGAAGTCGAGGGCCAACTCCTGCCCGCTCGGCCGCACGAGGAGCGCGTCGCGGCCCCTCTCCGCCATCCCGGTGGTGAGCGCCGCGCGGATGGCCGAGATCACCCGCAGGCCGAACGAGCCGTCGCGCGTCGCCTCGCGCAGGACGGTCTCGATCTGCCGCCCGACGACCTTCGACTCCGCGAGGTCCAAGATGGCCAGAGCCGCCGCGTTGACGAAGGTCACTGCGCCATGGCCGTCCAGGCCGAGGATCCCCTCGCCCACCGCCGCGAGGATCTGCTCGTCCCGCACGGCCATGGCGAGCAGGGCCTGCTCGGCGGTCCTCCGCTCCGTCACGTCGACGAGGTGCAGGACGGTAACGCCGCCCTGCCTGCCTTGGGTGGCCGTGCCCTCGAAGTTGCGCCAGGCGTCGTCGCTGCGCCGCAGGCGCACGGAGACATGTCGGCTCGGGCGCTTGTCCTCGGCATCGCCCGCCTGGCCCGGCAGGAGCGCGGCCAGGTCGTCCTGGTGCACAAACCGCGCCAGTTGCCCTCCCCGCAGCTCCGCGCCGCTGTAGCCGAGCAGCGTCTCGGCCGAAGGGCTCCAATAGGCCACAGTGCCGTCCAGGCGCAGCACAGCCACGAGATCGAGCGAGTCGTGCACCAGGGTGAGGAAGCTCTGCCACATGAGGCGCTGGCGCCGCCGCACCTGCAGGTCGACAAGCGCGAGCACGCCGGTCACGACCAGGGCCATCAGCACAAAGCGGAGGCGCTCGTCCAAGGCGTAGACCGTTGCCGGCCCCGGCGGTCCGACCCGCGTCACAGGGCCGAGCGAAAGCGTCAGCTCCGCCGCCGCGAGCGCCGTGCCGAGCGCCAGAGCGGACAAGATCCGCCGGACCTCCGCCGTGGCGACCTGCCAGTTGCCGATGCGCATCGAACTGAGAATGCCGAGGAAGACGACCGAGGTTGCCACCAGGGTCTGGCCAGCGAATCGCCCGAGCAGGCCAGGAGCGGCAATGTCCGCGAGATCCGGCAGGACATGGCGCAAGGCGATGGCGGCGCCGATGCCGAAGGCCGCGGGAATCACCGTCCAGAAACCGCTGCGGCGCTGCATGGCGAGCGCGAACCACGCGGCAAGCAGGCCGACGAGCCCGTCGAGCACCAGCGACCCGACGCCAACGGACGCGCCAACAAAACGGCCCGTCGCCATCGCGAAGATGACGTTGCCCGACCATAGCGCGGCACCTAGGGCCGCCGCGGCAGAGAGCACAGGCGTGGAGGCGCTGGAGTGGGTCGGGTCGTGCGCGACGATCTGGATGTCGAAAGACACCCAGACACCCAGCCACAAAATGGCGAATCCCAGAACAATGAGTACAGAGTGCAGGACCAACAGGCGTGACCTCTTGCCGGGCGTAATGGTGTCGGAGTGCGTCCGATCGTGGAGTCGCCCTATACGGTACTCCCGCCTGCGGTCGACAGATGTCGAAACGCCGCGCCTGCCCGCAATTTCGCATGATCCTTGAGCGTCCCAAAGTAGCACCGGCATTTGGTCCGAGCGCCTCGCCCGCTCAGAGGCTTGGTGAGAACTGCGGCGCGACGCGCGCCCGCACCTGCACAGAGACGGACGTGCGCCGGATGTCGAAGTCGAAGTGCCCCGCGCGCATGGCGGCATTGTGCCAGAGCGCGCCGTCGACGTCCGCCTGCTGCATCTTGCGGGTGAGCGCCACCATGCGCCGCGCCATCGTCTGCGCCGCCGCCTGCGCGAGTTGCTGCAGGAGGCGCTCGGGCAGCACGAGGGATGGCGCAGTGTACATTTCCAGGGCGGCCGACAGGCGCACGCTGATGTGCCTGGTCCGCCCGTCGTAGGTCGTTGTGGCGTGCGTCGAGGTCGTCTTGAGGTCGTACTGGCTGTAAGGCGGGTCGAGCGCCAGCACGTTGCGGCCCCGCACGTTCGTGAGCCAGCGCAGGTCGACGCTCTCCTCGCGGTCGAGCAGGACGCGCAGCCGCCCGCCCGAGATCAGCGCCGTGCCCGACGCCTTGACGCTCGTCGCGGCCAATTGGTCGAACATCGGCAGGCGCAAGGTGTCGCCCGTGTCGAGGGTGCCCCAGACCGTCTTCCAGATCGGCTCCTTGATGTGGCCGTCACGCGATTCCATCTCCGACTCGAACTCCTTCAGGAGGCGCACGCCCGTGACGCCCATCACGCCGTCCGGTTTCGCGAGCAGCGCCTGCGCCGTTGCCCGTGTGCCGAGCACGAAACCCGTCGTGTCCACCTCGCTGCGCTCGAGGAGCATGCGCAGCACCTCTGTCGAGTGCGCCTGCAGCGCTCCGATGCCGAGCACGTAGAGCTTGCAGGAGCCGAGATAGAGGCGGCGCGAGAGATGCGTGCGCAGATCCTCGACCGCCCCGGTCAAAGTCGCCCCCTCGCCCCAATGGATAGCCTCCGAGTACGTGGCGGCGCCGCCCTGCGCGAGCACCACGTCGGAGATCGAGACACGCCACCTGCCGCCAGGCAGGTAGTCGAAGCCCATCGCGATGATCGGCGTCCTGTCGCTGATGTCGTGCACATCCCAGCAGCCCGCAAGCAGCAGCGCGCTGAAGAAAAGTGCGAGGAGGCCCATGCGGCGGACCTTCATGCCGCCACCGCCTGGCGCTTTTTGCGCCGTCTGCCGAACGCGAGCAGGAGGCCCGGCACAACGAAGTAGAGCAGGATCCCGTAGATGGACCAGAGGTTCTTCAGTTCGCTGAAGAGGTCCTCTGGCAGCAGCGGCAGGGCCAGGACGGTGACAGCCGCAAGCCAGGATGCGAGGGCCGGCCAGGGCGTCAGAGGGAAGACGGGTACCTTGAGACTCGCGAGACCCGCGGTCGAATAGGCCGCGACGATCGAGAAGACGACCATCTGCCAGAGGACGATAGAGAGGAAGGCGATGCGTTGGAACGGCAGAAGGGTGGAGGTGATTGTCTCGACGACGTTCAGGAATGGGCTCGTCAGTTGGCTGGCGGCTGTCAGGCCGAAGACGAGTTGCGGCTCCACCATGGCCAGGAGCAGGTACAGCGCTCCCAGGGTCATGCCAAGGAAGACGGGCCTGCGCAGGTCCCCATTGGCGATCGGCCCGAAGACGGGTAGGACATCGTAGCCGCGCGGCGCGAAGAGGATCGTCGGCCACAGCCACGGCAGGGTGCCTGTGCCGAGGGGATACGGCAGGAGCCAGCCGAGGTCGACGTTGGGAAAGGCGCCGACAACCAGGATGAAGAGCGGCACGACCGTCACGACGGCGACAAGGCCTATGACGCGGCCGACGCCCGCGATGCCCATGCGGATAGCGTAGGCGGCCAGGGCGACGGTAACGACCGCGACGACATAGCGCGGCGTCTCAGGGAGTTCTGTCCTGCCCATGATGTCGAGCCAGACGTGCAGCATGGCCGCCGCCGCCGCAAGGTAGAACGGTGCCCGCAGGTAGCGCATGAAGTTCCGCGCGCTGTCAGCCCAGGGCGAAAGCGGCGCATCGTTGAGCGTCAGCGTCAGATGTGTACCCAACATTGCAGCGAGGAACGAGAGGGTCATCCAGAGCATGGTGCCGTAGCCCGCCGCCTGGAAGATGGGCCGCCCGAGGCTGAGAGGCGTCATGCAGATCGTGACGACGAAGCTCAGCCCCCCGATCGACCAGGGGGCCAGGGCAGGCGAGCGGCTCAACGGCGCCTGACCTGGCCACGGCGCACGTACGGCGGTACGCTCGGCAGCCCCGGTGCCTGCTGCGCAGACGTAGAGCCCCAGGCACTGGGCATGAGCGGCGCGAGCGGCGCCAGATGCGGAACGCCGAGTTCGCGCTGCGACGAGAGCATGATCATCATCCAGAGCACGGCGGCGGTCCAGCCGACGAGGCCGAGCATGCCACCCAGCAGCAGTGCGACATATTTCCAGACCCGTGTCGTGTAGGTCAGGGTGAATCGCGGCGTGACGAAGGTTGCGAGGGCGGTGAGGGCCAGCATGATCACGCCCAGGTTGCTCGCCAGGTTCGCGCGCACGGCCGCCTGGCCGACGATCAGGCTGCCGACGATCGAGATCGCGGGGCCGAGCACCCCCTTCATCGCCGTCGTCGCCTCCGCCATGATGTCGAGCACGACGAGCATCAGGATGGTCTCCGTCAGGATCGGGAAGGCGAGCGTCTGGCGGTTCGACGCGACGGCGATGGCGAGGAGGCCCGGCATCACGGTCGTGTTGACGGTCAGGACTGCGACGTAGAGGCCGGGCCCGAGCAGCGCGAGCAGGAACGCGAGGAAGCGCAGGGTGCGCACGAAGTAGCGGGTGGCCGTGGCCTGCAGGTACTCCGACTCGTCGATGAAGATCTCGACGAACGGCACCGGCAGGAGCATCGCCCAGGGCGATCCGTCCACGAGGATGACGAATCGTCCGCGGAAGATGTAGTCCGCGGCGCGGTACGGCCGCTCCGTGAAGTCGGCCGGCAGGAAGGGAGCCCAGAGCGGGCCGAAGAGCGGCCGCATCAGCGAACTCACGAATCCGACGCGCGGCGGGCGGTGGCGCTCAAGGCGCGACAGCAGCATGTCCAGCTCCTCCGGGTCGGCGCTGCCTTCCTTGAAGAGGACAGCCACTTCCGTCGGGGCCTCGGTGCCGAGCGTGAGTCGCCGGGCGATGATGCGAGGATCTTTGACATGGCTGCGGATCATAGCGACGTTCATCTCGAGGGCCTCGACGAACGCGTCCTTCGGTCCGAACACCGCGCGCTCCGTCGTGGGCTCCTGCACGCTGCGCAGAGGCACCGAACGCAACTGGAGCGCGAAGACGCCCTGTGCCGAGAACACCAGGGCGCACCCATCCAGTAACCTGTTCTCTGCGTTGTCATGCGCGGTCACGCGCGAGGCGCACGCGAGCAAGGCCAAGGTGGGCGCGCTCGTCTGAACGAGCGGCGTGACGAGCTCAGCCTGCAGGCGCTGACTATCCACAAGCGCAGACACCTGCAGGATGCGCACGCGATCGCCGTCCGGTCTGGTCACGGTGATCTCCGTGATTTCGGGATGCAGAGTTTTCATTGCCTCGGGATCCACGTTCGGCTGCAGCCGGGAGATGAGACCGAGGATACGCCCGCCCAGCCGGTCGATCGCAGCGAAGTCCGACGCTGGCGCCTCCCCTCTTCCCTAGGGTGCGACCAGCGTGGCAGGGTGATGCGCCAGAACCTCCAGCGGCACGCGGCTGAAGCGCCAAGGCAATGCTGCCGGGCCGGGCGCTCCCCGCACACCGCGCGCGAAGACGCGGAAGCCGTTCCGCGGGACATCTCACGTCCCGCGGAACGGCCCCGGTGCGCGATCTTTGCCTAGCGCAGCCAGGCACCCTCGTCGGCCGACGTGACGTGTTGCGCGTAGCGTCTCAGGTAGCCGGAC
>JAJZVM010000082.1 GCA_021845645.1 Bacillota bacterium
GGCCGGCTTCGACACCTACGAGCCGGAGATCGGCGAGTACGGCTACGGCATCGACGGCGTCGTGACGCTGCCGAAGTTCAAGGAACTCGTCGACCATGCGGCTGGACCGCTCAGCTACCACGGCAGGCCGGTCAAGACGGTCGCGTACGTCTACTGCGTCGGCAGCCGCCAGCCCGAGGGCAACGCCTACTGCTCGCGCTACTGCTGCGCCGCGACGGTCCACGCCTCGATCGAGGTGGCGAATCTCGACCCGCAGGTGCACCAGTACCACCTCTACCGCGACATGCGCACCTATGGGAAGTACGAACTGATGTACACCGAGTCGCGCGAGCGGGGCTCGGTCTACATGAAGTATCCCGAGGACACCCCACCCACGGTCGCCCGGAACTCCGCCGGACAGCTCACCGTCACGACCCACGACACCCTCACCGGCGGCGAGGAACTGACGATCAGGGCGGACCTCGTCGTGCTGGTGACTGGCATGGTGGCGCGCAAGAACGCGCCTCTCGTCAGCATCCTCAAGCTGCCGCTGGGCAGCGACGGCTTCTTCAACGAGATCCACCCGAAGCTCCGCCCCGTCGAGACGGTGGTGGACGGCGTGCTGATCGCGGGTGCCTGCCAGGGTCCGAAGAACTCGTCGGAGAGCGTCGCCTCGGGGCTCGCCGCCGTGACGCAGAGCGCCGCCATCCTCAAGAAGGGCGTCGCCGAGCTCGATCCGATGGTGGCGCAGGTGGACGCCGAAAAGTGCACCTGGTGCGGCCTGTGCGAGGAGACCTGCCCGTACGCGGCGGTCGACCGGACCGAGGTCACGGGCAAGACCGTGGCGGTTGTGAACCCGGCCGTCTGCAAGGGCTGCGGTGGCTGCGCACCCGTCTGCCCCGAGGACGCCATCGACCTCAGGGGTTACACCGATGCCCAGATCCGGGCCATGATCGAGAACCTGGCGGAGGTGCCTGTCCTATGAGCCGCATACCCCGGGATATCCGGGAGGTCATCCGCGAGGAACCTCTGATGCACCGGCACATCCTCAAGGCCGTCGCGGCGGGACCGCGCACGGTGCCCGAGATCGCGGAGGCGATCGGCCACCCTTCGGAGGAGGCCCTCTTCTGGGTGATGGGGATGCGCCGCTACGGACTGCTCACGGAATCGAAGGAACCCACCGACGAGGGCTTCTTCACCTACGCCGCGGTGGGCGGGGGGGTGGCCCGATGAGTGTGCTGGTCGATGCGGGTCTTCTGCAGGACATCAAGAAGTTCGGGGCGGCCGACGTCTCCGAATGCTTCAGTTGCGGCAACTGCACGGCGATCTGTCCGCTCTCCAGCAACGACGGCACCTTCCCGCGACGCATGATCCGCTACGCCCAGGTGGGCATGAAGGACGCCCTGCTCTCGAGCAAGGAGCTCTGGACGTGCTACCACTGCGGCCTCTGCTCCGACACCTGCCCGACCCAGGCCGACCCCGGCGGGTTCATGGCGGCGGCGCGGCGCTACGCCATCGCCAGCTACGACCGCACCCGCTTCGCCTGGCTGATGTACACCCAGCCTGTGCTCGCCAGTTTGTTCGCGATCGTGCTGGCTGCCTTCTTCGCCTTGTTCATGTACGCCGAGCACGGCGCCCAGAGCCACAGGTCCATGGCGCTCTTCGGCTTCATCCCGGAGCCGCTCATCCACTACACGGGGCTCGTGGTGATGGTGCTCGCCTTCCTTGCAGGCATCGCCGGCATCGCTGCCATGGCGAACGGCATGTCGCGGCGCGAGGTGAAGATCCGCGGGAAGAGCCGTGTCAGCGGCTGGAGGGCACTGTGGTCCGCCATCGGCGTCGAGTCGATCGGACAGCGGCGCTACCGCGCCGACTGCGCCACGGCGCAGGAGGAGAAGCCTTGGTACCGGCGCCGCTGGCTGATCCATTCCTTGACGATGTGGGGCTTCCTCGGACTCCTGCTCGCGACCGTCGCCGACTACGGCCTCAGCCTGATCGGCGTCAAGATGCCGGGCACACCGGTGGCGATCTGGTACCCGACGCGCCTTTTGGGCACGCTCGCGGGTTTCGCGATGGTCTATGGCGTGACGATGTTCTTCATCGACCGCGTCCGCAAGGACAATCAATCGGCGAAGAACTCCGAGACGGCCGACTGGATGCTGCTCGTGCTGCTCTGGCTGGTCGGCGTCAGCGGACTGCTGATCGAGCTCTCGCTCTATCTGCCGCAGCCGCCCACGTGGGGCTACTGGCTCTTCCTCTTCCACGTGGCGGTGGCCATGGAACTCATCCTCCTGGCGCCGTTCATGAAGTTCGCCCACGCCATCTACCGGCCAGTCGCCCTCTACTACCTGGCGCGCGCCGGCGGCGAGCCAAGCGAGGAGTGAGCGGCGGGTCGCGGGAGCATCCATCCGGGTGCTCCCGCGACCGCGTTTGCTGGACGCCCGCCCTCCCTCGCGGGCACCCGGCCTGGGTACCGGAAATGTCGGCCAAGCAGTCGACCTAGCCCGCGGCGGCCTCGAGCAGCTGCGCGTCGCAAGCACCGTGCTCGGCGGCGATCGCCCTCGCCAGCCACATGGCTGTCTACCCGCTGCGCGGTGGCGCGCGCACAACGCAAGGATATGGCGGCTTGAGAGAAGACGGTCTACGGCCATCCTCAACTCCGGTCCGAGCTGGGGGAGGGCATCCGGCGCTACGCCATGCCCGAGCAGCTTGCGATGCTGCGCGGGTAGCCTGCACATCCGCCGCTGCGCCACCGCGGGCAGCATCTGGGTGCGACGGAGCCTTCGGACACGCCAGCCTTGCGTACGACATGGGTGTAGGCGGGCAGGTGATCAAGTCGCCTCTCTCGCGTCGAGGCGCTTAGGTATGCTCCGTCAGCTGGCGTACGTGTGCCTGCCCCAGACCCCCCGGACCCGTGATAGGCCGAGAGTTAGAGGGTAAACATAACAGCCGAGAGAGTGAATAGAGGATTTGGGATAATCGCATAAAACTGTAGATCGAGGACAGTTTCGTCCGAGCGGTCAAAGTTGCGACGTGCAAGAGGGCGGGCGGTACGCCTGGTTTGCTGTCGAGCCATCTGCGATTCAGGGCGGAGCGTCACCCGAGTCCTGCCCAGCGCAGGAGTCACAAGAAGGAGGAGACTGAACTTGCTCCGAACTGTCGCCGCCAAACTGGCCGCCATTGCCCTCGCGTCAGCTGCCTTGGTTGCACTCTTCGCACTTACGGCCGTGCTCTTGACCGGCTACGTCAGCAGCCAGGCAGACCGCATCGCCGAGTACAACAAGGCGCTCTCGGTGATCGCCGACATGCGGGCGAACTTCTATGAGCTGCGTGGCGCGGCCAAGCTCTACGCGCTGGGGATCGACCGTTCCGACAACCTTGCCGTGTACCGCTCCGATGTCGCCACGTTCGCGCAGGATGCCAAGAACGCTGCCTCGCTAGGACTGCCGATGGTTCGCCGGGACGTGCAGGTCGCCGCGTCGCACGAGGGGCGATTCGTCCAGATCGCAAACCAGGGCATGCGGAACCTCCAGGCTGGCAGGCGGGCTGCGGGGCGCCGGCTGATCCTGGTGAGCGCGTCCCGGGCGGCCGCAACCGCCGACAGCGACATCGACGTCGCCACCGCTGACGCCGGCGGCGCAGGCTTCGTGGCGGACACGGCACGAGCCTTGACGGCAACGTCCGGAGTCGTGCGCATCGCCGTCACCCTGGCTGGGATAGTCATCATCATCTTCATGCTCGTGGCGGGTATCCTGCTGGGGCGCTATATCGCCTCGCGCATCAGGATCGTCTCAGACTTCATGTCGCTTGTGGCTGCGGGCGACATCTCCCGTGAGCCGCCGCGGCTCACGGGGCGGGATGAGACGACGGAACTGGCCGACGCCGCGAGACGTATGCTTGTGGGCCTGCGCGACCTGATCGGCGAGGCCGCAGTGGCCTCGTCCCAGATGGGGAGCGCCGCTGCACAGCTTGATGCCTCCGCGAGGCGCTCAGGCGACGCAGTCGGCCAGGTCGGAGCGTCGATCGGGACCGTGGCCGAGGTATCGGGGAAGCAGGCTGCAGGGGTGCTGGAGGCTATGCAGGCCCAGCGGCAGCTGCACGCCGCGATCGAGCAGGTGGCGCGGGGCGCACAGGAGCAGGCGGTGCAGGCCAGTGGCATCGCGAACGCCGCGCAGGGCAGCGTCCAGAAGGTGGACGAAATGGAGAACGCGCTTGCGGACCTTGAGACGGCGGCCACGAGCGCCGTCCGCAGCGTGCAGGGCGGAAGAAGGACCGTCGACGAATCGCTCGAGGCAGAGCGCGCGGTATCTGAGGAGATCCTGCTCGCGCGGGATCGCATGGCGGAACTGGACGCTCAGGCCAGGCGGATCGAGGAGGTCACGCGGCTGGTAGGGGAGATCGCCGAGCAGACGAACCTGCTCGCCTTGAACGCGGCCATAGAGGCGGCGCGGGCTGGAGAACACGGCAAGGGTTTCGCGGTGGTGGCCGAGGAGGTGCGCACGCTCTCCGATCGCACAAAGCTGGCGGTGGGTGAGATTGCGAATCTGGTTGGCACAGTCGAGCAATCGGCCGCGGCGGCGAGAGATGCCGTCGAGGGCGGAGCGCAGGGCGTCAAGGTGCTGCAGACCAAGGGGGGCGAAGTGGGCGTAGCGTTCGAGGAGATCGCCGGTGCCCTCGCACGTGCTGCCGAGGTGCTGAGGTTGACGCTTGCCGCGGCGCACGAAGTCGAGGTGCTGAGCGGTGAGATTGCGCAGTCGATGGCCGGCATCTCGGCCATCGCCGAGGAGAACAGCGCAACGGCCGAAGAGATGACCGCCGCGGCGGATGGCGTGGACGTCATCATGGGTCAGCTGGCGACAGGTTCTGACGAGACCGCAGCGACGGCCGCCCAGGTTGCCTCGTCGCAGGGGCTGCTGGGATCGGCGCTTGAGGAGGTGCAGGTTGCGGTCGCTGCCTTGAACGGCAGCAGCCAGAGGCTCCTCGCGAGCATCGGAACGTTCCGTTTGTCCGAGTAGGGGCGGGTGCCATGGGCCCGTGCGGCTGCGGAGCGCGCAAACCGTCGAGGGCGACGTGGTAAGGACCACCCTCAAGCGATCGGTCTCCCGATCTGCTTGCCCGAAAGGCGACGTAGGAGGTGCCATGCGGTGCTGCCCAAGGCGCACGAGCTCCCGCACACCCTGGAAGTGGCCGCCCGCGCAGGGCTCGCTAGCCGAAGTGGTCTTGCCAGTGTATGCCTGGGGCAGCATATTATAGGTGGGGGCAATTGGCCGTCGGGATGTGGCGTAAGGGTCCCGCCCAGGTGATCCGCGCGTTTGCGCACGCCAAATCGGGTGCCGCAGGGGGGGCGGGCTGGTGAAAGGCTCCCAACTGCGCCTTATCGCCGGCAGGACGGTCTCGCAGCTCGGCGACGGCATCTACGAGATCGCGATGCTCTGGGTGGTCACGCACCTGCTCAAGGCACCGTGGTCGGTGGCGGTCGTCATCATCGTCGGCAATCTCGTCTCCGCACTCGTGGTGCCTTTGGGCGGGCACGTGGCGGACCGCATGATAAGGCGGCGCAGGGACATCGCCGTGGCGTCGGACTTCGGAGCATTCCTGCTCTTCGCCCTGGCCGCCCTCGCCTGGCCGCACCTAGGCAGGCAAGCGGGCTACGTCGGCCTACTCCTCCTCACCGGACTGACATCGATCTCGGTCAGCTTCCTGTTCCCGTCCCTGGGGGCGCTCTTCGCGTCGCTCCTGACCGAAGAGAGCCGCCCGCAGGCCAACAGTCTCTACCAGACCAGCACGTCCGCGGCGAATCTTGGCGGGCTCCTGCTCGGTGGCGTGCTGGTCGCGGCCATGTCGTTCCAGGCCATTCTCTGGCTCGACGCGGCGAGCTTCGGGCTTGCCTGCCTGCTCACCCTGTCGGTCCGGCAGCCGATGGCCGCCGCTGGGCAGGCCAGCGGGGCGGGAGCCGTCGGCGCCTGGCGCGAGATGCTTTTCAGCCGCCCCGTCAGGCTGCTCATTGGCGCGAACGTCACCGTGAACGGCTCTCTTATCGTACTCATGAGCCTGCTGCCGTTCTTCGTCGTCCACGTCCTGCACAGTGGGCCTGTCGTGCTCGGCGCGACGCAGGCCGTCTTCGCCGCCGGCATGATCGTCGGCGGTGCATTGAGCCGCTGGCTGCACCTGCCGCCCGCGCGGCAGTTCGCCCTGGGTTTCGCCGCCATGGCTCTCGGCGCTCTCGTGATCGGCCTTTGGCCGCGCATCTGGGCCACGGACGTCTCGCTGTTCGTGGCTGCGGTGGCGGCGAGCATTGTCTCGGTCAGTCTCATGACCCTGAGCCAGGAGGTTGTCGCCGAGGAGCACTACGGCAAGTTCCTCGCGTCCGCGAGCGTCCTGACCACGGTGGCCCAGCCCACCATGGCGGCATTGGCCGGAGGGGCGGCGGCACTCCTTGGCGCGCGGGTCGTCTTTGTGGTCAGCGCGATCCTCACGGCCATCAGCGGCGGCGCGGTCGTCAGGGGCATCGGCGGCCGCGCGGCGAAGCGGCCCGCAGCCTCGGCCTAGAACCGAGGCCGTTCCCAGGGGGCTGAGATGCACCCGGGCATCGAGGTCGCGGAAGGAGAATCGGTCCTCAAGAAACACTTACTCGGCGCCTTCACCGGGACCCCTCTCGAGGCGTACCTGCGCCGCGCCGGCGCCGACACGCTTGTCGTCACTGGCTTCCAGAAGCAGCACTGCTGCGACACGACGACGCGCCAGGCGCGGGAGCGGGGATTCGCGGTGCTGTTCACTTCCGACGCCACGGCGACAAGGGACCTTCTGCTGCGCGGCGAGATCGTCTCGGCGGCGGACGTGCAGCGGGCCACACTGGCCGCGATGACCGGCTTCGCCGACATAGTGACGTCGCGCGAGGCGGCGCAGGCGCTGCGCGGCTGACCTTGGCGGGCCAGATTGTCATCGGGCGGCGCCCAGGGCAGGGCAGGATGCAATCATGGGGCCTGTCGCAGGTACGTTTGGACGGGTCCGTTGGACCCCTCTTTCCTCCATCTTGCCAGGACGCTAGGGATCGATGGCCGCCATCGCCAACAAGATAATCATTACGAATGGTGGATGGGAGCGGAGTCGCATGGACTTCGCCTTTCACGGCAGCGCCTGGGATCTGTGCATGGTGCGCTTCGACGACGGGCTCGCGCGCGCCCTTGAAGCTGCTGGCCACAGGCGTGTGCTGATGCAGGGCAGAGGTCCCCATCTCGTCCTGGCGCACATCGACCCGCAGGACCCCAAGGCCTACCGCCGGCCGGACAGCGGCGTGTTCGTCGTCTCGCTGCTGCGGCTGCCGCGTCCGCCGGACAACCTCGACAGCCATGCCCACGGCTGGATCGTGCGCACACTCGCGAACCTGATGATCGTGGTGGCGGGCCCCGACGACCAGCCGGCAATTTACGTCCGCACACCGGACCGCACGCTCGAAAGCATCGGCGCCCCGGCCTGGAGCCCGGCGCTCTATGCGCAGCTGATGCAGCATCTGAGCATGCTCGACGTCCACCTCGTGGTCGACAACATCTTCGACCGCGACCTCGAGCCGGAACTGCGCCAGGGCGGCGACGCGCTGCCGGCGATGCGCCGTGCGGCTGCAAGGCTCGCCGAACTGGGGGCCTTGACCTCCGGCCCGCCGGTCGGCGACATGCTCGCGCCACAGGAACTGCGTCACCTGCAGCGGCTCTACCAGGGCAGCCGCATGTCCAGCGGCAATTTGAGCCAGCGCCACGACGCGCGGCGCTTCTGGATGTCCACGAGTGGGGTTGACTGGGCCCAGCTCGGGACGGTAGGACGCGACGTCGAGCTCGTCAAGGGCTACGACCCAGGCAGCCGCGCCCTGCTCATCTCCGTGCCTCCCGGTGTGCGGCCCCGCCGCGTCTCGTCCGATGCCCTGACGCACCACCTGGTCTACCGCAGCCAGCCCGGCGTCGGCGCGATCGCGCACCTGCACGCCTGGTTCGACGACGTGCAGGCGGTAGGACCGGACTACGCGCGGGGCAGCCTCGAGCGCGCGCATGTCGTCGCCTCGCTGGTGCAGGAGGCGGCGGACCCGTTCCACGCCATCGTTGGCATCGAGCGGCACGGCGTAATCGTGACGGGCGAGACCCTGGACGAGATCGTGCAGCGCGTGTCGGACCGCGGCGTGCTCCCGGTACCCTGCCGTTAGAGCCACCCAAAACTGCGCAAGGGTATGCTTCGAGGGGGCCGGCTTCACTGTGGCCAGAAGACTGCCGCCAAAGCCACGCTGATCTTGGCCAAGTCGCGGCGGCGATGCTTTCCGGCCGTGGGTTTACCGGCAGGCGCCGTAAAGCCCCCGGCTGCAGACAGACTTCGGCCGTGAGGAGGGCGTCAACCATCGCGTTGACCTCCGTGCATTGGAGAGTTCAGGAGAGATTGGTGCGCTTTTCAGGCGCACAGTTGGCCGACAGGCGTCCGAGCGCTGGTGGCCGGGGCAGAAGGGGCAAGGCCGCGATCGCCCAGCCTGAGGCGCTGGACGTGCGCGGCAGGGCAGGGAAGCGCGTCGTCGTCGCGAACGTCCCGGCGGGGGGATGGCGATGTCGGAAAGGGAGTCGGTCCTGATCGTCGGTGCCGGGCCGGGCCTGGGCAAAGCCCTCGGCGAGGCGTTCGCCCGTGGCGGCTGGCCGGTGGCCTTGGCCGCACGCTCCGAGGTGCCCGAGGGATTTGCGGAGCAGCTGCGTGCCTCAGGGCACGAGGCGATAGCGCTGGCCTACGACGCCAGCGTCGACGCGCAGGTGGCGGAGGCGGTCGCGCGGGTGGCCGAGAGGCTTGGCCCGGTAGGCGTGCTCGTCTACAATGCCGGCAACATGGCGCGTGGCGACGTGCACGAGATCTCTCCAGCGGATTTCCGCGGCGCGCTCGACGCGGGGCCGTACGGCGCGTTCCTGCACGCGCGGGCGGTGCTACCCGGCATGATCGCCCGCGGGCGCGGCGTCATCCTGTTCACAGGGGCCACGTCCGCCGTGCGGGCCCCGGCCAGGGCACCCGCGTTCGCCTCGGCGAAGTTCGCGCTCAGGGGACTTGCGATGTCCCTTGCGCGGCGCTGGGGCCCCGTGGGTATCCATGTGGCGCATGTGCTGGTGGACGGCGTCATCCGCACGCCCCGGGCGGCCGCCTACCTGGCTGCGGACGAGCCCGCCCTGCGGCCCGAGGACATTGCCGCAAGCTATGTCGCGCTCGCGCAGCAGCCGCCTTCGGCCTGGACGTTCGAACTGGATCTGCGCCCCGCGGGCGACGACATCGGCGAGAACTGAATCTCAAAGGCTCTGGCGCATGTGCACTCGCGCAGGGCTCCTTTGGCGGCTCCTGTGGGAGGTGCCGCCGGCGTGCGGACAACCCGTCGTTCAACCTGGCAGTCGAGGCAAGTGGCGGGGGGCCTGGCTGGCCGCGGCGCAATGGAGCCTCCGGCGCAGCCATCGAGTCGGGCCCTTCGGGTGCCGCGATCGGCCCGGCGTTTCCCTCATTCCTGGCTGAAGCCGCCCGCCGCCTTGGCCAATAGGTCCCAATGGACGTAGGCGCTCTCGTCTACCCTCACTAAGATCATTGCGATAGGGCCGGATCGAGCGCACAAGGAAGCTGGCACGCGCAACGCGCCGCCGCCTTCCGGAACGCCGCGCCGGTCCCCCCGCCGTGTGATCCGGGGAGTAGCGGCGAGGCGCGGGAAGGGGATTCATCCATGCACCAGGTCCGTTCGCGGTTCGGCGAACTCCGGCCGCCGCTTAAAGGTCCGGACGAGGCAGCATTCGAGGCGGAACGCTGTCTCTTTTGCGGCGACACCTACGCCAAGGCGCCGTGTACCGTCGCCTGCCCGGCCGACATCGACGTACCAGGCTTCATCCGTGCCATCGCCGAGGGAAACCGCAACCAGGCGGCCGACATCATCTTCGCCGAGAATCCTGTCGGCGGGAGCTGCGCCCGCGTCTGTCCGACCCAGGAATTGTGCGAAGGCGCGTGCGTCCTGAACCACGACGGCGAACGGCCGGTCTCCATCGCCCGGCTGCAGCGTTACGCCACCGACTCGCGTCTTGTGCAGGGTCGTCCCCTCGACACGCAGAAGGCGGCAGGCAGCGCGAAGGTGGCTGTGATCGGGGCGGGCCCGAGCGGACTCGCCTGTGCGAGCGTGCTCACGGGCCTCGGGCTCCAGGTGACCGTGTTCGACGCGCGCGCGGCCGTGGGCGGCCTCGTGCGCTACGCCATCGCGCCGTACCGGCTTTGGGCCTCACCGCTCGACGAGGAGGCGCAGCAGCTGATCGCGCGCGGTGTGGAGTTCCAGCTGGGCCGCTCGATCGACGGCCCCGACGCGCTCAGGGCACTCGAGTCTGAGTACGAGGCGATCTACCTTGGCGTCGGGCTGGGCGAGGACACGATGCTGGACCTGCCTGGCAAGGATCTCGCCGGCGTGCAAGCCGCGCTGCCGTGGATCGAGGCACTCAAGGCAGGCATGATGCCGCCTCTCGGCGAGCGGGTGGCGGTCATCGGCGGCGGCAACACCGCGATCGATGTCGCGCGCGAGGCGCTGCGACTCGGTGCGCGCGAGGTCACCATGCTCTACCGGCGGACCCAGGCCGAAATGCCCGCCTACGGCTTCGAGGTGGAGGAAGCCCGCGAAGAGGGAGTGCGCTTCCTTTGGCTGATCATACCCATCGGCTATGTGGGCAAAGGGCATGTCGAGGGCGTGACCTGCCGCTACGCGAGGCTCTCCGAGGCCGACGTGTCTGGCCGGCGCCGTCCAGAGGAGATCCAGGGCACCGACTTCGTCTTCCCCTGCGACACGGTCATCACGGCGCTGGGCCAGAACCCGCGCCAGGAGTTCCTCGGCTGGATCCCCGGACTCGAGGTGAAGGGCGGCCGCATCGTCGTCGACGAGGAGACCGGCCAGACCGGCAACCCGAAGTACTACGCGGGCGGCGACGCCGTCAACGGCGGCGCGACGGCCGTCGAGGCCGTGCGCGAGGCCAAGCGCGCCGCGCTCGCGATCGCTCGGCGGCTCGAGGAGGTGCGGGCATGATCGAGGTGCGCTGGCACGGCCGGGGCGGCCAGGGGGCCAAGACGGCGTCGCACGTGCTCGCCGTCGCGTATCTGAAGGAGGACAAGTCGGTTCAGGCCTTCCCGGAGTACGGGCCGGAGCGCTCCGGCGCGCCGATGCTCGCGTACACGCGCGTCGACGACCGGCCGATCCGACGGCACTGCGCAGTCACGCAGCCGGACATCGTCGTCGTGCTCGACCCGAGCCTGACGCGCGAGGTGCCTGTCACGAGCGGGCTGAGGAGCGATGGCCGGCTGCTCCTCAACGTCAACGAAGCCGAGGCAGACGACGAGGCCGCCGGGACGTATCCGGGGCAGGTGCTCGCCGTGCAGGCCGACCAGCTGGCGCGCGAGGCCGGCACGCGGTTTCCCAACGTCGTGCTGCTTGGCGCCTACGCCGGCTGGGTCGGCTCGCCGTCCCTCGACCACATGCAGGAGGCCCTTCTCGAAGTGATGGGCCACCTGCCGGAGAAGGCCAGGAGCGCATCGGTGCGTGCCATGACCGCTGGCTACGCCGCGGGTGAAAGGGGTAGGGCCGATGGCTAGCGAGCGCCAAGACGCCTTCATGCGTCCGGGCGGCGTGGTGCTGCCAGGCGACGTCGCCCGGCCGCGCACCGGCGGCTGGAGAACAGGCGTCAAGCCGGCTGTGCAGCTCGAAAAGTGCGTCGACTGCCTGCTGTGCTGGATCCACTGTCCGGACATGGCGGTGCAGCACAAGCAGGGTGTTTTCCAGGGCTTCGACTACGACCTGTGCAAGGGCTGCGAGGTCTGCGCGGAGGTCTGCCCGACAGGGGCGATCCAGATGGTGGCGGAGGCGACGCAGCTCGATCCGCGCGGCGCCATCCTGCCGGAGGGGGAAGGGCGCGATGGCTAGGACGACTCTGGGCCAGGAGGTCCTGACGGGCGGCGAAGCGACTGCGCACGCCATGCGCCAGATCCGGCCCGACGTGGTGCCGATCTACCCGATCACGCCACAGACGCCGATCATCCAGACGTTCAGCCGCTTCGTCGCGGACGGCAGGGTCGACACGGTGCTGCTGCAGGTGGAATCCGAGCACTCGGCGATGAGCGCGGCTGTCGGAGCAGCTCTCGCGGGTGCGCGCACGATGACCGCCACCGCGTCGCAGGGCCTCGCACTGATGATCGAGGTGCTCTACATCGCGTCTGGACTCCGGGCGCCGGTGGTGATGGCGGTAGGCAACCGGGCCCTTTCCGCGCCGATCAACATCCACGGAGACCACTCCGACGGCATGCTGGCGCGCGACAGCGGTGCCGTGCAGATCTTCGCGCAGGATGCGCAGGAGGCTTACGACCTGATGGTCATGGCGCCGCGCATCGCCGAGCATGCCGCGGTGCTCCTGCCGGTTCTCGTCGGCCAGGACGGCTTCAGCGTCACCCACAGCGCCGAGAACGTCAGCCTTTTGCGGGACGAGGAGGTCCAGGACTTCGTCGGCCCGTACGAGATCCCGTATCCCTTGCTCGGCGACCGTCCGAGCAGCCAGGGCCTGTTTGCGATGCCAGACTCCTACTACGAGCTCAAGGTCCGGCAGGCGCAGGCGCTCGAAGCGGCCGAGCAGGTCTTCGCCGATGTGGGCCGCGCGTTCGCGCTGCGCTTCGGCCGCCATATCGGCGCGGTGGAGGCGTACCGCATGGATGGCGCGGAGCGCGCCATCGTACTGATCGGCTCGACGGCCGGCACCGCCAAGGACGCCGTCGACGCGCTGCGCCAGCGCGGCGAGAAGGTCGGCCTCGTCGTGGTCCGGCTCTACAGGCCGTTCCCGCACCAGGTGCTCGCGGAGGCGCTCGGCGGGGTCGAGCGCGTCGCGGTGCTCGACCGGGCCGTCTCGCCCGGAACCTACCCGCCGCTCTATTCCGACATCCGCGCGGGGTACGCGGGCACTGCGGAGCTGCGCAGCTACGTCTACGGCCTGGGCGGGCGCGACACGGCACCCGAGGACATCGAGCGGGTCTACAGAGACCTCCTGGTGCCGCGGACGGCCGGCATCCGCTACCTCAACCTCATGGGGGAGGATCAGCATGGCGAGTCTTAAGCAGCTGGCCCTGCGCGAGGAGGAGCGTCCCCGCTTCACAGGGGGCCACTCGCTCTGCGCGGGTTGCGGCATTCCGACGATCGTGCGCACCGTCTTCGACTCGATCCCAGGTCCGGTCGTGGCGGTGAGCGCGACCGGCTGCCTCGAGGTCGCCACCACGCGCTACCCGTTCACGGCATGGGGCGTGCCTTGGCTGCACGTCGCGTTCGAGAACGCCGCGGCGGTCGCGAGCGGCGTCGAAGCCGCCTACCGCGCCTTGGCCCAGCGCGGTCGCCTTTCGGGCGAGCGGGTGACGATCGTCGTCTTCGCGGGCGACGGCGGCACATACGACATCGGCCTGCAGGCGCTTTCCGGCGCGCTCGAGCGCGGCCATCGCTTCCTGTACGTCTGCTACGACAACGAAGCCTACATGAACACGGGCATCCAGCGCTCAGGCGCCACGCCGTTCGCCGCGTCGACGACGACGAGCCCTGTCGGCAGCGTGGGCCGCGGCAAGGCCGAGGTGCGCAAGGACCTCACGGCCATCGTCGTGGCGCACCACATCCCATACGCCGCGCAGGCGTCCACCTCGCACTGGCAGGATCTGAGCGTCAAGGTGGAGCGTGCCGTGGCGCAGGAAGGGCCGAGCTTCCTCAACATCCTTTCGACATGCCCGCCGGGCTGGGGCCACGAGGCGCGCGACGGCGCGCGCGTGGCGCGCCTCGCGGTGGAGAGCCGCTACTGGCCGCTCTTCGAGGTCGTCGACGGTCACTATCGCCTGACGCACTACCCCCAGCACCCGATGGCACTGGTCGAGTGGCTCGAGATGCAGAAGCGCTTTTCGCACCTGCGCGGCATCGCGAGCGTCGACCTCGAATCTGAGCTCGAGCGGGAGATCGTCGCGCAGTGGCAGGAACTCGAGCGGCGCACGGCTGAGTCCAAGGCGTGGTTCGAGGACAGGGCGACCGAGAGCGCCTGACCGGCCTGAGCGCCCCGGCGGGAGATCTTCCCGCCGGGGCGCTGCGCTTTCGTGCAGGAAAATGCGCGGCTCGTACCCAACAGGTAGGACGTGAGGAGCGTGGTCACTTGCGTCTCGGCAGCGTCGGACGCGGCGGCAGTGCCTTTGTCGTCGCTGTGGTCGGCGAGTCCTGGCTTGATCTGAGAGGAATCCTGCCCGCGGGCGACCTGCGGGCGCTGGACATGAAGGCGTTGATCGCGGCGTGGCCGTCGACGCGCCCTGTCATCGAGTCGGCCATCGCCTCCGGCCTTGGCCCCACCCTCCCGGCCGACCCGGCGCTGCTGGCGCCGCCGGTCGGGTCGCCGGGCAAGATCCTCTGCATCGGCCGCAACTACGCCCAGCATGCCATCGAGCAGCACGCGGCGGTGCCGCAGGCCCCGGAGATCTTCCTGAAACTATGCTCGACGCTGCTCGAGCCCTACGGCGACATCGTGCTGCCGCCAGGCCTGCCGCAGGTGGACTTCGAGTCCGAACTCGTCGTCGTGATCGGCGCGGGCGGACGGGGGCTGCCGCGCGAACGCGGATTCGACGCGGTCTTCGGCTGGACCGTCGGCAACGACGTCTCGGTGCGATCGCTGCAGCATCGCGGCACCCAGTGGACCCCGGGAAAGAATTTCGACCGGACGGCGCCGCTCGGTCCGTATATCGTGACCCGCGACGAGCTGCCCGACCCCCGCGACTGCCGCGTCCACACGGAGCTCGCTGAGGGCGAGATGCAGACAGGGTATGTCCGTGAGATGCTGTTCGACATCCCGACACTTATTGAGGACATCTCGCGCTTCACCACCCTCGAGCCGGGCGACCTCATCTTCACCGGCACGCCGCCAGGGGTCGGCGAGGGCCGCACTCCGCCGCGCTGGCTCGCTGCGGGGGATGTGCTGGTGAGCGCGGTGGAGGGCGTCGGCGCCCTGCGCAATCGCTGTGTCCAGGGTTAGCGCCGGGGCCGGCGAGGAGCTGCGGCTCGAGCTCGTGCGACGCTTCGGCAAGCGGTGCCTGACGGAAGGGGCCAAGGTGCGCCTTTACGGCTACGACGCCATGGGGACCGCCTTCGGTGTGCCGCTGGCCGTGGTCCAGGTCGAGAGCCCTCTCGAGATCCCCGAACTTGTCGGGCTGGTGCAAAGGCACGGCGGCCGGCTGGTCGCCCGCGGCGCGGGAACCGGCCTGAGCGGTGGCTCGGTGCCGCCGGACGGCGCTGTCGTCGTGTCGCTCGAGCGCATGCAGGAGATCGCAGGACCGGACGTCCTGCATCGCAGGATCCATGCCGGGGCGGGTGTCGTCAACGGCAGCCTCGACGCCCTGCTCGAGCCCTTTGGCCTCTTCTACCCACCCGACCCCGCGAGCTACCGCGTCTCGACGATCGGCGGCAACGTCGCCGAGAATGCCGGCGGTCCGCACGCCGTGAAGTATGGCGTGACCGGCCAGCGGGTCGCGTCGATCGAACTGGCCGACGCCCAGGGGCGGCAGGGCAGACTGGCTGCAGGGCCATGGCAGGCGGGTCCGGACCTCGTGGCGCTCGTCACGGGCGCCGAGGGGACGCTTGGCGTCGTGAGTTCGGTCGAGCTCGCGCTCGAGGAACGGCCGGAGGCGGTCGTGACCATGCTCTTGAGTTTCGTCGAGATCGCCCAGGCCTCCGCCTGTGTCTCGGCCATCATCGCTTCCGGCCTCGTGCCCGCGACACTGGAGTTCATCGACCGGGCCACGATTGCGGCGGTCGAGGCGTGGGGCGTCGCCCGTTACCCGGCAGGCTCCGGGGCTGTGCTGCTGCTCGAGTTCGACGGCCGGGAGGCCGACGTGGAGGCGGAGGTCGTTCGGGCGCAGGCCATGGCCGCGGAGCACCAGGCGCTCTCATGCGAGACCGCGCGCCGGCAGGAGGAGCGCGACGCGCTCTGGCTCGGGCGACGCGGCGCCTACGCGGCGGTCGCGCGCTACGGCCGCCGGGTGCTGACGCAGGATGTCACGGTGCCGCGCGACAGGCTGACGGAGATGCTTGCGGCGGTGGACGAGATCAGCGCGCGCTACGGCCTGCGCGCCGTGACGGTGGGCCATGCCGGCGACGGCAACCTGCACCCCGACTTCGCCTACGATCCCGACGACGCCGAGGAGAGCCGGCGGGTGCACCAGGCGAACCGCGAGGTGCTCGAAGCCTGCGTGCGCCTTGGCGGGTCGATCACTGGGGAACACGGCATCGGCACCGAGAAGCTGGATCAGCTCGAGATCATGTTCGGGCCGGCCGAACTCGGCCTGACCTGGGCGGTGCGCAGGGCGCTCGATCCGGACGGCCTGCTCAACCCCGGCAAGGCCGTGCCCGAGGCTCTGCGCGTCCCACCGCCCGAGCCGGAGGAGGGCACCGGCGAGGGCCCCGTGCGGGGGGCGGACGATCTGTTGCGGGCCGTGGCCGTGGCAAGGCGGGACCGCACGCGCCTCAGCCCCGATCTCTCCGGCCTGCGCACGATCGCTGTCTCGCTGCCGAACATGACGGCGCGCGTAGGTGCCGGAGCGACGGTAGAGGCGCTCGCGGAGGCGCTCGCGGGGACGAGCTTCTCGTTCGCGGTGCAGCCGCTTTGCGCGCAGACGTTCGCCGAACTGCTGGCCACGAACGACTACGGACCCGAGGAGATATCCCAGGGCACCCTGCGACGCCATCTCCTGGCGGTCAGCTACGTGACAGGCTACGGCGAGCACGTGCGCTTCGGTCGCGACGTCGTGAAGAACGTCGCGGGCTACGACCTCTTCCGCCTGCTCATCGGCGGCGACGGACGCCTGGGCGTGCCGCTCGAGCTGACCGTCCGGCTTGCGCTGCGGCGCGAGACTGCGTGGTGGAGCCGCAGGGCGGGCCTGTTCGACTATGGCGGCGCCAAGGGTTTGCGCGGCCTGTTCGCCATGCCCGAAGGCGATGCCTACCGGCTGTACCTGCAGTCCGAGATCCCGCCGCAGGGCTTCGAGCCCGCGCCCCAGGCGGAAGCTGCACTTGCGGCGGTCCGGGCGGACCTCAGAGACCCCGCGGGCCTTTTCGACCTCGCGCTGCCCTGGCCGCAACTCCAGGAGGCGATCGCGGCCGTGGGCGAGCCGCC
>JAJZVM010000083.1 GCA_021845645.1 Bacillota bacterium
CGGCATCGTGGACCCGGTCAAGGTCACCCGTTCGGCGCTGCAGAACGCGGCGTCGGTGGCCTCGATGGTCCTGACGACCGAGGCCCTGATCGTGGAGATCCCCGAGAAGAAGAAGGCGGCCGCTGGCGCCCCCGGCTACCCGGGCGGCGGCGACATGGACTTCTAGACCTCGAGAGGTCTGGCCGAGCCCCCGCATTGCGGGGGCTCGGTTGTTTGCTGGCGCCCCTTTGTGATCGGTATGATGGGGGACGAAACTGGGACGAGGAAGGTATGTCCGTGTCCTCTCCGCGAGGGTTCACGATAGAGGAAGCCATGGATCGCTTTACGGCGGGGCTCGAACCGGTTGCACCGGAAGAAGTGGCGTTGTCTGAAGCACTTGGCCGCGTATTGGCCGAACCTGTGCTGGCAGGACGCCTGGTGCCGGACACGCCGCGGTCGGCCGTCGACGGCTGGGCCGTGCGGGCGGGCGATACGGAGTCCGCGGCGCCAGACAGGCCGGTCCGGCTGCGGATTGTGGGATCGGCTCTCGCAGGGCATCCGTCCGGCGACGTCTTGGCGCCGGGCGAAGCGGTGCGCATCACCACGGGCGGCGTGGTGCCGGAAGGCGCGGACGCCTCGGAGTTCCAGGAGGTGTGCCGGGTAGAGGATGGCTTCGTGCTCCTGTCCCGGCCGGTCAGGCCTGGCGCCAATGTCCGCCAGGCAGGAGAGGACATGGTGCCCGGGCAGGAGCTCCTGAGCGGTGGTCTTCGCGTCCGGCCCGAAAGCCTCGGTCTTCTCGCGACCTTGGCGCAGCAGAGCGTCCAAGTGCGGCGCCGTTTGCGGGTGCGCTTCGTCTCGACCGGAGACGAAATCTACCGGCTTGGCGAGCCACTGCCCCCGGGTGGGACCTACGACTCCAACAGCCTGCAGATTGGAGCTCACCTGAGAGCGCTTGGCGCCATCGTCGAGCTGCGCGGACCGGTCGAAGACTCGGCCGAGGCGATCGCCGATGCGTGCCGCGGCGATGACTACGACATGCTCATCACCTCGGGCGGGGTGTCGGTCGGGCCGGCGGACCGGATCGGCGAGGTCGGTCGCATGCTCGGGGCCTCGGTCTGCTTCCACTGGGCCCGCATGCGACCAGGGGCACCCACCATGGGGCTGAGGCTCCACGGTCATCCGTGGCTCGGGCTCAGCGGGAACCCTCTCTCGGCGCAGGTCGGGTTCGACCTCTTCGGCCGCGCGGCGATTGGCCACCTGCTTGGGACAAGGCCCAGCATCCAGCGCGCCGAGGCGCAAATGATGGAAGAGTTCCGTGGCAAGGCCCCCGACGCCCCGAGACTCCTGCGTGCAAGCCTTGCCCTCGTGGGCGGCACGATCGAAGCCCGCATCCACGCCTACCAATCGTCCGGTGGCGTGCGGGCCATGGCGCAGACGAACGGCTACGTCGTCCAGCCGGAAGGCGTTTCCGTGCTGCCTGCCGGCAGCCCGGTGATGGCGCTCGTCATTCTGCCGTGAGCTGCCTGCGCGCTTGGAGGTCAAGCCGTTGAACGATCGTCCCATGCCGCTCGGCGAGCATCTGCGCGAGCTGCGCAACCGGCTGATCGTCTACCTGCTCTTTCTCATCCCGGTGGGTGTTTACGCATTCATCAAAGCGCGGCTGATCGTGCGCTTCCTTCTCCTGCCCACGCACGGGGCGGTGCACAGCCTGATCGTCCTGAGCCCCACCGAGGGTCTCTACACGTTTATCGAACTGGCCCTGGTGGCGGCCTTTGTGGTGACGTCACCGATTCTCATCTATGAGATCGCCGCATTCGTCCGGCCGGCGCTCGAACCCTCGGAGCGCCACCTCGTGATCGTGTATGCGCCGATCGTGCTTCTGCTCTTCGTGCTCGGGTTGGCCTTCGGGTACTTCGTGTTTCTCCCCGTGGTGCTGCACTTCGTCCTCCAGTTCGCGACGGCGCCGTTCCAGGCGTTCATCAGCCTCGGCAAGTACATCGGCTTCATCGTCAATCTGACGCTGCCGTTCGGACTCATCTTCGAACTGCCCGTCGTGGTCTACGGCCTGACCCGCGTGGGTATCCTCACCCCGGCCTTCCTGCGCAAGCAGCGGCGGATCGCGATTCTCGTCATCTTCGTCGTCGCTGCGGCGGTGACGCCACCGGACGCCTTCTCGATGATGGTCATGGTCGTGCCGATGCTGGTGCTTTACGAGGTGTCGATCCTGGTGTCCCAACTTGCCGCCCGCAGACACCCACCCATGGTATAATGCTCGCGGGAACAGACGGCCTGCTGGTGCAGCCCCTGGACTTCAAATCCAGCCGGCGGGCTTTACGGTCCGCGGTGGGTTCGATTCCCACCTGCTCCCGCCAATTTTCATCGTGGAACGCGGGCGGCATGTGCTGCCCGCACCTTCTTGTCTGCGTGCTGTAGGGAGGAACCCTGAGGGGATGAAGGAGCCCGTGCGTCATTCGGCGTGGCGGCTGCTACGGCAATACTTCCTGACTGGCCTCGTGGCGCTGCTGCCGCTTGCCGTCACCCTATATATAGGGTACAGAATCTTCACCATGTTCGACGCCCTGGGTCGCATGCTGGGCGTCAAGATCCCAGGGTTCGGCCTTCTGGTCACGCTCGTCCTGATCACGCTCTTCGGGCTGCTCGTGTCGAACTTCCTCGGCCAGCAGTTCGTCTCCCTCTATGAGTGGATCTTCGCGAGGGTGCCGGTGCTGCGCACCGTCTACGACGCGGTGAAGCAGCTCGTCAACACCTTCTCCGACCACAACAGCGGGACGTTCCAGAGCGTTGTGCTCGTCCCGTACGGCGGTGGCGCGGGCCGGTCGTTCGGATTCGTCACGCGCAACCCTACCGAGGACGGCAAGGTTGCCGTGTTCGTGCCGTTTTCCCCGCCGACCGGGGGCCTTCTGGTGATCTATGCCCCCGAGGACGTCGAGCAGGTGGACTACTCTGTGGAGGAAGCCATGAAGATCGTCCTCTCTGGCGGCACCTTGCTGCCAGGGGGCAATGGCAACGGCACCGGACCGCTGATGGAGCTCGAGAGCAAGGAGCGTGGGCTTGAGTGATCACGAGAGATCAGGTCATGGAGCGGCTTGCAACGGTGATGGATCCGGAGATCCACAAGCCGATCACGGAACTCGGGATGGTCAGTACGGTCGAGGTCGAGGGCACCAACGTTCGCTGCGTCATCAAGCTGACGGTCGCCGGGTGTCCCCTGAGCACGCGCATCGAGGACGACGTGCAGCGCGCGGTGAAGGCCATTCCCGGCGTTGGACAGGTGGCGGTGCAGCTCGACGTGATGACGCCGCAGGAGCGCGAGGACCTCGCGAACCGTCTTCGACCGCGCCACGTCTCGACCATTACCAAGAAGGATTCCAGCGTCCGCGTGCTGATCTGCGGTTCGGGCAAGGGCGGTGTCGGCAAGTCGACCGTGACGGTGAACGTGGCCGCCGCTCTGCAGAGCATGGGCAAGGCGGTCGGGGTCCTCGACGCGGACGTCTACGGTTTCTCGGTCTCACGCATGCTCGCGGCGCGGCAGCAACCCGTCGTGCTCGGCGATGGCGTGATCGTACCCATCGACGTGCATGACGTGCGCGTGATCTCGATGGGCATGCTGGTCGACGAGAACACCCCCGTGATGTGGCGGGGACCGATGCTGCACAAGCTCGTGGACCAGTTCCTGAACGAGGTGGCGTGGGGCGACCTCGACTACCTCGTCATCGACGCTCCGCCGGGCACGGGCGACGTCGCCATCTCGCTCTCACAGGAGCTGCCGCGGGCCAAGGTGCTTCTGGTGACGACGCCGCAGGAGGCGGCTGCCCGAGTCGCCGGGCGCGTAGCCCAGATGGCGGGCAAGGTCGGCCAGGACGTCATCGGCGTCGTCGAGAACATGGCGTACTTCCGTTGCCCGGATTGCGGGCAGGCGCACGAGATCTTCGGCAAGGGCGGGGGGCAGCGGCTTGCGCGGGAGCTGCACGTGCCACTCCTCGGCCAGGTGCCGATCGACCCGGCCCTGCCGAGCGGCGGGGATATGGGTGAGCCCATCGTGTGGAGCCAGCCAGACGCCGAGGCAGCGCAGGTGTTCCTGGAGGTTGCGAAGGCGGTGGACCAGTCCGCCTGGTAGAACGACGGCGGAGACAGGGGCCGGGCGCAAGCCCGGCCCCTGTCGTTCTGGTTCATGCGACCAACCTTGGTTGGGCAGACTGCTGTAAAATGCATGCTAACCTTGGACCTCGGGGGACTCTGGGCAGGGACGGATGGACTACGCCGGCCGGACCATCCGGACCAACTCGTGTCCGACGGTTTGACGCGTACTAGGCCACCAGATAGAATTGGTTGCGTATTTTGGCCTAGTCCTCATGGATCACTATTGGGGGGAACCGAGGCATGCGATGCCGGATCTGCGGGCACGAGACAGGCAACGACACAGATCTCTGCCAAGATTGCGTCGAACGCGCCTCCGATCGCAAGGAGTTGAGCCGCCGGCGCTTCCTCGGTTGGGGCGCGGTCACGGTGGGGGGGCTCGTGGGGATCGGCTACCTAGGCGCAGCCCTGCGCCTGCTGTATCCGTCCTCCAGCGGTTCTGCCAAGCTGCAGGACATTGGGCCCGTCAGCAATTTTCCGGTCGGGAACTATGTTTTGACCTCATACACCGGCGACGGCTATGACGATGGCGTCTATGTGATGAATCAGGGTGGCGGCAAGTTCATCGCCCTCGACTTCCACTGCACGCATCTGCAGTGCCCCGTCCAGTGGTTCCAGTCCCTCGAGAAGTTCATGTGCCCGTGCCACGGCTCACAGTACAACAAGCTTGGCGAGCACATCGCCGGGCCCGCCCCGCGCGGCCTTTTCCATCATGAGATCGCGGTCCAGAACGGTCGCGTGATGCTTGGAGGTCAGATCTCGTGAGTGCGGAGAAGAAGCCCCGGCAGACGGTTCTGGACTGGCTCGACGAGCGCGTGGGCATCAAGCCGCAGCTCAACGAACTGCTTTACCACCGCGTTCCCCGCTCGGTGAACCCGCTCGACTTCCTCGGGCTCGCCACGCTCTTCGTATTCATCAACCAGGCGGTCACCGGCACGCTCCTGGCCATGTTCTACCAGGCGTCGTCGAAGACGGCCTACCAGAGCATCCAGTACATCATGACGAAGGTGCCGCTCGGCTGGGTCATCCGCGACCTGCACTACTGGGGCGCGAACGCCATGGTCGTTCTGGTGGCGGCGCACATGCTGCGCGGGTTCTACGTCGGCGCGTACAAGAAGCCACGCGAGATCACCTGGATCACCGGCGTGGTCCTGCTCTTCATCACGATCCTCTTCGCGTTCACGGGCTACCTGCTCCCCTGGGACCAGCAGTCCTACTGGGCTACGATGGTCGGCACGTGGATGCCCTTCTACACACCGTTCCTCGGCATCTACATCGCCTATCTGGCCCGCGGCGGCGCCTACATTTCCGGGCTGACGCTGACGCGCTTCTACGCGGTGCACATGCTGGTGCTGCCGGCGCTGCTGCTCATTTTCTTTGGCATCCACTTCGCGATGGTGCTGAAGAACCAGATGCTCATCGTGGAAGAGGCCGAGGCCAAGCCGAAGGGCACCAAGGGTCTCGTCACCTTCTACCCCTACACGGTGTTCCAGATGACGATGCTGGTCGTCGTCGTCGCGGCGATCCTCCTCTTCCTGGCGCTCTCGTTCCACGCGCCGCTCCTGGCGCCCGCCGATCCGCTCAACAAGGCGCACTACACGCCTGTACCGCTCTGGTTCTTCTACTCGATCTACCAGCTGCTCAAATACATTCCGCCCGCGCTTGACCCGCTCGGGATCATCGGTCTGCCGCTCGTCGCGGTGATCGTACTGGTCGGGTTGCCGTTCTTCGACAAGAACCCCCGGCGCGAGCCACGCCGCCGCCCCTTCGCGATGAGCGCCGCCAGCGTGATCGTCGTGGCGGTACTTGCCCTGACCTACCTTGGCGCCGAACAGCAGGGCGTCAGCACCTCCGGCGGCGGTACGACCGCCACGACCGTGGTCGCCAAGCCGACGTTCAGCGCCGACATCGAGCCGATCTTCCAGCAGCATTGCGCCGTCTGCCATGGACCGACCACGAAATCCGGTGGTTTGGACTTGACGTCGTACGCCAGCATTGCAAGCATGAAGGTGGCGACGCCGACGAACTACAAGCAGGCATTGCTGTGGCAGAAGATCGAGGGCGTGGCCCAGCCGCGGATGCCGCTCGGCGGACCGTACCTGTCGAAGTCGACAATCCAGACGATCGCCAACTGGATTGCGGAAGGGGCTCCTGACAACTGATGCACCCTGCGCCGGACGAACCTGAAGAGCACTCCTGCCATGAGGGGCACGTCCACAGCGGTGTCGAACGTCGCGACAAACTGGATCTCCAGCAGCGCCTGAACCGGATCGAGGGCCAGGTGCGCGGCATCCGCCGCATGATCGACGAAGACCGCTACTGCCCTGAAGTGCTGACGCAGATCGCGGCCGTGCGAGCCGCGCTGGACCGGGTTGGTCTGATGCTGCTCGAGGACCATACGCGCGGCTGCATCGTCGACGCGGTGCGCGAAGGCCATCCGGATGAGGCCATGACGGAGCTCATGGGGGTCCTGCGCAAGTTCCTGCCGTGAGTGATCGGGCCTGCGCCGCATGCGGCGCAGGCCCTTGGGAATCCTAGGACGCACGCGAAGAAGGGGGAGGAGTCGATGCGGCGCAAGACGCGCCTTTGGATCGCGGCCGGAGTCGTCGTCGCAGCGTTGGCCTTCCTCATGGTCAATGGACTCCGACACTTTACGGAGTATTACCTCACGGTGTCACAGCTGACGGCCCAGCGTGCCGTTTTGGGGGCGTCCGAGGTGCGCGTGGCGGGAACGGTCATAGGCAAGACGGTGGTCTACGACCCGCAACGCAACTACCTCAGCTTCCTTATGAAAGGCGGCGGCCAGACTGTACGGGTCGTGTACCGGGGGGTCGAGCCCGATACCTTCGGCTCGCCCGACGTGCAGGCGATCGCGGACGGCCGCCTTCAGTCCGACGGCACCTTCCTCGCGCAGAACCTGCTGATGAAGTGCCCGTCGCATTACCAGCCCGCAACGCCCGTGCAGGCGGGCGGCAAGCATGCCAAGCAGGGTTAGGCTAGGACTGGCGGCGGCCGGTCTTGGGATCGCGCTGTCGGCCGCGCTTCCGGCCTCCGCGGCGACGACTCCGTCGGAGCCGTTTGCCATGGCCGTACTGGACCGCGCCGGCAATGCCGCCATCTCGGTCACCGAAACGGTCTCGCAGCCGGGCCACGGCCAATTTTCGGTCTGGCCAGGCGCGTATGACGTGAGCGTGCCGGCCGGCCTTGCGGCGCTGGTGCAAAGCCGCTTCACGGTGCCCGCTGGCGTCGGGTCGGCGCAGGTCAAGTTCCTCGTGCACATGCCAAAAAGCGGCCTTACCGTGCGCTGGCCCTTCCCGAGCCGTGTGGGCGTGCTCTGGATCCTGGTCGGCAAGGGACTCAACCTGCCCGTGATCCTCAACCAGAAGTTTTCCCCGGCGCCGTCGACTGTCTGGGACGGCAACGACTACGCCGTCTACAGCGCCAAGAACGTTGGCAACGACCTCACCCTGAACCTTCAGTACCAGCAGCCGACCGAGAACCCTTGGCAGCGGGTGCTGCCCTGGCTCTGGCTGGTTCCGGTCGCGCTGGTGGCGTATCTCGTCCTGCGGCGACTGCGCTGGCGCACCCATGCTTGAAGCCCGAGACCTCCGACTGCAGCTCGGCGACCGGCGGGTACTGCGCGGGGTGTCTTTTGCTTTAATGCCGGGACATTGCCTCGCGCTCTTCGGTGCCAACGGCGCCGGCAAGACATCGCTTCTGAGCCTCGTCGCCCTGCAACGCGTGCCGACCGAGGGCAGCCTTAGGCTGTTTGGAGGAGAGGCGGCGGTGGACGACCTTGCTCTGCGGCGGCGCCTGGGCTACCTTGGGCACGAACCCGGTGTATTCCTGGGCCTCACAGGGTACGAGAACCTGCTGCTGTACGCGCGCCTCTACGGGCTGACGGACGCCAAGGAGCGCGCGCTCGGGGAGCTGCGCAGAGTGGGGCTCGCACCGTTCCGGCATACGCTTGTCCGCAGCTACTCCGCCGGTATGCGCCAGCGGCTCGGGCTCGCCAGGACACTGATGCATCGGCCGGAGCTGCTGCTGCTCGATGAGCCGCATCAGAGTCTCGACCGCCGCGGCCAGGATCTCCTGGACCGCCTTGTGGCGGAGCATTGCGGCGCGGGCGGAGCGGCCTTGCTGGCCACCCACGAGACGGAGCGGGCGCTCGGTCTGGCCACCGACGTCATGGTGCTCAGCCGGGGAAGGATCGCGTATCTGGCCCCGGCAGCCGGGGCGACGCGCGCCACGTTCGAGCAGGTCCTCTCAGAAGCGCTCGGAGGCGGAGAACTTTGCTGAAGGCGGCCGTCTGGCTGTTCTGGAAGGACCTCAGCCTTGAACTGCGCGGACGGGAGCTTCTGTTGCCGGCCGCCGTGTTCGGCCTGATCATCGCGATGCTCTACGGCTTCGCCTTCGACGGCGGCCAGCAGGCGCTGCGCCCGATGTTTCCCGGGCTGCTCTGGCTTGGCATCTTCTTTTCGAGTTTCCTGGCGGTCGGGCGGGCCTTCGGCGTGGAGGCGGAGGCCGGGCAGCAGCTCCTGATGGCCCCCATCGACCGCGGTGCCATCTTCCTCGCGAAGCTTGCCCTCAACATCCTTCTGACGCTTGTGCTGACGGCCGTGCTCACCCCGGCCTTCGCCCTGCTGCTGGGTGCCCCGCTGCCCCGGGCGACCTGGCTCTTTCTCTGGACCCTCGTCCTCGGGGTGGTCGGCTTCGCGGCCGCGGGCAGCGCGATGGGCGCTCTCACGGCGCAGACCCGCCTGCGGGAGCTGCTTCTGCCGGCCCTCCTGTTGCCCTTCACGTCGCCCCTGCTGCTCGGCGCGGTGACCGCAACGTCGGCGCTCTACGGCAAGAGCCCGGCGCAGCTCGGCAGCTGGCTCTGGCTGATGGCGGTGTTCGACGGCATCTTCATCCTGGTGCCGCTGCTGCTCTTCGAGTATCTGACGGAGGTGTAGGACTTGCGATACCTGCGCTGGCTCGCACTGCCGCTGTGGGTGGTGGGGCTGTACCTGGCGCTGATCTGGGTTCCCGATGTCCGCGCCCTGGGGGTTTCCTACCGCATCTTCTACATCCATCTCGGCATGGCCTGGACGGCCCTCCTGGCGATGACGGCCAACTTCGTCCTGTCTCTGCTGGTGCTCGTGCGCCGCAAGGGCAGGGAGGAGACCGACCGCTTCGCCCAGGCCTCGGCTGAGGCGGGCATTCTCATGACGACCGCCACGCTGGCGTCGGGCATGCTCTGGGCGCGTGTCGCCTGGGGCGCCTACTGGACCTGGGACCCGCGGCTGACGACCACGGCGATCATGTGGTTCCTGTACATCGGCTATCTCCTGCTGCGCCAGGCCATGGACGACGATACGAAGCGCCGCGTCTACAGCGCTGTCTATGCGCTGATCATCTTCGTGGACGTGCCGATCGTCTACCTGAGCGTCCGCTGGTGGCGGAGCATCCATCCGGTCGTCTTCACGGAATCCGGCATGAACATCACGCCTCAGATGTTCATCGCCGTGATCGTGTTCTTCTTCGCGACCCTAGTGCTCGCTCTCGATCTCATCTACCTGCGCGCCTTCCAGGAGAAGGTGCACCAGGAACTGCAAAAGCGCAGGGCCCGGCGTCTCGGACGCCTCGGCTACTGAACGGGGGGACTTTCGGGTGGCGGTGGAGAAGCAGTTTCTCGAGTTCGTCTTCTTTGCTTATTCGGCGGTGTTCATCCTGATCTTTCTGTTCGTGACCAACGTCTGGCGACGGACGCGGAGCCTCCAGCAGCAACTGGACGCCATGCGGGAAGACGAGGACGCAGAAGGGGAGTCCTGAAGGCATGAAGGGCCGGCAGATGTGGGGCATGCTCGGAATGCTGCTCCTTCTCGGCATTCTGCTCGGCGTCCAGTTCCGCGTCGACCGCGGCGTGCAGGCCGTGGGACCGGAGAACGTCGGTGACATGGCCGTGCTGCTGCTGCGGGCCGAACAGCAGAACCACCAGCTGTCCAGCGAGCTTGCGACGCTCAAGGCGCAGATCCTCCGTCAGGACCAGGGGGCCGTGCGCTATAAGGACTTGGTGCAACAACTCGACCAGGCGAGGGCGGAGGCGGGGCTGACCCCCGTATCCGGCAAGGGCGTCGAGGTGACGATGTCCGAGCCGCCGGGCGGACCCGGCACCCAGGGCATCTTCGCCATCCACGACACCGATGTGCTGAGCATCCTGAACGAACTCAGGGCGGCCGGGGCCTACGCGCTTTCGATCAACGGCCAGCGGGTCGTGGCGACGACCGAGGTGCGCGAGGCGGGAACGATCTTCTCGATCAACAACACTCCGTCGGCGCCGCCTTTCACCATCTTGGCGCTCGGCAATCCGACGACCCTGCGCCAGGCCCTGCTGTTGCGCGGCGGTGTCGTCGACACGCTACAAGCCGTTGGCATCGGCATCAAGATCAGGACATCGCAGACGCTGACGGTGCCGGCGTACCAAGGTGCCGACCTGCCCTGACCTCGCCTGACCCGGCGGTCCGATCGGGCGCCAGCCGAGGGCCAGTTGGGCCTAATGGCACCCGGTGCCGGGTACTTCGTCTTTCTTTCTCCCCTCCCGGTGGTACAATGAACGGCGGAGCGGGACCAATCGGCTGCGACCGCGTTTTCTTTGGGAAGGGATGGTCGGAACATGGCAGAGACTGGCTTCAAGGCAGGCCTCGAAGATGTGGTGGCCGGGACTTCCGATATTTGTTTCATCGATGGGAAGGAAGGCCGGCTCGTATACTCCGGCTATGATATCCACGACCTCGTAAAGCACGGCAGCTTCGAGGAGACGGTGTACCTGCTCTGGCACAACCGGCTGCCGAGCAAGGCGGAACTCGAGACCCTCGAGCAGACGTTGACGAGCCAGGCGGCCGTGCCCGAGCCCGTGATCAGCATGCTCGAGGCCATGCCGAAGGGCGCCGAGCCCATGGAGATGCTGCGCACCGCCGTTTCGGCGATGTCGGTCTACGACCCCGACGACCACGACCAGAGCTACGACGCATCGGTGCGCAAGGCCGAGCGGCTTGTGGCCCGCTTCCCGACCCTGGTCGCGGCCATCGGCCGGATCATGCAGGGCGAGAAGCCGATCGCGCCGCGGCAGGGCCTCAACGTCGCGCAGAACTTCCTCTATATGCTCACGGGAAACGAAGCGGACGAGCGCAACGCGCACCTCTTCGACCTCTGCCTGATTATGCACGCCGACCACGAGCTGAACGCGTCGACGTTCTCCGCTCGCGTCACGGCAGGCACCTTGAGCGACATCTACTCGGCGGTCACCTCCGCGGTCGGCACCCTCAAGGGACCGCTGCACGGCGGCGCCAACGAGCAGGTCATGCGGATGCTGCTCGAGATCGGGGAAGTCGCGAACGCCGAGAGCTGGATCAAGGACGCCTTGGCGCAGAAGAAGAAGATCATGGGCTTCGGCCACCGCGTGTACCGCACGGAGGACCCGCGCGCCACGCACCTGCGCCAGTTCAGCGAGGAAGTCGGCAAGAAGGCCGGCGACACCCGCTGGTACGAGATGTCCCGCATCGTCGAGCGGGTCGTGCTGCAGGAGAAGGGCCTCTACCCGAACGTCGACTTCTTCTCGGCCTCGACCTACTACATGATGGGCCTGCCGATTCCGCTATTCACTCCAATCTTTGCTTTGAGCCGCATTTCCGGCTGGACGGCCCATGTTCTTGAACAGTACCGCAACAACCGCCTCATCCGCCCGCGCGCAGAGTACACTGGACCCGAGCGCCGGGAGTACATACCGATCGCTGACCGCTAGAGCCCCGTCGCTCCCCGGTGGGGTCCCCGCCCCGCCGGGGGCGTTCTTTGGAAACAGGAGGGTAGCCGTACATTGAAGAACGCCGAAGGTGAGAAGATCCGCTTCATCGATGGACGTCTCGAGGTACCTGACAACCCCGTTCTGCCCTACATCGAGGGCGACGGCACGGGCGTCGACATCTGGCCGCCTTCGCAGGCCGTGCTGGACGCCGCGGTGCGCCGCGCCTACGACGGTAAGCGCAAGATCGCGTGGCTGCAGGTCTACGCGGGCGAGGCCGCATTCGAGAAGTTCGGCTCCTGGATGCCCGATGAGACCTTGGACGCGTTCCGCGAGTACCGCGTGGGTATCAAGGGCCCCCTGACGACGCCGGTCGGAGGCGGGATCCGTTCGCTCAACGTGATGCTGCGGCGCGAACTCGACCTCTACGCGTGCGTCCGTCCCGTCCGCTACTTCGAGGGCGTCCCCTCGCCGCTCAAGCACCCGGAACGCACCAACATGGTGATCTTCCGCGAGAACACCGAGGACGTCTATTCCGGCATCGAGTGGCCCGCCGGCACCGAGGAGAACACCCGCCTCGCGGAACTCCTCAAGGAGCTCGGGCGTCCGGTGCGGGAGAACTCCGGCATCGGCATCAAGCCGATCTCGCCCTTCGGCTCCAAGCGCCTCGTGCGCAAGGCGATCCAGTACGCGATCGATCAGGGCCGCAAGAGCGTTACCCTGGTGCACAAGGGCAACATCATGAAGTACACCGAGGGCGCCTTCCGCGAGTGGGGCTACGAGGTGGCCAAAGAGGAGTTCCGCGACAAGATCATCACCTGGCAGGAGATGCAGGAGGCTGGCGGCAAGCAGCCGGAAGGCAAGATCCTGATCCAGGATGTGATCGCGGACAACATGTTCCAGCAGATCCTCCTCAGGCCGCAGCTCTACGACGTGATCGCGACCCCGAATCTCAACGGCGACTACCTCTCCGACGCTCTGGCCGCGCAGGTCGGCGGCATCGGCATCGCCCCTGGCGCCAACATGTCGGACGGCTACGCCGTGTTCGAGGCGACCCACGGCACGGCGCCCAAGTACGCCGGTCAAGACAAGGTCAACCCTGGCTCGGTCATCCTGTCGGGCGTCATGATGCTTGAGTACCTGGGATGGAACGAGGCCGCCGCCCTGGTGGTCAAGGGTATGGAAGAGACGATCAAGGCGGGCAAGGTAACCTACGACCTCACCGCCGATCGTTCCGAAGGACTCAAGTCGTCCGAATTCGGTGCCGAGATCATCCGCCGGATGGAGGGCTGAAGCATGCGCGACAAGGTCACGATCATCGGCGCCGGCAACGTCGGCGCGACAACGGCCCACTGGCTCATGGCCCGCAACATCTGTGATGTCGTGCTGGTCGATGTGGTCGAGGGCATCCCCCAGGGCAAGGCGCTCGACCTCTACGAGGCTTCGCCGATCACCGGCGCTTCGGTCAAGGTCGTCGGCGAACAGGACTACGCTGCAACTGCCGGATCGTCCGTGGTGGTCGTGACCGCGGGCTTCGCCCGCAAGCCCGGTATGAGCCGCGACGATCTCCTGAACATGAACAACGAAGTCGTGACGCAGGTGGTCAAGAAGGCGGTCGCGGCATCGCCCGACGCCGTCTTCATCGTCGTGACGAACCCGGTCGACGTGATGACCTACGTCACCTGGAAGGCGTCCGGCCTGCCGGCCCAGCGCGTCATGGGCATGGCCGGCGTGCTCGACTCCGCCCGCTTCCGCGCGTTCCTGGCGATGGAGCTCGGCGTATCGCCGAAGGACGTCGTGGCGTTCGTCATGGGCGGCCACGGCGACCAGATGCTACCGCTCACCCGCTACTCGTCCGTCGGCGGCATCCCGGTCGAAAGCCTGATTCCGAAGGACCGCCTCGACGCCATTGTCAAGCGTACGCGCACCGGTGGCGGCGAGATCGTCAACCTGCTCAAGAGCGGCAGCGCCTACTTCGCGCCGGGTGCATCCTCCGCGGAGATGGTCGAGGCCGTGCTTGGCGACCAGAAGCGCATTCTCCCCGTCATCGCCCACCTGGATGGCCAGTACGGCGAGAAGGACGTCTACGTCGGCGTGCCCGCCATGATCGGGCGCGGCGGCGTCGAGAAGATCTACGAGATCGAATTCACGCCGGAAGAGGCAGAGGCGTTCCGCAACTCCGTGCAGGCAGTGCGCGAGCCGCTTTCGGTACTGGGGTTTTAGCAAATGAGGCTGCGTGAAGAGGCCCTCGAGTATCACCGCGTCCACCATGGCAAGATCGAGGTCACGAGCCGTGTGCCGCTGCGTGACCAGCAGGACCTGTCGCTCGCGTACACGCCAGGCGTGGCCGAGCCGTGCAAGCAGATCCAGATCGAGCCGGAGTCCATCTTCGACTACACGAACCGCGGCAACCTCGTGGCCATCCTGACGGACGGCTCCGCGGTGCTCGGACTTGGCGACATCGGTCCCGGCGCCGGCCTTCCTGTCATGGAGGGCAAGGCGGTCCTCTTCAAGGCGTTCGGCGGCGTCGACGCGTTCCCGGTCCTCGTCGACACGCAGGACGTCGACAAGATCGTCGAGGTCATGAAGCTCCTCGAGCCGGGCTTCGGCGGGGTCAACGTCGAGGACGTGTCGGCTCCTCGCTGCTTCGAGCTCGAGCGCCGGCTCAAGGAAGAACTCGACATCCCCGTGTTCCACGACGACCAGCATGGTACCGCCATCGTGGTCGGAGCGGCGTTCCTCAACGCTCTGCGCGTCGTGCAGAAGAAGATCGAGGACGTGCGCGTCGTCTTTAACGGCGCCGGTGCGTCCGGCATCATGGTTTCCCGGATGCTGCGCGACCTCGGCGTCAAGGACATCATCCTCTGCGACCGTCAGGGCACCATCTACCAGGGACGGCCGGGCCTCAACCCCGAGAAGGAGGTTGTGGCCAAGGAGACGAACCCGCGTGGCGTCAAGGGCAGCCTGGCCGACGCGCTCGTCGGAGCGGATGCCTTCGTCGGCCTTTCCTCCGCAGGGGCCGTCACGATGGACATGCTCCGTCCGATGAACAAGGATGGCATCGTGTTCGCCCTCGCGAACCCGGTTCCGGAGATCTGGCCGGTCCAAGCCGTCGAGGTGGGCGCGGCGGTGGTCGGCACGGGCCGCTCCGACTTCGCGAACCAGATCAACAACGTGCTCGGCTTCCCCGGCGTCTTCCGCGGCGCCCTGGACGTCCGTGCGCGGAAAATCACGGAAGGCATGAAGCAGGCGGCGGCACGGGCCATCGCAGGCCTCATCACCGACCAGGAACTCAGGCCGGACTACGTGATCCCGGCACCGCTCGACCGGCGCGTCGCGCCGGCGGTGGCACGGGCCGTGGCCGAGCAGGCGATCAAGGAAGGGCTCGCGCGGCGCGTTCTCGACCCCGCCGAGGTCGAGCAGCACTGCATCGAGCTGACCCGCGAGAAGGAAGGCCAAGCGTAGAAAGGACAGTGGCATGAAGCTCTACGAGTATCTCGCGAAGGGGCGCCTCAAGGCGCATGGAATCCCTGTGCCCCCGGGTGTGCTCTGTCGCACGCCGGATGAGGTCGCCAAGGCGCTCGAGGAGATCTGCCCTGCGGCCGTGAAGGCGCAGGTGCTGGTCGGAGGCCGTGGCAAGGCGGGCGGTATCAAGTTCGCCCAAGATCCCGAGGAGGGGCGCAAGGTCGCTTCCGAGATCCTCGGCATGAACCTCAAGGGCTACACTGTCGAACAGGTCTACGTCGAAGGCAAGATCGACGTCGAACGCGAGTTCTACGTCTCCGTGACCGTCGACCGCAACGCGAGGAAGCCACTCGTCATGGCTTCCTCGCACGGCGGCGTCGAGATCGAGGACGTGGAGGACAAGTATATCGTCCGCCGCCACGTGGACGAGGCCTTTGGCATGCAGGGCTACCTGGCACGGGACATCGCCGCCGAGATGGGTCTCGAGGGCGACGTCGCGAAGCAGGTCGCGGTGATCCTGCAGAAGCTCTACGAGGTCTTCCGCACGGAAGACGCCGAGCTTGTGGAGATCAATCCGCTTGTCGTCTCGGGCGGGAAGGTCATCGCGGCGGACGCCCGGCTCAACATCGACGACGCGGCCCTCTTCCGCCACAAGGATCTGCCTTCGGTTGCCGAGGGCACGGAACTGGAACTCAAGGTGAAGGAGATCGGCCTCGCCTTTGTGCAACTGGACGGCGACATCGCCGTGATGGCGAACGGTGCCGGCATGGCCATGGCCACGCTCGATGCGCTGCAGCACTTCGGCGGCAAGCCCGCGAACTTCCTCGACGCCGGTGGCGGCGCTTCGGTGGAGCCGACGGCCCAGGCGATGGGCGTGCTCGTATCGATGCAGCCGAAGGCGATCTTCGTCAACATCTTCGGCGGCATCACGCGCTGCGACGATGTGGCGAACGCGATCGTCCAGGTGAAGAATACGCAGGGCATTCCGGTGCCGCTCGTGGTACGCCTCGTAGGCACCAACGAGCAGCAGGGTGTCGAGATCTTGCGCCGCGAGGGCATCGAGGCGTTCCGAGAGATGAGCGAGGCGGCCAGGAAAGCTGTCGAACTCGCCGGGGAGGTGCGCTAGCATGGCGATCATCATCGATCAGGACACCCGGGTCGTCGTGCAGGGCATGACCGGCAACCAGGGCAGTTTCCACACGGGCCAGATGGTCAAGTACGGCACCAACGTGGTCGCGGGCACGTCGCCGACCAAGGCCGGCCAGGACCACGAGGGTATCCCGGTCTTCGCCTCGGTGCGCGAGGCGGTCCTGGAGCGCGGCGCAAACGCGTCGATCGTGTTTGTGCCGGCGGCATTCGCCAAGGACGCCGCCTTCGAGGCCATCGACGCCGGCTGCAAGGTCGTCGTGATGATCCCCGAGCACATCCCGGTGCAGGACTCGATCCTCATCGTCGAGTACGCCCGCTTCCGCGGCGCCAAGGTGGTGGGACCGAACACGTACGGTCTCATCTCCCCGGGCAAGGCGAAGATGGGCATCATGCCGAACCACATCTACGCGCCCGGCCCGGTGGGCCTCGTGGCCCGCTCGGGAACCCTCTCCTACGAGATCGCGGCGGCTCTCACCGATGCGGGCCTTGGCCAGTCCACGGCGATCGGCATGGGCGGCGACCCCGTGGTGGGGCAGGTGTTCAACGACGTGCTGCACCAGTTCGAGAAGGACCCCGAGACCAAGGCCTGC